>DAIMCP010000034.1:11688-51427 GCA_036726305.1 Pyrinomonadaceae bacterium | reverse complement strand
TGGCCCAAGTCGATGAAACTCGGGCGCGAGTCTTGCTGGCCGAAGGGCGAGTTATCGAAGCAGAAAAAACTGCTCGCACTGCGGTGCGCACCCTTGAACAGGGCGATGAGCAGTCATTGCTGGCTGAAGCTCTAACGACCCACGGAATTGCACTGGCGCGGCTTAAACATCCGGAGCAAAGTCGCGCGACACTTGAACGCGCCCTTGAGGTAGCGGAACGAGCCGGCGACCTCGAGAGTGCGGGCAACGCGGCAATGGTTCTCATTGAAGAACTGGGATCTTCTCTCGCCAATGACGATCTGACAGCCCTGGTCGATCGCGCGCGCGAGTTGTTGATTAACACCCAGGATCTTTCCACTTTGAGAAGGTTGACCGCTTGTACCGGACGAGTGCTTGCTCTGGTGCACGCGTCTCCCCGTTTTCCGGCAACGGTCGACTGGAACGTTTTCTCATTTAAGCAATCAGTCCGTGAGTACGAAGCTCACTTCATTGGCCTGGCTCTGGATGATACGGGCGGAGTAGTCTCGCACGCGGCGCGGTTGCTGGGCTTTAATCACCACCAGAGCCTGCTTGCTTTGCTTAATGGACGGCATGAAGTGCTGCGACACAGAAGCGTTCCCATCGTTCCTCGGCGGCGCAGCATCATTCGCTCGCAAGACGCAAATGGATCTCATCCGAAAAAGAAACGCGGCAAAAATAAGACTCGAATTCTGCACGTTGAAGATAATCCAGCAGTCGCGCAAGTAGTCCGGGAAAAGCTCGAACTGACTGGCTGCGAAGTTGAAACGTGTGCTGACGGCACCGCAGCACTGGAAAAGATCGCCAGCAAGACCCACTACGATCTTCTGCTCCTGGATAACGAACTACCAGGCATGAGCGGTTTGGCATTAGCCCAACATGCACGCGGCCTGGCCCACCACCATCAAACACCGATCATTATTCTATCCGCCATGCTCGACGACCAGACCGCGCGTGGAGCGGGAGTAAATGCCTTCCTGCGCAAGCCGGAAGACATTTCAGCGGTTGGCGAGACAGTTACCAAACTGCTGAAGGCTGCCAGGTAAGCTGGCTCGAAGCTGCTTTGCGGTACGAAAGGTTTGCGTGGCCGTACGGCCCGCGTAAGCTGCGCGCAAGATCTGTCGATAGTCTTCGCTGGGTTTAAGGAACGTGTCTCTGACTGCAGCTAGGGGGTCAATGTCCTGACTCCATGGCATTAGGAGGAAATGCCTTGCAGCATATTTGCGCTTTTGGGGTAAACAACTTGAGATGCACTGTTAGCGAGCCGTGCATCTCTTGCGCTGACACGATCGTTTATGGTGGGAACGAACGTGTGGCGAAGCCGCCACGCAACTGAGCATTACGTGGCGCAAAGGACCGGCACAGGCCTCTCCCTGTGCCGGTCTGCTGACTCTTCAAAGTTTGAGTTGCACCGCTGCCGAAGCGGCCCGCACATTTGGCCTTGTTTGGCCCGGCAATAAGCTGATGGCGACTCTGAAGCTCAGACTCGAGGTATCCACTTTCCAGATTACCCACTCCACCGCCGCCAGACTCTTTCGCGCTCGCCAGGAATGGATGACACCCGGACACGGCTTGGGAACCTAACGGGAGGACATGATTCTCAGATTTCATTACACCTCATCAAGGACCCAGGTTCTGCCGCTGAGTGTCAAGAATGCCCTGCTCGCATGTTGCTGGCTCGCTGAACGACTGCCTCAACCAGGAGAAACTCCCATGGCCAACAACAATCCAAAACTGCACAAGTCGTCAACTCAGTTAGCTCGTCGGTACTTCATCAACCCTGCGACACTTGCCAAACTTGCTTCGTGGCGACCAACCAAAACGCATGGCGCAAAGCGGAAGGTGCGCAAACTTACAGCGCAGGGATTAATGCTGTTGCTGTGCTGTTCAATGGTTCCTGCCGCCGTCAGGCAGACGACGATGCAATATGCAGTTTCCGAGTCCAAACGAACCCTGGATCACGCCAGGAAGAAGTGGATCGACGCCCGCGGCGTAGTTAAGCCGGGTAACCCGCAAGATGGCAGCATGCCGCCGCGGCTGGTTAACCCACCGGGTATCACGCCTGAACCGGTCGAAACAAGGGCGCATCGAGAGGCAAGGGTGGCTGCGATCCGCATTAATACAGGTGCAGAGGTGCTGCTACAGTCCCGACAAACTATGTCGTTTGTTGCGGTCCCACTGGCCAGCGATGGATCTCCTATCCACGGATTGCAGGCTGAATGGAGGTCGAGTAATCGACACGTGGTCCAGATAAGTCGTCAGGGACAGGCTATCGCCGGCCGTCCTGGCGACGCAATATTGACCGCCCAAGCCGGCAGCGCAAGAACGACGGTGCATGCCATCGTTAGCGACAGAAGCCTGGACCAGTCGGGCGGTCAACAAAAACAGGGAGCGCAGCCTCTGACAAGTCACCCTGACAACAAGGCCACTTTGACAGGCACTGAAACCCGATTCCTGAACCATACCAACTCCGGGCGCGCAGCACGTTTACGAATCCGTCCCGCGGTTACGATGACGAACATTATCTACCCGCCGCAACACGGGCCGGGAGACGATCCCCTGCCCGACAACCAAACTAATTCTCTTTATCAGGCTGCGAATGCGGTTGGCTCCCCGCCAGGAAAGACTATTCCCGGCGCCCAGATGCCCAGCGCAGCTGTTGACGGAACGGAAAATCCCGGAAGCCAAAACTTCACTTTCGAAATCCCGATCGCAACGCCTCCCGGTCGCGGGTTGAATCTGGAACTCGCCCTGGCACACAACAGTCAGTTGTTCAATCGCTCCGTGGATCCAGCCAATGGGGTCGTCCACATGACTTATGACGTCGACTCCGGCTGGCCCGCAGCTGGATTCAGGTTAGGCTACGGTCAGATTGAAAACCAGAGCTCCTACGGGTTTACGTTGACGGATCCGGATGGCACTCGACACGCATTAACCGCCACGACTACTGGCGAGTACGACTGCACCGATGGAACCTCGATACATTACAGCGGCGGCCCGGGCTCAGGTATTCTCTATTACGCGGATGGCACCCAGGTAACCTACGGAGCCGGCGGCAATGGATACCGCATCTATCCCACCCAAATTACCGATCGCAATGGCAACTTTATACGCATTGCCTATGTCGGCGGCGTCGGACCCAGGATTGCCTCCATTCAGGACACGCTCCAGCGCTATGTGAACTTTTATTACGCTGCAAACGGGGACCTTGTGACGATTACAGCGCCGGGCCTGAGCGGGCAGGCCGAAAGAGCGTTGATGCGCTTCTATTACCAGGATTTGGCCCTTGCGCAAACAGGCCTGTTCCAAGCGCAAATCAGCGTCAGTGCTCCCACTTCCGTGCGCGTCATAAAATACATCTACCTGCCGAACAGTGTGGAGTTAAACAATGCCCATGTGGGCTACCGGTTCGATTACTCGGCGTATGGCATGATGTACCAAATGACTAAGTTTCGCGGGATTTCTGCATCGTGGAACACGGTGACCGATCCTGGCCAATATCCGACAGAGGGCGCAAATACAATCGCTGCCGTCACCAGCTACAACTATCAGGGAACACCGCTGAGGTCCATCCCAGCCGGCGGCCTTTCGGATGCTCCGGACTACACCCAGCGCATTGACGACTGGGCCGGACGTGTCTCTGCGCAACCGGTCTATCAATTCTCGGTTGATAAAGCTTCCGGAGTCTCGACGGTGACAGCACCCGACGGAATCGTCACCGAGACTCAGACGATCGTCAATGCGGGCCAGTGGAATGATGGCTTACTCAGTGATGTCTACATCGATAAGCAGGGAGCAAGCTTCTTGTCCCATACCAAAGTTGATTGGGAAGTAAGTCCCGCAGGTGAACCAAGGATCAGTCAGAAAAGGATCACCGACGATGCGGGTCAGACGAAGGCGACCCTCTTTAGCTACACCAGCTACAACAATATCGCCTCAGTCAGCGAGCGCGACTTCACCAGCGACCCGAATGCCAGCGGAGCCGAATTGCGACGCACAGAGACGACCTATCAAACCTCACAGTCTTACGTGGATCGGCATATTCTGCACCTGCCGCTTTCAGTCAGGGTATTTGCGGGCCAGTCTGCGACACCGGCAGCGCGCGTGGACTATGCTTATGACAATTACGGCAGCGCTCATGCGAACCTTACCCGTAGGGATGACATAGAAATGCACGATCCGGCCTTCGATCCGTTCCAGCAGTCCATCGTGACTAATTGCCAATGGGTTTGTAAAGAACGATCCGGCCGCATCTGCATTGATTGGGAGTGGGTCTGCACGCAATATAACCCCTATCAATCAGCAACCGACTATCGCGGAAACCTGACCAGTGTCACTACCTATACCGATGCCGCCGCCGGAGCAGGGCCGGTCACTCACGCCACTACTTACGACATCGCGGGAAATGTAACCAGCACCGAAGTGGATTGCTGCCAGCTCAAGTCATACAGCTACGCGAGCAGCTTCGATTATGCCTATCCCACCGGTGTCACCAGCGGCCCGACCGCTGGCCCTAACCTGACACAAACGGCCAGCTATGACTTGAATACCGGACTGACTGGCGCCCTGACGGATGAAAACGGACAGGTCACGACCAATTTCTATAATGCCGATTCTCTCCGCCTGAATCACACCGATTATCCGAACGGCGGCGCAACCTATCTCTATTACAACGATGCCTTGTGGCCGGACTCCACCGGACGAACCCACTACTACAGCAATAGATCGACGCGCGTCGACGCGAACAACTGGATGGATTTCTACAGCTTCTACGATGGGCGCGGCCAGGTGGCGCAGACATTTTTTGACGGCACTGCCAGCGGCCCCTGGAATTCACAGGTGTTCGAATACGATGTCATGGGGCGCGCGTATCGTTACACCAACCCCTTTGCGACGGGAGGTTATGGGGGTGGGCTGCACCTCGATGGACCATTGACGACCCGGGCCTTCGATCATCTCGGGCGCCTGACCCAGGTGACCTCACCCAGCGGTGATGACACCGCGCCAACCACAACGACCGCAACCTACTCCTACTCCGGATCGTTTACGACCGTCACCGATCAGGCGCTTAAGCCTAAACGGCAAAAAGTGGATGCGCTCGGCCGCCTGGTGCGACTGGACGAGCCAAATACAGCTGGGGACCTCGGCCCTACCAACAGCCCCAGCCAACCAACCAATTACGAATACGATGTGCTCGATAACCTGATTCACGTAGCCCAACCCGGCCCCACCGTGACCCAGCATCGCTATTTCAGGTTCGATTCGCTTTCAAGGCTGACGCACGAACGACATGTCGAAGAAGCGGCGCCCTGGACCACGACAGACGCCGTGGCCGGCAACAATCAATGGTCGCGGAAAATTATTTACAACTCGCAAAGTTTGGTGCAGGATGCCTTCGACGCACGACAAATCAACACGCACTTCACGTACGACGGCTTGAATCGCGTGAGCAAAATCGAGTACTTCCTCGCCAACGGCACTTCACCGCAGGGCACTCCGACCCGCAACTATTTCTATGACCAGCCGCGCGCCGGCTACTTCAATCTCGGCCGCCTGACGGAACAGTCGACCGCCGCAGTCACGGGCGTGCCGGCCACGGTCCAGCATTTTGATTACGACGCCATGGGCCAGATCAAGAGTCAGCGGCAAACGATCGGAGCGACAAACTATTTACTGAGCTACGCCTACAACCTCGCCGGGCAGCCGACCTCGGAAACCTATCCCGGCAATCGCGTGCTGACCAATGCGTACGGCTATGCCGGCAGGCTGACAAGCATAAGTGACGGGACGACTACCTTTGCGAACGCTTTCAGTTTCGTCCCCAGCGGCGGTCTGGCGTCCGAAACGTGGGGTAATGGCGCCGTCCACACCATCGGCTACAACCGCGCGCTGCAACCGGGCGAAATCAAACTTAGAAATTTGCTGGGGGCTGAGCTGCAGCGCTACAACTACGTCTACGGGAAATTCAACCAGACAACGGGCGCCTTTGAAACGACCAGGAACAATGGCCAAATCGGACGCATCGAAGGTTTCACCAATGGCGCGAAACAATGGGAGCAACGGTTTGTCTACGATGCCCTTGCCCGCCTGACCGACGCTGCTGAATATCGCGGCGACAACGGGACGCGGACCTACGCGGCGCACTACGACTACGATCGCTTCGGCAATCGCTTCCAGTATCAAAACAACGTCAACGTCAATTACATCCCGGTGCAGCCGGCGGACATCAATCCGGCCAACAATCGTTTCCTGGCAACCGGGGCGACGCCAGTCGTCTACGACAACAATTCGGGCGGCGCCGGCAACATCACGAGTGATGCGAAATTCCGCAGCGCAAGCTACGTCTATGACGCGAGCAACCGGCAAATCTCCGCCACCTCCGGCAATGTCACCCAGACTTCTGTCTACGATGCCGCCGGGCAACGCGTGCAAACGACGGAGAATGGCGTTACGCGCACGCGTGTCTTCGACATCTTTGGCCAGAACATTGCCGACTATACCGGTGCGACCGGCGGAACGCTGGAACGGGAAAACATATTTCGCGCCGGCCAGCTACTGGCGAGCCAGACTTTCACTCAACCGCGAGCCAACTTTGCCCTGGCGGCCAATGGCGGCGTGGCCACGGCCTCGTCCTATTTCTCCAATCCCAGCTATGGCACCTATCCGCCCGGCTCCGTCAACGACGGCGCGCGCACTTCACTGAATAACTCAATCTGGCTCGATAACACCTACGGCACATTTCCCGACTGGGTTCAGGTGGACTTTAGCGGCACGAGGACTATCGACGAAATCGACATTGTCACGCAGCAGGACAACAACCAGAACCCGTCTGAGCCAACCCTGGCCCAGACCTTCACGAACTGGGGCATCACTGCCTTTACGGTGCAGTACTGGAACGGATCAGGCTGGGTCACGATTACCGGCGGCAACGTCACCGGAAACAACAAGGTCTGGCGCCAGTTCTCTTTCCCGAGCATCAGCACGAGCAAGATCCGTCTGACCGTCAATGACAGCTCAGATCATCTCTACAGCCGGGTGGTGGAGGTGGAAGCATGGGGCGCCGCGGTTGCCGGTACCGGGCCAATCACCTACGTGCTACAGGACCTGCAGGGTTCTGCGCGCGCGGCGATGAACAATTTCGGTGCGTCAAGCACTGTCACTATGCGTCATGATTATCTTCCCTTTGGCGAAGAGATCGGCGCGGGCGTGGGCCTTCGGACCGCGGGCCAGGGATTTGGAGTAAGCGATGGGAACCGGCAGAAATACGCCCTGGTGGAAAGAGACGATGTGACCGGGCTGGACCATGCCCGGTGGCGCAAGTATGAAAGCCGCTCCGGCCGCTGGACGAGTGCGGATCCCTACAACGGCAGCCTGGATCCGCTTGACCCGCAAACCCTCAATCGCTATGCGTATGTAGGTAATGACGCGCCGAATCGCCTCGATCCCAGCGGGCTCATTTGCTGGGACAGATACCTGATCGTACAGACGCGCGATCAGTTTGGCACCGTCATCGCCGAGGAGCGACGCTTCCTCTACACGCATTGCGACTTCAGCCTTTCACTGGTCCCAATTGGCGGGTGGGATCCCCAGGGAAGAACAGAGAATGTTTTTAATCCCAAGGCAACCGACGAATACAATAAAAAAGAAATTCAGCGCCGGATTGATGCTGGAAACAGGTGGGAACAATGGCGACAGTGGGAAGCGTGTGCGGCGCCACTGACGAAGAAGGCCAAAGCTAACTGGCGCGACGCATTTGATGGTTTTCTCGCCCAGGAGGCAATGTTAATTATTACCTCAACAGCCGCGATAGGTGGAGGTGGCGGCTCTAAGCCCGTCTCAACCACAGTCGGAGTTGGTGGCGGAGCGATGAATCTCCACTTGAGCCAAAAACGAACCCTGGACAGCATCAACTCCAACTGGCTCCGCGATGCGGAAGAGAAATGCGGACCACGTGTAACGAAGCCCTCTGGACACAATTAATCGATCGGCCATGGGCGAGAACTTAGGGAAAAGCATAAACTTTGCATCAGGAGGTCTCCGTGTTGAAAGAAACCAGGCAAAATTGGGTGATCTATCTGGTCTGGGCATTTCAATCGAGCGTGCTTTTGGTTTCACATTGGGTTCTCATCGGCCGGTTCAGCCAGTTGGAACCGAGCGTGAGAGCTGCATTGTCGCACGCCGGGATACCTCCTGATCAGACCTCAGCCCTTGCCGGTGCAATCATCAACGCGGGTAGCAGCACTTCGTGGTTCATATTCGGAGTGCTGCTCACCTATATCACTTTAAATCTGCAAGCTCTCTTTCAATTCACCACAGCCGGCAAGTCTAATTAACCGAATTGTGTGAGCTTGAAAACTTTCCGGGAGGCACGCAGTGACAAGAGTACGGGAGCGAACGCGAACTTGGATTTTCTTCGCGGCAATGCAGTTTCTTTTGCTATTGCTGGGGTATTGGTTTTTTGCCAGGCACTTCGCAATCGCCCAGGCAAACGCTTCGAGATCACTCTCGGAAAGCGGAATGTCAGTCGCTCAAATTACGGCCGTCACCAATTCCATTTCTCTGGTGCGCAGCAATGTTGCCTGGTTCATGTTCGGCGTCATGCTGCTCATCGCGGCCTCAAACTTTATCGCCCTTATTTACCTCAATCGACGCCCCGACGGGCAAAGAGCTTCCGGCTGACGCAAAACCAATCTGGCTGGATTCAGAATGAGAGCGAGATGGTTCAAACCTTGCGCTTAGTTCACGGCGATCGAGGTCAACTCGTCGTCTGGCGGTTCGCTTAGCGGGGCAGTGCTCAACGATAAGGCATGACCACTGGCAACCACACCGGCATTACGTGCCTGCTTGTGCTCTGACTTCACGCGGTACATGGCCTGATCGGCCACGATCAGCAACTGGTCGAGCGTCTCGCCGTCGACGCTGAAGGTGGCGGTGCCCACGCTGATGCCGACACGCGCACGCCGGTCGCCGCGCACGTGCATCGAGAACTTGGTCACGGCGTCTTCGATACGATAGCGCAGATCGTCCACCTGCGAATCTTTCACTTCCTGGACAATGGCCACGAACTCGTCGCCCGCATAACGCGCCAGGAAATCGTATTCACGTAACTGCTCCTGGATCAGGTGGGCCACCTCGCGCAGCATCTTGTCGCCAATCTTATGGCCATAGGTATCGTTCACCGCCTTGAAATCATCCAGATCCAGCATGACTACCTGGAAAGGCCGTCCGGTGCGCCGGGCGCGCGCCGCTTCCTGCTCAAACCTGAGCGCCATGTAGCGCGGGTTCGGCAAGCCGGTCAGCGGATCCGTCAGGGCATTCGATTCCGCCTCGGCATGATGCATGGCGTTGGTCAGGGCATCCGAGGCCAGGCGTGTAACCGTCTCGAGCATGCGCATGTGATCGTCGGTGTAATGCTGCAACTCGGCTGAATAAACGGACAGCGCGCCGATCAGAACGTCGTCCTTGAACAGCGGGAGCGCGGCCATGGAACTAAAGGCCGTGCCCGGCAAGTCAAAGTTCACGAAATC
Organism: Pyrinomonadaceae bacterium; assembly: GCA_036726305.1. GTDB lineage: Bacteria > Acidobacteriota > Blastocatellia > Pyrinomonadales > Pyrinomonadaceae > JAOAPY01. The sequence continues at coordinate 41,882 of DAIMCP010000034.1, read as the reverse complement.
CAAACTGGGATGCAGCTTGTTGACAGGGCTGCGATTGGCCAGCGCAAAGCCGGTCACGCCTTCGCCCGGCGCAATCGTCCTGGTCTTGATGACATCCGCATGCAGGCCCACCACATGGGCTGCGGCCGCATAGCCTTTGGGCTCGTCATAGAGGTAAACGGCACAGGTGTCCCAGGGAACCAGGTGGCCTACCTTGTCCACCAGCACCGCCAGCGTCTCAGTCAGTTCCAGCGAAGATCCGAAGGTGCGGGCAATCTCATAAAGCGCATAGCCTTCGCGATCGGCGTCCTTGATCTGGTTGTAAGCCATGTAGCAGCCACGCTCGCGCGTCTGGGCCAGGTCGACGTTTGCCATTTTGATGGGCTCGCGCCAATCGCTGCTGCGACTGTGAGACTGCAGGCCGTGGGCGATCACTTCCGCCTCAAAGCGCGGCAGGTGCTGGATGAAGCGCTCAACGACGGCCGGATCAAAGTGGTTGCCGGAACCGCGGCGCAGCAGGGCAACCGCTTCGTCCCGCGTCATGCCCGGACGAAAGGGCCGGTCTTCGCGCACCGAGTCAAAGCAATCAACCACAGAGAAAATGCGCGCTGAAATGGGAATCTGCTCCCCCGCGAGACCATCGGGATATCCCAGGCCGTCCCACTGCTCGTGATGGTGGCGCACGATGGGAATCACCGGATAGGGGAAATCGACCCGGCTCAGAATCTGGGCCCCGACGATTGTGTGAATCTTCATTTTTTCAAACTCAGCAGGGGTGAGCCGGCCGGGCTTGTTAAGGATGTGCGCGGGCACCGCGAGCTTGCCGATATCGTGCAACAGGGCGCCGCTCTTCAGCGCAGCGATTTCCGCGCTGGAAAGATTGAAAGCCTCGCCCATGCCCCGCGCATACAATTGCACTCGACGCACGTGGCAATGAGTTGTCTGGTCCTTGGCATCGATCGCAGTGGCGAGCGCTTCGGCGATCGTCAAGTGCAGGCGGCTCATCGCCTCTGCCTCGTTGGCGTTCGCGCTCAGCCGATCGAGAAAAATCCGGCGTGCTGCATAGGAGATAGCGACCGCCACCAGCAGGGGGAGGAAGGTGCGACCCAGCAACGCACTACTCAATCCCGGTGATTCATAAACCGTCCAGGCGCCCACGCCTATAAAACTGACCAGGAGGACTGCCCAATAGAGTCTCAGGGCGCGGTAGTAACCGTTGACGTCGGGCGTGTGCATCCAGGCTCCTTAGCTGTTACGTAAGAATCGATTACTACTTGCGCTGTCCCAAATGAACAAAAATATCTCGATCGCGTTGTGCCGGCGGCAACGACTGCTGGGAGCTAATTCAGCAGACGCCACCGCCGGAAAGCGGGCAAGAGCGACCGGGTAAAATTCCTGTTACCGCCGCACTTCAGCAGCAACATTGTTCGCAACCTCACGTTTTCAAAACTTGGCGGCTATAAGAGCTCGTGCGGGGAGCACTTTGGAAGCCCAAGAGCTTCCCAGCCGCGCCCTCTCTTTCTCAATTGATGTGCCGCAGGCCGGTAGCGGCGTCGGCCGCGGAAAAGTTAATCAATTGCTCGCCGTTTTGCGGTCCTGGCAGATTGGTGGGTGCCAGCGGTCAGGCTGGTCTGGGCAAATTGAAGGGTCAGATTGAAGGTTCGGTCAGGTTGGTGCCTCATGTTTGACAACCAGACCGGCGAAGCGGCAACCTGCTCTTGAACTTTCCCAATGTTTAAGCCGCTCGAAGGACGGGCTTTGGCAAAATCGATCAGGAATCTTGAAGCTCATGCCCCGGTTGGCTACGTCGAACTTCTGCGCCGCAACCGCGACTTCCGAAATCTCTGGCTGGGCCAGGTCGTCAGCCAGATGGGAGACTGGTTCGATACCATCGCCCTCTACACCATCATCCTGAAGCTGACGGGTTCAGGTCGCAACATTGGTTTATTGATGGTGGCGCGCTTTGTGCCCAGTTTTGTTTTTGGACCAATTTCAGGCGTGCTTGCTGATCGTTTCAGCCGGCGCACGATCATGATTCTCTCGGACTTGCTGCGCGCCCTCGTGGTGCTGGGTTTCCTGTTTGTGCGGCGCGCGGATCAATTGTGGCTCATCTATGTGCTGACGGTGCTGCAGCTGATCTTCTCTACCTTCTTCGAACCCGCTCGGACGGCCGCGCTGCCTTCAATCGTTTCCGATCGTGAACTGCTGCCGGCCAATGCGATTTCATCCGTTACCTGGTCGGCCATGCTGACGATTGGAGCAGCCATCGGCGGCGTGGTAACCGGGTTGTTTGGAACCAACTTCGCTTTCGTTCTCGACTCCCTCTCCTACCTATTGTCCGCCATCTTCATTGCCAGTATTCGTTTTCCCCAGCGCCCGGTGCGTGAAAAATCAAAGCTCTCGCTCGGCAAAGCCCTGGGGATTACCCAGACGATTGAGGGCCTGAGGTACGTGAAGCGTCGCCCGCGCGTGCTGGCGCTGCTTTTGGTCAAACCCGCCTGGGGGCTGGGCGGCGGGATACTTACCCTGCTGGCGGTTTTTGGCGAACGGATTTTCCCCGTAGGCCGCAAAACCGCCACCGGGATCGGTGTTTTGTTTGCGGCCCGCGGCATCGGCACGGCGGTAGGGCCGATTGTGGCGCGGCGTATTGCGGGGGAAAGCCGCACTCGCATGCAGGTCTCCATCGGCATCTCCTTTCTGATCGGCGGCGTGTTCTATATCGCGTTTGGAGGGGCAGGCAATTTCGTGTTTGCGCTACTGGTGCTGGGCCTGGCCCACACGGGTGGGAGTATCCTCTGGGTTTTTTCCACCGTGCTGTTACAGCGCGGAGTTGAAGATAGTTTTCGCGGTCGTGTCTTCGCCGCGGAGCTCGCTTTGTTGACCCTGACGATGGCCGCCTCAAACTATCTTACCGGCGAGATGCTGGATCGGTTCGGCTGGTCACCGCGCCTGGTCACGATTGGCATCGGCATATTCTTTTTGGTTCCCGGAATAATATGGTTCCTTACCAGCCGCTGGTGGGACCAAGGTAAGGAAGAGCACAATGATCGGATTGTAGAAAGCAGGCTGGAGACAGAAAGCGCATAAGCAGTCTTTGGCCTTTGGCCTTTGGGCTTTGGCCCTTTATCATATGGCCGCTAAGATAATCGCGGAGTTGCAAGGAACACGAAGGGGCAAGTCCCAACCAAAGGCCTAAGAGCAAAGGCCTAAGACCCAAGAGACCTGGTTTCTTATGATGAAAATCAAAGTTGGAGTGATGGGTTCCTCAGTTGAGGCAGCCGGCGATGCCGGAGAGGAGCTGCGTGAAAAAGCTGAGTCCTTGGCCCGGGCCGTCGCCGCGCGGGATGTAATCCTGCTTACCGGCGCTACCACCGGCGTGGTTTATGCCGCGGGCAAGCAGGCGCGTTCAGCCGGCGCCTTGCATATCGGCATCTCACCCGCAGGCAACGAAAAGGAACACCTCGAACATTATCAACTACCGACGGACGCCTGCGACGTCCTGATCTATACCGGGTTTGGGCTAAAGGGACGCAATGTAGTGCTGGTCCGCTCCTGCGACATCGTGCTCTTCATCGCCGGAGCGATGGGCTCATTGAACGAGTTCACGATCGCCCACGATGAAGGGAAAGTGATTGGCTGTTTGACCAATACCGGCGGGGTTGCCGACGAAGTCGAATACCTGCTCGAAAAGTTTTCCAAACCGACCGGCGCGCAGGTTTTTCTGCACAGCGATCCACGGCACCTGTTAACGGCCTGTTTGGACTCGCTCAATCCCTGAGTAGCGTAATAATTCGAAGGCCTGCGTCTCCTTGTTCGCGTTTTAGGAGACTGCAGGGCGCGTTTTCACTAGGATCCTCGGCCAACGCTGATTCATATGGACAGCAAACTAAAAACTTCCCGTGCGGCCGTCATCGAGGCGCCGCACATCGCTGCGGATATCAAGGCTGCAGAGCTCGACCATCCGGCCTGGAAGCATGGCCACGCGATCCTGATTGATCATTACTGGTCCGGTGAGCCGGCTCCCGCAAATCGCCGCGCAGAAGCAAGGATCCTCTGGTCCGACGACGCCATCCACGTCCGCTACGCTTGTCAGCAGAATGAACCACTAGTCGTCAGCCCCACTCCTCAAGTGGCGCAGAAGACTCTGGGACTGTGGGATCGAGATGTTTGCGAGATTTTTCTTGCCCCCGACCCAAACGTACCGGAGAGATATTTTGAGTTTGAGGCGGCGCCAACGGGGGAATGGATCGATTTGGCCATTCATACGATGCCCGACAAGCGCGAGACTGATTGGGAGTTTCATTCAGGCATGACTGCAGCCGCACGGATTGAGAAAGAAAGGGTAATCATCGCCATGCGCGTGCCCTGGGATCATTGGATCCATACACCGCAGCAGGGCGAGCGCTGGCGTGCGAACCTCTTTCGCTGCGTAGGGAGCGGTGCCACTCGCGGCTACCTCGCCTGGAGGCCAACGCACGCACCCGAACCCGCCTTCCATGTACCGGCTGTCTTTGGCTGGCTGAAGTTTGTTTAAGGAAGCAGAGCGGAACAGCACGGCTCGTTTCTTCAATTTTTCAATCCGGCCTCATTTGTCTCTCGAGGTTCACCATCTCTTTGACCAGACGGCGCCAACTGTAATATTCTCCTTTTCGCAAAGCGCCTGGCCCGAGAGCAAAACCCGAAGCACCCGCGGTTGTTGCTGCCATTCCGAAGTAGGGAAGGCCAGGCCCCAACCCTTCCTACAGCCACTCATGAGAAGGTCCTCATTAGCGGGCGGCACCCGTGAAGTAGATTCAAGGCCGCCTTCAAATTTAGAGCAATACTGCAGACGTTACTTAGAGATTAGTTTATGGAGACTTGCTTCCATCAAGCTCTAATCAGGACAATGTCGAATCTGAAAATCTCGTCAGGAGCTTAGGAGTTCACCAATGTCCAGACGTCCTTTTTCTACCTTCGGTCTGGGCAGCAGGTTCCAATTGCGCTTACAGGCATTGAGATGGGGGATCAACTTATGAGAATGAGTTATTTCGTTTACGGCGTCGCAAAACAAATTATGAGAAACACCAGATTCATTTGTGCCTTTGTTATTATTTGGGGGGGCTCGGTCAGCGCCATTCGGGCACAATCAACTACCCTTACCACTACAGTAGATGTAGTTGATGGGAATACGGGAAGCATTGCACTCTTAAACGGTACCCCGGGCGGGGCCGGTATCAGTTTGCGGGAAGCTATTATTGCCTGCAATAACGATCCATTGGGAAATGTCACTTATACGATCAATATCCCTGCAGGAACTTACACTCTCACCATTACCACCAACAATGAAAACCTTTCTGCTACCGGGGATCTCGATATCAATTCAACAACGATAGCCGGTACAAAAACTGTAAATTTAGTTGGGGCAGGCGCCGGGACCACCATCATCAATACCGCCGGCGGATGGGACGACAGGATCCTTGACCTCGAACATGTAAATAATGCAGGAGACCTTACCGTTAATATCAGTGGAATAACATTCACCGGGGGAAATGTGCTTGCCGGAACCACTTCAGGAGGCGCCATTCTCGCCGGGTTTCCAAATGACGTAACGAATATCAGCAACTGTGTGTTTACCGGTAACACGGCTCCCTCCAATGGCGGGGCAATTTCAGAAAGCGCCAATAGCATTCATAATTTAAACCTCACCAATTGTACGTTCACCAACAATACAGCAACAGGGGGTGCTGGCGGGGCAGTTAGTTATAACGGTTCTGGTGCCGTGTCCATAACAGGTTGCACATTTTCAGGTAATACCGCCGGTTCACAGGGAGGGGCTATTAATATCAGCGGTACAGGCGCAGGGCCAACTACGACTGACCTCTTAAGAAATACTTTTTTGAATAATACGGCGAATGGCGTCGCATTCGGTGGCGCTGCGGTTGGCATGGTGAATGCACAGACCATTAACATAAATTTCAACCGCCTTTTCAATAATAATGCAGCCAGTGTAGCAACCGGAAAAGTGATAACAACCGGGGGCGGCACCGTAACTACAATGAATTATAATAATAACTGGTGGGGCGTAAATACCGGCCCAGCCGCATCTGCTATTTTGGGAACGGCCCCAACCCGCTGGCTGCAATTAAAAAATACAGGATCGCCAACATCTGTTTGTAATTCTGGCGGCACATCCACCATTACAGCAAGTTTCCTCAGCAATAATCTCAGTGAAGCTATATCCACGGCTAATCTTACAACCGTCATTGGTCAGCCTATTACTTTTAATGCCCCTGCTAACGGCACACTTTCCGGCGCACAAACTACTATCCAGGCAGCCGGAACAGCAACAGTAACTTTTACAGCTACTACAGCCGGCGGTGGCAGCGCCAATGCAGTATTTGTTCCCGCTACAGAGAACTTTACAGTCACTACCAGCCCGACTATTACCGTCTTAGGGAACAACACAGTAACCCTTAGTTCCGCAGCGGGCACCAATAATCAAACTGTTCCCGTCAATACAGCGATAACGCCTATCACCTATGCTACTACGGGTGCAACCGGGGCAACCTTCAGTGGGCTGCCCACGGGTGTAAGCGGGAGCTGGGCGGCCAATGTGGCGACCATCAGCGGCACGCCATCGGTTACGTTCACTTTCCCCTACGTGGTGACACTCACCGGTGGTTGCGGCGGTCCCGTGACAGCAAACGGCACCATACGCACAACCTCGCCAACGGCCGCGGAGGCGACGGTCAGCGGCCGGATTACAGACGCTAACGGCAACCCGGTTGCAGGTGCGGTGGTGCGACTGAGCGGGGCGCAAAGCCGGAAGTTAATCACCGACGCCGACGGCCTCTACCGTTTCGACAACGTCGAGACGGGTGGCTTCTACACGGTGACGCCGTCGCGGGCCAACTACAACTTCAACCCCTTCAATCGCAACTTCAGCCTCGTGGGGAACAACACAGAAGCGGCCTTTACCGGAACGTCCATGGGCGACACCGCGAACCCACTCGACACAGCGGAATACTTTGTCAGGCAACAGTACCTGGACATCCTCGGGCGCGAGCCCGAGGAAGCAGGCTTTAACTACTGGAGCGATCAGATACTCGCCTGTGGTGAAGACGTGGATTGCACCCGGGCGCAGCGCACTGGGGTAGCGGCGGCCTTCTTCATCGAGAATGAATTCCGGCAGTCGGGCGCGTTCATCTACAACGTGTATGAGAGTGCGCTTGGACGCCGTCCGGTATATGCCGAGTACTCAGCCGATCGCCAGCAAGTTGTCGGTGGTCCCACGCTCGCAGCGCAGAAGCAGGCATTTGCGGAAGCGTTTGTGGCACGGGCCGAGTTTGCCGGCCGCTACCAGGCAGCCACTGATGCCGCATCATTTGTCGCTGCGCTGCTGGCAAGTGTGCAGCAGGCTGCGGGCGTGGATGTCAGCAGCCAGCGCGAAGGTCTGATTGCTCTTTACAACACAGGCACAACGCAGGCCGAGAGCCGCGCGCTGGTCCTACGCGCGGTAACGGAGAGCGCCGCCGTCCGCGAAGCTACTTACAACGCGGCCTTCGTAGCCGTGGAATACTTTGGCTACCTGCACCGCGGTCCGGACCAGCAGGGCTATGAATTCTGGCTGAATGTGCTCAACACAGGTGACCGGGGGAACTATCGCGGGATGGTCTGCTCGTTCACGACGTCGGCGGAATACCAGCGCCGCTTCAGTTCAGTTGTCTCGCACAGCAACGCGGAGTGCGGGCAGTAACAGGCGCACAGAGTACCGCCTTCAGGCGGGCTTTTCCCACACCTCAAAAAGCGAGCAGGTAAGGAAAAACCCGCCTGAAGGCGGTACTCTGAACGCCTGTCTTAGTTGAGCAGGCCGGCAACGTATTCCTCGTAAGACATCCGATCGGCGACGCTCATCGACGTGATATTCACGCCGATGAGATAGCCTTTCTCTGATCCCTCTTCATCCACACGTTCATACCGCACGGCACTGCCCTGGATTACCACTGGGCCCTGTGGCAACTCCAGCACCACCTGCAATTCCCGGCCTTCGCCGGCAAGATAGTGGTCGCCTATGCGAATTGCCGGGACCAGCAACGCCAGGCCGGTGGCGCTGATATCCAGAGTATGGCCAGAGAGCGATTGCACCTGGCCCGCAAACACTGCCGGGCGCGAGTCCGGCAGCGAAACTACAAAGGGCAAGCGGGCCGCACACCGCGGAGCACGGCGCCGGTCGCCAATGAACTTGCGTAAACGAGTTGCTATGTTACGGGCCACTTCCGACATGGGATGTTGACCAGGCGCGCGAATCGAATCGGGAGGGCAAGCGTCGGGGATAATCTATTCTAGAGATCGGGACGTGCGGGCGCAATGATTAAGTTTGGGGGCGCGGCCGGCTCTTTCGTTCCCCTCTAATTAGGTTCGGGTTTGACGATCAGTGGCTTTCCACCAGTATCGCCGCTGCGCACACCGGAGTGGTCCATGAAAAATGACAACCGGCCCGTGCGGCCGTATTGCGCCGGCTCGGCGTTGACGGTGAAGGATTTGGCATCCTTGCCCAGCGTCAGGCGAAACTGGTAGCCGGTGGAATCGCTGCCCTCAATGTCCCTGGGTATCAACCCGGCAGCAATCAGCGTGGGCAGGTCGCCAAAGATCCCGTTGTGCTGCTGAGAGTAGATAAGTTCCGCCACATTGATCCGCCCCAGCATCGAGGTAACTTCCCCATGGTGAGTGTCGATGCGCGCCTTGAAGAAGAAATTATTGCCGGCCTTCTTAACGACCGCCTGATCCTCTTTGGTGCCAATAATCCACTCGCCGTCGCTACGAATAAGGGTTACCGGCTCAGGCTTCCCCGCAGGATCGTCCAGGCTGGTAACTTTGACAAAGACCGTAGCAATCTCACCGCTGATCTGTTCGCCGTTAATTTCCACCTTGTCAGGGATCACGGCCGCCATGTTGTCAAAGTCAGGGCGCAGGTCTTCAAACTCCTGCGGCTTTAATCCTTCCAGTGCTGGTTTGTAAATTGACAGGGCGAAAGCTTCGCGAAAACGCTTTTCGCGCATTGCTTTGTAGAACTCCCGTACCGTATCAGAGGGCGACCGCGCCGGTTGCTGCGCGGGCACCGTGACGGCTAAACCAAGAAGTGCGACCCCCACGCCAATGAAGATCAAGGTTCGCTTAATAAATCTCACATGAAACATCAAGCTAATTTCCTCAAGTTACGAATTTCGAGGCGCGGTAGGGATGGACCAGCCCACGCGCCTCGTTGTAAAACTCCGGCTAAAATCAGAAACCGTGGCCACGGGTGGAACTAAACCTGGCCAATCACACCCTAAGCGCCTCCTCAGCCGGCGCCGTTGGCCTTGGAACTCAGGATTACCTCGCGCCCAACCAGGTAGAGCAGCAGCATCAATATCAGGAACGGCACCAGGGACCAGAAGTCTCCGTTGGGACCGCCGAACATTGGATTGTGCTTTGTCGCCCACTCCTCCACGGCCCTGTTAAAGTCCGCGAGACCCTGTTTAGGAACACCCTGCAGGATGGCAATTACGATGGCAGCCAGCGCCCCGCCCGCAATATAGCCCGAAGCCATCAGCACGCCGGGACTCTTGTCAGTCTCGGCTACCAATTGATCTTCGGTCATTTTCTTATGCTTAAGCTTCTTGCGCAGATATTTATCCACCCCCCAACGGATCATCCCCCCGATAAAGATCGGACTTGAGGAGGACAACGGCAGATAGACACCCACTGCGAACGCCAGCGAAGGGATGCCGCTCATTTCCAGAACGATGGCTATCATCACCCCCAGCAGGACCAGGCCCCAGGGCAATTGCCGGTTCAGAATTCCCTTGATGATGTACGACATCAGGGTGGCTTTCGGCGCATCGTACTTGGTGACGGCCGACCCATCCGGCCTGGTTCTGTGAATACCGTTGATACCGGGATCGGACAAATAAACCGGAAGGCCCTGATCATTCAAAAGGTACCGCCCAGCCGGACCGCCTTCCGTATCGGTCTTATGCCAGGGCCGGTACATTCCACTGTCAGTATTGGCCTGTGGACCCTTTAACTTCTCTGGCGCGCCGGCATTAGCTGGCTCGGTCTTCAGGGTTGCAGGAAAGTTTTCCTCAACCTTATAAACCACCTTGCCAGAGCCGTCGACGAGGTACTCACCGGGATCGAGTCCGGGAACACCCGCGGGTCCGGCTTCGTTTTTCAGAATGCGGTAGTTACCAGCGACCGGGGGTTTAATGGAATCGGTGAAGGCTGGCAGCGAACCGGCTTTGGCCGGATCCACCATCACACTCTTACTCGCTGCTTCAAAACTGAGCCGCGGCACATACACTGTCGCTGAATCATTCAGCAACAAAAGAATCGGTCCCAGGATTAGCGCTGAAGCGAAGGCGCCAACCAGGATGGCAATCTGCTGCAACCGCGGTGTCGAACCAACCAGAAATCCGGTTTTCAAATCCTGCGAGGTGGTGCCACCGTTTGAAGAGGCAATGCAGACTATACCGCCGATGGAGAGTGCCGTGATGTAGTAGCTTGGACCGGTCCAGCCGATGAGCAAGAAGATTAAACAGGTAAGGAGCAAGGTGGCCACGGTCATGCCGGAAATCGGATTCGACGAAGAACCAATCTCTCCGGTAAGCCGCGAAGAGACGGTGACGAACAGGAAACCAAAAGCAACTATCAGAATAGCGCCCAGGATGTTCCAGCGCAGATTCAACTGCGGAAAGACCATGATCAATCCCAGCATGGCGACAATGCCGCCAATCACAAACTTCATTGACAGATCCTGGTCTGTTCGCGGTGCGTTATCCGTAGCGGCCTGGCCGCCACGAAGATCTGCCAGACCACCCTTTAACCCGCTCCAGATTGTCGGCAGCGAGCGAAACAGACTGATGATGCCACCCGCGGCGACCGCGCCGGCGCCGATGTAAAGCACGTAAGCGCCGCGAATCTGTCCCGGGCTCATTTCACTGATGGGCACAGTTCCCGGAGGCAGGGCGGTGGTCATGCCTTCCCCAAAAAACTTGATCGCCGGAATCAAGACCAGATAGGCAAGCACGCCGCCCGCGCACATGATGGAAGCGATGCGGGGGCCGATGATGTAACCAACGCCCAGCAGTGCGGGAGAGATCTCAGCCGAAACGGAACCGGCTTTAAAGGGCGCGCCGAAGATCTTTTCCGGTGTGTCCTTCCAACCTTTGAAACCGGTCATCAGGACCTGATAGAGAAACCCTATTCCGAGGCCCGCGAAGATTGTCTTGGCTCCGGTTTGTTCCCCCTCATCTACAATGCCGGCGTGACCCTCTGCCCCTTTGGCGGCCGCGGCGCGCGACTCGTCAGAAGCGCCGGCCTTGAGAACTTCCGCACACGCGGTTCCTTCCGGATACTTCAAGTACCCATGCTGGGCCACAATGAGGGCGCGCCGCAGCGGAATCATCATCAGGATTCCGAGCAAGCCGCCGAGCATCGCTACCAGCATCACGCGCGTGAACTCCAGATCGAGTCCCAGGATCATGATGGCCGGCATGGTTACGCCGACACCAAAGGCGATTGACTCTCCGGCCGAGCCCGCGGTCTGCACAATGTTGTTCTCGAGAATAGTTGCGTCACGCAATCCGAATTTCGAGAACAAACGGAAAATCGTAATCGAAATCACGGCTACGGGAATCGAGGCGCTGACAGTCAGACCAACCTTCAGAACCAGATAGAGCGAGGAGGCCCCGAAAACCATACCAAGTAATGTGCCGATGATCAGCGGAAGGGGGGTCAGTTCCGGCAGTCGCACGCTGGCGGGTATATACGGCCTGAACGTTGCCAAATAGGGATTGGACGAGTCCAGGCTTGGATGCTCGTTGGCGCCGACGCTTTCAGAAGACATCAAGTGACCTCCAGCAAAAATGTGATACAGGGAGAGCGCGGGATTGATTAATCCTCGCTACTTTACACGTGCGAGCCGAAACAGGGCAAGCGGATTGTATGATGAGCCGGGCCTGTTGACGGTTGGCAGGAATGTTCGCGAGCGGGTACCGACTATTAAGCCGGCTTCGCCAGGGCCGGGGGGGGGTAACCGCCGATCCCTCCCCGCCTGTTATTCAGGTTGCTTGCTGCCCGGGCTCGTGATATCACGTTGCCTCTTAATTTCCTGAGGCGGAGACCAGATGCCACTCCATAGACTACGAACGCTGCTCGCAACCTGCGGTGCGATTGTCATTTTTAGCACGGTGCTCTTCATGGCCGAAGTTGGGCCACCCAGGGTGAGCGCCGGTGCGGTAACAGCTGACCACGTCCCGGCGCCTGAGGACGTGCTGGGCTTTCACCCCGGTGATGATCGGAAGCTGGCGAGCTGGCCAAGCGTGATCGAGTATTTTCAACAGCTCGACGCCGCCAGCAATCGGTTACAGTTTGCCGAGCTGGGCAAGACCACAATGGGCGCGCCGTTTGTGATGGCCACCATCAGCGCCCCGGAAAACCTGGCGCGGCTCGACGAGTATCGCATCATTCAGGAACAGCTCGCCGACCCACGCAAGCTTGGCCGCGATGCGGACAGGAAAGCGGCGGCATTGATCAGGAAAGGCAAGACGATTGTCCTCATAACCTGCGGAATTCATTCCACGGAAGTCGGCTCATACCTCTCGAGCATGCTCATCGCGCATCGATTGGCCTCGTCGAATGATCCTGAGATTCAGGAAATCCTCAAGAACACGATCATCCTGCTGGTGCCCTCGTTGAATCCTGATGGCGTGGACATTGTCAAAAAGTGGTACGACAAGACACTCGGCACGCCTTACGAAGGGACTGATCCGCCGGAGCTCTATCACAAATACGCTGGACATGACGACAATCGCGACTGGTACGCATTCACCCAGGTGGAGACGCAGATTACGGTCGCAAAGATTCACAACGTCTGGCATCCACAAATTGTCCACGACATTCATCAACAGGGAGCATTCGGCTCGCGCCTGTTTCTGCCGCCCTACATGAAGCCCGTCGAGCCAAACGTGCCGCGGCAAATCATCGAAGGCTATACGGAACTCGGTGACTACATTGCTCGAGAGATGCGTGCGGAAGGTTTCAAAGGGATTACGACCAACTCGACTTACGATGCCTGGACGCCGGCACGTGCTTACTCGCACTATCACGGCGGCGTGCGCATCCTTTCCGAGACTGCGTCGTGCAGGTTGGCTACGCCAATCACAGTAAAGTTCGACGAACTGAATTCGCGCGAAGGATACGACCCGAAGAAGGAGACCACGAACTTTGGACCAGTCTGGCACGGCGGCGAGTGGCACCTGCGCGATATAACAAACAACATGACCAGGGCGGCGTTTCTGTTGCTGCGTCACGCCTCGCAGAATCGCGAGCATTGGCTGCAAAGATTTTATGAGATTGGAAAGGAAGCAGTGCGGCCCAGAAAAAATGTCGAGCTGAAAGCACTTCTCATCGTACCCTCTAAAAGCGAACAAAGATTTTCCGATTCACTGGGCACGAAGAATTCCGATCAACTGCTGCGCATTCTGGAAACTGGTGCAGTTAAAACTGAACCGGCCCGTCGCTTTACGCTTAACGGACGAGTTTACCCGAGCGGCACTGAAGTCGTTCGAGCGGGACAGCCGTATTTCGTCTTCGCAAAAACCCTGCTCGAGGCGCAGCACTATCCCGACCTGCGCGATGTATCGGGTCATCCCATTGCACCTTATGATGTAACAGCCCACACGCTGTCGCTGCTGATGGGTGTCGAAGTGAATTCAGTTTTTGGACCACTTCGCTTTGCCAGTCTGCAGTCGCAGCCCGCCGGCGGGAACGGCGGTTGTGGCGATGGCGCGCTGCGAGCCGTCTATCGATCACACCTGCCGGTTATGGATGAGGGATGGACCAGATGGGTGCTTGATAAGCAGGGTTGCACCAATTACGTATCTATCGAAGATTCACAAATTCGCGATGCGGACCTTAAGAAGTTTCAAACTATCGTGATTCCTGATCAAGCGCCGCGGTCTATTCTTAACGGCTACCGGACGGGCTCGATGCCTGGGGAATACACCGGAGGTCTCGGCGAAAAAGGTGTGAAGGGATTACGCGAGTTTGTCGAACAGGGAGGCACACTGGTTTGTCTCAACCGCGCTTCCGATTTTGCCATCGCGCAATTCAAACTGCCTCTGCGTGATGTGGTAGCGGGTTTGCCGCGCACAGATTTCTATGTGCCGGGGTCGATCCTCCGTCTCGAACTGAACACTGCAGATCCCATTGCGGCCGGCATGCCAAAAGAATCGATTGCCTGGGCCGAAGACTCGCCGGTCTTCGAAGTGCTAAGTGGCGCTCGCGTGCCGTCCTTGAATGATCAAGCGGGCGGTGCTTCACAAGTGAAGGTAATTGGCTGGTACTCGAAGGACAAAGATCCTTTACGCTCGGGTTGGCTGTTGGGCGGTGAGCGCATCAAGGGCAAGGCGGCGCTCGTCGAAGTCACGATGGGCAAAGGCCGTATCATTCTCTTTGGCTTTCGCCCCCAGTATCGCGGCCAATCGCTGGCAACTTACCCGCTCTTTTTCAACTCACTCCGTTGATCCCGGGCGTGAGCCGGCAAAATGGGTCGCTTTGTTCTGTCCTGCTCGAAGCGTCCGAGGCACGCTTGATTCCGTTTGAGCTGAAGTGTTTCCGGCAAATGCCCTAATAAACGGACTGATGAGGGTATTATCGGCGGGCTAGCCGTTGCCAGAACCTTTATCTCAGATGCAACGTATACTAAATCGCACGGCGCAACGAAAAAATGGTTTACCCAGCGCCGGGACCTAAATGGTCATCTTTCTTTCTACTTCCATAGTTTTGCTTGCCGTCCTGCTGGTAGCGCTTTATTACTGGCAAAAGCCGTCCTCACGTTCAGAAGTCGAAGCCTACGATAATTTCCAAGATAGTTTTCCCCGCTCCGAATCGAGCAGCCTTTTTGGCGCCCCGATGCCCATTGAGCCTGGGGAAACGGGCAATGCAACAACTGCGCGCGAACAATTACTGGCCCGGGCGTCGGCAGGCGATCACTCCGTCGCAATTGAAGCACACGAAAATTTTGAACGCCGGGTTTATGGTGAGATACTGACGGCGCTGGTAAGGCAAGTTGATTCCGACGCGAAGCTGCTTTCGCTGCTTACTTACATCACCCGCAATGAATTGCCGGTCAATACTGAATTGGCCCAGGCGACCATCGATTCGTGGAAGAGATCGCCTGATCGAGGCTCGACTGCCAGAACCATGCACATTACCGCGCTGGCTGACGATGCCCGGCTTTATCAGGAAACGGTGGCATCAGCTCTGAACCTCTGGCGCCGTGGAATGCTGGCCGATGTATCACCCGCAGAATTGCGGGCCCTGTTTGACGGAGAATTTTGGGTCCTGTCCACGACCACGAGGAATTCGGGCGCCGGCTTTGTCCTTAAGCGCGCCCTCGCCAAGGCACGTCGCGAACTGGAAAGCGCGATGCGCGTCAATTAAGAAAATCCAAACTCCCACAACCTCTGAAAGGTGAGGTCTACAGATTATGAATATAGATGTTTTTGAACTGCTGCCCCTGCTGGTGATTGGCTTTGTGCTACTAATCGCACTGCTGATCATTTTGAATCGCATCCTGGTTAACGTTGGCGCGAGAGAAATCGCCATCAAGGAACGGCGCTATTTTGGTTCCAAAATGCCCCCCGGCCGAGTGGTCGCCACTGAAGGAGAGGTTGGCATTCAGGCAGACGTGCTCAAACCTGGTTTGCACCTGATCCGATTTCCTTTTGAGCGAGTCGTGCGCAAGGTGCCGCTGATTGAGATTGGCGCCGATGAACTGGGCATCGTCGAAGCTATCGACGGCGAGCCGATGGCTCCCGGCCGCATCTTTGCTCCGGACCGGGCGCAGAATGCGCACAACAATTTTCAGGACCCAATCGCCTTCATCAAACAGGGCGGTGTGAAGGGTATTCAGTTGCGGACCCTGCCGCCGGGCTTGTGGCCCATTCATCCATACTTGTTCCGGGTGTCGGTCGCCAAGACGACCGTCATTCCGCAGGGCAAGGTCGGCATCATCATGGCTGCCGATGGCGCGCCGCTTGATCCTGGACGTTTGCTCGCAAAGGCGATCGCCGGTCATCTCAGCTTTCAGAATGCCGAGTTATTCTCGTCGTCGGGCGGCCAGCGGGGTCCACAGGTGGACATCCTGACGCCGGGAACATATCGCATCCTGACACAATCGACGCCGCTCGAAGGAGACGGGGAAGTCAAACCGGGTCTCTTCACCATCAGGCTCTACGACGCAACTGTAATTAATGAAAACCAGATTGGCCTGGTCGAGGCATTAGACGGCTCGCCCCTGAATCCCGGCGACTATGTGGCCGAATCGGTCGCCGGACATGACAACTTTCAGGACG
The DNA here is from genome assembly GCA_036726305.1 of Pyrinomonadaceae bacterium. Classification (GTDB taxonomy): domain Bacteria; phylum Acidobacteriota; class Blastocatellia; order Pyrinomonadales; family Pyrinomonadaceae; genus JAOAPY01. The sequence goes on along the minus strand of DAIMCP010000034.1, from coordinate 25,524 downwards.
GGCACGAGTTCATCGACGGGCGGGGCCAACGTGGCCCACAGAAAGACATTCTGCTGCCGGGCACCTATTACATCAACCCACTGCTCTTCAAAGTAATTCCCGAATCGGCAAAAGAGGTTAAGCCCGGCGAGGTTGCCGTGATTGTTTCGAATACCGGGAAAGATCCATCCGACGAAATTCGCCGCCAGATGGCTGCCAAGGTCCGCGAGCGCATGGAGCGCGAAGAAAAAGAACAGGCGGCGCAATCGGCCGCCCACCTGGACGCAAGCGACGCTGCGGAAATCAAAACGGAACTGCTGAGCGGCGACCCGGCCGACCGCCGTCTTGATGAAGGCGCGCACGAGGCTTATGTCGTACCCGAAGGTTATCGTGGCATCCAGGAAACTGTGGTCGGTCCCGGCCGCTACTACGTCAACACGCTGGCAATTACACCGATCATCATTCCTACCACCAACCAGACAGTTGAATGGACCTCGGGCGAGGTCGTCAACACTTTCAATCCTTTCGAGGTGATTTCCAAAGACGGCTTCACGATGCAACTGGAAGTGCGGGTGGTGTTTCGGGTCAAACCCGAGGATGCGCCCTTCATGGTCGCGAAGATCGGCGGCATCGAGCGCTTGATTCAGAACGTGATGCATCCGTTGATCGATTCCATCTTCCGTAACCAGGCTTCTGAGTCTTCGGCGATGGCCTACCTGCAAAACCGGCACGAAGAACAGGAGCGCGCCGAAGCTCGCGTGCGCGCACACCTGTTGAAGTATCACGTCGATGTAGTCAACGTGCTCATCTGCCACATACACCTGCCTGAGGAGCTGATGAAGACGCAGACGGAAAAGATTCTCGCGGAGCAGCGCCAGAACATGTATAACGCGCAGCGCGAGGCCGAAGAGAAACGCATCCAACTGGAGCGAACCAAATCACAGGCCGACAACCAGAAAGACCTGATGGGCGCTACCGTGGGCGTGGAGATTGCCGGCAAACGCGCCGAACAGCGCAAGGCCGAGGGCGAAGGCGAAGCCCACTACATTCTGCAAACCGGCAAGGCGGAAGCTGAGAAGGTGCGCCTGATGGGTGAAGCGCAGGGTGTTGCTTATCATGAACAGGTCAATGCGCTGGGCGCTCAGGGCGTGGCGCTGGTCGAAGTATTGAAAGTAATTGGCGAGAAGGGTGTGCGCATCACCCCCGACATCATGGCTTCAGGTGGTACGGGCGATGGCGCAGGCGGGGGCATTGGCACCCTCTTGTTGCTGAATCTCTTTCGCAACCAGATGAACCTGCCGGCCACAAACGGCGAGAAGGCAGAACGGTAATTCCTTCCGGGCATGGAAAATCGGCTGCTCTAAAATGGGCAGCCGATTTCTTACTTCACAAAAAAATGCTCATTCCTCCAGCTCGGTGATGTGTGAAAAACAGTCCCCTCAATCAAGTGTCAATCTAAGCACTCTCCAAATACATCTTCGCGGCCATCTTCGTCAGCTTCCAGACCTTGGACCATTCGATGCTGCCGTTACTGCCCTCGCGCCCGGTCAGCTTGTTGAAGATTAGCTCGCGGAAAACTTTCCCTTCGCGCCGCAACATGAACTCTTTCGCAAAGGGCCTGGCCGTTTCAAAGAAACTGAATTCCGGATCGGTCACAATCCCAATGCCCTCGAGCGTCATCAGCGCGCGCATCACATAAGTGAAGTTGGCGGGCAGGCGGAACGGGTACTCGTAAACGATTTCCGCCAGATCGTAGGTGAGCTCCTTAAAATTCACTTCGCCGAGCTTCAGATTCAGGTAGTGCTGGAACAAACCCTCAACTACCGGGCGAATCATCTCGGCATCGACGCCGGGCTTCAGGAAATTCAAGTTGATGATGTCCTGGCCCAGCCCGTGCACGTCCTTCCCAACTACGTGAAAGAACGCATCGATCATCTGAGACTGCAGCTTCGGCGTGATGCGTCCCACCATCCCAAAATCAAAAAAGGCGAGATGGCCGCTGTCCATCACCAGCAGATTGCCCGGATGCGGATCGGCGTGAAAGAAGCCGTCTTCGAGCAACTGTTTCAGGTAAGCCTTGACCATCAGACGGTTGACTTTGACTGGCGAGATGCGGCGCGCACGCAGCGCTTCGAGATCGACGACCTTGGTTCCGCGAATGAATTCCAGCGTCAGCACACGTGCAGTAGTGTGCGTCCAGTAAATCGTGGGAACGCGAATCGCACGCCAGTCGCGAAAGTTTCGTCGAAAAAGATCGGCGTTCTGTCCTTCTTTAACGTAATCAATCTCTTCAAAAATCGTCGCATAAAATTCGTGCAGCATGCCTTCCCAGTCAGCATTCTCGTTGGCTTTGGGAAAGAAGCGATTAGTTACCTGGACAAACCGGTAGAGCAATGCGATATCGAACCGCAGGATTGCTTCCAGGTTTGGGCGCTGTACCTTGACTGCAACTTCTTTGCCGGAATGGAGACGCGCTCGATAGACCTGCCCCAAAGACGCGGCTGCAATGGGTTCGGCATCGATTTCGGCATACGCCTGCTGCAGCGTCCGGCCCAATTCCGACTCGATGCGCGCATAGGCTTCCGTGGTCGGAAAGGATGGAACCTGATCCTGGAGCAGCGCCAACTCCTTCACGTATGCAAGCGGCAGGAGGTCGGCGCGCGTGCCGAGCGCCTGGCCAATCTTAATAAATGTTGGTCCCAAACCAATCAGGCTACGGCGGAGCCAGGCTGCCTGTTGCGACAGGCGCGCCTCCTTCTTAGCCGACCCTTCGGCGCCGCGAAATATGACGAAGCGCAGGGCGCGAATCATAATGTCAGCCAGACGCCAACGCAGTTCCCGCACCCAAACCTGAAATTGCGCCAAACGCCCCTGTGTCTTTGCCTCCTCGCGTAGCCGATCGCCATTACGGCGCGTAAAGTTTGCGCGCACGTCATACGTGTCGAGGAACAGATAAAGCGATAGGAGGCCCAGCACGCGGGCAATATTTACGGCACGCAGCCAACCACGCAGACCGCGACCCTTAAGAATGCCGGCGACCAATTCTTCGCTCAACGGTTCCAGCGGAGCAGGCGCAGCCGGTGCGTGAGAATGTGCAGGAGCAGGCGTTAGTTTGTCTATCACCTGTCGCTGAGGCCCCTCAGTCTGGTTCGGATGGGCCACGGCGGGCACCAGTGCTTCTTCTATTTTATTCATCATGCTGCTGGCCTGATCTCCGACGCGCAGGAGATTCCCTGGGCTCACGCGGGCCTACCAACTCCAATTTAAACAATCGCCAGGGTTCTTTGTACCGCCGCTCTGGCGAAAAACTTCTGCGCCCGGCAGACGTCCTGCCCAATCTGCGCGCTCAGTTGGTCAACTGAGTCAAACTTCTTTTCGTCTCTCAGCCGGTGCAAAAACCGTACGCGCAGGGCATCCCCGTACAAATCGCCGTCCCAATCCATTACGAACGTCTCCACCGAAGGTTCCGCATCGCCGGCAAATGTCGGTCGTATCCCGACATTGGTTACGCTGCGCCGCCATTGACCTTCAATCAGCGTGCCGGTCACGTAAACGCCGTTGCGTGGTATGACGCGATTGCGCGGATGAACGTTGGCCGTCGGAAATCCAAGTGTGCGCCCCCGCGCTGCGCCGCGTTCGACCGGGCCCTCAACCCCGTAGGGCCGGCCCAGCATACGCCGGGCGAGGTTCACTTTCCCCTCGGCGAGCAGCCTGCGAATCCGGCTCGAACTAACTCGTTGATTGCGCAATTGCACTTCGGGAACTTCGTCGGCAAAGAAACCCAGCTCCTGGCTGGTCTGGCGCAGCAAGTCAATATGACCTTCGCGATCGTGTCCGAAAGCGAAGCCGCGTCCGAGGTAGACTTCCCTTGCCTGTAGCCGTTCCTTGACTACGTCGCGCAAAAAATCTCGAGCGTGAATCAGTGAAAACTCTTTGGTGAAGTTAATGACGATTGTCTGCTCGATGCCGAGCACGCCAAATCCCTCAACCTTTTGATCCAGGGTTTGTAATAACGGCGGAGCTGATTCGGGATGCAGCACTGCACGAGGATGGGGGTCGAAAGTAATTACTGTCGGCACCGCACCGATCTCGCGTGCTCTCTGGCTGACAGTCTTCATAACCAACTGATGCCCAAGATGAAGACCGTCAAACACGCCAAGTGTCAGCACCGTGGGGCGCTGGATGTCGGCGTTGTCTGTACCATGGAATAGGCGCATTTTAGGAAAGGATGAAGGATGAAGGATGAAGGATGAAGCCGGACGCGGGGATGCGGCGACACGGGGACGCGGGGACACGGAGACGCGGTGACGCGGCGATGCGGTGACGCGGGGATGCGGGGACACGGAGACGCGGTGACGCGGCGACGGGCGGACGCGAATTTAGCTCGAGTGGCGGCTGCGTTAAGAGGACGAAATTTCTTTCACTAAGCATCAAGGTGTCGCTCCGTCTTCGCATCGCCGCATCGCCGCGTCCCCGTGTCCCCGCGTCTCCGCGCCCGATCTCCTTCATCCTTCATCCTTCCTTCCCCTCTATCCTTCAACTACCAAACCATCATAGGCCCAGGAAACTCCTTCGGGGAGTTTGTCCGCGTCACGTTCATGCAGCACATCGTGGGCCATGTGGGTCAGAAACGTACGGTGAGGTCTTATTTTCCCCACATACTCCAGTGCCTTATCAAGCCAGAGATGTGTCGGATGTTCCTTAAAACGCAGGCAGTCCAGCACCAACACATCAAGTCCCTGCAATTCCGCCATCGTTGCCGCTGGAATCTCGCTCAGATCCGTAGCATAGGCAAAGTCATTAAAGCGATAGGCAATTACCGGCAAACGGCCGTGAATGACTTCGAGTGGGGTCACTTCCAGATCTCTGCCGACGCAGAATGGTGCCCCTGGTACTACCGTATGAGGAATTACCTGGGGCAAACCGCCGCCAAAATAAGTCGGCTCAAAGATGTATTTAAAGATGCGCCGGATATCGGGCCAGGCACGCTCGTTAGCGTAAACGCCAAGGGCGCCAAAACGAAAATTCAAAGGGCGTATGTCATCCAGGCCGAAAATATGATCGGCGTGACAGTGCGTGATGAGCACCGCGTCAAGCCGCTTCAATCCGAAGCGCAATGCCTGTTGGCGAAAGTCTGAAGACGTATCGACCAGGAGCGTCTGTTCATTGTGTTCAATGATGATCGAAACTCGCAAGCGTTTGTCACGGGGATCATCTGAGAGACAGGTCTCGCACTCGCAGCCAATCGACGGCACTCCCGTCGATGTACCAGTACCGAGAAAAGTGAGCTTCATGTCAGGGGCCGGGCGTTATACCTGGATCTTTGTATCTTGTTCGGGGAATTCACTCCCTGAAAATATCCATCGGCTGCCAGGCGCCAGGAACTACGGGCAAAGAACAAAATTTCGTTCCCTACTTCCCACCAATAATATCGCGTCCGGTGAAAGCCGCCGGAGCTTTGTGGGCGGCTTGGCCACTCAGCGATACAAATTGCATGCGCAAATCGGCAAGCCAGCTTTCAAGAATCTGGGCCTCCGGAGCTGAGAGGTTGCCGCTGGTCTTCTTTTGTAACATTCCCAGCACGTCGATCCAGTGCTTGCCCAGCTCCAGGTCGACCTCTCGCTTGTGCGTTACCGGATGCTCCATCATTCCCAGTGCCGACGCCGCATTCGATGCTATGGACATCGCAAAATTTACAAAGCTGGCGGGATCATGGGCGTCGGGGATATCGGCTTCTGTAAACTCCTCTTCGCTTTGAGTTGAAGTCTCTTCAACAGAGGGCCGGGTCGTGGGGGCACTCTCTACCGGGGGCGGCGGCGCTGCTGGTTCCGGGATTGACTTGGTTTCCGTAGTCCCGGGCGGATCAATTGCGGGCGCAGTGCCGGTCGCTTCTTGCTTTGTCTCGGGACCCAGATCACGGGGCGATCCGTCTGCGTTGAATAATCTGCGATCAGTGACTTTGAATGTTGCTTGATCTTCGTCCATTTTCTTTGTCTCGCCGGGCCTAAACGCCCGGGAGTGTAACCACCTTCTCTTTGTGTTCTTTAAGTTTCCGCGATCCTAACATCCTCGCTTCACCCCCGCAACACAAGCCTTTCCAGCCGGCTGGTTCGCCCCTAATGAGCCTCAGCCTGCGCATCCAGGTCCTGCCGGTTTAGGATCTTCGACTCTTCTCCGATTAGAATTCCGGCTTACCCTTGCTTGGAGAGCGCAGTTGTGAGCCCCTCGTAAACGCTGCGCCACGCTCGGCAGTGCGCGCTCTCCAGACCGATGATGCGTGAGAACTGGGCGCGATACCGGAATGGATTGCCGCTCCGCAACGGTGACTATGTCGAAAAATTTCACTGATCTTGTGGCCTTAATGGAACAACTGCGCTCGCCTGAAGGCTGTCCCTGGGATCGGGAACAGTCCTATGCAACTCTCGCCCCGATGTTGCTGGAGGAGGCTTACGAAGCTTTCGAAGCCGTGGCGGAAGCCAGCGAGGGCCGGCCAACGGAACTGCGCGATGAACTGGGCGACCTCTTGTTCCAAATCGTTTTTTACTCCCAGGTCGCCGCAGAGCGAGGCGACTTTACCATCGGGGACGTCATTACCTCTGTGCATCAGAAGATGGTGCGCCGGCATCCTCATGTCTTTGGAGACGCCAAGGCGGACACCACCAGCGACGTATTGCGTTCATGGGAAGCAATCAAGGCTGAAGAGAAACGCAGTGCCGGTAAAGATCTGCAGCGAGAAGCTTCGCTGCTTGCTGGTGTCTCGAGCAAGGCGCCGGCACTGATGGAAGCTCACCAACTTTCAACCAAAGCCGCACGCGTCGGTTTTGATTGGCAGCACCTCGAAGACATCTTTGCCAAGATTCAGGAAGAGCTGGATGAACTGCGGGCCGCGATTGAGCTGCACCAGGAGTCTAACAGTGAAGTCGATCACGCGAGCGTGCGCGAAGAAGTAGGTGACTTGTTGTTTGCCGTTACGAATATCGCGCGCCATTTGAAGACGGAGCCTGAAGCGGCGCTGAAGCTTACCAATCGAAAGTTCCGTCGTCGCTTCAATCACATCGAAGAGACGCTGCGCGCGCGGGGGCAGGAGTTTTCCGGCACGTCTCTGGACGAGCTGGAAGCGCTCTGGCAGGAAGCGAAGACAAGGAGCTAACCTGGACACGAGCCCGCAGCCAGGCGCCGAGTTCATAGGCTCCAGCCCATGCCAGGAAAAAGGGCCTGCTTCACCAGCAGGCCCTTTTGGTGCATGGAAAAGCCAACCCTGGCTCTCTCATTCATTAATCTGCAACGAGTTCAGGATGCGACTGAATGCGGCTTGAAAGTTACCAGCGTCATTCTGGGGCATTACCGTGGAGATGAACAGCACGTTGTCGTTGCTCAACTGGGTGGCGAAAAGCGCAACCACTTCGGTCTCGCCCGTCGCCTCATTTCTATTGCTGAAGCGAGTCGACAACCAGTAGCGCCGGTTTGAATTGCTTCCCTGCGCCCTCCCGATTTGCCGCATGTTCGGATTTCCCTGCAGCCAGGCATTGATCATTTGATTCGTCGACGCCTGCAGCCCCTGTCCCTGTGCCGGCATAACGCTGAAGTTGATGCCATGCGTGAATACTGCGCGGCCCTGCATCTGTCCAAAGCCACCTTCTGGAACATACCAGACTGAATTGGAACTCTCGCCAAGTTCGCGCCAGTTGTCAGGCACGCTTACTCGGAGTACACCGAGCGGCGAATAAGTCTGCCAACGCGAAGATGGCGCGGAGACGCGACCCAGGGGTTGGTTGGTCGGGTAACGGCCTTCGCTGGTGGGCTCACCACTGTCCGGTCCGTTCTCAACTGGATACTGTTGGCCGCTGCGCGCAACCTGCTGCGTGGTCTGAGCTTTGGGCATGGCGCGCAAGCGAGCCTGGGTCCGTTCAAAATCCCTCGAAGTTCTGATCGGATTCGAGACCCGCAGGAGTTGCGCTTCCTGATTGATTCTCGCATAGCGATTCTGGGGACTGGGGTGATCGCTCAGGAATCCGCCACCACCGCCACCGCTGACTCGCTCAATGGTCCGAAACATGTTGGCCAGATCCTGTGGATCGTAATTGGCTCGGGCCATGATCTGCGCCCCGAGAATGTCAGCTTCCGTTTCATATTCGCGGCTGAACTTCAGAAAATAGACACCCACACCCTGGGCGCCAATTTGAGCCGCCGTTCCCAGTGGACCACCAAGCACCTGGCCACCGATGCCCAGAATGCCCGCCAGCAAACCATACTTTTGGCCCTTGGTTGCCTGGGCGGTTCCGTGGCGGAGCGCCACATGGCTCAATTCGTGGGCCATCACTCCCGCCATTTCACCTTCGTTGCGCGCGGCTTCAATCATGCCGCGGTTCAAATACATCGGCCCGCCCGGAAGCGCAAACGCATTAATGTCACTGATGTTCAGGATCTTGAAGTAGTATTGAAACTCCGAATGCTGAAACTCCGCCGGGATCGCCGCAACCAGGCGCTGGCCGACAACCGAAACGTAATCCGTGGCCTCCCGGTCGCGCAGCACCGGCATCTGCTTCTCCGCTTCCTGCGCCGCTTGCCGGCCCAGTTTGAAATCATCGGTTGGCTTAAACTTGTTACTGTGATAGGTGATTTTTGTTTGCGAAAACACCGACACCGGCAAGAGAAATACGGACACCAGGGCGAGCGCGGCCATCAACTGTCTGGTTCCAGAGTGCTTGGTTCTAATCATTCTTAGCCTCCACAAAATAACGACATCTTAAACAGTCTGCACCAAATCGGAGCATCGCTGCACGGTACGCGGACTGCTTTCCTGCAGATAATGCTGCAGTTAGCTGACTTTATAGCAGCCTGCTTACCTGCAAGCAATGAGGATGCCAGAGAGTTCCAAGGGCTTCACTTGCGGGGATCGATATGACTGTTCAGCCAATCGGCCAAATCAGCGAGCGGTGCGATGCGGTGGGTTGCCCCCCGCCCAACCCGAATCATCGAGACGATCAAAAAGACGAACGCCGCCAGCCGGAAAATATTCCCCCCCGCGGAACTGCCCGTAATCGCCGCTACAGCGCCAAAAAGCATGCTGATGGCCACAATTACCATATGCAGAGCCAGCCCCTGGGCGGCATGCCCGCGCACTCTTAACTCGTTACGCGGCACCAGAATCAATTCCAATATTGAAGCCACCACGCCGATGTAGAGGGGGGCATAAGGCAGCATAACCGCCCATTTTTCAGGAAGACCAAGTCCGGCAATATTCCGTGCTGCGGGATCAGGCAGGACAGGTCTGGATAAAGGGATCTGCGGCGGTTTATAGACTTCGGCTGGAGGCGCATAAGTCGGCGGCACAAATACCGAGGGATAGGAAGAGTCGCCTGTTGGCGGGGATGCAAAAGTGCGAGTCGGGGCCTCCGAGTAAACGTTAGCGCGCGCGGTCTCACCCGAATGTGGACCAACGGGTTTGGTTGCGCCTTTTACCTCTCCGGTTGCCGGTAGAGCTTCGCCTTCACCCCAGACGCGTTCTGTCTTCTTCGCCACCTCCGGATCCAGCGGGTTGGTATCGTATTTAGTCCGCTTTGTTTCCATCATTCAACCGGTTTTACGCTCGCAATGGACCTGTAGTTTCACATCTTACTCGTCCGTTATCTCATACTCAACCTCGTTCCACGCCTGGTCTTTTTCCAGGATACGAAAGGCCCGCAGGACCGGGGCAGCACCTGCCAATCCGACGATGAAATAGATAGTTTCAGGGTAATAAGCGAGGCGCACATCGGTGTCGGAAGGCATCGGCTCCGCTGCGCGGGGGTGAGAATGATAAATGGCCAGTAGTTGTTCTTCACGTTCGCGCATTAGCCGCTGGGCGGCGAACAGTTCTTCGGGGGCTGCTTCGTAGGAAATGAGTGGAGCGGGAGCAACGTTGCGAAGGCGATAAAGTCGCTGTGTGCGTCCGTCGCCGGCAACGCCGACAAGCCCGCAGCACTCGCCGGGAGCGGTTTCAACTGCATGAGCAAAAATCTCGTTAACCAGATCAGAGCGAATCGTAATCATCAAGGTCCTCGTGCCTGACGTTCTTGCTGCAGGTGCCTCTGAAGTCTTAAATCGTCTGACCCCCGTTACCGCAAATTCTGTGAGTACGCAATTATTAGCGCACGCGAACAAGTTCAATTCAAGTTCTTTGCACTACTCTGAGGCTTAGTTCATCTAACTGCCTTTCTTCTACCTCGCCTGGGGCGTCAATCATGAGGTCGGTGGCCGAGGCAGTCTTGGGAAACGCCATCACATCGCGGATGTTCTCAGTGGGAACGAGGACCATCATCAGGCGCTCAATGCCGGAGGCTATGCCGCCGTGCGGGGGAGTGCCAAAAGCCAAAGCATCGAGAAAGAAGCCGAAACGGGAGCGCGCATTCTCTTCCGTCATCCCCAGCGCCTTGAAAACAATGTGCTGAATGTCACGCCGGTGTATGCGAATCGAACCTCCGGCTACCTCCACTCCATTGATCACAGCATCGTAAGCGCGGGCACGAATCCTGCCGAACAAATGCTGCTGACCCGCCTCTACCGCCTCGATCAAGAGCGGCAGGTCGTCATCAAGGGGGGAGGTAAAGGGGTGGTGCATCGAGTAGTAGCGGCCATCCTCTTCGTGGTGCTCGAACATGGGAAATTCGGTTACCCACAATGGTGCAAACACGCCTTCGCGAATCAATTTTTCGCGGCGCGCAATCTCATTGCGCAAGGCGCCGAGGCTGGCCGTGACCGTTTTTGACTTTCCAGCGACGATCAAAACTGCGTCGCCGGGCGCGGCGCCTGCCGCAGCGGCCACCTGTTTGACTTTGTCTTCGCCCAGCGCTTTCAGCAGGGACGAACCGAGATCATCGCCAAGCTTGATCCAGGCGAGAGCGCCCGCACCATAACGCCGGGCAAATTCCTGCAGGTCATCAAGCACTTTTCGTGACAGGCCGGCGCCTCCCCTGACGACGATGCCTCTGATGTCACCACCTGCCGTCAAGACTGCCTGGTAGGGAGCGAAGGTAGTTCCCTGAAGTGGCCCGGAAAGATCTCTTAGTTCCATGCCCTCAATCCGCAGGTCCGGCTTGTCTGAACCCCAGCGCTGCATGACCTGGGCATAGCTATGGCGCGGAAAGGGAATCTCTAATTCCACCCCGATCAAACGAAAAACGTTCTGGAATAATCCTTCGATCAGGCGATAGATCTGCTCAGTGTTGGCGAAACTCAACTCCACATCGAGTTGTGTAAACTCAGGCTGCCGGTCAGCCCGCAAATCCTCATCACGAAAACAGCGGGCGATTTGAAAGTACTTGTCCAGCCCCGCAATCATGCAAATCTGTTTGAAAAGTTGTGGCGACTGCGGCAGGGCAAAGAACCGCCCAGGCTGAATGCGGGAAGGAACGATGTAATCGCGCGCTCCTTCCGGGGTTGATTTAATCAGGATCGGAGTCTCGATCTCAGTGAAGCCCTGAGAATCCATAAACCGCCTGATCTCGGTGACCACGCGATGACGGAGACGGAGGTTTGCCTGCAACTGCGGCCGGCGGAGATCGAGGTAGCGGTATTTCAGACGAAGATCTTCACTGGCCAGGCCTTCTGAGCCTGTTGTTTCCAGTTGAAAAGGGAGTGTGCGCGCATCGTTCAGGATGAACAGTTCGCTGGCGCGGACTTCGACTTCGCCGGTTGATAGCCTGGCGTTGCGGGAACTTTCATCGCGCAGGACGACTTTGCCAACCACTGCGATGACGTATTCGCCGCGCACATCCTTAGCTTTGCTGTGCGCCTCCCCAGTGTCTTCGTCGTTAAAGACGACCTGGGTAATGCCGTCGCGGTCGCGCAGATCAAAAAAAGTGAGTACCCCAAAATCGCGGCGCCGGGCCACCCAGCCCATTAGGGTAACTGACTTACCGACGTCTTCTTTGCGCAGGGCGCCACACGAGTGTGTCCGTTCAAGATTTCCAAGATTATCAAGCATGGGCTTGATTCTACCGAAAGATAGGGGAAAAGGCCTAAAACGGGGAGCGGCAGACGCGGGGGAACGGAAAACGCGGGGACACGGAGGGAACGGAAGACGCGGGGACACGGAGAGGAGGGACGCGGGGACTTACCACGCAACGTTATGATGCTTTGCCAGAAACGCGCCGGCTACGTCAGATGTCCCCGCGTCACCCCTCCCCGCATCCCCGCGTCTCTCCTCCCGCGTCCCTGCTCCCGCATCGCTCCTCACCGCGTCTCCGCGTCCCTCCTCCTCGCGTCCCTGCCGCTCTCATCGACGATCCTGCGCAACCTCAATAAGGTTTCCGCCGGGATCTCGAACATAAAATCGTGGCGAGTCAGGTAGCGGCCTGCTGTCGGCGATGACCTCGACGCCGCAACTCCGGAAATGACGTTCGGTTTCAACCAGATCTTCGACCAAATAACAAACGTGACGTTTGCTGCCCTCATTTTCAATCGCTTCCTCACGAGACAGATGAAGCTGCACTCGGTCCAACTGGTACCAAGCGCCACCGCGAGCACTTGATTCGGCCGGCTTGGGGACTTCCTGGAGACCCATGACCGTGCCATAGAAGTACTTCGCGGCCGCTTCCAACGATGGTGCTACGGTCACATTCACATGGCCCAGGGCTGTGATTTTCATCGGCATCTTCGTTGAAAGTAAGCGAGCCGTCTGCGTGCTGCGGCGCGCCCTTCACAATTTGAAGTTAGGGTTTTCGATGATTCCAAACGTGTTACCGAACGGGTCCTTTACAGTGGCCACTTTGATACCACCGCCGACGTCCTGAACATCCTCGTGCTTGCTGGCCCCCAACTCCAGCAGGCGTTGCGCAGCAGCCTCGGCGTTCTCTACTCCCCAGTAGGCAACAACGCCGTCGGCTTTGGCGGCCGCCTCCCCACCGCCGGGGTGCAGACCGAGTTCATAACCGCCGACGTTGAAGCCCACATAAAATGGTTCATCGAAATATGGTTCGCAGCCGAGGACCGCAGCGTACCAATCCCTGGCTTTAGCCACGTCTTCAATGTGATAGATAGCGGTGCGCAGGCCCAGGAACATATCGTTAATCCTCCGGTTACGAAGCGTTCAGAGTATCGAACTTGACCACGATAATTTACGATCCGCGTTCCGACTGATCCGGGAAACAACCCGACTGAAGGCGGTATTCCAAACGCCTGCAGCTAGTTGTCTTGATCTTCCGAGTTTCGGGCGAAAGCTGCTGCCGCCTCGAATCGATCTTCGGTGGCTGCCGGCTGATGCGACTTCGTATCCAGGTGCTGATTGAAATCTGCCGACCGATTGCGAGGAATGGTGAGCGACCGCCAGGCGGAAGAACGAAAATGTTTCGCCAAAAAAGCTATCTGCCCGATGTGATAAGAGTAATGGGCCAACTGCCGGTTGATAGCCTGAACGATGGTGTGCGGCTCGCCGCGAATCAGAACCTGCTTCGCAAAATCGTCAGGCTGCAAAGGCTCCAGGGCAGTAAACAGACACTGCCAGCCGCGCTCCCAGTAAGCGCGCAACTCGGCTGTGGTTGTTTCGGGCGCGATCACAAATTCCTGGTCACGATTGCGATCGGGCTTCTCGCCGTCACTGATTAGGAAATCGGTCCAACGCGAGAGCATGTTCCCGGCCATGTGCTTCATGATCACCGCCACGCTATTAGATTCCGCATCGAGGGTGACCAGGTACTCTTCATCCTTAAGTTGATCGAGCGCCTTTTCGGCCAGTTTCTTGTACGCACGGAAGGAACCGACTGCGTCTTCGAGGTACTGCTGAGCCAGTGATTGCTCCATGGGAACTCCTTGATTCTAACCGGCGAAGCAGGTGGCAGCATAAAGACTGGGGCGTGAGCCCCAGGACGTTGACGGATT
>DAIMCP010000034.1:0-11588 GCA_036726305.1 Pyrinomonadaceae bacterium | reverse complement strand
CGGCTGGTTACTCGCGTTTCAGTCCAACGCGTATTGCGTCTGCAACTTCATGGCGCTTCACGTTTCGCTGTTCGCCCGATGTCATTTCCTTGATGGCGACTTCACCACGGGCCCGTTCGTCGTCACCGAGGACGGCGACGAATCGAATACCACGCGCGGAAGCGTACTTGAACTGCTTACCGACTTTGTCCGCGTCCGGATACAAATCGACCCGCAGGCCGGCGCTGCGTAGCTCCTGCGAAAGCGCGATCGATTCGCCTACTGAATTTTCATTCCAGATTGTAACCATCACATCCGCCGCCGAACTGACCAGATCAGGCGGAAACATCTCGCGCTCAGTCATCACCACGATGATTCGTTCCAAGCCGAGCGAGAAACCACACGCAGGGACATCCTCACCCAGGAACATTCCGACCAGGTTGTCATAGCGACCTCCGCCGCCGAGACTCCCAGCCAGATCGGGAACCGCGATTTCAAGGATGGCGCCCGTGTAATAAGAAAGTCCGCGCGCCAGGCTTGGTTCAATTCTGATCCGCGCAGCGATCCCGAGGGCCGATGCATGGGACAAAATCAGGCGAAGCTCCTCGACGCCGCCGGCGCCGGTTTCATTGCTGCCCAAAAATTCGATCAGACGACCCAGAATAGCAGCGTTCAAGGCGGCTTGTTTCTTTTCCGGCTCGTCGCCTTCGGCGATAGCGGCGGCGTGCTCCAGTGAGTTGAGCTCACCAAAAAAATCCAACAACCGCTCCCCGGGCTGGTCTTCGACAGCACGCTCGAGAAACTCTTGCCTGACTCCGGCGCGGCCTATCTTGTCCAGTTTGTCCAGGGCGATCAGGGTTGCGTCATGTTTTTCCGCGGGAATGCCGGCTGCCTGCAGGACTCCACTGAGCACCTGGCGATGATTCAGGCGAATCACAAAATCGCTGAATCCAAGTTTGCTTAGAGCTTCTCCGGCAGCCGCACAGATCTCGGCTTCAACTACCATCGAGTGCGATCCCAGCACATCAACATCACACTGGTAGAATTCACGAAATCGTCCACGCGCCGGCCGATCGGCACGCCAGACGGGCTGAATCTGGTAACGCTTGAAAAACCTGGGCAGCTTGTCGCGGTATTCGGCGACGACACGGGCCAGGGGCACTGTCAGGTCATAGCGCAGGGCCAGATCGGCTTCACCTGTGCTTTCATGGACCCCGCGTTTTAGTATCTTGAAGATCAGCTGATTCCCTTCCTCGCCATATTTGCCCAGCAGCGTTTCGATATTCTCCACCGCCGGAGTTTCCAGCGGCTCAAAACCGTAGCGCTCGTAGACTTCTTTGATAACGCCGATGACATACTCCCGGCGGCGGACATCAGCCGGGAGAAAATCGCGCATGCCGCGCGCTGGTTGTGTTTTGTTTGCAGGCATCGAGTGCTTAATTCAAGTAACGCAACTGGCAGTCTGCGTCCGGCCACATAACTAAGCGAATGAAATTTGTCGCGTCATCATAACCCGAAAAGGTCATTACCAAGGAAAGGCAAACTGTTAGGTTGCTCGTAGATCGGCGAGGCAGGAAACGGGTTCGCAAACTAACAGTCAGCGTTACTCAGGTACAGCTTTAACAACTCTACATAGTTTTTCCAGAACACATCCAGGCCCGCGACTTCCTCCGCCGACAAGGTTCGCTTGATGCGCGCCGGCATCCCCATCACCAGCGAGCGCGGCGGGATGATTGTCCCGGGTGCGACCACCGCGCCGGCGGCGACAAGCGAATACTCTCCAACACGCACATCGTCGAGCAGTATCGAGCCGATCCCGATCAACGAACCGCGTTCAACGTGGCAACCGTGCAGAGTCACACTGTGGCCAACGGTTACTTCATCTTCCAATATCGTGGGACAGGTGCCATTGCGCACGTGGATGACGGAATTGTCCTGAACGTTAGTGCGGTTGCCGATGCGAATAAAGTGCACGTCACCACGCACTACTGTGTTGAACCAGATGGACGATTGCTCACCGATATGTACATCGCCAATTACCTGGGCGCTGTCTTCAACAAATGAGGTGGGATGAACAACTGGCTTGATTCCCTGGAATGGTCTGATCATGTTCTTCTGTACAGACTGTATAGTTTGCGATGGTCGTAAAGAAATGCAGCTGCCAAGGCACGACGAAACGGTTCAAGTTACACACCAAACATCCTTAGACGAAACTCGTCGTTGAAGGCGACGATCTCCACTCGCCGCCCGGCAAACTCGCGGGCGCTTCGCAGCAGGGCCGGCAATCCACCGCCGGTCAGTTTCAATCCATAGGCCGGACTCTTAAAGATCGCATGGAGTTGTGGGTTCAATTCCTGGGGCACTCCGTACCGGATCGCCTTTTGGGCTGTTGGTGAAAAGCCCAGTGAGCGGCGCGGATTGATGAGTTCCAGCCCACGGTCAAATATTTGCAATCGAGTTGTTTGTTCTCGCAACGCCAGGTCCCGATGAATAAGCATGTTGGCTACTGCTTCAAGCAGCGCGCCACGTTGATAATTTGCCCGCGCCGCTACCGGGCTCTCCCCTGTCTCGCTGCCAGGAAAATTGCGTGGACGAGTGTCCCACAAATCACAGTAGCGGGCTATGAAACGCTGAGTGGTTTCGAAAAGCGTCAGCAGGTTCCCGGACAACACTACGCGTTCGATCACCGGCGCCTGAATAGAGTCCCCCGCGAACCTGGTTGCCACCACGTTGGCACGCGGCAGAAGTTCGGCAACGCGCTCATCACGGCCGAACAACAGTAGGGCGGCAACAGTAGGGACCGGCTCGCCGCCGGAACTTGCGGTGAGCAAAAGATCTCTTTCCAGCACCAGTTTCGTTGGATAACCATTGGTGCCCAGTTCATCGAAGCCATCGCCTTCGAATTCGCGTACGAAACTCCAGACCAGCGCCTCGTCAATGTCCGCGAAACCTGCGCCCAGCGCCGGCACATTCTCGTAACGCAGGGGCCGCGCCTCGTCCAAAAGGGCCGACAACTCTTCCCGCGTGGCCTCCCTTTTCTCTGAACCGATGCGCAGGTAGAAGCGCCCGTCGCGAGTGCGGTACGGCCGGCGCTTGCCTTCAATATCGAGCGCCACAACCCGCCGTCCGCTATCGAAGGCAATGCGATCAATGAACGGGACCAGGCTCGGCTGGATTTCATCGCGACAGATGCGGACCAGTTCATCCTGAACGCTTTCAGGATCATCGACACCTTCGATACGCATCTGGTCGTTCACGCCGAAGACCATCACGCCACCGCCAGTGTTGGCTAAGGCAATTATTTCCTGGGCGATTTTTTCCGAATTCGAGAGTTTTACCTTGAGCTCGAGAAAGGTATCTTCACCGCCGCGCACCAAACGCAGCAGTTCAGTTCGGGAGGTTTGCGGGGCTGGAGTTGAGAGAACGTATTCCTGGAAGGAACGTTCAGTGTTCGGTTCGTGCCGCTGGTTGCTGCGAAATCTTCTGCGAGCCATTTTTGTATTGACGGGGCTCTGTTACCCGCCCGGATGCCGCGCCCTGTTTAGCGCCAGGCCTCACTGGAATAAGTCAACCCTGGGTACCCGACTGCGACGCGCGAGTGTAGCACAGTCCGGCTGCAAAGCTGTTCATTGTTCTTTGGCCTTTGTTTTTGGTTTCTTGAGTGCTAAGAATATTAAGCATCGTCAAAGGGTTCAAGTATGATGTCGAAAGCAAAGAGCAAAGAACCAGGAACAGATTTCAATCATAATGTCAGCCGCCACGACTCACCCCGAAAATGTTTATATTGGCCTCGGATCCAACCTTGGTGATCGCGCCGGAAACCTGCTGCTGGCTGTGCGCAGCATGATGGAGGCGGGGCTGGAGATCATCCGTTTATCTTCCGTTTACGAGACGGCACCGTTTGAAACATTCGCGCAGCCGGCCTTTCTGAATATGGTCGCCGAATTGAACGGGAATGGATTGACTTCCTCAGATCAGCTGATGGCAATTTTGTTGAAAATTGAGCTGGAGTTGGGACGGACGCGCGAAGTCGAGCGGGGACCGCGCAGCATTGATCTCGATTTACTAATGCATGGAAACAGGGTGCAATCGACGGCGATCCTCACTCTACCTCATCCACGCTTTCATGAACGTCGCTTCGTGCTGGCACCGCTGGCTGAGCTTTGTCCGCAACTGGTTCACCCCGTTCTGCAGATGACAATCCGGCAGTTGCTGGCCACCACCACGGATCATTCTGAGGTGCGACTTTGGCAGCCGCCCATAACAAACATGAAGCCGGCCTTGCACCCTGAGCCTAAATGAAACGCACAACTGCAACGGCGGCGGCCCTGGGAGTGATGGTCCTGGTCTTCTCGGTTCCGGTTGTCCTCCTCTTCCGTGGAGGCGCGTTCCTGATTCTTAACGGTCCTGCTGATGACCTTGGAGCTGGAAGCTGGGGCCTCGCCTTCAATCTAAGTAAGAGTTACGCGGGCATGGCCCTCATCATCCTGATGCTCGCCTCCCTTGTTTCCTGGCTCACGCAAAAGATATTGCGACATAAGAATTCACGCCGCTAACAAGATTATGAATTATCGGCAGGTTTAGATAAGCAAAGAGCGCCCGAGGCGAAATGGAGAAGTCCGATTAGCAAACAGGGGGTCTGCTTACTTTTCCCCTTTTCAATAGTTTCCCGTTATAATGTCCGCCCTTGTTAAGCATGCCTTGCACATCACCAGGCTTCCCAGTTTTGGCGGCATTTCTGCCCCAACCCTATAATCAGGGAGTTAAATCATGCCGTATTTGAAACCTGAACGTCCCGAAAAAGTTTCTGCCCCATCCCTGCGAGCCAGCAAAGAACGCGGTGAAAAGCTCGTTTGTCTGACGGCCTACGATTATCCCACGGCCCGTCTGGTTGACGAGGCGGGCATCGACATCATTCTCGTAGGTGACAGCCTGGGGAATGTCGTGCTGGGTTACGGCAATACCGTGCCGGTGACGCTTGAAGAGATGCTCACGCATGTCAAAGCTGTGCGGCGGGCCGTACAACGGGCTCTGCTGGTGGCCGACATGCCCTACGGATCGTTTCATACGGGACCTGATGACGCGGTTAAGAATGCTTTGCGCCTGGTTAAGGAAGGCGGAGCCGAAGCGGTGAAATTAGAAGGTGGGCACAAACGTGTCCAACTGGTCAAACGACTGGTCGACGAAGAAGTGGCAGTGATGGGCCATATTGGCCTGACGCCCCAGTCGATTAATAAGCTGGGCGCGTATCGCGTGCAGGGCAAAACAGCCAGCGCCGCCCGCCAGTTACTGGATGACGCGCGCGCCATGGAAGACGCCGGCGCCTTCGCACTGGTTCTGGAAGTCGTTCCCCGCGAGATTGCGCAACTGATTACCGAAAGTCTCAGCATTCCAACTATCGGGATTGGCGCCGGTGTCCATTGCGATATTCAGGTGCTGGTACTGCACGACATGTTGGGTCTTTCATTCGGCAAGCAGGCGCGGTTTGTGCGTCCTTATGCGGACCTGCACCAGACAATTACAGATGCGGTCAGCCGTTTTGCCGATGATGTCCGCGGTGGCACCTATCCTTCGGACGCTGAGTCCTATGGACTTCCTGCCGAAGCAGCGGATGAACTGCACATCACGGCGCCGCGGAAATCCAAATCAGGGAAATCCTGACTCTTCCCGAAACACCTATGGAGATAATAAATCGCCGCCAGCGCATGAGCTCCGTCGCGCGCAAAATCCGCCGCGAGCAGGACAAGAGTATTGGGCTAGTGCCAACTATGGGCGCGCTGCACGAAGGCCACCTGAGCCTGGTCAAAGAAGCACGTCAGATGTGCGACGTCGTCGTGGTGTCTGTCTTTGTTAACCCGACGCAATTCGGACCCACAGAAGATTTCGATCACTACCCGCGCGACCTGACCAAAGATACTGCACTATTGACCGACTACAACGTCGACTACATCTTTGTGCCCACCCCCGAAGAAATGTACCCTCGGGGCTATGCCACCTACATAACGGTGGAGGGTTTGTCTGATCAGCTTGAAGGCGTGTCGCGCCCTGGCCATTTCCGCGGCGTCGCTACAGTCGTGACTGTTTTGCTGAATACTGTTCGCCCTGATTTTGCTTTTTTTGGACAGAAGGATGCACAGCAATCCCTCGTGATCAAACGGCTGGTGCGAGACCTCGCTTTTGACACAGAGATTGTAGTATTGCCCACTGTCCGCGAAGATTCCGGAATGGCCATGTCTTCGCGAAACACCTATCTCAGCGCTGAAGAGCGTGAAGCCGCGAAGGTAATTTACGGCGCGCTGCTGAAGGCGCGTGAAGCTTACAAGGCCGGCGAGCGCAGCGGGAGCAAACTCGCCGACATCGTTCGCAAGACAGTGGAGTTGGAACCACGGGCGCGTTTGGAATATGTGAACGTATCCAATACTGAGAGTCTTGATAAGCTGGAAAAGCTCGACGATCAACCGGTCCTGATCACGATGGCCGTCTTCATCGGCAAGACACGCTTGATTGATAATATCGTGCTGAACAGCGGTGGAAAGAAGAAGGATCTGGCGAACACCAAGGGTTAGTCTTCGCCCGCTTGCCGCTGCGGAAGACTGCCGTCAGCTGTTCCCTCCAGTTAAGAGCAATGAAACAGAAGGCACACATCAAGTTCAGGTTAAACGGCGAAGAGACCGAAGTCGCCTTCGCGCCCCACAAAACTCTGTTGGAAGTCCTGCGCGAGGATCTAAATCTAACGGGCACCAAACACGGCTGTGAATTGGGTGAGTGCGGCACCTGCACGGTGCTCGTTGACGGACGTTCAATTCTTTCCTGCCTGATGCTCGGTGTTGACGCAGAAGATCGCGAAGTAACCAGCATCGAAGGAATGGCCGACGGCGCAACGCTTCATCCACTGCAGGACACCTTCGCGGATCTGGGAGCGGCCCAATGCGGTTACTGCTCGCCTGGATTCCTGCTGGCGGCCAAAGAGTTATTGGACCGAAAACCAAATCCTTCGCGGGACGAGATCAGGGAAGCATTGTCCGGGAACCTCTGCCGTTGCACGGGCTATATCAAGATCTATGAAGCAGTCGAACTGGCTGCGGCGCGCCTGCGGGGCGAAGCGTTTGCATTGCCGCGCGAGAGCCTGTACGGCTGTGAATGAAATCGTCTCACCTGGCCACGTTGAGTTCTGCGGGAAATCGTCTTGATGTCTGGAAACCATAAAGAAAAACAACTAAACGTAGTCGGCAAACCTTTTCGCAAGGTAGATGCGCGCGCCAAGTGTACCGGGCAAACCAAGTTTGCCGACGACATCGTGTTACCGCGCATGTTGTTCTGCAAGATCCTGCGCAGCCACGTTCCCCATGCCCTCATCAAGAGCATTGACACAGCAAAAGCCGCCGCTCTGCCTGGCGTCATAGCGATTATTACAGGCAGCGATTTGCCGATCTCTTACGGCATTCTTCCGGTCAGCCAGGACGAGCATGCGTTGTGCATCGACAAGGTGCGCTTCATCGGCGATCCGGTTGCCGCAGTAGCAGCAATTGACGAAGAGATCGCTTTCGCCGCGATGAATCTGCTCGCAGTCGAATACGAGGCGCTTCCGACCATCGCTTCGATTGATGAAGCGATTTTGATTGACGAGCCGCGCATTCACGAATATGGCGACGGGGGCAATGTTCACAAGAAAGTTTCCCTCGAGTTTGGCGACGTCAACGAAGGCTTCGCCGAGGCCGACTTGATTCGCGAAGACACATTTTTCTACGAAGGCAACACGCACCTGCCCCTGGAACAGCACGCAGCCCTGGCCCATTTTGACAGCGACGAAAAACTGACGCTCTGGAGTTCGACACAAACGCCGCACTACGTGCATCGAGCTTTGACGAAGGTTCTGGGTCTCGCCGCCAGTCATATTCGCGTGATCGCCACGCCCAACGGCGGTGGCTTTGGGGGCAAGAGCGATCCTTTTAATCATGAAGTAGTCGTTTGCAAGCTCGCGATGATCACCGGCCGGCCGGTGAAAAACACTTTGACACGCGAGGAAGTTTTTTACTGTCATCGCGGTCGCCATCCCGTGCTCATGCATGTGAAGACAGGCGTGAAAAAAGATGGCGCCATCACCGCGATGCACTTTCAGTCGTTTCTGGACGGCGGCGCTTATGGCAGCTATGGCGTCGCGAGCACCTTCTATACCGGCGCGCTGCAAACCGTCACCTACGATGTGCCGCGCTACAAATTTCAGGGCCTGCGCGCCTTTACTAACAAACCACCCTGTGGGCCAAAGCGCGGCCACGGCACGCCGCAGCCGCGTTATGCCCTCGAAGTACAGCTCGACAAGATCGCGGAAGATTTGAAGCTGGATCCGGCCGCGATGCGCCGGCAGCACCTGGTCAAGCCGTATTCAGTGACCGCCAACTATTTGCGGGTCGGCAGCATGGGCCTGGGCAAGTGCATCGACAAGGTAGTTGCGGGTTCCGACTGGCAAAACAAGTTTTCGGGCTGGGACCAAAGCAGGCGCAGGCTGCCCTTCGGCAAGGGCATTGGAATCGCCTGCAGCTCGTACATCTGCGGCGCCGGTTTGCCAATCTACTGGAACAACATGCCGCAATCGGGGGTGCAACTGCGGCTCGATCGGCAGGGCGGGGTTTGCGTGATGTGCGGCTCGACCGACATCGGGCAGGGTTCCGATTCGGTTCTGGCTTACATAGTGGCCGAAGTCCTGGGCATCGACCCCTTCGACATTCGCGTGGTGACCGCCGATACGGATTTGACGCCAGTTGATCTGGGCAGTTATTCCAGCCGCGTCACCTTGATGACGGGTAACGCCGCCGTGCAGGCCGCGGAACGCGCGCGCGAATTGCTGGTCCTGGCCGTAGCGGAAAAGCTCGGCGTGCCGATTGAGAACCTATCTCTCGCCGAACGTCGCGTGTTTGATGTGGAGAATCCTGAAGTTGGTGTCACCTTTGCCGAAGCCGTCGTATTGGCCGAATCGAAGTTCGGCACAATCGGCACGGTGGGTTCATATTCGCCACCGCGCTCGCCGGGCAAGTACAAAGGTGCCGGTGTTGGTCCCTCCCCGGCCTACAGCTACTCCGCCGCGATTGCCGAAGTTGACGTCGATCCGGCAACTGGAATCGTCACCGTCGAACGCATCTGGATCGGCCATGACATTGGGCAGTCGATTAACCCAGTGCTGGTAATGGGCCAGGTCGAGGGCGGGGTGTACATGGGTCTGGGCGAGATTCTGATGGAAGAGATGACCTACCGCGCAAATCGGAATCTGGTGCACAAGTTTCCCTCGATGCTCGAGTACAAGAGTCCGACCACCATGGAGATGTGTGACGTCAAGACCTACTTGATCGAAGACCCGGATCCCAATGGACCATTTGGAGCCAAGGAAGTGGGGCAGGGGCCGCTCCTTCCCGTCCCGCCCGCCGTGGCCAACGCCGTCTATAACGCCGTCGGTGTGCGCATCGACGAAGTGCCGCTCACGCCCGAAAAAGTCCTGAAAGCGCTGCGCGAAAAGAGCAATGGCCGCGAGGGGCGTTTCGGCCCGACCTCGGTTCCCACGGTCGATTGGCCCGAATCGCAGCGCATTTTGACACCCGCTGAAGGTGGCGATGGCCGCGAGCTGCCCCGGGTTGCGGTGCATTCGTAGTCCTCTTCATTTGGTTAATTGTGCGCTTACCGAACTCACACAAGGCGCTCGTTGAGATTGAAAGCTGCGCGACTACAGCCTCAATCCGAACCATCCCGTGGGCAGACACAAGGCTAGAGTTTTCAGGGCGGCACTTGGAATCACGCTAAAGGATGCTGAATGGTTGCGCGAACGGGCGCTTGAGACAGCATTAGGTGACGATGCCAGACTAGGTACGGCCTCTGTATTCGGCGCCAAGTATGTAATAGACTCCGTACTTGAATACAAGGGGAGGTCGGCTGTCGTCAGGTTCTCTTGGATAATAGAATTTGGCACCGACTTCCCGGGGTTGACCAGTTGTTACGTGAAGTGAGAGGTGAACGACAATGGATGATATTCATGAAAACGATCTCGTGGTGCTCTTAGTTGATCAGCCAGAGGCTGATCTGCATCGGGGAGACGTTGGCACCGTGGTTCAGGTATTGGGATCGACGGCCGATCATCCGGCTGGGTTCATTATTGAATTCGTCGATGAAACCGGAAAGGTCAAAGCTGAAACTGACATCACCGACCGCAACCAGATTGTGAAGCTGCGTTTTAACCTTGCGCTTGTGGCTGCTTGACGCGCGACTCCTGCCGGATCTTGTTTGTCGTCTTTGCCGAACGACTAGGCAACGTAATTCGGATCATCTCGGCCCGGCCTCCGACACTGTCGGAAAGGAAGTTATATGAAGAACAAGAAAGATGAAAAGTCTGAGCCAGCGTCCGAAGAGGTCGAACTTGTGTCACGCAGGAGGATTATGAAGCAGGCTTAAAGCGCGGCTGGACTGACGATGACATGCTCAGACCCGGGCGCTATAAGGTGAAACGCGGCGGCTTCCTCGCACGCCATCCTGAGTTGAAAATTGACGAGAAGAAGAGAGCCTGACTCAAACCTCCATGATGCGACTTCCCAAATTTGAATACCGCGTGCCGCGTACTATCGCGGAGGCGGTACAGACTGCCGGCGACCTGGGGCCGACTGCGCAGTTTGTAGCGGGAGGAACAGATCTCTACCCGAACATGAAGCGGCTCCAGCAAACCCCGCGGACCGTAATCTCGGTGATGCGTCTGCAGCCGCTAAATCAGATCGCTGGGGATGGTCCGTCAGGCGTTAGCATCGGGGCTTCAGTGACGCTCACCGACCTCATCGAGCATCCCATCATCCAGCGCGACTATCCGGTCATCGTAAACGCAGCGCGCACAATCTCGACGCCGATCCTGCGCAACATGGGAACCATCGGCGGCAATCTACTGTTGGACACGCGCTGCAACTACTACGATCAGAATTACGAATGGCGCAAGGGCATAAACTTTTGTCTGAAGAAAGACGGCGATGTTTGCTGGGTCGCGCCGGGAAGTTCAAAGTGCTGGGCGGTGCAATCGTCGGACCTGGTGCCGGTGATGGTGGCCATTGGCGCCCGGTTTCGTTTGGCGTCGACGCTTGGCGAACGGGTCATAGACGCAGCGGGCTTCTACAACGACGATGGCATTGAATATTTGAAAAAACGTCCGGATGAATTGCTGGTCGACATCCAGCTACCGCCGACTAACGGCTGGCGCGCGTCGTATCAAAAGCTGCGCCGGCGCGGCGCGTTTGATTTCCCGGTGCTGGGCGTGGCTGCCTGGGTGCAAACCGATGCGGCAGGAGGCGTGAAAGCAGCGAGACTCGTACTCGGTGGTATCGCTCCCGCGCCCCTGGAAGTTTCGGAAGCCGCGACCGCGTTGATTGGAAATCCTTTCGATGAGGAACATATCCAGGCTGCCGCGGAAGCCTGTTACGTCAGGGCCCGCCCACTCGACAATACTGACTTTGTGATGAATTGGCGCAAGCAGATGGCGCGGCAGTATGCGACCCGGGCGTTACAGGAGTTGGCTGCGCACAAGTAAGTATAGTGGTCTTTGGTCTTTGGTCTTTGGTCTTTGGTCTTTGGTCTTTGGTCTTTGGTCT
>DAIMCP010000033.1:8026-54958 GCA_036726305.1 Pyrinomonadaceae bacterium | reverse complement strand
CCGAAGTGATCATTTGTCCGCTCATTTCACCCGCGACTGGCGCCCCCAATGCCATGTCCGGAAAATCAGCGTCCTCTACCGATATCTCCTTGATTTCATCTTTATTGACCGAGAGGCGCACTGCTAAATCTTTTCGCGCCCGTTCAATCGCTTCTGCCCTGGTGAAAGCCATGTCGCGGTGCTCCCTCGCATCGTTAAGGCGATAAACGTATCTGCTGCAAACATTGTTCCCAAAGTGACCTTTTCCCCTCAGCGAGCGCCTTGCTCACCGCGGGTCAGCCTCGCGGTTGGCTGACAAGTCCTCTTTTTCGAGACTGGTCTTCCGAGTTTCGGCCACCTGCTGACTTGTTTGCGAAAGCCATTTGCGCATATTCTGCGCCGTCTACACCATTACCGTCAAAGCTTCTATTACAAGGGCGTCCCCAGGCTGAGATACAGATCCGCGGTTGGCGGCAATGATCCACTGAATTGAATACCAGTGCAGCAGAAAATGTCTTCAAGCGTGCCGATCAGCTTTATGCTGGCCGGAACGACCTTGCTAACGTAAGAGTCAGTGTGGAGTTATTGCGTACGCTGGAGCCATCCAGTAGAGCCGCCTGGCGGTTGGCGCGCGCCTACTTCTTTCTCGGCCAGGAGGCCAGTCAGGCTGAATCTTCAGGGACATTCCATGAAGCAGGGGTCAAGGCCGGAGCGCTCAGCGCAAGGTTACAACCCGATTGGGTCGCAGGACATTTCTGGCTCGGCGTGAACCTGGCGTTGCTGGCTCAACGCGCCGGATCCTTGCAGGCTGCAATCCATGCTCTCAAAGCGAAACGAGAATTGCGGCGAGCAATTGAAATTGACGACACCTACCACGCCGCCGGGCCTCGCCGGGTTTTGGGGCGGCTGGAGCAGAAAATGCCACGCCTCCTCGGCGGAGGGCTCGCTCGCGCGGCGGCGAATTTTGAACGCGCGATCAGTATTGCCCCCAACAACACGGTTACCCGGATTTACTTTGCGGAGTTGTTGTTTGAGATGGGGGCAGTCGCCCGGGCGCGGGCTGAGCTGGAAGTAGTCCTGGGCGTGCCGCTGGATCCGGACTGGGCCTTTGAAATCAAGCGAGATCGCGTGCTGGCCCGGGAATGGCTCAGGAAGCTAAACGCATTGCCAGGCTGAAGGCCAACTAATTCAAATCTCCGAGCAGGTTCTGCAGCAACGCAACCACGGCAATCGCGGCTGTCTCCGCACGGAGCGTCCGCCCACCGAGAGTAACGATCGCCCACCCGGCCTGCTGCGCCTGCGCGATCTCTTCGTCTGTCCAACCGCCTTCCGAGCCCACCAGGGCAATGACTCTGGTGACCGCACGCGACTTGATTGACTCGTCCAACCGTTGGCCATCTCGCTCAGAGAACATGACCTTCAATGAACCAGGTCCGCTCTCGCCGGAACAACTTTGCAGTAAGAATGGAAAAGTCTGCGGTGGGGCCACGTCCGGAACCCGGGCTCTTCCAGATTGCTTGGCTGCTTCGAGCGCGATACGCTGCCAGCGAACGACGCGCTTATTCGTTTCGCCATCATCCCGAAGTCTGATGTCGGCACGCTCAGTAATGATCGGCAGAACGCGAGCAACACCCAACTCAGTAGCTTTTTGCACCACCAGATCAAATTTCTCGCCTTTAAGCAGGGCGCTAGCCAGCGTTAGATCGAGCGGGGACTCCTGGCGGGCGGGTTGGACCTCAGCCATGACGCTGAGCTGTGCGTAATCGCGACTGCTGTCTGCGACTGCACATTGAAACTCTTTTCCTTCGCCGTCAAAAACGTATGCCTGGTCGCCGCGATGCAGGCGCAGTACGTCGCGCAGATGCCGTGCCTCAGCAGCGTCCAAACGAACACTTTGACGATCGACGGCAAAAGAACTCGGTGGAGCAAAAAACCTTCGTCGGGTCATTGATTCGATTTTATTGGGGTCTTACCACCTGTTCACACTACCAATGCCATCCACTCACCATCCTGCATCATCACCAAATTCCCGGTTGCTCCGGAGTTCTGCAGTTGATCGACAATCGCATCTAATTGCGTGTCCAGGATCCCTGAGAGCACCAGGCGGCCGCAAGAGGCGCTGATTAGCGCCGGCAGAAGTGGGCCAATTACATCCGCAGTCAGGTTGGCGCAGACAAAATCTGCAGAAGCAAGCGGACGGCCTGCCCCCGCGAGCGCTGGATCCATCAGTGAACCAACCCGAAACTCGATTTGCCCGGCAACTTCATTCAACCGTGCGTTCTCGCGTGCAATCTCCAGGGCGGCGGCATCCGTATCGCAGGCTGTTACCTGAGCAGTAGAAAAGAGTTTGGCGGCAGCAATCGCGAGGATGCCCGTTCCGGTGCCCACATCCAGAAAGCTTCCACCTTTGAAAAAGCGCATTATTGCTTTCAAGCAAAGACGGGTTGTTTCATGTGTGCCAGTGCCAAACGCCATCCCGGGCTCAATGCGAATGATCACGCGGTCCCTGGCGGCCCTGATATCGCTCCAGGGGGGCGCAATGACGAGGCGTCCGATTTCGACCGGTTGCCATTTCTGCTTCCATTCTCTGATCCAATCGCGATCGGCGACCTCGCGGAATTGCATGTCCCGCACCGAAGAAGTAGGCAGTTCATAGATACGCAGTGCTTCGCCCAATTCGGCTCGTACACGTTCCCGATCCGGAGTCGCCGCGAAGTACGCGCTCACCAGTATCAATGAGTCATTGGCGGCGTTTTGTTCATTCGTTTCGGTGCCCAGGGCGCCTGCTTCCATCAGTGCATACTCCGCAGCCTCGCGCGCTACGGGCTGGACCGACAAATCCAGCGCGTACCATTTGTTGGTAATAATATCGGGCTCAGTTTTCATTTCTTATTCTTACTAAGGTGGAGGATAACCGAAAGTCAGATAAGTCGAAACCGCAGGGCAATTTGCTGCGCACATCTCCAAACCGGAAACCGTCTTTACCGCAGGCGCTCAATAAACAGTCTAAAAAGCGGCTTGAGCGATTGTCTGGCCCGGCAAAGATGGCTGAACTAGAGTATCTCTTCTTTGGGCCGGCGCCGCTTGTCCCAGGGATTGGGATAGTGTGGATCCGCTGAGTGTTCGTGGTGCTCGAGGGTCAGCAATTCCCGAATTACGGGTAGCTCACTGCTTTCAAACTCTGCAAAGCTCCCAGCAAAAACGAGCCGGCCCTGATCCAAAACAAAGACTCGGGTGCCCGGTAATTGCCCTGCTGGGGCCTTGATAATTTTGACGTCAGCGCCGGCAGTTGCGGGAATTGCCTGGTAGTTGACCAGATAAGGCAGTTCATAGAGCTTCTTGGTAACAAAGAGCGAGGACACCTTGTTGAGGTCGCGCGCCCGAATGATCAAGTCGAGCACCTGCACGGCTACGATCGGATCAAGGCCCATCGTCGGCTCATCAAATAACATGATCGAGGGCCAACCGATCAGGGCCCGAGCGATTTCAAGGCGACGCTTCATGCCGCCGGAGAGTTCTTCAGGAAGCTTTTCTTCCTCTCCTTCGAGACCGACGAAGCGAAGCACTTCGCGGACGGCCCGCGCAATCTCTTCTTCCGACCAACCATGTTCTTCAAGGCGGTAGGCGGCGTTTTCATAAACACTGATGCCGCTAAAAAGTGAGTCCTCCTGGAAGACCATGCCCATTGACCCGCCGCGCAGGGCGAGCAGTTCTGACTCGTCCAGAGTGTCAATCTCCCGTCCTTCGATAAAGACCTCGCCGGCGTCTGGTTTGAGCAGACCCATCGCGATATGAAGGAGTACGGATTTCCCCGAGCCCGATACTCCGGTTATGAAGATCATTTCACCGCGCGCCAGTTGGAAGCTGATGTCGGTCAGGGCCGGTGTGTCATCAAAACTCAGCGAAACGTTGCGAAACTCGATCGCCGGCGGCTGGGCTTTTACGTCATTCATGGCTGTGTCCTCCGAAACAGCAATGGCATCCTCGGAAAAAGAAGTGACTGAGTATGGCTCATTTTGCCTGCCGATCGCCAAGAGAATTCATCCACAGGCTGAGTTCGATACCTCGCACTTTAGGCCTCTATGGGTCCGCGAGTGCAGGTACCCGCTCACTTATTCAGCGTCGTTGGATCTGCACATAAGACTACTGTTGATGAATGCCGAGTTCTTCGAGCAGTGCAGGCTTATCGCGCCAGTCGGCTTCGACCTTCACAAACAATTGCAAGTGGCAGCGATGGCCCAGTAACCGTTCGATCTCCTGTCGCGCCTCGATGCCGATTTGTTTCAAGCGTGCCGCGCCGTGACCGATAATGATCGCCTTCTGGGTTGGGCGCTCGACAAAGATGGCGCAGTAGATGCGGGTAAAGTCTGGCCGCTCTTCCTCCCACTTTTCGGTCACCACCGCTGTGACGTAAGGTATTTCTTCACCGGTTACGTGCAGGATTTTTTCGCGTACGATCTCCGACGCCAGCGAACGCATTGACTGGTCGGTTAACTCATCTTCGGCAAACAGCGCCGGGCCCGGTGGCAGGTGCTTCATGATCTCAGCCAACAACACCTCGATCATGTCCCCATTCAGCGCCGAAATGGGCACCACTGAGCGCCAGTCGTACTCGCCACTGTAGGAGGTAATGATCGGCAGAAGCTTGGCCTTATCCGGGATTTTGTCGGTCTTGTTCAGCAGGAGCAGAGCCGGCTTATTTGCTTCTTTGATGAGATCAAGCACAAAGCGATCGCCGGCGCCGGTCGAGGTTGAAGCGTCGCGCATCAGGCAAACGAGATCGACGCCGTCCAGGGCGTCATGAACAGCGCCCATCATGCGGCGGTTGAGCATGTGACCGGGTTTATGCACTCCCGGAGTATCGACCAATACGATCTGACCTTCAGGCCGGGTGATCACACCGCGAATGGCAAAACGTGTCGTCTGTGGCTTGTTCGACACAGCCGCAATCTTCTCGCCGACCAGACGGTTCAGGAGCGTAGATTTCCCGGCGTTGGGCCGGCCAATCAGGGCTACATACCCGCTGCGATGCTCGCTATTTAGGTTCTCTGACATTGAAATCAATTGAAACACTAACAGGTTGGAGAATGCAGTGCCAATACGGAGGGGTAGGGCAATCTCAGTAACGGGCAGTCAGGGCGTGGGCCAGATGAGGTGATGGCTAAGCCTCCACGGATGGCTCGCTGATTATCTCTCTGGATCGTTGGCCTCGATCTTAATTCCCATCAGCTGCAGGGCCTGGGCGGCCCGGCGGCGTACATCAGCATCTTCATCTTGCAACAGATTGATTAGACCCGGCACTGCTTCCTTAGCGCGGAGATGGCCAAGCGCAGTGGCCGCATAGGCGCGAATGTTGGGATCCGAGTCATGCAACATTAGGCTCAGGCCGGGAATCGCCTCTGGCTGGAATCCAAAGAGCGGAAAAGCATCCCGGGCTTGATGACCCGCGGACCTGGTCCGGACGGCAGCTACGAACTCTTGACCGATTGCTTCCAGGGCCTGTTGTACTGCGCTGCGCACTTCAAAATCGGCGTCGCCTTCGGCATCAAGCAAGGCGAGCACGCCCTCGTCGCCAACTTCTGTTCCTATCAAGCCAAGCGTGCCGGCGCAGCGCGCCCGCACCCGCTTTTCATGATCGTGCAAACCGTTGATCAAGTTGGGGAGGACAGCCTTGGCCTCAGGACCCAGCCGGCGGATGGCAAAAGCGGCGGCTTTTCGTTTCAGCCGGTCGCCATCGGTGAGCGCTTTGACGAGAATCGGCAGCGCGTGCTGGCCGTCGCTGTCGCAACCAGCCAATGCCAGTGCAGCGTTGAAACGCACCTCTTCATCGTCTTCTTGCAACAACAAAAGCACGGCGGGGGCCGCGGCATTTGCCTTTGCTCCCAGGCTACCTAATGCCCGCAGAGCATAATTTTGGACTTGTTTGCTGGGGTCCTTTGTTAATTCGACCAGAGCGGCGACCCCGGCTTCTGTACCCACCTGCGTCAGTGGCGCGCGCCTGTCGGTCACGCCGAGCCACAAAGCCAGCGCAGCCCGCCGCCGCAGTGATTCGTCAACGTCTCGTGCCGCCTGCAGGAATGCAGCAAAAACAACATCATCCCCCAAGTAGAGATCACGCAGACCCTCGGCCGCACCAACACGCACATACTTGTTCTCGTCCGTCAAGAGTTTCCGGAAAGCGCGAGTCAAAGGTCCGAGCCATCGGTCAGTTTCGCTCTCCGTCAAGCTCGGGTCCATCCCTGGCCCCACTAATGACCGCCAGATCTGGTGCAAGGACTCGAGAGCAGCCAGTCGCACATCAACCTCGATATCATTGAGTGCGTTTATCAGGGCCGGGATGGTGATGGCATGCGAATCTTCATGTTCGACGAGCGCACGAGCAGCAGCGACTCGCTGAACCCGGTTGGGATCTTTAAGTTGCTGAATGAGGTTTGAACTTTCAACGTTCATTTCAAATTGCCAGCTCGTTTGAAAAGTGGACTTGTCGGCTCGTGCGCAGAGACACAAGTGTTTTCTCTAAACGGAGAAAGTAACCTCTGTTTCGGGAGGACAAGCCGGCATCATTAAATGGGTCCATACGATTCCTGTGATCGCGCATCACTTCTGTTTCTCGGCAAAGACTTGTACCAGGTGGACCAGTGTCTCAGTAGCTTTTTCCAGCCCGCGGCGCGAATTGAACTCGAGCTTGCCGTGAAAGTTCTGTCCGCCGGTAAAGAGATTCGGAGTCGGTAAGCCGCGAAAAGTCAGCTCCGAGCCATCCGTGCCGCCCCGAATCGGCTTGATAAAGGGCTTCAGTCCGGCCCGACGCGAAGCTTCCATGGCATTTTCCGTCAATGCCGGGTAGTTCTTCAAGATCTCTTTCATGTTCTTGTAATCTTCCCTGACCTCGATCGAGACTCTTACCTCCGGAAATTTTTTCTGCGTGGCCTGGACCATCTCACGGAGTATGGCTTCCTGCTTATCAAGACCGCTCTGGTCAAAATCGCGCAACAGGATCTTCAGGGTCGAAGTTTCGACGTCAATGGTTCCGGCGTAAGGATGAACGAAGCCCACTCGGCCCTCGGTTGTTTCCGGAAGCATGTCATGCGGAAACGGCTGGAGACGTATCCAAATGGGCGAGCAGCCCGAGCACAGGCACTCTGGAGTTATCGTCCAGGTTTCCCCGCACCGTGGCGTAGACGATGGCGAACTCACTGACACGCACATTGTCGGCCCCGATTTCATTCAACTCCCGGGCCAGCAGGTTGGCGAGATTGAATTGTTTACGGGAGCTGGGAACTGTCTGCTGATCGTCTTTCGATTGGGTGTCAATCTGCGCGTAGCGAAGAAAGCGTGCCAAAGCTGTTTCTTTGGGTGGTTTGATATTGCTTTGCGCCGGGCTGGAAACTGACAACAAAAGAACAAACATTATGACTGCTACAGACTTCATTAGCTGACCTCTTGCAAATATGGTACGGGCCCTCACCCGCAGTGGGAGAGCAGGATGCTATTGGGAAAGTCGACTGAACAAAGATGCGCGTCAGGCAAGGACCGCTGCCTGCACCACGTCGCCCTGGTCGCCAGAGAGCTCTGGATAACAGAGGCTGGTGAAAATAAAAAGCCGGGCCGGCGCAGCAGGTAAGGGACCCTGGCCTAGGCCAGCGCGGGTTAGAAACGCCACTAGCCCTCCACTCTACCTAGTTTCGGGGGGAGAATGGTTCGACTTTTCAATCCTGACTCGCCTCAGTGGTTTCGCGCCAACGCTCGCCGCGCTGGTTAATGAGATCGAGCGACTGCTGTAACTCATCGCGCTTTGCTTCCAGCAGTTTTTCATCAGCATCACCCGGAACGTAGATCGGCGAGGCGATATCAACGCGCACTCGCGTGAAGGGCTTTGGCACCTGGGCCTGGTCCCAACTTTTTTTCGCGGTCCAAAAACGCCTGGCGGTGATCGTAAATGGCAGTACGGGATTGCCGGTTTTCTTGGCCAGGAGCACCGCCCCCATCTTGGCAACGTAGCGCGGGCCTTTTGGTCCATCGATAGTAAATGCGGCCGGCGAGCCGGCCCGCATCAGACGCACCATCTCCACAATTGCGCCGACGCCACCGCGAGTGCTCGAGCCGCGCGCTGCGCCATAGCCAAAGCGTTGAATGAAACGAGCGATGTATTCACCATCAAAGCTTTGTGAGGTCATGACCACGATGCGTCGTTGCTGCCAAAAATAGGTCGAGAGAAAGACGCGATTGTGCCAGAAGGTGTAGATCGGAATCAGGCCGTCGCGCGAAGCTGCCTCCCAGTTTTCCCAACCTTCGACCTGCCAGCGCACAGTTCGCCCAATCAGCTTGATCAGCACGAAGAAAACCAGATCAGCAGCGCGGATCAATAATCGCTCTTTACCGGAGTAGGAAGATAGATCCGCAAAGGTATAAGCGCGCGCAACCTTTCCGGTCTGATCGGCGCCCTTGAATGGTTCTTCCGCTGAGGCTTGCATGGAGATGTTCAATCAGGAAATCGCAGCGAGTATAAATGAAAGCAACACGACCACGAAGTAATCGTCAGGGTTGGCTTAGGTCGCGGAGCGCCTGCTCTGGGCGCGCACCCTTTCGCCGTCCCGTCTCGCGCTAATAGATACTGGCTTCGCCCGGCGGCCTTGTCTTCCAGCGCTTGTGAATCCATAACCACTGCTCCGGGTAGCGCCGGACCAGACTCTCAATGGCCGCTGCGAAACGCGCGGTATTGAGTTCAAGGTCCTTATGCTTATCTCCAGTGCGCACCAGTTCAACCGGCGGATCGCCGTGAAAAAAGTAGCGCTTCTTTTCGGCGTTCCAAACCGCTACGGTGGGAATCACAACCGCATCTGTTTTTAGTGCCAGCGTGGCGATGCCTGCGGTTGTGCAGGCCAGGCGTCCGAAGAAGGGAACAAAGACTCCCTCATGAGGCTGACTGTTCAAATCCGAGAGAATTCCCAGCGTTCCGCCGGCGCGCAGCACTCGGATTGCTTCACGAGCAGCACTCTTCTTGTCAATGGCTCGATTGCCGAAACGCGTTCGCACATTCTCGATTAGCTCTTCGACGCGGGGATTGTCGATCGGCCTTACCAGGAAACTTATGGGGTACTCAAGCGCGGACCAGCCAAAGCTCAGCAACTCCCAGGCCCCGAGGTGGCCTGTCAGGAAGATTACGCCGCGCTGTTCCCGCTCTGCCGCGCGCAGGTGGGCCAGGCCAACTTGATCATATTCGATCAGGGCGCGCAGGCTCTCAGGTGTGGCCCGGGGGAACTGGCTGAACTCTCCCAGCAGTCGTCCCAGGCTATCAAAACAACCGCGCAGCAAACGCTGTCGCTCTGCTCCACTCAGTTCAGGATAGGCGATGCCCAGATTGATTTCACCAGTGCGCCGCAGTTTTCCCGGCAGGTGGTAAGCCATCCGCCCCAGGGCGCGCCCGACAGTGACTGCCGCCCTGCGCGACAGCATTCCCAGTGTCCCCAGAACCAGACGTGCCAACGTATATTCGAGCGAGGTTTGCAGTTTTCCGCGTTTTGCCATGGCCGATCAAGAAGCGCGTAGTGTAGCGCATAGCATCGCCTGCGACTATCCACCGCTGACTCCCGATGAGCAGACTGCAGCACGACAGAAGACCGCCGGCAGCGGGGGGGCGATTGGCGCTCTCTCTGCAGATTCTCACGACTTCCTTTGCTAATCAGAGTAATCTGCGTAATCTGTGGACCGCTGTCTCAGTCTGGACGCCGGATTGCAGACTCTCTATTATCTGAAACGCTGCGCAGCGAATTATCGTACACTGGTGTTGGAAAGCGGTTGTCCCTTTCTTTCCCTCCCCAACATTGATACGAAGGAGATTGATGCAGAAACGCAGGATCCTCGTCGTCGATAATAACGATAGGCTGCGGGCCACGCTCGCGGAAGTGCTGGGTAGCCTGGGCCACGATGTGGTCGCTACCGGCGACCGGGAGGCTGCGCTGGGCCGCGATGACCTCGATCAATTCGACGTCATAATCAGCGACCTCACTGAGGAAGCCGACTCCGCAACAGGGGTCAGCGAGTTGCATCGCAAGCGCCTGCTCACTCCTGTCGTTTCCCGAAACGGAGCCCAGCCGACCGAAATCATCAAGGCCTTCAAGATGGGTGCCGCCAACTACTTCGGGGCCGCCTATGACAACGATGAGCTGCGCCAGATTATCGAGCAGACACTTTCATACAAACTGAAATGCATTGATGACCCCACCCTCTTGCCACATGTTCATGAAATGATCGAGTTTGAACTACCCAGCGATCTCTCATTAATGAATGGCGTACTGCAATACCTGCTGGAACGAGTCGCAAAACTGGGCATCGTCAAACCCGAGCGCTCAAATCTCTTCATCGCCCTGGATGAAGCATTCGTCAATGCAGTCAAGCACGGCAATAAGAATGACCCGACGAAACTCTTGCGCGTCACTGCGGAGCTTACCCCCCGCGAAGCTTGTTTCACGGTTGAAGACGAAGGCGAGGGCTTTGATGTGCAGGAGATTCCGGATCCGCGCGATCCGGCTAATCTCTTTAAGACTTCCGGCCGTGGCGTGCTGCTGATCTACAACATCATGGACGAAGTTGAGTACAATGCGCAGGGCAATCGCGTGAAGATGGTAAAACGCCCGGAAGAATCGCTCCCCACAGAACCAGTTGAAGCAGCCACCACAGACGATCAGGACGCCCGGCGCGATTGACGCGTCCGCCCACCTTCCTCTCGAAATCCCGAAGAATTTTTGGGCCTCGTGGCCGTGGTGGTTACCGCCGGCGCTGATCTCGCTGATTCTCATTCTGATCTTCGTCGATCCCTTTATCGGCGACTGGGACGGACTGGATTACACGATACTTTCCCTCCGGGGTTCGCCCTCCTCGATGGCGTTGGGTCGCGGTCTCTTCACCTACTACAATCACGGCCTGTACCTCCTGGCCCATGCAGTCTTCAAAGTCCCACCGCGGGACGCATACCTCATTTTCAAGTATGCGGTGGTGGTCCAGGGTCCGCTGGCTGTAATCGCCTGCTGGATCCTCGCGCGAGACCTTTCACGCTCCGTGCAGGCCGCGACCATAGCGGCGTTGTTGCTTACCTTCTCGCCGGTTTTCATCATCTACTCCGGCCAGGTAATGACTGACGTTCCCGCTTTGCTGTTGCTGGCCACGGCCCTCGTCGTACATCTCCGCGGACTGAGAAAGCGGAGCCTCTGGCTGGTATTGCTTGGCGCCGGACTGCTTGGCGCAGGGGTAAACTTGCGCGAGACCATCGCCTTTTACAGCCCCTGGTTGCTGCTGGCTCCTTTTGTGTGTGGTTGGCGCTGGGGGCGGAGAGAACTTGCTTATATCTTCCTGTCAGGCGTGATCTTTCTCGTGCTGGCCCTGGGCGGCTTTGCTTACTGGATTAGCGATCCGGAATATCAACGAGCCTGGCACGGCTGGCGCGAATCGATGCGCAGTGAATCGGCCCTGCATCCGGTGCGAATTCAAAATCTGCCGCCATTTTTTGCCTACCTGTTTGTCACCTCGCCACTGGTCATCATCTCGCTCGGGTTTGCGTTCCTGAGGGAATGGCGAGAGCGTCGCTGGTCGCCTCTGTTGCTCCTGGCTGCCGTTGGTGTCCTGGCGGATCTATTATTGCTGCTTAATTACAGCACTGTGATCGTCTGGCGCTATCCGCTGGCGGCGCTGCCGGCCCTTGCGCCGCTCAGCGCAGATTATCTGGTGCGCACGCTCAGCGCTCGCTTACGGAGCGTGCGCCTGGCGCTGGCTGTTTGCGTAACCGCAATTGTGTTGCTGGTGGTTTTGTTTGGCATCTACATTCGGCCCATCAGCCGCCAGTTTGTAGAATGGCGCGCGCTTTCGAAAAATTATGATCAGCAGCTGGCGCTGTTACCGCGAGACGCAGTAGTGATCGCCGGCCAGCAAACGGTCGCGGTCACCTACTGGCGCGGAATCGGTGAAGGCGAATGGGAGGTGATTGGGACTGGCGGCGGCTGGCCGGGTGCCCAACTGGTCCCCTTGATCGAAAACTATCTCAAGCAGGGACGACGGGTCTTTCTTGATAGTAATCCGAACTGGTGGTTCGTTTGCGGATGGCAACGTGACGAGATTCCTGAGATCGTAAAACTGGAATCCCAGTTTCGCTTTCGTCGCCTCTCAAGCTTCATTTATGAACTGCGTCCGAGGGACGATGCCAGCGCTCGTGATACGCCGGATCTTAAACGCCTGCTTCCGGAGAATCGACCCGCGGACATGGCCAGGTGCCCATTGGGTCGCAGGTGAGCCGGCACCAGCGGATAGCAATCGATGCCTTACGAACTCTTTCTCGCCCTGCGATATTTTCGCTCGCGCCGGCGGCAGCGCATGGCGCGCATCACCGCGCTGTTGGCGATTATTGGGATTGCCTTTGGCGTCAGCTCACTAATAATCTCGTTGGCGCTGGCTAATGGATTTCGCGATGAGATGCGCGACAAAATTCTCCGTGGCACCGCACATCTCACGGTCATGCGCGCTGATGGCCAGCCGCTGGCTGACTATCGCCAGGTCAGCGAGCAGATACGCGCCCTTCCCGACATCACAGCAGCGTCCCCGACCACTTACGAGGGTGCGGTCATCACTGGTCCCCAGGCCTCCGCCTATGCCGTGCTGCGAGGTATCGCCGGGGAAACGGAGACTGCGCGACTTGAACTGCAAAGAACCCTGGTAACCGGTTCCATCGCTCCGCTGTTTGAATCCTCGCTCACTGAAAATGGTGAGCCGAAACTGCCGAGTGTCATCCTCGGCGCGGAACTGGCCAAGCGCACCGGGCTGCAGTTGAACGATGTCGCCGAAATCATTCCGGCAAGCGCCAGCCTGGCCCGCCAGGCTCCCATCTATCGCCACGTTCGCGTGGCCGGCACCTTTCGTGCGGGATTGTTTGAGTATGATTCGACCTGGATATATCTCTCTTTTGAACGAGCAGCGATTTTCTCCGGCCCGGACCGGCCCGCTTCGCTAATCAGCGTAGAAGTACGAAATCCTGACGACGTCAAACGGAGTGCGACGCGAGTGCGAGCGGCGCTGGGTAATAACTACACGACTATCGATTGGCAGCAAGCGAACACACAACTATTCACGGCGCTGGCGCTCGAGCGGCGAGTAGCCATGATCATTATCGCACTCATAATTTTGATCGCAGCCCTGAACATAAGCACTGCGCTGGTTCTGGTGGTAGTTGAAAGGCGAACAGATATCGCCATTCTCAGAACGATGGGCGCGACTACCAGGAGCGTAATGGCGGTTTTCATGATTGAGGGGGCGGTGATTGGCGCCAGCGGCGCTGTCGTTGGCGTGGTCCTGGGTCAGGCGGCATGTCTGGTCGGCACCTATTACAACCTGGTTCAGTTGCCGGCCGACGTTTATTCGATTGCCGGTGTTCCGTTCCATTCGCAATGGCGGGATGTGTTGCTGGCGGCGGCGGTAGCGTTTTTTCTCAGCCTACTGGCAACAATATATCCGGCGCAGGCCGCCGCGCGGATGCAGGTGGCAGAGGCGCTGCGCGAGAGGAACTGAATCCTGCGAAGATCTGTTTGCAAGAGCGCGCGAAAGAGACGTCGAAATATTCGCTGGCTCTCTTGGGGGGGCTAGTTCGCCGCGTAATAGGGGAAGACCTTAAGTGTGTGCATCTTCGAATGAGGACCGGACAACAGCGGCGCAGGATTCTCCAGCGGGGGACGATCTGCGCGTGGCGAATCTGCGCAAGGCATTCCAGACTCCTGAAGGCGGCCTGCTCGAGGTCCTTCGTGACGTGTCCTTCTCGGTCGCTCGCGGTGAAACGATTGCCATTACCGGCGCATCGGGCGCCGGTAAATCAACCCTCCTCAATCTGCTCGGCGGCCTGGAAGTTGCGGACCGCGGTGCAATCCGTTGGAACCGGCTTGAAGCCCTGGAGTCTTCCCGGCGAAATTCGGTCCGGGCCGCAAACTTGGCCAGCTTTATCTTTCAGTTTCACTATCTCCTGGCGGATTTAACGGCTCTGGAAAATGTTGCGCTGCCTTTGATGGTGAGGCGAACATCCAGGCGCGAGAGTCTGCGGCAGGCTGCCAACGCACTACGTAAGATGAAGATGGCCGATCGCCTGCAGCACAAGATCGGAAGCCTTTCAGGGGGCGAGCAGCAAAGAGTAGCGGTCGCCCGAGCTCTGATAACCAACCCCGAGTTAGTTCTGGCTGATGAGCCAACCGGGAATCTCGATGCTGCCATTGCCGAGGAGATCGGGGCTTTGCTGGTGGATTACTCGCGTCGCCAGCGAGCCGTGGTGATAATAGCCACCCACAACGAGCAGCTGGCGGCGCTCTGTGACCGCCTTTTTCTGCTGCGAGAGGGCCGGATAATGGAACAAAAACATCCAGGCAGGGTAGTCTCCTGAAATTTCGTCGCCGTTCATCGTTTTACCATTAGGCAGCGAACACAATACATTTTGCCTTTTGGGTAAACAGGTTATAATGCGGGCGGTTGCCGGGCGCTGACGGTCTTTCGCCCGGCATGATAATCATAAACGGTCTTCAAAGAGCGGATTAATAAATGTTTGAACGCTATACTGAAAAGGCGCGCCGGGTCATCTTCTTTGCGCGCTATGAAGCGTCACAGTTCGGAGCCCATGCGATTGAGCCCGAGCACCTGCTCCTGGGCCTGATGCGTGAAGACAAGACGCTCACTGGCCGGTTTTTCCCCCGGGCTCAACTCTCAATCGAGTCCATACGCAAAGAAATCGAAGGTCGCACCCTGCTCCGGGAGAAGATATCGACCTCTGTCGAGCTGCCGCTGGCGCCCGAAACCAAACGAGTCCTGGCCTTCGCACACGAAGAGAGCGATCGTCTGCAGCACCGGCACATCGGCACCGAACACCTGTTGTTGGGACTGCTCAGGGAAGAGCGCTCGATGGCTGCGGAAATCCTTTACGAGCGCGGCTTGCGGACTAACGCCGTTCGCGATGAGATTGCGCGCCAGTCAGGCCATGAGTCGCGTGGATCACAAAAGAAAGATACTCCCCATCTGGCCGAATTCTCTCGTGACCTGACAGAAGACGCGACGAATGACAAACTGGATCCGCTGATCGGTCGCGAACCTGAAATTGAGCGGTTGGTACAGATTCTCTGTCGCCGCACCAAAAACAATCCGGTGCTGATTGGAGAACCCGGTGTTGGCAAAACGGCTATCGTCGAGGGCCTGGCGCAACGAATCGTTACCGGCGACGTTCCCTCATTCCTCGAGAACAAACGAATTCTTTCGCTCGACCTGTCATTGATTGTGGCGGGAACGAAATATCGCGGGCAGTTTGAAGAACGGCTCAAGCAGATCATGCGCGAGCTCATCGAAAACCCTCAGTACATTGTCTTCATCGACGAGCTCCACACGCTGGTGGGCGCAGGCTCTGCCGAGGGATCTCTGGATGCTGCCAATATTTTGAAGCCCGCCCTGTCACGTGGTGAGATTCAATGCATCGGAGCCACTACGCCGGCTGAGTTTCGCAAGTCGATTGAAAAGGATCGCTCGCTTGAACGTCGCTTCCAGGCAGTTAAGGTACCGCCTCCTTCGGAAGTCGAAGCGGTTGAGATCCTTGAAGGTGTGCGCGAGCGGTACGAGAGTTTTCATCAGGTTCATTACACGGACGATGCGCTGCAAGCCGCCGTCTATCAGTCACATCGCTATATTCCGGACCGTTTCCTCCCCGACAAAGCCATCGACGTACTTGATGAAGCAGGGGCCCGGGTCAAGCTGCGGGTGCGCCGTGAGCAGGGCAATCTGGAGGATTGGGACGCGCAATTAAACGACTGGTCGCGTTCGTCTCACGACGCGAGTGGCCCGCGCAGCACCGATGACTCGATTGTATCGGCCCAGGTCACGAGAGATGACGTCGAAGAGGTGATTGCGCGCTGGACCGGCATTCCCGTGACTTCACTCAAGGAAGAAGAGCAGCGCAAGCTTCTCCGAATTGAAGCCGAACTGCACGCTCGGGTAGTTTCCCAGCGTCCGGCAATATCCGCCCTGGCCCGTGCCATCCGTCGTTCCCGCGCCGGCCTCAAGAACCCGCTGCGACCGGTCGGTTCATTTCTTTTTCTCGGACCCACTGGTGTCGGCAAGACGGAGGTTGCACGCTCTCTGGCACAGTTCCTATTTGGCAGCGAAAGATCACTGATCCGCTTTGATATGTCGGAGTTTATGGAAAAACACTCGGTGTCAAAGTTGATTGGTTCGCCTCCCGGATATGTTGGACACGAAGAAGGCGGGCAACTAACCGAACGAATTAAACGCGCCCCCTATTCAGTATTGCTATTTGACGAGATTGAAAAAGCCCATCCGGACATTTTCAATATTCTGCTGCAGGTTTTTGAAGACGGCATACTGACCGACGCCTTAGGCAATACCATCGATTTCAAGAACACGATCATCACCATGACCTCAAACATCGGGGCCCGCTTTATTCAAAAGAAGGGCACCATGGGGTTTCAAGGCTCGAGCGATGTAACGCGCGCCAAGATGGAAGAAATGGTCATGTCCGCCGTGCGCCAGACATTCAATCCGGAGTTCATCAACCGGCTCGATGAGATTATTATCTTTGACGAACTCGGGGATGAAGACCTGCTTGAGGTCGTTCAACTGCAGGTTGAGCAGATAAACAAGACCATGGCGCGACATGGACTCGAGGTGCGGCTGTCCGAAGAGGCCAGGCGCTGGATCGTCGTGAAGACCTGCGCCGATCGATCCTATGGCGCGCGACCGTTGCGCCGCGCCCTGCAAAAGCACGTCGAAGACCCGCTTTCGGAGGCTTTGATTCAGGGACAGTTGGGTGGGGCATCGCTAATTGAAGTCTTCGTCGATGGTGATGAATTGAATTTCCGGCAAGCCGGCGTTGAAAACGTCGCCGACGAGTTATTAATCCACTAGTCCTGTAAAAGTCTCGAATTTCAGAGCACTGAAAGGTAAAAGGAAGGGCACCAGGCGCCTGCGCAGCCATTGCCCTCTCCTTTTACCTTTTTACTTTTGCCCAGCCGGTTCGGTATAATGCGCCACTTTGTAGGGCTGGAACTGGCAACTGCAACGGGTTGCGAGGAATCCAAGAGGTTCCTCGGTTAATGGCGGGTTCATCTCGCGCTCGTTGTGCGTTTACCTTTGTTTTCAAGCAAAAGATAATTTATCACCCTATACGCTCCCCAAAGCTTCCGACAAGTCCGGCGAGAATTTCTGAGGGAACAGGCACTTATGCACTTTTATCGCGGTTTCTTGCTCGTCTTTTTGAGCACCTTCATAGGGATCACCACATTTTTCGCCGCGCCCGAAGGTACCCAGGCTCAACAACCAACCCAACGAACGGTTGAAGATGTCCAGATTATCGGAAATCGCAGGCTGCGCCGGGAAGACATTCTTTACTACGTGCAAACGCGTCCCGGCGACCCATTCAGCGAGGCCCAGATACAACGCGATCTACAAACCCTGTTGACGCTTACATTCTTCGACAAAGTACAGTCCCGCGTTTACACCGAAGAAGGACCGCGCGGTGGCGTAGTTGTCATCTTTGAAGTCAAGGAACTCCCGATCATCCGCGATCTGCAATTCGAAGGGCTGCATAGTGTCGCCGAGTCCGATATCTTGAAGGCTTTTCGCGAGCGCCGGGTCGGCGTTTCGAAAGAGAGCATTTACGATCCAGTCAAAGCCCGTAACGCCGTCCGCGTAATCAAAGAGCTTTTGGCCGAAGGCGGACATCCCAACGCTACCGTTGAACAACGTCGCGAGGACATTTCCCAAACGTCGATTGGCCTGACTTTCGTGATTAAGGAAGGCGAACGCGTCCGGGTCATGGAAATCCAGTTCGAAGGCAACCAGGTTTTCAGCGACAAGAAACTTCGCGGCCAGATGAAGTACGTCCAGGAAGCGGGGCTGATTACCCGCTTTCAAAGCAAGGACATCCTGCATCGCGAGAAGCTGGAATTCGATCTGAGAAAAGTCGACAACTACATGCGCTCGAAAGGGTACCTGCAGGCGCGTCACGGTGAAGCGCGAGTCGAAGGTATCGGCAAGCGCCGCACCGGGTTTCCGATCCTGCCGCTGCCATTTCTTTCCTCTGTCGACGAAGGGCTGCGCATCACGGTGCCGATCTCTGAAGGTAAGCTCTTCCGTCTCGGAGATCTGAAAATCGAAGGCAACTCGATCTTTTCTGAGGCCCAGATTCGGGCGGTGATAGGGCTGAGCAAGGGCGACGTGGCCAACGGCGAGAAAATCGGCAAGGCGCTCTATGAGAACTTGAAGAAGTTCTATGGGGCCCAGGGTTTCATTGAATATACCGCCGAGCTCAACCCTACCTTTAAGGATAACCCGCAAAATCCCAACGAAGGTGTGGCGGACTTTGTAGTGACCATTGATGAAGGCAAACAGTTTTCGCTGAGCCGGCTCGAGTTTATCGGTAACACCTTCACCCGAGACAACGTGTTGCGCCGCGAAGTACTGCTCAACGAGGGCGATACCTATGACCAGAACCGCTGGGAATATTCAATCATCAAGTTGAATCAGCTTGGTTACTTCGATCCTATCGATAAGGACAAAGACGCCGAC
The DNA here is from genome assembly GCA_036726305.1 of Pyrinomonadaceae bacterium. Classification (GTDB taxonomy): domain Bacteria; phylum Acidobacteriota; class Blastocatellia; order Pyrinomonadales; family Pyrinomonadaceae; genus JAOAPY01. The sequence continues at coordinate 36,394 of DAIMCP010000033.1, read as the reverse complement.
TTTAAGACCGATGAAGAGCAGGCGACGGTTTCAATTAATTTGAAAGTCAGCGAGAAGGGGCGGCAGCAAATCTCCTTTAACGGCGGCATCTCGGGTATCGGCGGTTCATTTTTTGGGCTGGACTATTCCACGAATAACCTTCTGGGACGGGGCGAGGTACTTTCGCTGCAACTGGCTGCCGGTAACCGGCAGAAATCCTTTCAGTTCTCGTTTACCGAGCCTTATATCAAAAACCGTCCCATCACCGCGGGTTTTTCAGTCTTCGCGTTCCAGCAGCAATTTTTTGGAGAGGGTACCCTCCTCTCCCAGAATGTCGACGCCATCTCGGGAATCATCGGCAACTCGCTGAATTCCTTTAACGTCAGCCAGGAAAATCTTTTCACCCGCACTTCTTACGGCGCCTCAATTTTTTTGAGCGCGCCGCTTTCTGAGTTCTATCGCAAGCGACGATTCACACAATTTTCGCGAGTTGGTCTTTCCTATCAGGTATCGCAAACGAGTGTTAAGGATCCCAAGGTCAATTCGTCGGGGAATCAGACCAACTTCATTCCGGTTATTTACAGCCAGCCGAATATCATCACCAGCAGGATTACGGGAACGTACACCTACGACACCCGGAACGGCAGCATCGATCCTACGCAGGGAAGGGAAGTTTCCGCGTCCATGGCCCTGGCCGGACTGGCGGGCGATGTGCGCACCTATGCCCCGACTTTGTCCTACTCCCAGTTCTTTGCAATGCGGCGGAAAAAGTCTGATCACCCGGAAGTGTTTGGCTTCAGGATCATCGCGGGAACAACCGGTAGTTTTGCGACATCCAGCAAGATCAGGAACTCCAACTCGCTGGCTTTCGTTGACGGTATTCCGATTTTCGAGCGGTTCTTCCTCGGCGACGAATTCACCATTCGTGGCTACAACGTTCGCTCGATTAGCCCGGTCACCCCACTCGACACTTTTGTCACATCCAGGAACGTAGTGATTGCTTCCAATCCCTCGGGAACCCCCGTTCCGGTGCCTGGAGTCCCGGCAAACCTGGCGAACATTGGCGTCTTTACCGGAGTCAGTGGCGCCAATTCTGTCCAACTGCCGCGGTCATTCACGTCCGTCGGCGGCGACACGCAGATACTAGGGAACTTTGAATATCGCATTCCCATTTTGGGTGATAAGTTCGGAGCCGCCTTATTTACCGACGTCGGCAGTGCCTTTAATCTGCGCTCGAAAGGCGATCAGTTCTTTAACAGCAACTTTCTGGATGACCAGCCTTTCCTGTCCACGGTTGGAGCAATTCGATGCGCGCGTATTTCTTCGGTGGGTGCAGCCCTGACGAGCCTGACGACGTTGGCGGCCTGTAACGCGAACTCGCAACTGGCCCTGGTAGCCGGAAACAGTGGTATCCCTGGTCTGGTTATGAGGGATAATCGCCTGGTCTCGACTACTGAATTACAGAACGCAATTAATCTGGGGGTGGTGGATCCCTTCACGCAATTGCCATTTGGGTTTCAGCAGGTATTTCTCCGCGGTCAGGCCCAAACTAATACGGCAGTGCGCCTTTCCCAGTCGCTTTTCAGCAAGTTTACCGACTATCGAGCCAGCATTGGGGCTGAGTTGCGCATTCAGGTGCCAGTCATCAACGTGCCTTTTCGCCTGATCTTTGCGTATAATCCGAACGCCAGGAAGGACCAGATAATCGACGGATTTCCGTTCTTCTTCAGCGAGAAAAAGAAGGTCATTCGCTTCAGTATCGGCCGCACCTTTTAAGGCTGCCGGCCAACTATCAGGACGGATGCTACAACTAAGTGTCGCGCAACCGTCCACTGTCTGTTGAGGAACCATGCGAGAATTGATGAAGAAAGCTGGTTTGCCAGCCGCCGCCGCTTTCATAGTAGGCCTTGCCCTGTCCCCGACTTTTGCGCAGACGCGGCCGGCAGCTCCGCAACCTACTCCCGTACCGGTAGCTACCAGTGTCCCGGACACCAAAATCGCTTTGATCTACTCCGAGGCCTTTCTGGATCCTAAAACCGGTATCGCTCGCTTCAATGTTCTGTTGAATAACCTGAACCGAGAGTTTCAGGTGCGGCAGACCGAGATCACGCAACTGACGCAGAAAGCCCAGCAACTCAGTGACGACATTGATAAGACCAGGGCGGTCGCCGACCCGAGGACGATTCAGCAGAAGATCGATCAACTGGAGCAAATGAAGAAGGACTTACAGCGCAAGGGCGAAGACGCTCAGGCCGCCTACAACAAGCGCCGGGGCGAAGTGTTCCAGCCGCTACAGGACGATATCGGTAAAGCTCTGGAGGTTTATGCCAAGGCGCATAACATCAATGTGATCATCGATGGCAGCCAGGTGCCGGTAGTTTACGCTGCCGAAAGTATCGACATTACACGTGCTTTCATCAATGATTTCAACAGCAAGTATCCGGCAACCGCTTCAGCGGCCACGCCATAAGCATAGATAAGTATTTTTTGGTAAGGAGCATTAGTAAGTTATGAAATTGAATCGCCTTTTTGCAGTTATCATTTTTCTCGCGGCCGCGACGGTTTTGCCGGCGCTGGCGCAAACGCGGCCCGCAGCCGGACAATCCAGGCCCGCTGCCACCCAACCGGCTCCGGCCACTGCCGCATCCAATGCGGCCGTTCCTGACACCAAGATTGCTTTGATCTATTCAGAAGCATTTCTCGATTCAAAGGCGGGTATCTTTCGGTTCAACGCCCTGATGGGGAACCTGAACAAGGAATTTCAACCAAAGACCACGGAACTTCAACAGCTCGAGCAAAAAATCACTCAGCTAAGCGATGAACTTACCAAAGCCTCGGCTGCGGCCTCGGTTGTCGACCCGAAGTCCCTGCAGGCTAAGGCGGACACGCTCGATCAGCTAAAGAAGGATTATCAGCGTAAGGGAGAGGATGCGCAGGCGGCCTTTAACAGACGCCGGAGCGAGATCTTCCAGCCGCTCCAGGATGAAATCGGCAAGGCTTTGGAAGTCTATGCCAAGGCCCATAACATCAATGTGATCATCGACGGCAGCCAGGTGCCCGTCGTCTATGCCGCGGACGCAGTTGATATCACGCGCGCCTTTATTGCGGATTTCAACAGTAAGAATCCCGCAACTGCATCAGTCACGACCCCGAAGTAACTTTACTGGTGGCTCGACACAGTCCGCGACGCGGAGAGGCGGCAATTGACCGTGTCTCCGCGTCGCTTTATTCTGGCAAACATGGAAACAGTTCTCGACTCTCAGGCTATTCAGAAGTTACTGCCCCATCGCTATCCGTTTCTCCTCGTCGATCGCATCATTGAACTGGTTCCGCGCGAACGGATTGTCGGCATCAAACAAGTGACCATCAATGAACCGTTTTTTCAGGGTCACTTTCCCGGCGCGCCTGTGATGCCGGGTGTCCTGGTGGTCGAGGCGCTGGCCCAGGTAGGCGCCGTTCTGGCTTTGCGCGAAATCGAAGATCGCGATCACAAACTGGTCTTTTTTACCGGCATCAAGGAAGCGCGTTTTCGCCGGCCAGTGGTCCCCGGAGACACCCTGATTCTCGAAGTCACAGCTATGCGCATCGGCTCCCGAGTGCAGCGCATGCATGGCGAGGCAAGGGTTGATGGCCAGCTGGCTGCGGATGCTGACATCATGAGCATCGTGGCCGATCGCGAAACAGCCCGTTGATGCTGCCGCTGTTCCAGCCAGAACGGCACGCTGCGGTGCTATTCTTGTGCGTTGACAACGTTGAATTCTGATCTCGCCCAATGTCTACAGCTACCAACGCCGAACCGACCAGCACTATCCATCCCTCCGCCATCATCAATCCGCTTGCGCGTTTGGGCAAGGGTTGTTATGTGGGTCCCTACGCAATAGTTGGCGCTGAGGTGCAGTTGGGTGACCGCGTGCGGCTCGAGGCGCATTGTGTGATTGATGGTCGTACTATGATCGGCGAGGACACGCACGTCTTTCCCTTTGTCTCAATCGGCCTCGCGTCCCAGGACCTGAAATACAGGGGCGAGCCTTCCGAAACAAGGATCGGCAGACGTAACCGAATTCGCGAGTTCGTAACCATTCATCGCGGCACAGCCGGTGGGGGCATGCTGACGCAGACCGGTGACGACTGCCTGATCATGGCCCAGGCGCACATCGCGCACGACTGCATTATCGGCCAGGGGGTGATTATGGCCAACGGCGCAACTCTGGCCGGGCACGTCCTGATCGATGATCTGGCCAACATTGGCGCCTATTCAGGCGTTCACCAATTTTGCCGCGTGGGACGCGAGGCGTATGTGGGCGGGTATTCAGTAGTGGTTAAGGACGCCTTGCCCTACGCCCTCTCAGTTGGCAACCACGCTACCTGTTATGGGTTGAATAAAGTGGGACTAAAGCGACGGGGCTACTCGCGGCAGGAGATTGAGATTCTGCACCATGCTTTCTACTTGCTGCTTTCGGCAAAGCTGAACACCTCGCAGGCCCTCGAACGGATACGCGCGGAGATTTCGGGCTCGCCACAGGTTGATGAGTTGCTTCGTTTCATTGAATCTTCTGAACGCGGAGTGATTAAGTAGGCGGCCCAGAACTTTCCCCCGGTCCGGGAAACACACCATCATTATCCCGAACATTTGTTTTGCGCCATCGGGCCGACCCTTTTCTTTATGCGATACGGTCTCATTGCCGGTAACGGACGCTTTCCTTTTCTGGTGCTCGAGGGAGCGAGAAAGGCTGGAGCAACAATTTCAGTGGCTGCTTTGCGCGAGGAAACCGATCCTGAGATCGAGCGGGTCGCGGAACGCGTGCAATGGGTAGGCATTGGCCAACTCGGCAAACTCATTCGTTTTTTCAAGAGTGAAGGGGTCGAGCGCGTGATCATGGCCGGTCAGGTCAGGCACGTGCAGATTTTCAGCGGCGCCATCCCTGATGCGCGCATGTTGAAAATGCTCTTGAAGCTGCCGCGCAGAAACACAGACGCTTTGATCGGAGCGGTTGCCGGCGAGCTCTCGAGTGAAGGAATCGAGCTGATCGATTCCACCTGGTTTCTAAAGGATCATCTTCCCCAGCCTGGAGTGCTGACGCGGCGGGCGCCCGACAGTCGCGAAAATAGAAACATAGAATACGGTCTGGAGATCGCCCGAGAAATAGCACGGCTGGATCTGGGTCAGACCATAGTCATTCGCGCACAAGCCTGCGTGGCGATTGAAGCAATGGAAGGTACGGATGAAACGATTCGGCGGGCCGGCCAGTTGGCCCCGGGCAGACTGACAGTAGTCAAAGTTGCCAAACCGTTTCAGGACATGAGGTTTGACGTTCCGGTGGTGGGAATACCTACTGTCGCAGCTATGCTTTCAGCCGGAGCCACTTGTCTCTCTGTCACCGCTGGTAAGACGATCCTGTTTGATCGCGAAGAAATGGTTCGCCTGGCAGATAAGAACAAGATCGCCATCGTGGCCACCGAGCAAAGCGAGCTTTCAGTTTCAGCTACTCCGAAGTCGCCGGGGTAGCTTTAGGATCAAACGGCGAAGCCAGAAACTTTTTGGCGGCAGACTGTGCATTATCGTAGTCGATGCCTGATTGCACCGCTTGCTTGTACTCGAAAACCGCCTTCTCACGATTGCCTTGCGCGTCGTAAGCATTGCCACGTTTGATGTGGGCCCACACCTCAATCCAGGAAGGTTTGAGCGTGCCGTTGAGCGCCGCATTAAAGTTGTCCAGGGAGGACTGCCAGTTGCGCTGTTCGAAGAAGAGCAGGCCCAGGTTGTAGTAAACCCAGGAGTTCGAGCGATCGAGCTTGAGCGCCGCTTCCAGTTGCTGTTGCGCTTCGGAGTAATTTCCTTCCTTCATTTGCTCGATGCCGCGCCGCGCAATCACCGAAACCCGCAGTTCATCTGACATGCGCAGGATCTTGTTGTTGGGATCGACGATGACTTCAATGGGTGGTCCGGTTGATTCAAAGTCAAAGTCCTCGCTCTTGCTGTCCAGGCGCACGGTCGTGGTTTGGGTGTCACCCTCGGACCGCAGCATCAGCTCGACCGGCATATGCAGCCCTTCGAAATTCTGCCTGACCGTGCCGCGCGTGCGAAATTTTCCCAGCCGGGTGCGAATAATCTGATAGTCGACGGTAAATTCCGGAACGCCTGTACCCTCAATCCACTGCGCAAAAAAGTAGCGCATGTTCTGGCCGCTCAGCTGTGTAGTCAGTCTTTCAAAATCGTCAATGGAAGCACTCTTGTCCCGGAACTTGTCCAGGTAGGCGCGCAACAGTGCGTTGAATTTGTCGCGACCCAGTGTTTCGCGCAACATGCGGAACACCATTGAGCCCTTATAGAAAACTATTGATTGATAGGCGGCGGATTGATCGTCCAGTACCGCGGGTGCGCGACCAACCGACGCGGTTTGCTCAAAAGTCAAAGCGCGCTCCTGCTCCTCGCGCTGCAGCGCGTCGAGCGCGCCGGCCGTCAGGACGGACTCTCGATAAGCATAGGCGCTCCATTCGGCCAGACCCTGTGACAGCCAGGCATCGTCAAACGACTTCAACCCAACGGTCTGGCCCCACCATTGATAGGCCACTTCGCGCTGCAGTTTCTCTTCGGGGACCGGCCGCGCCGTGTCGAACAGGTGGGATGCAAGGAATACAATACCTGAGCCAGAGTAAGTATCGAGCGTGTCATCATCGCTCTGGACTACTACCAGCTTTCTGCCCCCTGCCGGGGCGCCGTACTGTTGTGTGTAGAACTCGAGCACCTTACCCATGGGTTCGGCAAAACTATCGATACGATTCTCGCTGCCAGGTTTGGTGTTGAATTGAATTTCATAACTGCCAAAGCGCAACGTTCGCGTGATGAACTGGCCGGCGGCAAAGTTTCCCGGCAGAACGGGCCGGCGCTGCACGAAGCGATAGCGCGTGGTGCCGTCCTTTGCCTGTTGCTGGGGCACTGCCGGTTCATCACTCGGCCCAACCACCTGATAGCCCGTCGGCACCACGAGGGTGATATCACTGGTGGCCCGGTCGGCAGCGTAATTGTGAAACGGAAACCAGCGAGCTGCATAGAACAGATAAGAACCTTCAGTGCCTACATAGGCCAGGCGTTTCGTGGCGAGTGGACCACCTTCGGGTGAGACCAGGGCCCCATTCCAGCGAAAGCGAAGTGTTACGGGCTGACCAGTGGGTACTACCGCTCCCAAATCGACACGCACGCTGGGTCCGAGGGCACCAACGCCGACAGCATCCTGCACGAAATTTGTCAGTGCTACACCGTCCCGCTCGATGCTCTCAATGTGCAGCGAGCCATTTAACTCAAAGACCACAGAGCGAGTTGCGTCGAGTGGCACAAAGGTGACGTCGGCACCTGCTCGTAGCAGGTGCTGATCGGGAATCAACTGCGCTTCAATATGATAATTGGTAACGTCGAATCGGCTGGCCGGCGCGGCCGGCGCGGGTTGTTGGGCTGACGCAGTCAGCGCAATTAGCAGTAACCCGGTCAAGCCAGGCAGTCTGAGAAGGATGGGCCTCGTCTTCATATTTTCCAATCGAGCTCTAATAGTTCGCTGATTATACAAGCCGCTGGTCCCACAGGTGAAACGGCTGGCCCCTGGATCCATCGACCTGAGCTACAGACAGCCGATTGAGGCGAATCCAGAGGTATCTCGCAACGACTGACTATTGGCCACAACCTTTCTGCGGGCGTTTGGATGGTACAGAGGGTTACGCGGTTGGCTGACCCAGCCAGAGAGTTTTGCCAGGCCCGTTCACGCGGGGATTCAGGAACACAAAAATCCTCTATGGCTTTGGAGGTTTGACTCTTCTGGGTCGACCGTCGGAAGCAGGTGTCGGACTGGGAGTGGCCGATGGCGATTGCGCCGCCTCAGGACGGTTGGAACCTTCGGGCACCGGACTCGGTTGCGGTAGCGAAGGGGACTCAGAAGCAGGCTTTGGTTCGGCGGTTGTGGGCATGGCAGACGGCGACGGACTCGATTCCGGTGTTGCAGATGGGGCAGGCGCCTCAGGGGTCGCATCCGGTGCCGGTGACGGTTGGGCCGCAGGCTCAGGAGTAGGAGTCGGCGCTGGCGTCGGCGCGGGCGGGGGATTGCTGTTACTTAACTGTTCCCCGCCGGTACTTGTATTCCCACCAGGTGGTACCGCTATCGTTGAAATCGTGCCTGCCGATCCAATTCGTTCGCTAAGACCCTCCAGAGAACCATTGACCTTTTTATACAGTTGCTCGATCGTACCGCGCCGTACCGAATCCGGGATCCCGGCGTTGTAACTCTTGATGTAGTAGCCGAGCGCCTCTTCGTCGGCACCCTCTTGTTGCAGCACCGTCCCCAGGTGCCACAACGCCGTGCGCCACAACGGCGTGCCTTCGGGTAAAACTCCCACGGCCCGTCGCAGGCGCTCGATGGCGGTAGTGTTCTTGTCCTGATTGAACAATGCCCAGCCGGCCAGATCCTCGATCCGTCCGCGCAGAATGTTGCCCAGGATATTGCGCGCTGCATCGGGAATGTCCGGTGTTCCGCCTGAAGCTATGGCCTGGGCGCGGAGGTCGCGCAATTCTTCAGCCTGGACTGCGATGGTTGCGAACGGAAGCACTAATGCCGCGTCGACACCATCGCGCGCCGCTTCTGCAAATTCCTGCGCCGCTCCAAAGCCCAGGCCGCGTTTTAGCAAGCGTGCGGCAGCGTAAAGCAGGCGATAACTGCGCATCTCGTCGTTACCGGCCACAAACTCGCGCGCGGCTTTAACGGCCTTCTCTTCGTCAAGTTTGGCGTTGTCGTCAGCTGGTGTAGTGGCGAGGGTAAACGCCAACAACCCTTTCAACATGCGGGCGTTGTTTTCCGAGTCGGCCGCGGTGGGCTGAAAAATGCCGGCGCGCCGTTCCGGAGCAAGCAAGTCAATAAAGTTCGCCGCTTGGGTGGGAAGACGCCCCGCTAACTGCGTCTCCAGCAAACCGTCTTTTAAGGTAAAGGCTCGAGTCAACGCTTCGCTTGCTTCTTCGTACAGCCCCATGGCCGCAAGCGTGTTGGCAAGCTCGTAATCGAGCGTTGGAAACCTGCCATATTGACGAGCGAAGCGGATCGAGCGCTCCGCATATTGAGGCATCCTTTCGCCAATCAAAGCGCGTGCGAGCGCGATCTGCCCCCAGGTATAGCGAGGTTCAATATCGGCTGCCCTGCCAGCCAGCTCCAACGCCCGCTTGTTGTTATTATGCGCTGCGAACCAGTAACCCGCGCCGGCAAGTAGCATGAGGTTGCGCGGCGAATCCTTCAAAGCCGCAGCCAGTTCCTTATCGGCCTCCTCGGTTTGGCCCAGATCGTAAAGCGAAAGCACCAGCCCCGTTCGTGCTCCCGTATCACCAGGGTCAATTGCCAGTTGTTCCCGGTAAAGGCCGAGCGCCTCGGAAGTCTTGCCTGCAGCGCGATTCAGATCCGCGAGGCTCCGTCGCGCGGCCGGTGTTTTGGCGTCAAGATCCAGTGCCCGCTTGTATTCCGCCGCCGCCTCATCCAGTCGCAGAGAGATATGCAGCGCGAGTCCGAGCGCGTGGTGGGCCGCAGCCATGTCCGGGGCCTGGGACACCGCCAGCTGCGCGATGCGCATGGCTTCGTCTCCGTTCTCGATTCCAAGATAAAAGCCAGAGAGGGTGAGCAGGCGTTTTGCGTCGGCAGCGAACTTACTCTCAATTGCCTGAGCGGCTTTGATCGCCTGCTGCCGTTCGCCGCGCAGATAAAGGTTCATCGGGATCTGCGAGACTACGCCGGCAAACAATTTATCTGACGCGTCAACCGGAGCTTCCGCGATGGCCAGCATCAGCTGTTCGCTCCCCGCAGCAATCTCGCCGGCTTTCAACTTTTCATCACCCAGTGCCGCGCGGGAACTGACGAGCAATTCGATGGCGCGTGTCCTGGACTTGGAGTCCGGGTGCGTATCGAGAAACTCCCGCAGCTCGCCCACTCGCACTGCGAATGTATGTGTTTGCATTACGGCGATTGCTTCCGCTTCAGCTTCATCGTCGACTGGCGCAATCTTCTTTTTGGCGGTTGGATTCGTAGTCTTTGGGACGGCCGGCACGTCGGCAGGTTTGTTGGCGGTCACCTCCGGAACTTCGACACGCGGCGAACTTTCCTCGGTCCGGGACGGTTCTTTTGGCACGTCATTCTTTTGAATGCTCGCTTCCTGCGTCGCCGAACTTGAAGCGAGTGGCTGGTCCATGTTGTCCGTGCTGAATCCTGCCTGTGCACTCAAAGCGCTGATGAACTGTTGAATGCCTTCAAACAGTCCGTCCCCGAACTGGCCTTTATTCAGTGAGCCGCGAAGCTTCTGACTTAGTTCTCCCAGGGCGCCTTCCGGGAGTTGCTTCACCACTCCCTTGCTGGGCAGTGTCAGCGCCAGCTTGTCATCGACCGCAATTACCAGCAGGAGGGTTTTGTTGGAACTGGTTCGCAAGCCCAGATTCCAGGCTTTGGCAAGATCAGATGAGTAATCGTAGATGTCGCGTCCTTCAGTGCTCTTGACCGTCACTACAGTCAAATTAACTCCAGCTCGCTGCTGCAGGTTCGCCAGCATATTCTCCAGGCGCTGTTTGACTGGCTCTTCAATTGCGGCTGCGGAATCGCTCAGATGGGTAGTGGGCTTTTCCTGCGCACGCACCGGCGGTGGCATCAGCGAAGAGAGGATCAGGACGGCCGAAAGCAAAAAAACCTGAATCAACTTTAGATTCTGGCGATTCAATAACATGATTTGAATAAACATTTTGAGATGATGTCAGGCAAGGGGAAGAAACCTGAAACTCTGCGCAAAGCCTTTCTGAGCGGAATAAAACCCGGCGAACTATTCGAATTCGCATGATAACATCGCGACGGGCGAGCGACACAATCCAGGCCCCTAATATGGGCTGGATCGGCGCCCGCCAAAGGAGCCAGTGTGAGCGAACTTGACGAAGCCTGGGAGTTGGCCCTGGCCGCAGCACAATTGAAGGCCCAACAGTCCGGGCGCGGGGATATCGCTGAGTATTTGCGGCTGCGTTCATCCAACGATCTGCAGCGCCAGACCGGAATCGACTGGTTATTGGCTACTTTCTCAAGACTTGCCGGCGAGGCAAATCGGCTCGGCGCCAGCCTGCAAACATCCCTTGAGAATCCGCATCGCTTTGCAGTGGATAACGCGACCATGGTGGGCCCACGGCTGACGCTGACGTTTGGCGTTCGTTCAATTGCCGTAGAAGCGGGTTGGCCGCGAGTGCCAAGTGATAGTTTTGTACGAGGAGGGGGGCTCGCGTTGGCGCGCGTCAAACACTTTGGCAAGCATCGGTTGGACCAGGAGTTGATGCTATTGAGTGCCAGGGAGGTAGCTCCGGAATGGGTGGTCATTCTGAAAGACGGGCGGAAGACGCGCTTCTACGAGTCAGATATTCAAAGCCACCTGGCCAAACTTGTCAGCCCAGACTATGAATGATGCTGACACGCCAGGTGTGAAGCGAGCGTCCTCTTCTGGCTTGCCTGAGACGGAACAGGTTGTACTTAGGAATTTCAAGGAATGAGCATAGGCGGCGCGCTCTACATTGTTTCCACTCCCATCGGGAATCTGGAAGATATCACTGGGCGGGCCCTCCGCCTCCTCAGGGAAGTCGCGCTAATCGCCTGCGAGGACACACGCCACACCAGCAAACTGCTGGCGCATTTCGGCATTCACACGCCGACCATTAGCTATCATGAGCACAACGAACGCGAGCGAGCCCTGGAGTTGCTCGCTCGCCTAAGGGAGGGGGCAAGCATTGCCATCGTTTCCGATGCGGGGACTCCGGGAATCAATGACCCTGGCTTTCGCCTGGTGCAACTGGCGATAGCAAACTCCCTGCCTGTTATTCCCGTACCGGGCGCCAGCGCGCTGGTTGCTGCCCTCGTAGCGTCGGGTTTGCCGACCGGCGAATTCTTCTTTGCGGGCTTCCTTCCCCCGAAGGCAAACGCGCGACGAACGCGATTGGCAGAGTTGCGTTCCCTGCCGGCGACTCTGATTTTCTATGAAGCGCCCCACCGCATCGCCGCGACTTTGAAAGATGCTTATGAAATCCTCGGTGCGCGTGCGGCAGTGGTAGCCAGGGAAATGACTAAGCTCCATGAGGAATTTGTGCGCGGCACGTTGCCGGAACTAGCGACGCATTTTGCATCTGCGGAGAGAGTGCGCGGCGAAATTGTTCTGTTAATCGATCGCGCAGGCGCGGAAAGCGCAGCCGAAAGGGACAATTCAGAAACAAGCATCGCGGCGCTCGTCGCAACTCTGGAAGGCGAAGGCCTGGATCATCGCGCCGCGCTGAAAAAGGCCGCGCGGATTCTCGGTCTGACGCGCGCTGAAGCCTACCGCCGGCTGGTGGCAGAGCGCCGGTCCGACGAAGAGTAGCAGAATCAATCCTCTAATCCTCGCGCAACTGTACCGGTAGAGGCTTATCGACCTTTGGACGCAACGGGCGATTGGCGACTTCCCACAGCATCATGTAGACGGTACGCGTCACCTTCTCCATCTTTTGATAATCGATCTTGTCGGCTGAGTCGCCCAGTTGATGATAGTCCTCGTGCTCGCCATCAAAGAAGAAGATGATCGGAATCCCTTTCCGCGCATAGTTAATGTGATCGCTGCGAAAGAAGTAGCGGTTCGGATCCGCCGGGTCGTCGTAACGCAGATCGAAAGCGAGGTTGAGATAAGTCTTGTTCACGGTCTGCGACAGTTCCCCGAGTTCGGTACTCATCATGGTTGAGCCAATCACATAGACAGCATCGGGCCCGGTCAGGTTTCGGTTCCGGGGATTTGTGTCCCCTTCTTTTCTACTCCGGCCAATCATGTCGATATTTAACTGGGCTACGATCTGGTTCAGGGGAATCGTGGGATTTTCGTTGAAATAGCGCGAGCCCCATAATCCCTTCTCCTCACCACAGTGCCAGACGAAAAGTGCAGAGCGTTTTGGCCGCGTTGTAGTGTGGCTTAAAGCTTCCGCCATCGCCAGTAGTGCCGTGGTGCCTGAGCCGTCATCGTCGGCCCCGTTGTATATCGCATCGCCATTAACGGGGAGACCCATACCCACATGATCATAATGGGCTCCGAGGGCTACATATTCATTCTTTAAGACCGGATCGCTGCCTTCCCAGATAGCGACAACGTTCTGGGTGGAGAGCATTTCTTTTTTGACGGCGACATTCAAACTGAAACGCTTCTCGCTGCTCAAAGCGAAAGGCGCCGGCAGTTCCTCCGCCGGGCTTCCATAGAATCTTTCAAAGAGTTGAGTCGCGCTTTGCCGTTCACTTTGAAAGAGGGCGTTGGCCACTTTTGGTGAAACGACGAGGGAAGGAACGGGAGAGGAGGCCTGGGTTAGAAACTTTTCGACTACCGTGGCGCCGCGCTCCATGGTCCGTTGCCGATTGCGGTCCCAGTTCGCCAGGTATTGAAAATCGGGCACATAAATTAATCCCGCTACGCCTACCTGCCGTGCATATTCAGCGGCATTCATCCAATCCTCGCCCGCCTTGCCACGCAAATCGCTGAAGCGTACACCACGGGGCGGGGAATTTGGCGTCGCAAAGATCACCGCGATTTTGCCGCGGGCATCGATGTCCTTATAAGCATCGATATTTTTTGCTTTAACAAACCAGCCGTTACCGGCAAATATGAGCGGGCCGCTGGCCTGGCCCGCACTCGCCAAGGGAATGAAATCGTCACCGACGACCAGGCTTTGCCCGCTCAGGTCCGCACGGGTTTGAGCCGCATCGAGGCGATCTCGTCGCAGGGCAATGCGCTGCAGGTAGCTGCCCTCGTCGCCCGCCGGTTTGAATCCCCAGCGCGAAAGGTTCATGGCGAGGAATTTGGCTGTTGTATCCAAACCTCTTGAGGGGGTGTCACGTCCCTCCATCTCGTCCGCAGCGATGAAAGTCAGATAGTCGCGCATTTGCGCCGCGGAAATCTTGTCCGCGCCTCGCTGGCTCGCAAGCGAAACAGGAGCAACAGTTGCCTTCGGCTTCCGTTGCGCCTGAGTCCAGGGCAACGGCACCGCCAGCGTGGCAGCCAAAAAAAAGACGACGAGCAGTCGTTTCATGATCTTCTCCGACAAATGCGGCTTGGGGAATGAATTGAACCGGAAGATTCTAGCAGATGCAGGGCTTCCAACGTCGGGCTTGCTGTTTTGCTTGGTGCTTGCTCCAAGCTGCCGCTCGTCAGGACTCGCGCGGGCGCACTCAGGAAGTTCAAAGGCGCAGCTCAGGTACAATCACGACTGCTGCACTGCCTGCATTAACCGCGTCAGAGACTCTTTTGCGTCGCCGTACAGCATGCCTGTGACGTCTTTGAAGAAGAGCGGATTTTCAAGTCCGGAAAAGCCTTTGCCCTGACCGCGCTTGAGCACCACCACTGATTTTGCGTGATCGACTTCAATGATCGGCATACCGGCGATAGGACTCGAAGGATTATCACGCGCGTCTGGATTGACGACATCGTTAGCGCCAATGACGATCGCTACGTCGGTGGCCGGAAACTCCGGATTAATCTGTTCCAGCTCGTACAAAGATGAATAGGGCACGTTAGCTTCCGCCAGCAATACATTCATGTGTCCCGGCATACGGCCGGCCACCGGATGGATGCCGTACTTTACGGTGACCCCACGTTTTTCCAGCGTGTCGGCCAGTCCCTTTACCGCATGCTGCGCCTGCGCAGTGGCCATGCCATAACCGGGCACAAACACAACCTGCTTGGCATAAGCAAGCTGCACGGCAACGTCATCCAGGTTAACTTCCCGCATGGAGCCATGCTGGCCTTCCAGCTCTCCGGTTGCGGCAGCCGCCGAACCAAAAGCACCGAACAACACATTCGTAATCGAGCGATTCATCGCGCGGCACATCAACACCGAGAGAATGAAGCCGGAAAAACCGTCCAGGGTGCCTGCAATGATCAGCACGTTGTTGGAAAGCACAAAGCCTGTGGCCGCCGAAGCGAGTCCCGCATATGAATTCAACAGCGACATCACCACCGGCATATCCGCCGCGCCAATCGGCATCACCAGCAACAGTCCGAAAACGAGCGCCAGTCCGACCATCGCAAAGAAAAGCGGCATCGAGCCGGGCACAACAACCAGATAGATAAAGATCCCAATCGTCGTGGCGAGCAGGAGCATGTTGAAAATGTTCTGCCCTTTGAAGGTGAGCGGCGTGCCGCGCACCATGCCCTGGAGCTTGGCAAAAGCCAGCAGGCTTCCGGTGGTGGTAAGCGCGCCCAGCATTACTTCAAAGCCCAGCGCGCCCATGGTGATCTTGTCGAGGTGCCCTCCCAGGCGGTAGTACTCTGAAATGCCGACGAGCGCCGCCGCAAAGGCCCCGAACGCGTGCGACAGCGCAGTCCGCTGCGGCATCGCAGTCATTGGCACCCAGACGCCCATGGCCAGGCCGACAAGCGAACCGATCACCAGCCCGGTAATGATCCAGGTAAAGGTGACGATCTCGTGATGCATCAGGGTGCCAATGATGGCCATGAGCATGCCGAACTCAGCCAGATGCATGCCGCGCTTGGCGGTTTCCGGGTGGCTCAGGCCTTTCAGTCCCAGAATGAAAAGGACCGAGGCCAGGAGATAGCTGATTTCGATGAAGTAGGTTTGCACTGTGATTAGTCTTTGGTCTTTGTTCCTGAGTTATAGTTCCCCAGCGGTTGGTTCCAGTCACCCTTGCTGTTTGCGGCCCGGCCTGCCTACTCTTTTTTCTCCAGGGCCGGTTTGCGTTTAAACATCCGCAGCATCCGATCGGTAATGACAAAACCGCCCACGACGTTCGTTGTCGAGCAGACCACGGCAATGAAACCCAGCACAGTACTGACTGTGTTGTAGTGCGCGCCGGCGGTCACGATTGAACCAACCAGAGAAATACCGGAGATGGCATTGGTCGCGGACATCAGAGGTGTATGGAGTAGCGGCGGGACGCGCGATATCACCTGATAGCCGAGAAAGGCAGCAAGCGCAAAAACGTAAAGCGATGAGATTAAGGTTACCGAAGACATGAAAGGTCCCCCAACGTCAGGATGCTGTTAGAACTCCTGTGATGAACTTTACTGGTTCCGTGTGCAATTAGTTTCTGATCAGTCCCGCTTTTCCTGCGCGGCCGCTACCCGGCTGTTCACCCAGTGGCCATCATGCGTCACGCAGGATGGCCCAACGACATCATCGTTCATATCGATATGCAACGCACCGTCTTTGATTAGCGGGGCAAGAAAGGCGGTTATGTTGCGGGAATACAACTGGCTGGCGTGCACTGGTACGGAGGCCGGCAAATTCAGCGGGGCAATAATCAACACGCCATTAATTTCAACGGCCTGGTCCGGTTTGCTGAGCGCACAGTTGCCGCCGGTCGCCCCCGCCAGATCGACGATCACTGAACCGGACTTCATGCCCTGGACGGCCGCTTCAGTCAACAACAGTGGCGCGCGCCGTCCGGGAACTTGTGCTGTCGTAATGACTACATCGCTGGTCCGGGCATGCTCCTCAATCAACTGGCGGCCGCGTTCCACTGCTTCTTCGGATAATTCCACGGCATAACCGCCGGCATCTTCGGTCTTCAGACCTCCGAGATCGACTTTGAGAAAGTTAGCGCCCAACGACTGGACCTGCTCACCGGCTGCGGCGCGCACATCGTAAGCTTCGACCACGGCCCCCAGCCGCCGCGCCGTGGCAATCGCCTGGAGTCCGGCCACCCCCGCACCCAGAACCAGCACTTTCGCCGGCGGCACGGTTCCCGCCGCCGTCATCAACATTGGAAACATACGTGGCAGGCGCTCGCCCGCGATAATCACCGCCTTGTATCCCGAGACCGTGGCCATTGAAGAAAGCGCGTCCATCGACTGTGCCCGGGTGATGCGCGGCACCAGTTCCATAGCGAAAGTTGTCAGCCCCTGCGTGAGCGCCGGGGCCAACGCGGCCGGCTCATCCAGTGGACGCAGGAAACCAATTACCACAGCGCCACGCCTGAGTTCCGCGAGAACTTCGAGCGGGGGCCGGTTGACAGTCGCCAGCACATCAGCAGCTTGCAGCAGGGCCATTCGATCCGGAGAAACTGTGGCGCCCGCGGCGGTGTATTCATCATCTGATCGTGCGGCTCCACTGCCCGCGCCGCTTTCCAGCAGGACGGACGCTTTCAGTCCAACCAACTTCTTTACTGACTCGGGCATGAGCGCTACTCGCGCTTCTCCGGCCTGAGTTTCCCGCAATACGACAATATTCACTCGGCACGCCTCCTGAGGACCCACCTGGGACCGCACGCATCCTGCCTGCTAATCGTTGGCTGACTTCAGCCTGGATAAGACACCCTTGCTTTAACTTTATCGACCGGTCAGGGCACACGCCTTCGCCGGCAACTGCTTACCTTAAGTCTGAGCTAAACCCGAAATTGTTGAGCGCACAAATTTCGATTTTCCCGGCTCGATACTTGTTCAGTCTGAGGTTTCCCCGCAATGGTCTGGAAGAGCCTGGTCAAATTATCACAAGAGAGATAAAGAGCCCCACAAAAAAAGAAGAGCACCGGGTGGATTGCCGCATGATCAGCTCGAAGTCTGGTCAAACTTGCGAACCCCGGTGCTGCTCCCTATAATCCAAAGTCCAATGCGGCGCATTGGTGTAGTTGGTTAACACGCTGCCCTCTCAAGGCAGAGATCACGGGTTCGAGTCCCGTATGCGCTACCACTCCCCATCAGCAAATTGCCCTGGGACCGCACGCATCCGGCGTGCTGAATTGGTTCCGCGCCTTCAGTTGCAATGGCCGCGACGTTACGATCAAACCTCAGCACGCAGGATGCGTGCGGTCCCAGCGAGAACTATGCCTGGTTGCCTGCCGTGCCAGGACATTTTGAAACGGCTGCACTGTTGCCAACCAGTTTACCTTTTGCAGCCTAATTTACCGGCAGAGGCACCAGATGAGTTTCCGTGCTGCCTGCAAACTGAAATTCAGTTAATTCCATTTGTCCTGGCGCAACATTCAACGTTCGCAGGGTAAAGTTGTCTACCGCCGCGTGGGCTGCGGGCTGGCAATGGAACGAAATAACCAGTTTGTCAGGTATTTCCGCGTCGCCTTTGTAAATATAGGTGCAGGCTTCGCCGCGCGCCATCGCCTGGTCGTCGTGTACGAACAGGTATTGGCCTTTTAGGCTGACACCCAGGAGCTTGACGGGCTCGATAAATTTCACGACTGCCCGCTCCTTCTTTGCGGCATTGGCGGCGCTTGTAACACCAGGAGCCGAGCTGGTGCTCAGCATCAGGGCGCATAGAATAGCAAGGAATAGTAGCAAACTTTTCATGACGATCTCCTTTTCCAGACGGCTTCCCTCCTGGCACGAGGACTCGATACAGCGGATTAGAAAGTGCAACGCCTGTGCCGAGGAGATTTCTGAAGTTTCTATTGGCTAAAGGCGCCAACAGCCGGCAAAGTTGAGGAAAGTTTCCCAATTAGTATGAGAAAGATTGCCCTATCGGGAATTAGGGGGGCCCCCTTGCGGTAATGGAATAGTGCGATTCCAGACCGGTTTGAGAAGGGAATGGGTATTGCTCCGCATCTCGCTGCCAGGCCATCGGCCGGACGCACTGCCGCCAGATTCTGAGGAACTACTCAATATGCCGAATACTCTTGAAGCTCTCGCTTGCGCGGACAAACTATCCAGCAACAGCCACACCGCCAATCCAGCCAGACAGTCAAACACCGATCATGAAACCGGCCCGCTCGGGACCATACCGGCACGCTTCCAACATCTGAGACACATGATCGGAAACACGCCTTTGCTTGGTATTCGCTTCGCTTTTCGGGGCGAGGAACGCGTTATCTACGCCAAAGCAGAACAACTCAACATGACCGGCAGCATTAAGGACCGGATGGCCTTTCATATTCTCAAACGGGCCTACCGCGAAAACCACCTGCAACCCGGCGATACGATTGTGGAGGCCACCAGCGGTAACACAGGGATCTCTTTCGCGGCCATCGGCAAAGCGTTGGGCCATCCGGTGGTCATTTTCATGCCCGACTGGATGAGCGAGGAACGCGTGGCCCTAATCAGGAGCCTCGGCGCCAGGATCGTGCGTGTGCGGCGCGATCAGGGCGGCTTTCTGGGCAGCATTCACATGACTGAAGAATTGGCGGAGGTTGACCCGCATGTTTTTCTGCCTGCCCAATTCGCAAACGAAGCCAACGCCGAAGCACATGAAAAAACGACCGGTCCTGAGATTTGGTGGCAGCTTTACTTTCATTCGCTCCGCCCGGACGCTTTTGTTGCCGGCGTAGGCACGGGCGGCACCATCATGGGCGCCGGGAGTTTTCTGCGCCAGCGTAACCCGGCCATCAAGCTGCATCCGCTTCAGCCCGCCGAGTCTCCCACACTTTCCACCGGACATAAGGTAGGCCAACATCGCATCCAGGGCATTTCCGATGAATTCGTTCCCAAAATTCTGGAGCTCGACAGTCTCGATCCGGTAGTTAGCGTTCACGACGGTGACGCAATTCTGATGGCCCAGAAGCTGGCGGCGGGCCTCGGACTCGGTGTGGGGATTTCGTCGGGCGCAAATTTCCTCGGAGCTCTCATCACCCAGAACAACATGGGTCCGGACGCAGTCGTTACGACTGTGTTTCCCGACGACAACAAAAAATATCTGAGTACCGACCTGCTGCGTGACGAGCCTCGTAAGCCCGCTTACCTGACTCCTGAAATTGAACTGCTGGGCTACGAGGCGTTCAAGAGAGTCTGCTATACGTGTTTTGATGGCGAGGAGTGAAGTCGTCTGTCGCCGGCCGCGGTTTTCGGATTCGTAGTCGCTTGAGTCTTAAGCTTATCCGCCGCTGCGCGGTGTTTGTCCAGACGGTGGCGTGACCGTCAGGCGCGAGCGCATTCGTTGTTGCCATTGGCTGCGGTCGGTTTGGGATTCTTCGATCTGTTCCAAAGCGGAGGCCAGAGTTTCGCCGCCCAATTGCCGCATCTTCAAATAAAGCAGCGCCGGCACGATCGACATCAGGGGCACGACCAGAATATTTGACAGGCCCACGAGATGTTGGGAAACCTTGCCCAAAGTAAGGCTGACACTGGCGCCGCCACCGCCTTTCTTCATTGTAAATCCAACCACCGCGCCAAGCAGCGCGCTGATCACCATGGGAATCAGAAACTGCAGCGCAATGACTGCGATTACGGTGCGCCAGGAACGGGACCCAAGTTCACGCGCCCGCTGCCTGGCAGCCTTTTTTTCGAGTCCTTCCATCAGCACCACCGGCGCCCAAAGAGCGTAACGCACCATCACGAAAAAACCAGGGATGACGAAGAGAATAAAGCCCAGCATGACCCGTAGCGCCAGGCGAATACTGGTATTGAGGAACGGACGCCAGCGCCGCTTCACCAGTGCAAAGGCCGTGCGCAGTTCTACCGGGCGCAGCGGCGCGACTGATATCTGAGTGACGATCACCGCAGTCATCCCCGAGATGGCCGAGCTCGCCAGAAAGTGGGAAACGACCTGCAGCAGGCTGACCACTACAAAACCGCCTATGAAGAGGACTTTAGAGGTCGTGCTGCCCCCGCGCAGTGATTTCTCAGACAGGTCCATCGCCACCAGCATCACGGTGAAGACGATGACCGGCAGGTGCGCGATCAGCGAGAGGCGCAGGAACTTGGGAAAATATTCGCTGTAAAGAGCAAACGCGCGCCGGTACATTGAGCCCACACCCTCAGCCTGCGCGCGCAACGAACTGGCGAAGGCAAAAGCCGTCTGCGGGCGTGCTGCCGGATCCTTGGCCAAAGCGGACATCACGACTTTGGCGGCGCGCTTGGGAACTTTGGGATTTCGCTCGCGCAGAGCGGGCGGGAGCATTCGCAAGTGCCCGTCCATCACTGCAGCAGTATTGCCCTTGAAAGGCAGTTCCCCGGTAAGCATTTGATAAGCGATCACACCGAGACTGTAGACATCAGAACGCGCATCCAGTTTTGCACTGCGGCATTGTTCCGGCGACA
This sequence comes from Pyrinomonadaceae bacterium, assembly GCA_036726305.1. Lineage (GTDB taxonomy): Bacteria > Acidobacteriota > Blastocatellia > Pyrinomonadales > Pyrinomonadaceae > JAOAPY01. The sequence continues at coordinate 15,427 of DAIMCP010000033.1, read as the reverse complement.
TGTAAAGCGGCGTGCCCATGATAGCGCCGGCGCGAGTGAGCGCCGCGCCCTGCGCCGTAGCTGCGGCTGACACTGTCTGCCCGATGCGCGACTGGTGTCCGGTGTCAGCTACCATCCTCAATGTCTGGTCACCATCGCCGCTGGCCCCGGTGGAGCGCGCGCCCGTCGCCGCTGCTGTCGGCTGCTCACCGTCTACCGCCAAAACGAAGTGTTGTGTGTCGTCAGCCTCTTTAGCGGTGTGGGCCGCCGTTAATTCAGCGGCGTTCTGGCCTTCGCGTATTTGCGTCTGCCGGGTCGTAGCGACGTTCTGAATGACAGCTTCCTCTACTTCGACAACTTTGGAGCTGTGCGGCGCAGTAGCAAGATCGGCCGAATCATAAATAAGCGTGTCTACTTCCAGATCCGCGCCTGCACGAACTGGCCCCGCCGCAGCAGGTGATTGCGGGCGGAGCGCGGCGACCGCTGGCCCGGGCGTAGCAGCGCTCTCATTAGATGCTGCGGCCGCTGAGCCGCCTTCGGCCAGCTTGGCAATGCCAAAATCCAGCACCTTGATGCGATAGCTGCCCAACCGGTTCGGCTCAAGCCAGATGTTGTCAGGTTTCAGATCGCGGTGCACGATCCCCTGCAGGTGGGCTTCATGGACTGCCGAGCAGACTTGCTCGAGTATGTCCACCACCCAGTCAAGGGGCAGGCGCTTCTCTTCATTCAATACGTCGCCCAGCGTGCAGCCATCCAGGTACTCCATCACCAGGTAGGCCACCCGTTCAGTTCCCACGTGAGCGAAGCCAAAGTCCGTTACGTCGACAACGTTAGGGTGGCGCAAGCGTCCGGCCGCGCGCGCCTCACGCTTGAAGCGTTCAACAAACTCTTCATTGCTCATGAACTGGGGGGTGATCAGCTTGAGGGCGACATAACGTTCAGTGCCGAGGTGGGTGGCGAGGTAGACGGCGCCCATGCCGCCCTGCCCGAGCAATCGCTCGAGCTGGTATTTTTCATCCAGCACCTGACCCACATAACGTTCCAATCTGGACATGCTGCGTTATCCTACCGCAGACGGGCTTGAGAATGACATGCCTGGTCTAAAACGGGCGATCTAATCGTTTTGTTTCAAAAGGCGATGCAAGTCCGTGAATGGCGGGCCGTTCAATAGCGGAGAGTGGAGATTCTAAATAGTCTCCTTTTTGCGATGAGCGACTTCCCCGTCACAAACATTCCGGAACTCCGCCCGTTGCGGCAGGTGATGCTGACAAAACAGGAAACCGCCTGCTGACAGGCCGGCGCTGACAGGACGATTATGAAAACAATTATCTCAATCGCAGTGCTTGCCTTTCTCCTCATCCTGAACTCAACCGGTGACTCCCACGCAGGTGCCCGGCCCAAAGGGATGGTCCAACAGGCCGATTACGCACAGATGAAGGCCGATGCCGAAAGGGCCTATCAACAGGGAACTTATGTTCGCGCCCATGAAATCTATGCCCAGGTGAACCGGACCAACCTGCCGGCCCCTGAGGCTCGCTGGGTTGGATTTCGCCTCGCGGACACCCTCTGGCGAGCCGAGGCAGCCACGGCGACCGCCGACAACACAAAATTTGAACAGGCCCAAAAACAACTCGAAGAGCTAATCCGCACCAACGACGCCGTCGATGAGCGGGACCTGGTTTGGGCCGAAGCCCACGAGTCTCTCGCCGACCTGTTTTGGACGCGGCGCAATGCCACGAACTGGGGCGCAGGCTGGCCGCACTACCAGCAAGCGCTCGACTGGTGGGCTGGCCAGCGTGATCTTGATCGCGCGCGCGGTCGTTTCCTAAAAATCGTTTTCAAGGCTGCCGAGCCGCCCACGCAAAACGAATACTATTACTACACCTACTTTGGTAACTACATCCCGCTCAACGTGCTGGAAGACGCATTGAAGATCAGCGCCACCGACCGCGATAGAGTGCAGCTGCATTACCTGATCGCCATGACCATGCGCTATGCGGGCGGCGATTGGGAGTCGCGCCAGCGTGTGCCGGAAGAGTTTGAAGCAGCCCTGCAGGGCGGCCGGCAAACCGATTGGTACGATGACGCGCTGTTTTATTACGCCGAGTGGATGAACAGCACGGGCACGATTCGTCAGGTGGATGAAGGTCAATGGCAACAGGAGCCCGACTACAACAAGGCCCTGGAACTCTATCGCCGGTTGACGAAGGAGTTCGTCAAGGGCGAGACCAGATACTTTGATCAGGCCCAGCAGCAAATCAGAAACATCACCGAAGCGAGCATCAGCGCCGGGGTCTCGAATATTTTTCTGCCCGATTCCGAACTCCAGTTCAACCTGAATGCGCGCAACGTGAAGCGCGTCGATTTTACCCTCTACAAGATCGCTTTGACGCGCGACGTGCGCTTTACCAAAAACATCGCGGAAGAAGATGGCGAAGGCGACAGCGAGGGCTGGATGCAAAAGGTGCCCACGGCAGGATTGCCGGCAGTCAGAGCATGGTCCAAAGCGCTTGACAGTAAGGGCGATCACAAACCAATCACCGAGGAAGTACGCATTGAAGGACGGTTGCCCGTGGGCGCTTACCTGCTTGAAGCTCGCAGTGGCCCGCTCTCAGCGCGCGATCTGGTCCTCGTTACTGACGTTTCGCTGGTGCTCAAGGCCTCGGCCAGGCAGGCACTGGTCTATTTCTGTAACGCCATAACGGGAGCTCCTGTTGCCAACGCGAACGTGGCTTTGTGGGAGAGCTATTACTCCCGGGACCGTTGGCGCTGGCGCCGCCACGTACAGATGACTAACAGCGACGGCCTGGCGCCCTTCCCGCTTGGCAGTAACACCAGTTATCACTCCCTTTTTGCTGCCGCGGCGAGCGGCGAGCGTCAGGCTTTCGCCAGCGGCAATGCCAGGGGCAGCGAAGCCGAAGGCGGAACCTGGCGAATCTATGCCTTTACGGATCGCCCAGCCTACCGGCCCAAAGAAAATGTCCAGTGGAAATTCCTGGCGCGCCGGATGAACAACGGCGCTTACACCACGCCGGCGAACCAGGTCGTGGAATACGAAATCAACGATCCTCGCGGCGCCAAAGTCAGCGAAGGCAAAGCGACACTCAACACGTTCGGCAGCGCCTGGGGCTCTTTGGACTTAACCGAGCAGTTGCCGCTCGGAGAATACAGGATCCAGTTCTGGGATCAGGGTCGCGCCCACAGCATCGGCAGCGCCACGCTGTTCAGACTGGAAGAATACAAGCTGCCGGAGTTCAAAGTGGCAGTCAGGACACCTGAGGAGAATGGGAAGAAGAAAGCCTTCCGGCTCGGCGAGAAAGTCGAAGTTAACATTCAGGCGGATTACTACTTTGGTGGCGCGGTCAGTAACGCCGCAGTTGAAGTCCTCGTTTACCAGAGCCCTTTCTATCACTACTGGTACCCACATCGCGATTACGCCTGGTATTACGACGACTTTGAGCGCCAGGGCCGCTACAACTACGGCGGCCGGGGCCAGGTAGTTAAGCGTGAAACCATCAAGACTGACGCCACGGGTAAAGCGACCCTGACTTTCGACACACCCCGCGAAAATTACAATCAGGATTTTGAGTATCGGATAGAAGCGCGCGTCACTGATTCCTCGCGGCGTGAGATTGTCTCGAGCGACACCGTGCGTGTGACTCGCCAGCGCTACTATGTCTATCCGCAGCCGGAACGGAACATATATCGACCAAAAGACAAAGTTACGGTCGATTTCAAAGCGCTGGACGCGAACGAACAACCGGTAACCACGGAAGGCACCGTCAAAATTACGCGCGACTACTGGTGGGAAATATGGCTCGATCCCAGCGGCCGCGAGGTCAAAGGCGAGGAATTGCGCCTGCTCCGGAACAAGAGTCTCTTCCCGCCGCAGGTACCCAAAGGCCAGAAGCCCTGGCGGCTGAAGTTTCGCGGCTATCAGCACGACGATATCGTGATCCAGACGCTCAAGACCGATGCCGGCGGCGCGGCACAAATGCAGTTCCAGGCGGATCGCGAGGGCTACTATCGCGTGGCCTGGCAAAGCAGCCAAAGCCAGCCCGGCAACAAGCGCGATCGGTTCCTGCCGCCAGTCAAAGCTGAGACTTACGTCTTCGTGGCCACTAATGCGTCCACCGATCTTGGTTATCGCCACGACGGAGTTGAGATCATTGTTGACAAGGACACCTTCCGCACTGGGCAAACGGCGCCGGTCATGCTGTTTGTGCCCGACGGCGATCGCTACGTCCTGTTCAGCGTGGAAGGCGACGATCTGTACAGCTATAAACTCGTGCATGTCAGCGGGACGGCGAAACTCATTGAGTTACCGATCGAAGAAAAGCATGTACCCAACATTTATCTCAATGCGGCGCTGGTGCACGACGCGCAATTGTTCGTCGATACGAAACAAGTGGTCGTGCCGCCGGTGCGGCAGTTCCTCTCGATCGACGTGAAAGCCGATCGCGAGCAGTACCAACCTCGCGACGAAGGCACCCTCACGCTAACTGCTCGCGACGCGGGCGGGAAGCCTGTGGCAGCGGAAATCGCGCTCTCCCTGTTCGACGAGTCGGTCAGGTACATCCAGCAGGATTACGCCGGCGACCCACGCCAATTCTATTTCGGCAGCAAGCGTTCGCATACAGTCTCGACTCAAAGCACCTTCAATCAGAAAAGCTATGTGCGTTTGGTCGAGTATGAGAAACGATTGATTGAAAGCAAAAATGTCCCCGGGGAAGACGACGAACAGAACAGGCAGTTATTGCGCGATGCTCCCCGTCGAGCAGTTTTCGGCGACAAGGCTGAGTATGGCGTCAATGTGGGGGCGGTGAGCGAATCCGTGTCCGTCGCCGGCGGGCGCAGGGACGAGATGAGACCGAGTGGCTTATTGGCCTCTGAAGCTAAGTACAAGTCCGCCGACGCGCCTCCACCACCAGCGCCGGGCCAGGAACCTGCCGTGCAGGTGCGCAGCGATTTTCGCTCGACCATTCTCTGGCTGCCGGACATCAAGACAGATGCCGATGGCACCGCTCAGGTACGGGTCAAATATCCGGATGCCTTAACCACCTGGGTAGCTACGGCCCGCGTGGCCACGACGGGCAATCAATTCGGCATGGGGAATACCTCAACCCGCACCAGGCAGCCATTGATTGTGCGACTCCAGGCGCCACGCTTTTTTGTGGTCGGCGATCAGGTGACTGTCTCAGCAGTCATCAACAACAACACCGATCTGGCGCTGCGCGTCGCTCCTTCATTGCAGGCAGAAGGACTGTCCATTACGGGCCTGATGATTGGCGGCAAGCCCGTAAAGGGTGAACAGGGCGCGGTGGACGTGAAGGCCAACGACGAGACACGCGTGGATTGGCTCGTGTCTGCCACGAGCGCCGGCGAGGCCAAATTGAAAGTCGAGGCGCGCGGCGATAAGTACGCCGACGCGATGGAAAAGACATTCGCCGTCTATGAACACGGCATCGAGAAGTTCGTTTCACGGTCGGGTAAGATGCGCGGCGATAGCGTGGCCATCAAACTCGACATTCCTCAGGCGCGGCGTCCGGAAACAACGATGCTGACCGTGCAGGTGACGCCGAGTCTGGCGACAACGATGCTGGATGCGCTGCCTTACTTGATCGACTATCCCTACGGCTGCACCGAACAAACGATGAGCCGGTTTCTCCCGGCCGTGATCACTGCCAGGACGTTGCGCGATCTCGGCCTGAAGCCCGAGACAGCCATGGGCAAGATCTTTGGTGGCATTGAGACTGCGACGGCGGCGGCGACCCATCCCAAAGGGAAGCACGATCTTTCTGAACTCGATGCGATGACCAGGCAGGGGCTGGCGCGTCTTTACGACTTCCAGCATGCCGATGGCGGCTGGGGTTGGTGGAAAGAGGGAGAAAGCGACCATTTCATGACCGCCTATGTTCTCTGGGGCATGACGCTCGCTCACCAGGCAGGAGTCGATGTCAAGCGTGACGCAGCGGCCCGCGCGGCCGAGTATCTCGACAAGGAACTGGTGGAGGAAGAGAGTAACTATGACGGCCAGGCGTGGATGCTGCACGCTTTGGCGGTGTACCAGGCAGAGATGAAATCCGCAGTCTCGAAATTCCAGTCCAGGGCTTTTGATAATCTGTGGAAAAATCGCGACAAGCTCAATGCTTACACGCGCTCGTTGCTGGCGCTTGCCGCGCACGGCCTGGGCTACCACGACAAAGCAAAGATTCTGGTTGAGAATCTGGCCAACGGTGTGAAAGTTGATTCAAAACCAGATATCTCGATTGTTCAGAGCGGTGTTCAAACAACTGATCCCTCGGTGCTGGGAACGGCGCACTGGGGCGAAGACGGTATCTACTGGCGCTGGTCGGACGGCGGCGTTGAGGCAACCGCATTTGCTCTGCGCGCGTTGCTGGCCATCGATCCGCAAAACAAGCTGATCGAGCCGGTGACCAATTGGCTGATCAAGAACCGGCGTGGCGCCCAATGGAGCAACACACGCGATACGGCGATCGTGGTGCTGACGCTTAACGACTATTTGCGCCGCAGTGGTGAACTGCAGCCGGCGCTCGCTTATGAGTTGCTGGTGAATGGAAACCTGGTGGCCAGCAAGCTGGTCACCGCCGAGGACGCGCTCAGCGCGCCCAGCAGGTTCCTGGTATCCCGCGAGTTCATTCGCGATGGACAGAATGAAATTCTGATTCGCCGGAAGAGTGGCACCGGCCCTCTCTATTTTTCGGCGCAGGCAGAATTTTTCAGTCTCGAAGAACCACTGACAGCCGCGGGAAATGAGATCTTCGTGCGCCGCCAGTATTTCAAACTAGTCAACCATCCCACGTTGCTTAAGGGCTTTGTTACTGAGCGCGTGGCCTTAAACGATGGTGACACGGTCAAAAGCGGCGAACGAGTGGAAACCGTAATCACTATTGAAGCAAAGAACAATTATGAGTATCTGCTGTTTGAAGACCTGAAGCCGGCCGGACTGGAAGCGGCAGAGATTCGCAGCGGGGAAAGCCTCTACATCAGGCAGATCAAGTCGGGGGCGCTTAACAATAGCGGGAAATCCACCTTGATGAACTACAACCAGGCCACGGATTTCACCGGTCAGACACGTTGGGTTTATCAGGAGCTGCGCGACCGGAAGGTGGCGCTGTTTATCGATCACCTGCCTGAAGGTGTCTGGCAAATGAGTTACGAAATGCGGGCCGAAAGTCCGGGCGCTTTCCACGCGCTCCCGGTGCTGGGACATGCGATGTACGTCCCTGAGATTCGCACAAATGGCGCGGAAGTGAGAATCAAGGTGGTGGATTAGGGCTTAGGTCTTTGGACTTGGGTCTTAGGTCTTTGGTTTTTGGTCCTTCTCTGGCGCGACAGGTTTGGCCGGGAACACCGGAAGACCCAAGGCCCAAGACCCAAGGCCAAAAACCAAAGACCAAA
>DAIMCP010000033.1:0-7926 GCA_036726305.1 Pyrinomonadaceae bacterium | reverse complement strand
CCAAAAACCAAAGACCAAAGACCAAAAACCGCCTTATCAACCACTCAACGCATACGCAGCCTTCAGCCAGCCAATCAATTCGGCATCAACTTCGGCGGGCGTAGTCAGCTTTACTTCGTGATGAAATCGTTTTGCGGAGGTTTGTTCTGACTTATGTATCCGCGGGCTGCTAATCTTCTGATCACTCTTGATGGTCAGAATGATCGCGTTTTTGCGCGTGGCCACACCGGCAAAGGCAGTGACGTTGTTCAGATGAATCGAAGTCTTCTTGGGGTCTTCCTGCACCGGCCCAAAGCGGCGAGCGTGCTTCAACAAATGTTCGTATATCCTGGCCACCACCGGGTCCTTCCCGGCAAAATGTTGCCCGACACTAAAACCATTCTCCATCATTACTCTCCTTCGCACTTCCACCACTAGAAGATCAAGCGCACAGCCAGCTGGAGGTTGCGTGGACCACCCCCACCCAGAAACGGATTGCCGATTCCCACATCCGGAGTCACCGTAATCGGGAGAAAACCTGTGCCGCGTCCGGTCGCGTCGAGCCCATTAAAAGCAGCGTCGGCAATGAAGCTGGGCAGCAACGGCGACGAGAAGTTGGGATGATTGAAAAGATTGAAAGCTTCCAGGCGCAACTGGATCTTCACCTGATCCGTAATCGGCGTCGTCTTGAAAAGTGAGAGATCGAAGTTTCGATAGTGAGGGCCGGGCAAAGAATTGCGCCCCAGGCTGCCGAAGTGAAAACTTCCCGGCAGACATTCGCCGGCGGCGTCAAAGGTACAGGGAACTTTGAAAGATGCGAGGTTCAAATAACGATCGCGCCCATTCGTTCCCGCGAAAGGATCGCCTACCACGTCGGGACGCCCAAAGAATTCTCCGGTGCCGTTAAAGTCGCCGGTGAAGTTGTAGTTCAGATGAAACGGATTGCCGCTCCGCAGGGTGAGTACCCCGTTAAACTGCCAGCCCTTGCCCAGCCGCGGATGCGCCTTGATGAGGTTGGGGACGTCGTAACCAAAGCTCCAGATGAATCGATGACGGCTGTCGAAATTGGAATTACCCCGCTCGAGATCGGCGCGAAAACTGTTGTCGGGCTGGGTGGCGTTGGCCACATAATCCTGGCCGTCTGACGCATTATCGATCGAGTGCGACCAGGTGTAATTGATGGTGGAATTCCAGCCGCGCAGGTTTCGCAGAGTAAAGCTTGTCTGCAGCGCGTGATAGTTGGAATTCGCCGACGTCTCCAGCTGATTGACATAGAAGAAGGTGCCACCTGAGGGAGCAAAGGGCCCATTATCAAAAGGCCGGGAGGTGGAAATCCGCGGCACCGGCGGCTGGTTGATATCGCGATAGCGAAAGAGCTTCGTGCCCCTGGAACCGACATAGCCAACCTGGAGGACGCCATCTTTGAACAACTCATGCTGCACATTCAGGTTGAAATTCTGCACGTAGGGGGTGCGCAGGTTCCGATCGACGGCGAAAACATCTGAATCAAGAAAATCCGTGAAGACCGGAACATTGTTCTGAATCAGGGGTACCGTGGAGAATGAAAAGAGAATCGCCGAGGGGCCGATTGGGTTGTAGGCCGGGCCGGGATTGAAGGTGTTGAAGGGAAGTTGCCCTACGAAAAAGTCCTGCGAGAAGGCATCGTAGAAAAGTCCCCAGCCGGCGCGCACCACTGTCTTCCCTTTGCCGTTTAGATCCCAGGCGACCCCGAGGCGGGGCGAAAAGTTGTTCCAGTCGCTTTGATAGAGTTTGTCCACCAGGCGCAGGCCGTTCACGCTATCAAAATTGCTGAAGCGTTTGCGCTCCTCGTTAATTACGCCAAAGTAATCCCAACGCACCCCGAGATTGAAGGTGACCTTCGGACGCCAGCGAAAGGTGTCCTGCATAAAGGCGCCATGAGAATTCTGGAAAGTGCCGCGGCGCGAGTCACCCCGTGCCGAACGACCGCCGCTCGGATTACCGGCCAGAAAGTCGCCCAGCGAATCAAAGTTAAGCCGGCCGCGATAGCCTGCATCAAAGAAGGCATTGACAAAGGTGCGGCGGAACTCGTAACCAAATTTCAGGTCATGACGATTTATCTTCCAGGAAAAGTTATCGAGCGCCTGCCAGTTGGTATCAACGCGGGCCCGCGGCACAGAAAGCGTGGATCCGATTGAAGCAAAGCCGCTGACGCTAATGAACGGCAAACCGAAATCCTGCGGACCCGCTATGCCCGTGTTCAGGCCAATGGTGCGCGGATCAAAGGCGCGGTCCTGCGGGAAAAATCCCTCCTTGAAGCGATTGTAACCAAAGCGCATTTCATTGACTTTGGTGGCGGAAAATATTTTCAGGTAAGAAAGCGCAATCAGGTTCACACGCGTAGGCGTGACCGTGTTGTAGCCAGGTAAGACGTTGCCCCCGAGTATCGCGAGGGGAAATGACTGGTTGCTGTTGCCAAAGAAATAGCGTCCCGTCAATTGGTTCTGCTTGTTGATCTCGTGATCGATCTTTCCGATCAAGCTGTCGACATCGTTCGACGCGGGAGTGGTCACGAACAAATTGGGCGCGCCGGTGCTGTCAAACAACGGCAGGGGACGATTTGGAGCCGGCCAGGGATTACGGGCCAGGAGCCGTGCAATCACGGGATTGACCGGCACGATGCCCATGGAAAGCGCGGCTATTTCGCGCGGGTCCGGAACGCGCGCGGTCGAGTTCAAGCCCACGCGCTCGCGCTGTCCTTCATAAGCAAAGTAGAAGAAGGTGCGGTTGCGAATAATTGGCCCACCTACAGCGCCGCCGAACTGGTTGTTACGAAAGGCTGTTTGCGGATCCGGCTGGGGATTAAAAAAGTTGCGCGCGTCGAGCCGATCATTGCGCAGGAATTCAAAAAGAGCGCCATGAAACTGGTTGGTGCCGGACTTGGTCACGATGTTCACAGTGGCGCCGGCGTTGCGACCGTATTCTGCTTCGAAGTTCGAGAGAATCGCTGCTTCCGAAATTGCTTCGATGGGGAGAATTGTCGCTGGAGTACCAAAGACACCCGCCTCGTTGATTGCCGGCAGGTTGCGATAGCCATCATTCATATCCGTCCCGTCGAGCAGATAGTTATTCGAGCGGCCGCGATTGCCGTTGGCGCTGAAGAGGCCGAAGCTGCCGGGGGAGTCTGTGGCGCCCGAAGGATCGCCACTGGCGCCGGGCACCATCACCAGAAACTTGGTAAAGTCGCGCCCGTTGACGGGAAGGTCCGCCACCTGTCTTGCGCCAATCGTACCCCCGAGCGTGTTATTGGTAGTTTCAACTTGTGCCGTCGCTGCCACGAGCACGGTCGACTGTGAACCTGCGACGGCCATTACCACATCCACTCGCCTTTCCGCGGACACTTCGACCAAGGCATTCGTTACGGTTGCGTCCTGAAAACCGGACTTTTGCACCGTGACCGTATATGTTCCTGTCTGCAACTCCGGGAGACTGTAGGTGCCAAAGTCATCGGTCACGGTGGAACGCTCGATGCCCGTGGCGACATTTTTTGCCTTCACAGTTGCCAGCGCCACCACTGCGCCGTTCGGATCCGTGATTGTTCCCAGAATAGTGCCGCGAAATGTTTGCGCGGAAACCTGCATCAGGAAGGTCAGCATGACGAAAGCAGTCGCGATGCCCCGCGACAAATGGCTGGCGGAAACCCTGACCCCCGTCAACGAGTGGTTTGTTCTTGCTTGCGAAACGTTGTTGTTTGTGATCACAGCAGACCTCCCGGGAGCAAATGAGGAAAGAAGGAGCAACTCATAAGCGCAACGTCCGTGCATCGCGCAAGTGCAGGGGGGATTATATAACTGTCAGTTGGCCAGTCAATGAATGTCTGTCGGGTTTTGCGACCCGGCCGGGTCCAGTTCTAATTTGGCCCCCGCGAGGTTCGTCGGGTAACATCCTGTTTTCGGGAGAAAGGTACTAGAGGATGCCAATTGCAGATAGTCTGATACCAAACGTTAACCAACAGGGATTGGATATCAGATCGACGCCGCGCGCCGAAATGAATCTGTTTCCGCTCGACACTTTTGCCTACGAATTTCCGGGCCGCGAAATCGAGATCAACTTTGAAATCCCGGAATTTACAGCGATTTGTCCATTCTCAGACTTTCCGGATTTCGCGACCTTGAAGCTGAGCTATGTGCCGCACCAGCTTTGTGTGGAACTAAAGAGCCTGAAGCTGTATATCAACTCGTTTCGCGAAGTGAAGATCTTCCATGAGCACGTCATCAACGTGATCCTGGAGGACTTTGTGCGCGCCTGCGATCCCCTGAGAGTTTCGCTGGTCGGCGACTTCAACATTCGCGGCAACATCAAAACGATCGTGCGCGCGAGTTACGAAAGGCCGGCTTCGGGCCCGGAAAGCGTCGCTGAGAGAAGATTGATCAGCCCCTCTCAAAACTCGTAGGCCGTTCTACTATGGAGACCAACATTGTCTACATCAGCGCCGGGATCGTCGCACTGTTGATCTTCGTCTTTGTCGCGAGGCGTTTGCTGCGGCTCGCCATGAAGCTGACTCTCGTGGGCGTCGTCCTTTTGGCGGTGCTCGCCGGAGCGGGCTACGGCTGGTGGAATGGCTGGTTTGCTTCGCAGCCGAGGACTCAGCACCGAGGAGCGCCGGCGCGAACCGCAGCTCCCCGTTGATTGGCAGGCGCCGGTGGCGGAAGAAAGTCAACTATCATGGAGGACAACCGCGGCGAAGTTAATCCCGTCCCACCTGACAACTCTCCTGACACTGCAAACAAGGGAATTTCCGGACTCTGGCGCCGTTATGGCAGGCTCCCGCGCAATGTCTTTGCTATCGGCTTTGTCAGCCTGTTGAATGACGCCTCCAGCGAAATTATCTATCCGCTGCTGCCTGTTTTTCTTTTCTCGGTTCTGGGAGCTTCAGCCTCAGCCATCGGCGTGATCGAAGGCGCAGCAGAATCAGTCTCCAGCCTTCTGAAACTGTTCGCAGGGTATCTCAGCGATCGTCTTGGCAAACGCAAGGCTTTGGTCGTCTTCGGATATTCGCTTGCTGGTTTGGGCCGCCCTCTGCTGGCCTTTGCCGGCAGTTGGTATCAAGTGCTGGCCATTCGTCTGGTCGATCGCGTTGGCAAGGGCATTCGTAGCGCACCCCGTGACGCGATGATTGCCGATACGGTCACCGTGCAGCAGCGCGGGTTGGCCTTTGGTTTTCACCGGGCGATGGACCACAGCGGCGCCGTCCTCGGTCCTTTGCTGGGTTATGGCCTCGTGTACTGGTTTGCCGCTAATCGAAATGCCCCCAGCGCCCACGACTTCACCAAAATCTTCCTGGTGGCATCTGTTCCGGCCGTGGCCGCGGTGTTGGTGGCGATATTTTTCCTCCGCGAACCTGCGCTGAAAGTTCCCGCAGGGGAAGCCGCGAAACCGCGACTTAGCTTGAGCGGATTTGACGGTAACTTCAAACGCTTTCTGCTGGTCGTGGCGCTGTTCACGCTTTCTAATTCATCTGACGCTTTCCTCCTCTTGCGGGCGCAGGACGCAGGCGTCTCGGTAATGGCGCTTCCCTTACTGTGGGCGGCACACCATGGCAGCAAAGTGCTGAGTTCGCTCTGGGGTGGCGATCTCTCCGATCGCTTCGGGCGCCGCCGGTTGATTGTTTCCGGATGGGTTCTTTACGCAGCGGTCTATGCGGGGTTTGCCTTTGTCAGCAATCAGATTTCAGTTTGGATCCTGTTCCTGATCTACGGCGTCTACTTTGGCCTGGCTGAGGGCGCGGAAAAGGCCCTGGTGGCCGACCTGGTGCGGCCCGAACAAAGAGGTACCGCTTACGGGTTGTATAATCTCGCGTTCAGTGTCACCGTCCTGCCTGCCTCTATTCTGATGGGCGCTGTGTGGGATTGGAAAGGGCCAGCCACAGCTTTTCTCTGGAGCGCCGGCCTGGGCGCGATCGCTGCCTTGCTGCTCCTGCTTTTGGTGCGCACGCCCGCGAGAGTGACTATACGCCCGGGGTGACTATCAGCAACAACAGATGCTTTCGCCAGAAGATGAAAGAATTTGCGAGACCCTTTGGGGATGGACATGCAGATTCCAATTTCGCACTCTTATTTAAGTAATAATGACCACCACCAACTATCAATTAATAAGAACCGAAGCCCAACTTCGGGAGGCAGTCGCCCAGCTCGAAAAACATGCCGTCCTCGGCCTCGATACTGAAACCACCGATCTCGATCCCTACAACTCTCGTTTGCGGCTAATTCAGCTGGCGGCGCCCGACTGTGTACGCATAATCGATCTTGATGCTTTCGCCGGCAACGACCCAAAACACAACGAAGCACTCGCTCCGTTGCGGCGGCTGCTGGCCGCCGCTCGCCCGATCAAGATCGCGCACAACGCCAAGTTCGACGCCAAGTTCATCAAGCACAATCTGGGCGTCGATCTTGGTGGCTTGTTCGATACTCTCCTCGCCAGCCAACTCGTCAGCGCCGGCGATATTGAGGAACGTCACGGACTCGATGCAGTGGCTGGCCGCTATCTCAATGAGTCAGTCGATAAGAGCGAACGGCTCAGCAACTGGGAGTTCGAGCTTTCCACTGCCCAGTTGGAATACGCCGCGCGTGATGCCGCTATCCTGCTGCCGTTGCGCGAAAAACTGATCGAATCGCTCAAGACCAACGGCCTGGTCCAGTGCGCGCAACTCGAGTTTGAGTGCGTCATGCCGGTCGCCAACATTGAATTAAACGGCTTCTTCATGCAGAAGGAGCGCTGGCTTGAGCAGTTGTCCGCGGTTGAGATCAGGCGGGCCGCCCTGGCGAATGAACTGCAGGAGATACTCGGCGTGGACGCAGCCCAGGGCACCCTCTTCGGTCCCGCCCGCGCCAACATCAATCTCGACTCGCATCAGCAGTTAACTGAAGCACTGAACCGGATGGGTGTGCCTGTTCCCGACTCGACCCGCAACTGGAAGTTGCAACCGCTGGCGGCAGAGTATCCGGTGATCGCGACCTTGCTCGAGTACCGGACGGTGCAAAAGGCCCTGACCAGCTATGGCCAGAACATGATTGAATTGATCAATCCGGCGACCGGGCGACTGCATGCGGACTTTCGCCAGATCGGCGCCCCCACAGGCCGCTTTTCCTGCACCAATCCCAACATCCAACAGGTGCCTCACGCCATCGAATACCGTCGCTGCTTTAGCGGGCATCCGGCCGGCCGGAAGCTGGTCATCGCCGACTATTCTCAGATTGAACTGCGTATCCTCGCGGAATTCTCGGGCGACCAGGGCTTTATTGAAGCCTTCAACACCGGCGCCGACCTGCACCGCGTGACCGCCGCCCAGGTATTCAACGTCAGTGTCGATCAGGTCAGCAAGGAGCAGCGCGATTTCGCCAAGCGTTTGAATTTCGGAGTCGTCTACGGCATCGGCGCGCAGCGCTTTTCAATCATGACCGGCGTGGGCGTGCCGGAAGCGGAAAACGTCTTGCGGAAATATTTTTCTACCTACCGGGGGCTGGATAATTATCTGCGCGAGGCTGCGAACCGGGCGGTTCGTGAAAAACAATCGCGCACCGCCTCCGGTCGCCTGGTCCGCTTTCGTTTTGACGAGTTGGATCGCCAGCAGATTTCCATGACGCAGCGCAACGGCAAGAATACGCCCATCCAGGGCACCAGCGCCGACATTCTTAAACGCGCCTTGCGTTTGCTCGACGACGATCTGCGCGGGACCTCGGCAAAGATAGTCAATATCATCCACGATGAGATCGTGGTGGAGGTTGACGCAGCTGAAGCTCAGGCCATTGCAGTGAAAGTTGAGCAGGCAATGTGCGCCGCCGGTCAGGAGTACGTGCGCAGCGTACCGGTAAAGGTGGAAACGGAGATTGCCGACGAGTGGGTCAAGTGAAGGATGAAGGATGAAGCAGAGGGACACGGGGACGCGAAGAGGGGGAACGCGGGACGGGG
>DAIMCP010000032.1:0-56870 GCA_036726305.1 Pyrinomonadaceae bacterium | reverse complement strand
GCAGCCTCGCAAATACGAAGCGACATGACTATCTGCCGTTCGGTGAGGAACTCTTTGCCAACCAGGGCGGACGCACAACATTACAAGGCTACAGCGCGAACGATGGCATCCGCCAGAAATTCACCCAAAAAGAACGGGATAACGAAACGGGGCTGGACTACTTTGGCGCGCGGTATTACTCATCGTCACAGGGAAAATTTACTTCTCCCGATCCTTTGTCCCCCCCTGCCAGCGCCCATCCAAGAATGCCTCAAAGCTGGAATCTCTACGCTTGCTTATGTTTTGAACAATCCACTTAAGCTCATCGATCCCGATGGCATGATGTGGATCTATCACCACCTGGATAAAGAGCGTACGAAGGTCGGCATTGCTTGGATTGACGGGGACCAAATCCCAAAGAATCTCAGAGCCTAAGGCTATCAAGCTC
Organism: Pyrinomonadaceae bacterium; assembly: GCA_036726305.1. Classification (GTDB taxonomy): domain Bacteria; phylum Acidobacteriota; class Blastocatellia; order Pyrinomonadales; family Pyrinomonadaceae; genus JAOAPY01. The sequence goes on along the minus strand of DAIMCP010000032.1, from coordinate 56,443 downwards.
TCAATTTTGGCGGCCAAAGCTCGGCAGACGTTACGCTCACTAATGGCAGCGTTGTCCGATTGAGCGCCAACTCCGGCAATCCGCTACAGCTCAGCGGCCCACAACAGAGCGGCAGTGGCGGAGGGTATGTAAATACAGGTCTACTTCGTGAGTTCGGACGACAGACGGCGCCGATGCCAAAAGCCACGAGTTGGTTTATATTGTTTTCCCTCAACGGAGGATACGCAATGGCTGGCTCGAGTATTGCGGCTTTGGATGCGGCAGCCTTACGCTCTCTATGCAGCTAAGGCTACCAGTGACCAGGACCAAGAGGCCCAAGTAATGGCCACTGTCTCGCAGTATGACCAAACAAGAGGAAATCCGGCGAGCATTCGAAACGTATACACCGACATCTCGAAGTCACAGACAGCTTATGACAGAACTAATTGTCGAGCGACACGAAAAGTGGGAACCCGTGGAAGGGGTTGTTACGGCAGCAGCTCGCGCTGTGGTTAGGGAAGATCACGAAGGGCTGGTTGTCACTATGATGTTTTCAGAAATAGGTGATGGAGCGAACTCTGATCTTCGGATAAGGTTTGGACGCGTTGCTGCCTATACTGTCTATGAAGAATTCGTTCACCCATGGGATAGTCCTCAAACCGAGTCTCCGATGATCGGTGATGGATCGAAACGGTACGTTTTTCCGCTCTTGTTGATTCATGATTCTGAATGGATGCAGTCGTTGTCGGATCGGTTAATCGGGTTTCCCGACTCTGTTCACTACCGGCTTTTGACGCTGGACCAAATTGTTGATGTCTTATGCAACAAACAGCCTCACGTAACCTGGATCAGCGGAGTGGAATCCTAGCTCGCATCTCGTGAGCTGCGACACGATCGAGGAGTTTATTCACAGTGCCGTTTCCATCACGGAAATAAATCTGCAAGTGATGCGGCGGAAGTGGTTGATCGAGTTCTTGAGAAACTCTCTAAAAACAGATAAAGAAAAGCACTGACGATTACCGAAGAGCAACGGGAGGTTTTGCAAGCCTGGATCGCTGCTCGTAACAGTCCGCAGAAAGTTGTTGTCCGTTCGCGAATCGTGCTGGCAGCCGCAGGCGGCATGTCCAACAATCGGATCGCGCAGGAATTGAAAACGAGTCGACCCCAGTGATTCTTTGGCGCAACCGTTTTATGGAAGCGGGGACGGCGGCGTTGATTGATGACGCTCCGGGACGCGGCGGCCCCAGGCAGATCGCGGCGGCCAAGGTCAAGAAAATCGTGGAAGCTACTCTGCATACAACTCCCAAAGCGGCGACCCATTGGAGTGTGCGGACGATGGCCCAAGTACACGGCGTCAGTCCGGCGACGGTGCAACGCATCTGGGATGCTAACGGGTTGCAACCCCATCGCAGCCGGACCTTCAAGCATTCGAAGGATAAACAGTTCGTCGAAAAGCTCAACGATGTGGTGGGCTTGTACTTGAATCCACCGAATAAAGCGCTGGTACTGTGTGTGGATGAGAAGAGCCAAATTCAGGCTTTGGAAAGACCTCAACCCGGGCTGCCTATTAAGAAGGGTCGTTGCGGCACCATGACACACGACTATAAACGGCATGGCACGACAACTCTCTTTGCCGCTCTCAACGTTCTGGACGGCGCGGTGATCGGTGCGTGTATGCCTCGTCATCGACATCAGGAATATCTGAAGTTTCTACGCAAGCTTGACCGAGAGATCCCCAGCGGCTTGGACTTGCACTTGATATTGGACAATTACAGCACCCATAAGCATGACGATGTCACCGAATGGCTGATGTTCCGTCCTCGAATACCGGCGTGCAGAAATTCTACTCACCAGTAATGACCAGGCGTCGCTGGGGGCAGTTTGTCGGTCCACTGAACTTGCGCTAACCTTGCATCCGGCAAACTCAATCGCAACCCGCCGCATCGGAGATGCTGGCCTTCGCGACACGTTTTTCTTTGATTTACTTTCGAACGCAGTACTCTCCTGGAAAGAGTCTCCGCATGTTGATTAAGTATTTATCCCATTCGCAGCGCGGTCCCGGCCGTCTTGCCATCTGCGGCGGACTGGCGCTACTCGTCGCTGGTGGGGTGGTTGGGCAGTCAAGCCGACCGCGCCGCGTGCAACCCAAACCGGTCCAGCAAAAAGAAGATCTATTGCTGCTGCCAAAACCGACACCTACGCCGGCGGCCAGAAACACAAACGTTCCCCTGCTCGACATCAAACCGGTAAAGCCAGTTGCTGATTCGTCGGCCCCGGTCGGTGTGGACACGGGAGACACGACCCATGCCTACACACTGTTCCAGCAAAAGCAGTATGCGCTTGCTGTCAAGGAAGCCAAACTGATCGCCAGGAACGATCCGCGCAACGCCGAAGCCTGGAAAATCGCGGGCTTTTCAGAACTTGCGTTGAAGCAATACCCCGAGGCGGCGAGCGATTTACAAACTGCGCTCAATCTTCAGGAAGTCGCCAAGCAGGAGGACCAACCCACTGTCGATGCTTTGAGCCAGGCCTACGTCCTGTCGGAGAAGTTCGAGCAAGCGCTGCCGCTGCTGGTCAAGGCCACTTCGCGCGCGGGCGCGCAACCCGATGCGTTGATGCTTTACTATCGTGGCTGGGCCGAATACAAAACAGGCAAGACGGCAGAGGCCGAACGGACTTTTAATGCCGTAGTCAGGGCTAACCCGAAAGATGCCAACTCGCTTTATTTCCTGGGACAGATTGCGCTGACCCGCAACGATCCTGCTGCCGCCATAGCTGCACTCAATCGCGCGACAGTAAACGATCCACGAATGGCTGGCGCCTGGCTGCTGTTGACTTCTGCGTACCTGAGACGCGCGGCGTCAGCTACTGAGCCTGCGCAAGCTGATGCTGACTACCTGAGCGCGGTGCGCGCCGGAGAGGGGCTGATAAAGGTCCGCACGGACGCGGATGCCGTGATGTTGTTTGGACAAGCTCTGATTGGCGCCAAACAATACGCGCGCGCTGCGACCGCGTTGGAGAAGGTAGCCACGCCCGAGGCCAGCTCATTCACTTTTTACCTTTTGGGGGTGGCCCAATCCCGCGTTAAGAGTTTTCCGAAAGCCATCGCCGCGCTCGAGCGAGCGGCCGAAAAAAAACCCGATGACGTCAACGTCTATCGTGAGCTTGGCTATGCCTATGAAGTCACGAAACAGTACGCGAAAGCATTGGGCGCCTATCAAAAAGGGCTAAGCCTGGTGCCTACCGATGCCGACTTTAAAGAGTCGGCGGACCGGGTGCGACCATTCGCGAAATAGTTTGAAAGGAATTTTGAAATGCTTATCTATCCAAAGATCATACGCGTCTCGCTATTAGTAGTCGCACTGGCTTTCTCGATTATGGCGCAATCGCCGCGCACAATTGATAAGTCGCCTGCCGGCCGCCGGCCCGCGCCCGCGCCGCAAAGCGTCAAGGCGAAATACGAAGGTGGAGTCTTTGGCTATAACAAGAAGCAGGAGGGCACACTCAACTTCGACGATACAAATAATCGCCTGGTCTTCCGCAACAAGCTGGGCAAGGAAGTCCTCTTCATTCCTTATTCGGCCATTAACCAGGAGTTCGCTGATACGCAGGCGAACCGGCCCAAGACGGCTTCAATTCTTGGCTCAGTTCCCGTGCCGTATGGGGTAAATCCCATTGGTTGGATCAAGACAAAGAACCCCTATGTGACTATACAGTTTTATGATCAGGATTCGCGTGTCGGCGGCGTAACCAGCTTTCGCGTCGACAGCAAAGAGATTTGCGCCGCGGTCGTAAACACGCTGGCTGAAAAAGCCGGACTGGTGGCACGCGGCGAAATCTTTGTCAGGCAAGGTGGCGGCGATCAGTATGGCCGGCCCCCGCTGGGAAGCGACATGGTACGAGCCGACCTGCCCGACAGGCCCGCCGTCATTGTTGAGAATGAAATGCTAAGCAGCCGCGTAATTAGCCTGCCACGCCCGACCTATCCGGCGGAGGCGCGCCAGCAGAAAGTCGCGGGCATCGTTCGCGTCCTCGCAACGGTCGATGAATCCGGCAGCGTCGCCGAGGCCGAAGCTATTTCCGGCTCACCGATGTTGCAGGAGGCGGCCGTCAATGCTGCCAGGCAAGCAAAGTTTGAACCCCTGGGCCGCGCCGGCCGCAGCTTGAAAACAAAAACAATTATCAGCTACAACTTTCAACTGCTATAGGATGGGGCACTCGATCCTTCTCGGGTGCAATCAACCTGATTCCAGGGTCTACTTTTCGCCGTTCCCCGCAACAGACGCCGGAGGTAGTTGCTAATCGGCGCCACCGCCTTTGGTAACGTAGTTCAATACGTACTGCCGCAGTTTGTCGCGATGGGCTTTCAGATAAGCTGGATAGTCCTGCGCAATTTCCCGGTCCGCGCGCGCCAGTAAAATGAAAGCTTCCAGCAATCCCTCGTCATTCAATTTCTTTAGCTTCGCGAGCGATGGGCTGAGCTTCGTTGTCTTCTTGTCGGCAGTCGCCATATTGATAACGGCGCGTAGCGCGTCGGCTTCCTCAGGCAGGGAGTGTCGATACGAAGTCTCACTTGGAAAAGACTTTTTGAAAGTTTCTTTATGCCAGGTTGAGCGCGTGGTTCCGTAAATGATCCAGGCAAACGAGCCATCATCTTTGCCGAGCATCGCGTTTGCATCCAAATCAATCTTCACGTCACCCTTCTCGTCAAAACGCACGCTGGTGGGAATTTCGATTTGTGGATGGGCCAGCGCACTATTGGTGACCTGGGCCCACTGTTTGAGACCTGAGGCGGTGAAGGAATTGTACGGTTCAGTAATGAAGGCCTCGATATAGCGGTCGCGGGCTTCATCATACTTCTGTTGTTTCATAAGAGGCGTGGCGGAGTAGCGGTACGCGGTCTCCTTGTTTGGGTTAATCGCAATCGCTCGCTGGTACCAGACCTCGGCTTGCGCGAAGTCCCCTGTCTGCAATTTCACGTCACCCGAAAAAAGCGCTGCGTAATAGAGCGTCGGATCAAGCTGGAGAGCTTTCTGATAGCAGCGGAATGCGTCGTTCAGCTCTCCGCGTGAAAAGAAAGCCTCACCCTCTTTCATCTGCGTTTCAGCCTCTGCCTTGTCGGAAAATGCCTTGGGTCCTGAGCCGTCAGCGGGCAGCGCCTCAATCATCGCGTCAAGATTAGCCGCCTTGCTGCCCAGTTGCTTTGACTTTATGAATTCAGCTCGAGCTCGCAGCCGCAGCGTGCGTTTGGCGTTCTCGTCGGCGGTGTTGGCAACTACTCCCAGCAGCGATGAACCGAGGAAGTAGTGTGTTTCAGCATCGTTCGGTTCAGCCGCGGCGATCTTTTCCAGCACGGGAACGGCCTCTGTGTACCGTAGTTGGTCCAGTAGCTTCCGCGCCTGTTCCTTCAAATCCGGGATATTGTCCCGAGTCTGACTGTTGACCATTGCGGGCCAGATAATCGTCAGACAAACAAGCAGGGTCGCACAGCGTCCTACGACCAGCATTGCCTTCGCGTGGTTGGGATGAGACATGACTAAGCTCCTTTTGAACTGGGTTGGGGGTGCAATCAAATGCTCGCATCGTGAATCGGGAGTCCGGACGTCTGCAGCTGATGATCGAGGACATGCTGTACCTATCCTGGTAAGTTTTCAAGCCTCCAGCTGGATAAGGAGTGAGAGATTAACATTCGTGGGGAAAAATTCTGCAGACAGTAACCTTCGTGATAGTCCCGTTCGATCTCGCAACCAGTTAGAGTTTTCGGGAAGACTTTAAGCAACGGGTCCAGGGTTTCGATTATCCTCCCGAAGCAACTGCTTCCGCATTACCCGCAGGGGCAGTACGACGCCATTCGCCATGGGGTATGCAAAATCCTCGCCCTCCTGGTACCCACAGGCCTCGTACAATCTGATTCCCGGCAGTGTTGACATCAGTTCCAACTTGCCAAACCCGACAGCCCTGGCTTCAGCTTCGCAGCGCATCAGGATCGCCCGTCCAATTCCCCTTCGGGCAAACTTCGGATGCACAAAGAACGCGCGAATCCTGGCCGCTTCCGACTTTTGATCAAGTTCGGCGGAATCTCTCTCGGCAAACTGGTCGCCGCCGAAAAGCGTCCTGCGCTTGCTCCAGCCGCCAGACCCAATCAGCTTCCCTGAAGCTACGGCGACAAAATACGTCCCATCCTCGATGAGTTTCGTGTCAACGCCAAAGACAGCACGAATGGCCTCCTCAATCTGTTCGTCTGAGTAGTCGTCACGGCTCAATTTTCGAGCTGATTCGATGATCAGTTGCTCGATCGCGAGCCGATCATCGATAGTCGCTTTTCTAATGACGTAGTCCATCTTACCCGGGGAGCGCCCGCGTCCTGAATGCTGAGTTGCGCCGGGGACAACGGACGACTGTCCTGACCCACCGGGCGAGTATAGCGGGCGCAAATCGTTATCATCAACCAATGGTTTTGCCTGTCGACGACCTGGGACTTTAACGAGCCGGCCGCGCTGGAGCGCACCTTTGAACGCGCAAAAAGGAACAGGGTGGCTGCCGATCTTCGGGCCGGAATTGGCAGTGGCTCGGGCCGGTTTTTCCCCGCCTTTGCCGCTGGTTTTCGCGCGTGTTAGGATTTCTGCTCGCGAGTTGTTAAGGCCACCTCGAGAATTGACGCACGAAAACAAAATGATCAATGAAGTTCAATCCACGAAGCTCTCCAACGGTCTTTCAGTGCTGACCGAACACATGCCTGGCCTCCGGTCGGTCACGGCCGGCATCTGGGTGCGGCGTGGTTCGCGACATGAGTCAGCTGAACTAAATGGTATTTGCCATTTTATCGAACACGCCGTTTTCAAAGGGACGGAGCGTCGCTCAGCACACGACATTGCAGTGGAATCGGATCGTTTGGGCGGTCACCTGGATGCCTACACCACGCAGGAGTTGACCGGATTCACCATCAAGGTCGCAGACAAAGGCCTGCGGCTGGCCTTTGACCTGCTGTCTGATATGTTGGCTCATCCGCGCTTCGATTCTGCCGATCTGGAGCGAGAGCAAAAGGTAATCCTCGAAGAAATCAAAATGGTCGAGGACACGCCGGACGAACTGCTGTCAGAGCTTTTTAACGCCGCCTATTTTCCGGCGCACCCGTTGGGTCGTCCCATCGAAGGGACCGCAGAAACGGTTCCGACCTTTGACAGCACAACCACCGCGGCCTTTCATGCGAGCGAGTTTTCGCCGCGCAATTTTGTGATCGCGGCGGCGGGAAACGTGGATCATGCGCAGTTGGTTGAACTGGCGGAGCGTGCTTTCGGAAACGGAAATCTGGCCGCGCCTAACGGCCATCCCGCAGCGACTTTTAAAGCCAATATGTCGGCTCCGACAACCGCGGCGCCGATTCTGATTGAGCAAAAGGAAGAACTGGAGCAGGCACATTTGATCATCGCCGCCCCCTGGCCCTCGTCGCGCAGCGACGATCGCTACGCCGCCACCATGCTTGCTTCGGTGCTCGGCGGCGGGACCTCCAGTCGCTTATGGCAGAAGATTCGCGAGGAGCGCGGGTTGGCTTATTCGGTAGGCGCGGGCATCAGCAGCTTTTCTGATCTTGGGGTCTTCTCGGTCTACGCGGGAACCTCGCCGGGCCAATTGGACGAAGTACTCGACATCTCGCTGGCCGAATTGCGGCGCATAGTCAACGAACCGGTCGCAGAAGCTGAACTGCGGCTGGTCAAGGACCAGGCGGTATCATCGACACTGCTCGGTCTTGAGTCGTCGAATGCGCGCGCCAGCACGCTTGCCCGTCAGGAGATTATTCACGGGCGGCGTATCTCTCCCGACGAGATGATTCAGCGCCTGGAAGCCGTTACCGCCGCTGATATTCAGCGGGTAGCGCGCGCCTATCTGATTTCTGAAAATCTCGCGCTGGGAGCCCTCGGCAATCTGAATGGTTTTCGCGTCGATCGCTCGCGATTGGTAATCTGAAGTTTGTCGGACAGTCTAAAGAATGAAACTCACTGTTCTTGGCAGCGGCTCAACCGGCAACGCGGTCCTGATTGTCGCCGGCGAAACGCGCGTGTTGATTGACGCCGGCTTGAGCGCACGCGAGCTGGTGCGCCGTCTGGCCCAGGTCGGCGAAGACGCCAACCGCCTCGACGGCATTGTCATGACTCATGAGCACAGCGATCATTCAGGCGGCTTGCGCGTGTTACTGAAACTGGTTGATTGCCCGGTTTATGTGTCCGGCCAAACCCGCGAGGCCTACCTCAGCGAACACCTGGGCGTGAGCAAGGAAGAGCCCCGCCGTCGCTCTGCCGCACTGAGGGATCGCGTGGAAGAGATCGAATCGAGCAAAGACTTTCGCGTCGGGGAGATTGATTTTCACCCTTTTACCATCCCGCATGATGCCGTGGACAACTTTGGTTTCACGGCGACGCACGCAGGAGTGAAGATCGCCACCCTAATGGATTTTGGACACATCACTACGCTCATTAGCGAGCGTCTGCGTGGGTGTGCCGCAATTGTCATGGAATCCAACCACAGCCGGGACATGCTCAAAGCTTGCGATGTCTATCCCTGGGAGCTGAAGCAACGAATCCTTTCGCGCCTCGGGCACCTTTCGAATGAAGATGTCGCCGAGTGGCTGCAGTATGGATTTGACGGCACGGCGCGCCACCTGGTGCTCGCTCATCTTTCACAGCGCGCCAACAATCCCTATCTGGCAAAGATTACCGCGGAAGTGGCCCTTCAGGAGCGGGCCCCGCTGTTCCCGGCAGAGACCGAAGTGATTCTCTCATTTCCTAAAGAGCCAACCCCCTGGATTGAGGTCTGAGTAGCAGCACGAGGATGAAGGCAGAAGTGAAGGACCCCTGGACGCCGGAACTGCGTCAGACGAGGACACGGCCAAAGAGCCCGTGGCCCTGGCTGCGTCTGGTGCTGGCGTCTCTTCTCTTCGTAACCTGTGGTTGTGCTTTGAAGGCCAGCCGGCAGGGAGTGCCGCCGGAAGTGCAGGCAGTAGTGGCCAGCGTAACTGAAGATGCGGAAGCAGAGCGTTACGAAAAGATTTTCAACGAAGCGGATGAACAGTGGCGCCAGGATTCGACGCCGGAGCAGACGGCCCAGGTCTTCAGCACCTTGAAGAACAAGCTGGGAAAAGTCAAAAGCCGGCAGCTTCATGCGGCCGCCGAAGAGAATCGCTCGAACGGGCGACTCGCCGGCCGCTCATTTGTTCTTAGCTACGACACAAAGTTCGAGCTTGGGGAAGGCATGGAAACGTTCACCATAGTCGAGCGCAACGGCCGTTGGGTTCTGGCAAAGTATTTCGTTAACTCAACCGCGCTGCAGTAATTGCGCCAGCAAAGCACAAAGGACCAGGACAGAGTACAGACAACCAAAGAGCAAACCATGATAGAACGCTACACACTCCCTGAAATGGGCTCGCTCTGGTCCGAAGAATCCAGGTTTCAAAAGTGGCTGGATGTAGAGCTGGCTGTCTGTGAAGTGCACGCCGAGATGGGCACGATCCCGGCCGCGGCTTTGGATCAGATAAAAAGCCGCGCCAGCTTTTCGGTCGCGCGCATCAATGAGATCGAAAAGATTACTAATCATGACTTGATCGCCTTTACCACCAATCTCGCCGAAGCCATTGGCGAGGCGGCCCGCTTCGTTCATTACGGTCTCACTTCGTCCGATGTCGTCGACACTGCCAATGCTCTGCTGCTGCGCGAAGCGAGCGATCTATTACTCAATAAAATCGACGCGCTGCTACCGGTGCTCAAGCGCCGGGCCCTGGAGTTTAAACGCACCCCCCAGGTGGGCCGCACACATGGAATTCATGCCGAGCCAACTTCATTTGGACTGACTTTCGCGCTTTGGTATGACGAAATGCGCCGCAATCGGGCGCGTTTGGAACAGGCTCGCGCCGCGGTTGCGGTGGGCAAGATCAGCGGTGCCGTCGGCGCCTTTGCGCTTCTGGATCCGATTGTCGAAGAAAAAGTCTGCCATCGTTTGGGACTGCGCGCGGCCCCCGTTTCAACCCAAATCATCCAACGCGATACTTATGCAGAATACCTAAGTACCCTTGGGATAATTGCGTCATCTCTGGAGAAGTTCGCCCTGCAAGTGCGCCACTGGCAACGGACCGAGGTGCGGGAAGCCCAGGAGCGTTTCAGCAAAGGCCAGAAGGGCTCAAGCGCAATGCCGCACAAGCGCAACCCGATCATTTCCGAACGTATCTGCGGCATGGCGCGCCTCGTTCGCGCCAATAGCATTGTGGGCCTGGAAGACATCGCTTTGTGGCATGAACGGGATATCTCACATTCGTCGGCCGAGCGTGTTGTTCTGCCCGATTCCAGCATTGCGCTTGACTACATGCTGCAAAAGACCATCTCGCTGATCGATGGGCTGGTTGTCTATCCCGAGCGCATGCTGGAAAACCTCAAGGCCACCCGCGGACTGATCTTTAGCGGCCAACTTTTATTGGCGTTAACCCAAAAGGGCGTGGCGCGGGAAACCGCCTATGAGTGGGTGCAGCGCAACGCGATGCGCGTTTGGGACGGCGGAGAGGATTTCCAGAAATTATTGCAGGCGGATGCTGAGATTGGGGCACACCTTTCGACCGCGGAGATCGACCAGGCGTTTGCGCTCGATACTTACCTGCGCAACGTCGATGCTATCTTTGAGAGGGTGTTCGGGAGTTAGACGACAGACGATGGACCATAGACGACAGATATGATCCATGGTCTATCGTCCAAATCTATTTATCCAACCATCTTTTCCGCGAAGTTTCCCACCAGAGGAAGCTTGAAAGTCTGTCCCTGATATGCCCGGTAGGCCGAGTAAAGCAGCATCCCAAACCAAATGACCATGCCGGCGAGGAACACCAGCATATATAGAATCCAGATTAGTATTCCGAGCGCGTCGGAGATATGAGCCGCAATCACGGCCACGACCGCCAAAACGACCCAAATAACCGTAAATATGACACCCATGCCGACCGAGTAGAGTACCGACTGAATACCATGAAAGCGAACGAACTTATTCTCTTTATCAATGAAGAAGCTGATCAGGCCAAGCAGGCCGATGGGGTAGCCGAGTGCCGCTGCGAGATTCGCATCAAGTCCGATAGCCGACTTTCCAGTCGAGGGATAACTTTCCATAATTCAGAATTCTCCTCTTCGAAGGTGTAATCTTTCGGGTTTAGGCTGCTGGGCCCCGACAAAGACCGGCTGGCGGTCCCTGTGCAATCTCAATGGGCGAGATAGTAAGCTACTCGCTACACAACACGCAATCTTTGCCTTACTATCTGGCGGGAGCATTCAGCTATGAAAGCGAAAGTTTACGTAACCTTAAAACCGGGCGTCCTCGATCCGCAGGGCAAAGCCATTCAACATGCGGTCGAACTGCTCGGGTTCAGCGATATCGCAGACGTGCGCCAGGGCAAGTATTTTGAGATTTCTTTGAGCGGCCAGGAGGTTGCTGCTGAAGCGCAATCAGCCGTGACTCGCATTGCCGCCGAGGTTCTCTCCAATCCGATAATTGAAGATTACCGAGTGGAGTTTGAAGCGTGAAATTTGGAGTGATCGTTTTTCCCGGGTCCAACTGCGACCATGATGCCTACCACGTGATTTCCAAGCATGTGGGTCAGCCGGTCGATTTTATCTGGCACCGCGAAACCAATCTCAGCACCTATGACGCAGTCATCATTCCCGGAGGATTCTCTTACGGTGATTATTTGCGTGCCGGCGCGCTCGCGCGCTTTTCGCCGGTGATGAATTCCGTCCAGAAATTTGCCCGCAGCGGCCGGCTGGTATTAGGGATTTGTAATGGCTTTCAGATTCTCTGCGAAGCCGGACTGCTGCCCGGAGCACTCATTCGGAACCGGGATTTGCACTTCATTTGCGAGCATGTATTCGTTCGCGTCGAGACCGCTGATACACCGTTCACGGCGCACCTGCGCCAGGGAAGCGTCTTACATCTTCCCATTGCGCATGCGGAAGGGAATTATGTATGCGACGACCTGACGCTGGCTGAACTCCAGCGCGAGAATCGGATAGTGTTTCGTTACTGCGATGGCGATGGCGCTATTACCGAAGCCGCTAATCCCAACGGTTCGCGCGATAATATCGCGGGGATCTGCAATCATGAGCGCAACGTATTCGGGTTGATGCCGCACCCTGAGCGCGCTTGTGAGGAATTGCTCGGATCGAGCGATGGCCGTGGTATCTTTCAGTCTCTGGCGGCCACCGTTGCCGCCGCGGCGGCTTAAGAAATCAGTTGCGGGTTCTCGTCGTCAATCTTCGGCATTGGACTGTAACCCTGGTGTTGGTAAGTAAGCGCTCAATACCAGAATAGAAAAAATAGAGACCTTGGGACTTCAAAGCAAAAACAAACTCAAATGAAACGTCTATTACCTTTTCTAATCATCATCGTTGTGCTCGTCACTGCCCTCGGAGTGTACCTCTATATGAAACGTGCTGCACTCACGGATCCGGCCATTCCACCCAGTACGACAACTACGGGCGCGCCGGGGACGATAGCGGCGGCTAATGCGGCACCCGGAGCGCAGCCACCGTATTTTCGCGGATCGGAAAACGCTTCGGTGACGCTGGAAGAATTTGGCGACTTTGAATGTCCACCATGCGGCGTACTTTATCCGGTGCTGAAGTCCATCGAAAATGAGTACGGATCACGCCTGAAGGTGATTTTCCGCGAGTTTCCGCTCACGCCGAACCACGTGCATGCCCTGGCTGCCGCGCGCGCCGCCGAAGCCGCGGGCTTACAGGGAAGATTCTTTGAAATGCACGATTTGATCTATCAGAACCAGACAGCCTGGAAAGATATGTTTGATGTACGTCCGGTCTTTGAGGGCTACGCCAGGCAAATCGGCCTGGATGTGGAACGCTGGAAACGCGATCAAACCAGTGAGACAGTAGAGCAGCGAATTTTTCTCGATGGTAACCGAGCACACTCTCTGGGCGTCAAAGGAACACCGACGGTTTTCATCAACGGAGTCGAAGTTCCGTTTGAGCAATTGACGGCAGAAGGTTTGCGCGCCGCCATCAACAAGGCGATGAGCACTGCGGGAAAATAGTCGGAATCCAGAGAATCAACTGACGCTCTCCGAGTTCGTTCTGACCCCACGAGCTTTAATCGCGGGATGGAATTGGTGAACACTCTCGGAGTTAGTGTCCGGGCCTAAACCTGCCTTCGACCTGTCCTGTTGGCAACTGGAACAATCTAAACAAAATGCCCGACAATCCCCAGCGACGCGCGTCAATTTTTTACGGAGTGACGGCCGGCGTCGCCCTCATCGGTTTGGGCGATGCGCTCTACTTAACAATTCAACACCTCACCGGGCAGAGCGTGCGCTGCACGATCACCACAGGCTGCTCCGAAGTGCTCAGCAGCCCTTACGCGAATTTTCGTGGTATCCCGCTGGCGCTAATCGGCGCCGTTGCTTACTTCACCGCTTTTTCGCTCGCCACACTCGCGGCTTTCCAATACAAACTGGCCGGGCGCCTGCTGCTGGTACTTGTGGGCCTGATGTTCCTGACCACGCTCTGGCTGCTCTACCTTCAGGCAATTGTGATTCGTCATTTTTGCCAGTACTGCCTGCTGTCGGCTCTCGTTACAACTGTGCTCACAGCACTTGTGTTGCTGGCTGGGAAAAGCAAGTTGCGCGCGCCCTGAAGCAACGTCGTAGAAAGCTTTTCCGTGCAGCCTGCACGCAGGATGCGTGCGGTCCCAGGGTGGAAAAGTAAAGGAGGCGGGATCTCTTAATCCCGCCTCCTGCATTGCCACTCTCAGATTCTGCCCCCCTCCAGAGCGGCAACGTCCTGCAGGCTTCAGCGAAAGTGAGCCGAAGCGTCTCAACTGTCAACGGCTGCACTCGCCGTCGTTCCGCGTTCTCAATGAACTGAAGCGATCCTGCAGTTCACCCGAGGTTAGAAATGCGCAAACCATGCCGCGATAGTTGTTGTTGAATCCCTGGCTGTTGAGAACGTTGAGCCAGAAATCATAGCCACCGGCGTCAGGATCGCGCCTGAGATACCCGAAGTATTCCATCAACACGAAAGCCCGGTTGTATTCGCGTTGTTTGAACTCGGGAAACTCGATCACGTCACGCATCACCTGCGCACGAGTCTTGCCGCTGAACATTTCATTCACCAGCCGCTCGCGTTCGACCTGGTAGGGGAACAGGCCCGCACGGTCCATTACCCGGTTGACGAAGTCGTGCGCCGACAGCGACTCGGGGAACTCCATCTGAAATTCCGGACGCTGCACCCAGTCATCCGAGAACAAGACCTTGTTGGCGGCCAGGTCACTGCCAACCACGAGGCGTCCGCGGTCGGGCATGAATTCCGCATACTTTGGCTTGCGCCCGAACGTCACCTCATAGAAACGGTAGACGTAGTTGCCCGTGTCCTGGAATTCCTGTTCGATGAAGAACGCCGCCGAGACGCCTATCCGGCGATCGCGAATGCAGTCCTCATTGCCGCCGCATTCGGTGATGCGGCCGCTCCAGTAATTGAGCCCGCCGGCGTCGGCAGAACGATTCAGAAAGTCGGCATAATGCTGCTGCACAAAGAACTCTGGCTGATCGACTGGATTGTTCGTGGGCGCCACGACATCATTGTCGACGATCGTGATTACGGCGCTGCTGGGGGTAATCAACGAAGCACTGCCACCCGGATCCGTCAGAAACAGGGTGAATGTTTCAGCAGTCTCCACCGACACATCATCAGTGAGCAATAAGTTGATGTTCTTGCTTGTTTCACCAGCCGCAAAGTTCACGCGGCCGGCTGCAAATGTGAAATCAGACTGTGCCGACGCAGTGCCGCCGCGTGTGAAGTAATCAACTTTCGAATCCTGTAGCCGATCGCAAGTGCGATTAACCGCAACCGCCAATCGACCCGCACCTTCGTTCACCGAGTAGGTAGCCGAGCTCAGACTGATCTTGCAGTGATCGTCGTTTGGCGTCGGCACGGGAGATGGTGTCGGCGAAGGTGAAGGCGTCGGCGAAGGCCCGGGTGTGCCATCGTTGTCCAGAATAGTGATTAACGCGGATGTCGGATTAACCAGCATCGCGCTCCCGCCTGGATCGTTCAGGAAGAGATTAAAGCTCTCGTTACCTTCGGCCAGGGTGTCATCATTTATGGAAAGCGTTATCGACTTGCTGGTCTCTCCATTGGCGAAATCGAGGCGCCCTGCCGCGGAAGTGAAATCAGAACCAGACGAAGCCGAACGACTTTGGGTAAAGAAATCGACCTTTGACTCGCGAATGCGATCACACACGCGATTTACGCCAATCGTCAATTGCCCGGCGCTCTCGCCCACGGTAAACGTGGCGGCGCTCATACTAATCTTGCAGTGCTCAACTTCCGGGGATGGCGAAGGAGTCGGACTGGCCGTCGGCGAAGGAGTCGGAGTAGCACTGGCGGTCGGCGAAGGGGAGGGAGTGCCCTGCGGTAAAAGAGCCCCGGCGACAAGTGACCTGGCCTCAGTGCTCGACCCTCCCAGCAAAGTAATGCCGGAGGCCCCAGCCCAGACCAGGAAAAAAAATAATGCGCTTATCGTGATGGCGAAATGCCTTCCCTTGCTGGCGATTGTTTTCTGGTTCATACGCTCACTTCCTCTATCGATTAAGGTGATGATCTTGCAGCCGCCTCGGCCAGTTAATAACTGCGTGCAGAACTGCCTCCGCAACGACAGTGCTGATACCTGTCGGGGAAATACATCGTGAGCTGTTAAATGCCCGAGCAGCCTCTTATCAGCCCTGTTTTCCTCAGCTAAATGCGCTGTTTTTGAAAATGGGGTGAGGCGTGGGCCGGGACTGGCTAGACAAGAGCGTTTGTCAATCTTTATGCTCAGCTGGACCAGACGCAGCGACTATTCTTGATGAAGCAGACTGACCAGCAGTTAATCTTGGCCTGCCGGCGTGGTGATCAAGCCGCGTGGGAACAACTCGTTACTCGCTATCAACGGTTGCTTTACACCATTCCCAGAAGGGCCGGACTGGACGAGGATCAGGCCGCCGATGTCTTTCAGGACGTCTTTACTACGCTTTTTGAGAAGCTCGATGAAATCGAACAACCTGAGCGTATACATGCCTGGTTGGTGACAACAGCGCGACGTAAGACCTGGCGCATTATCCTTAGTAATAAGGAGTCCCGCCGGCGCGTCGTCGAGGACGAGGAGGCTGATTACGAATTGGCTGCTCTCCCCGACAGCACTCCACTGCCCGATGAGCTCCTGCTGCGGCTCGAAGCGCAGCATGGCGTGCGCATGGCGATCACCGAACTGGATGAGCGCTGCCAAAAACTGATTACCCTGCTGTTTTATGAGGAAGAGGTGCTGTCCTATGCGGCGATCGCCCAATCGTTGGGGACTTCAGAGGGTAGTATTGGGCCCACGCGCGCGCGTTGTCTCCAGAAATTGCTGCGTTTGCTGGAGAAATGAGACGGGATTGTATTTTTAACCGGGCGGAAGCCACTGTTGAGTCGAGCGGTTGCGAGAAATGCACCAGCGAGACGTAACATTTGTTGGCCGCCACAAAAAATCATGAAGAGTTCAAACCCACATATTCCCTTTGCCACACTGGCCGATCTGGCTGAGAACAAGCTCCCTGCAGAACGAACCGGACTAATGGCCCATGTGAGCGCCTGCGCGGATTGTTCGGCCCAGTTCGCTCGACTGACTGAAGTCATCGGCCTGATGCGGGAAGACCGCGCCCCGGACGCTCCGCGCGATGTTATTGCCTACGCGATAAATATCTTCCAGCAAAGAGCGAGCGAAACGCAGCCATCGCTGCTCCGTCGCCTGGTTGCCGCGCTTAGCTTCGACAGCTTTAATGCCGCACCTGCATTTGGAATGCGATCCGGCCCGGCCAGCGCACGCCAACTCCTGTACGAAACCGACGAGGCCGATCTGGATATCCGCATTGAGAGACACGCAGCTGATCTGGTCGTTTCCGGCCAGGTGCTTGGCAAGGCCTGTGCGGGTGGTCTCGCTGTCTTGCAGGGTCCGGCCGGTTCCACTACGGCGCAGCTTAATGATGCCTGTGAATTTAACCTTTCCTCTGTCCCCCCGGGTAGGTACTCTCTGCTGGTGAGACTCAATGATGTCGAATTGGAAATTCCGCAATTGGAATTAGGGAGCTAAACTCGGGACAAGATGGAGCGCGCAGAGCTGGCGGCGAGGCTGGTCAACTCGAGCGATGCCGACAGGGAAGCATTGCTCAGGGACAACCATGCTCTCGTCGATCCGGCCCTGGCGTACGCCATCAAAGATATTTGCTACGAAGCCTTCACCGTTGAGCCGGTGCGGTCCGTTCTGGCCGCCGCTGCCCTCAGAAAACTCGCTGCCTACACTGACCATGATGAAATCAACGCCCTGGCAGACTGGGTAGGCGGTATCGCTGCTTTGGTGGAAGGGAAAATGGAGCCTGCTATTGCCCATTTGGATTCCGCCGCGGCCCGTCTCCTGATACTAGGCAAAGCTCACACAGCAGCCACGACTCAGGTAAGCAAGGTCATGGCCCTGGCGATGGTTGGACGCTACGAGGAAGCCATCGAGTGTGGCCGGCGCGCGCGCGAGGTTTTTCTGGCGCACAACGATCAGCTCTCCGCCGGCCGAATCGAGAACAACATTGGCAACCTCTATTTTCGCCGCGAGCGCTACAACGAGGCTGAAGAATTTCAAAGCACCGCCCGCGAACGCTTCCTGTCATTGAATGTCGATCAGAGACAACTCGCTATAATCAATAACTGCCTGGCTAACACTCACGCCGTTCTGCATCGATTCAAATCCGCCGAAGACCTGTATGAGCAGGCAGTGCAACAAGCTGAAGCTGCGGCGTTACCGGTAACGCTGGCCGAAATTGAAGGCAACATTGGCAACTTTGCTTTGCTTCAGGGCAGATACGATCGGGCCCTCGACTACCTTGAACGTTCGCGGCGTCGCTATGCCTCGTTGGATATGCCGCATCAGTCGACCATCGCCGAGCAGGAAATTGCCGATGCTTATCTGGAATTGAACCTGGTAGCGGAAGCCGTGGAAATCTACGAGCGAATTACCCCCAGATTCGAACAACTGGGAATGCGGGCAGAACAGGCACGTGCTCTTGCTTCCCACGGACGCGCCTTACTATTGCTTGGTCAGGTTGCAGATGCGCGCACTTTGATGGTCGCCGCGCGCGAGCTCTACAGGGCCGAAGGAAATGAGGTAGGGGCCGCTATGGTGGCACTATCGCAGGCACAACTGGACTATCAATTAGGAAATTATGATCTCGCAGCGGAGACCGCCGGCGAGGCTGAGCCCTGCCTGCTTCGCTCCGGCAGTTGGCGACGCTTGTTGCTGGCCCGCTGGCTGCGTGGCGAAGCTGAGCGCGCTCAGGGTCATCTCGAGGCAGCAAAGCAGATCCTGACGGAAACGCTTCTGGCAGCCAGGCAAAACGAGCAGCCGCAGGTCGCCGAGCGTTGTTACACATCTCTGGGCCTGCTTGCTGCCGCGATGGGTGATGCAAAGCAGGCGGAACACGCATTCAAACAGGCAGTTGCGCTCACCGAGGAGCTGCGCACCCCGCTTCCGGGTGAAGAATTTCGTACCGCCTTCTTCTCCACCAAACTGGTTCCTTACACCGAGCTGTTGCGGCTTTGCCTGGACGGGAGCGAGCCCCGCACCGCCGAAAGCTTCGGCTATATTGAAAGAGCCCGGGCGCGTTCTCTCGTCGAGACGATTGGCGGCGGGGAACCGCAGACTGAGCCGCGCGACGATTTCGAAGCCAGACTAATGGGTGAACTCGAGACGCTGAGGCAGGAGCTAAACTACCTCTACAACCAGATCAATCGACCAGCGCCAAATCATCAGCTGGCCAAACAGGACCGGGAGACGGCGCAACGCGAACTGCGCGAGCGCGAGAAAAAGGCTTCCGAGCTCATGCGGCAGCTCCAGCACCGTGGGCAAAAGGGGCTTGTCCCCCTCACTGCGTTTAATCTCGCGGCGCTCCAAACCGATTTGGGATCCGACACTGCATTAGTTGAATACACCTCTATTGATGACGAACTACTGGCCTTTGTCATTACCAAAGACTCAATCGAGGTAGTTCGTGAGTTAGGGAGCGAGACAGAAATAACCGGTGAGTTGACGCAGCTGCGCTTCCAGATCGATGCTTTGCGCTACGGAGCAAAAGTCATGCGCCGCCATCTGCCGCAGTTGACCGCCCGCACGCAACAACATCTGGCCAGCCTTTACGACAAACTAATGCGGCCTCTGGAACAGCAGTTGGGCCAGCACCGCCTGGTTATCGTGCCGCATCGAGCCCTGCATTACCTGCCGTTTCAGGCGCTGCATGATGGCGAAGAATATCTAATCGAGCGCCTTGAAGTTGTGTACGCCCCGAGTGCGGTGGTCCTGCAGCAGTGTCTGCGCCGGCCGAGGCGCACTCCCCACAAGGCATTGCTCCTGGGAGTGGCAGACGAACGAATTCCTCGAGTCAGCGGGGAGATCAAAGCGTTGGCTCCATTGTTTGCGGAAGCCACCACGCTGTTCGACCATGAGGCAACTGTCGCAGCCCTGCGTCGTGAAGCGCCCGGCGCCGGCGTGGTTCATCTCGCCTGTCACGGCCAGTTTCGTCCTGAAAATCCGCTGTTCTCTTCGCTGCAACTGGGGGATGGTTGGTTAACCGTTCGGGACGCTTACAACTTGCAACTGAACTGCGAGCTGGTGACGCTCAGTGCTTGTGAAACAGGAGTCAGCACCGTGGCGCCCGGTGATGAATTGCTGGGATTGGCGCGCGGGTTTTTCGCGGCCGGCTCCCCGGCCCTGCTACTGAGTTTATGGACGGTGGATGACGAATCGACTGAACAGTTGATGACCGGCTTTTACATTAATTTGACGTCTAACGGTTCACCAGCCGCCGCTTTACGCCAGGCCCAACTGCAGGTAATGAAAACACAACCTCACCCGTTTTTCTGGGCCCCGTTTGTCCTGATGGGTCGCTGGTAGGAGCTTGATACGCAATCCGAGGGAAACAAAAGCGGCAGACTGTTGCTGGCTTTCCAGCAACCACCGCTGGGGGCGGCGGCATCTCTGTTGCCTTGTTCTAATATGCACCTGCAGGGTGGTGGGAAAGAGCTTTGCCTCGCCTGTATTTTTGCTCGTGGCTGAGGCACTGTGGAAGGGGACTGGAGTCTTTTTCCGCGAGCTTAGTGTGATTTTCCCCATTAATAGGGTCGCTTGCGGCGTGGCAATTGGCTTTAATGCAATGAAAATCAGAAATTTGCGCTACCAGGTTACGCTGATTTGCTGCCTCTTGTTGATGGTGAGCGGGTCGATGTCCGGCCGTCATACCCTGGGTGCGCTGGCCGGCGGAACCACGAACTCACCATTTTCAGAAGATGACTTCGTAGCCGGGGAAGTTGTTGTCAAGCTGGCCTCGACCGCGGATCTTCCGGGCATCGAGTCCCAGTATGCGCTGACGCCTGCCGCACCCAACTACCAATTCGGCGCACGCCCCATCTATCGCTTAAGGATTACAGACGGCATGGCTGTCAATACCAAGGTAGCAGCCTTGCTGGCAGACCCCCAGGCGAGAGTAATCTATGCCGAGCCCAACTTTGTCGCGCTGCCCCCTGAAGGTGGGGGGAACTCCTGGAATATCGGAAACTCCTGGAACATCGGTGGTGATGCCGGGGGCTATGTCGCGCAATGGGCGCCGCAGAAGATTAATCTCGCTACCGCCCATCAGATAAATCGCGGCACGGGGCCGAACGGTCCCATCAAGGTCGCTGTGCTTGACACAGGTGTGGATGTCACACACCCGGTGTTGGCCGGACACATGCTGCCGGGTTATGACTTCGTCGACCTGGATAACGATCCGAGTGAAGTCGGCAGCCAGACTATCGGACCCTATGGACATGGCACACATGTCGCTGGCTTGGTCGCCCTGATTGCACCCGAGGCAAAAATTATCCCGGTCAGGGTCCTGAATCAGCAGGGCATTGGCAATATCTGGGTCCTTGCCGAAGCAGTTTCTTATGCCGTGGATCAGGGCGCAGACGTTATCAACATGAGTCTGGCGACGCCGCGTGAGACTCGTCTGATGCACAGCGTGCTGAACAGAGTCTGTGACAATTTGCCAGTGCCGGGGGAAGAGGACTTTCCGGCGGCCGTCAATCCCTACCTCGTGGTGGTGGCAGGCGCCGGCAATACTTCGGACAGTACACGAATGTATCCGGCCGCGGAGGGTGTCGGCGGCTTGTTGGCGGTTGGGGCCTCAACCCAACCGGACACTCTCGCGAGCTTCTCGACGCGCGGCTCGTGGATTCAGGTGGTTGCGCCTGGTGAAGGAATTTTGAGCAGCGTCCCGAATGGCCTCTTCGGCACCTGGAGCGGGACTTCCATGGCAGCGCCGATTGCCGCCGGTGAAGCTGCCCTCGTGCGGGCCACTTTTCCAAATCTGACGAATAAGAAGATCGTGCAACACCTCTCGCGCAGTCAAACCACGATCGATATTGGTGGGCCAGTCAGGAAACGCATCGACGCCGGGTTGGCTTTGACGACGCAGCCAGAGGTTGAGCCGAGCCCCTCGCCGACTCCGACACCCACGCCGTCCCCATCTCCCGGTCCTTCGCCATCGCCTAGTCCCACACCGACGCCACTGAACCCCATTGACGGCTCACAGTTCTTTGTCCAGCAGCATTATGGAGATTTTCTCAATCGTCTAGCGGATCCTGCCGGGCTGAATTATTGGACGGAACGTATCGAGGGCAATAACAGCAACAACCCTCCACCTTGTCCAAATGGCGACGCAGGGTGCTTACTGCAGCGACGGATAGGTGTTAGTGCCGCTTTCTTCATCGAGACGGAATTCCAGGAAACGGGGGGATTTGTTTATCGCTTCTACAAGTCTTCCCTGGGCCGGCGACCAGGCTTCCCTGAGTTTTCAGTTGATCGGGCCATGGTGGTCGGAGGCGCGAGCCTGGAAGCACAGAAGCAGGCTTTTTCCGCCGATTGGGTTCAGCGCGCAGAGTTCCTGCAGAAGTATCCGTCGAGCATGGGAGGCGTGCCGTTTGTCGATGCCCTGATTCAGAGCGTGATGCTGGCGTCGGGCGTGGATCTAGCGGGGAAGCGTCAGGCGCTGATTGATGATTGGAATGCCAATCAAAGTCGTGCGCGCATCGTCCGGCTGGTTGCCGATGATCCTCAGTTTGCGCTGGCAGAATACAACAATGCGTTTGTGCTGATGCAGTACTTTGGCTATCTCAGGCGCAATCCGGATCCGGGTGGTTATGGATTCTGGCTCGATATTCTGAATCAGCGAGTGCCCAACAATTATAGGGCGATGGTCTGCGCCTTTATTACTTCGACAGAATATCAGCGGCGCTTTGGTACACTGGTGACGCACAGCAACGTTGAGTGTGGCCCGTGAGGGCGAAGAGGGCAGAGGGCTAAGAGCTAGGGGCGAAGAGCGAAGAGCGAAGGCTAAGGCACAGATCCAAAAGCCATAGCGGAACGGGCCAGCGGCCTGCCCTTCGCTCTTTGCTCTTCGCCCTTAGCTCGTAGCACCTCGCCCTTGACCCTTAGCTCTTAGCACTTTGCCCTTAGCTCTTAGCAACTCGCCCTTGGCCCTTCGCCCTTTGCTCTTAGCACTTTGCACGCGGCCTTTTGCCCTTTCCCCTGCCGTCCTGATAATCTTCCCGTTCAACTATTCGCTTACATCTTTCGAGAGGAGTTTTCCGTCAATGAAAAAGCAACATGTCTTGTCTCTGACCCTGGCAGCATGCCTGATGCTCACCGGCATGGTGATGGCGAGCGAGGCCCGCACCGGCGAAGCCCTGGTGGCACCGGCAATTGGCTCCGTCATAGAGGATTTCTCACTTCCAGGTGTCGATGGCAACACCCACACGCTGAACTCGCTGAAGGGCAAGAATGGCGCGGTGCTGATCTTTATCTCCGTTCAGTGTCCCATCTCGAACGGGTACAACGAACGCGTGCAGGCGATGGCCGAAGCTTATGGCAAGCGGGGCATCAATGTGATTGGCATTAACTCTAATGCCACTGAAAACGTAGATGCAGTAAAGGCGCACGCAGCCGAAAAGCACTTCACTTTTGTCGTCCTCAAGGACGATGGCAACAAGATTGCCGATAAACTGGGCGCCACGCGGACCCCTGAGGCCTACCTGCTCGACGCTAACAGCAAACTCGTCTATCACGGACGCATCGACAACAGCAAAGACGAATCACAGGTTAACGCGAACGAGTTGCGCGATGCGATGGATGCGCTCCTGGCCGGCAAACCGATCACCAAGACAACTGCCATGGCCTTTGGCTGTTCGATCAAAAGGGCCTGATGCGCAAAGGTATCCTGCTTTCCTTATTTCTGGCAGCGATCTTATCGGCGGCAAGTGTCGCGGCCCCGGCGCAGAAGCGTCGCGGCCGCGTCCGCAAACCGCCTGTCAGCGAGATCGTAGTGCAGCAGGTGGATCTGGAAGGG
Organism: Pyrinomonadaceae bacterium; assembly: GCA_036726305.1. Classification (GTDB taxonomy): domain Bacteria; phylum Acidobacteriota; class Blastocatellia; order Pyrinomonadales; family Pyrinomonadaceae; genus JAOAPY01. The sequence goes on along the minus strand of DAIMCP010000032.1, from coordinate 32,988 downwards.
TTCAAACAGCTGCTGCGGCTCGATCAGCAAACGACTACAGGGAAGGCCAAACCTCTGCTGGTAAACTTCTGGGCTACCTGGTGCGATCCCTGTCGTGAAGAATTTCCCGATCTGGTGAAAATTGATCACGACTATCGCTCGCGGGGATTGGACTTTATTGCCATTTCGCTGGACGACCCGCCCGACATCAAGACAACAGTTCCCAGGTTCCTGCGGGAAATGCAGGCTACGATGCCGACCTACCTGTTGAATGTTTCAGATCCGGAGCCGGCCATTCTCATCGTTGACAAGAGTTGGAGCGGCGCGTTGCCGGCGACCTTTCTTTACGATGCGCATGGCACAGTCGTGTTCCGACATTTTGGGCGCGTGGTGACACCGGAACTGCGGGCCGCGATTGAGAGATTAGTAGGCACAAAGCAGTAGGCGCGACGCAAACTGACCTGCGCGCTGCCTGCTTATTGATTATGGAACCCATCACTCCAGAGGTAATCGCAGCCCACAACCTGACCGAGAAGGAGTTCGCGCGTATCAGGGAATTGCTTGGGCGCGAGCCATCGATGGCCGAGTTGGGCATTTTCTCGGTGATGTGGTCGGAGCACTGTTCCTACAAATCCTCCCGAGTGCATCTACAGCGCCTGCCCACTTCCGGCGAACGCGTCATCGTGCCGCCGGGCGAGAATGCAGGTGTAGTACACATTGGCGACGGCTGGTGCGCGGCCTTCAAAGTTGAGTCACACAATCATCCCTCTTTCATCGAGCCGTTTCAGGGAGCCGCCACTGGGGTGGGTGGCATCCTGCGCGATATTTTCACCATGGGTGCGCGTCCCATTGCAGCCATGAACAGTCTCCGTTTCGGATCGCTGGACCATCCAGGATACGGACGACGCAACCGGGCGTTGCTGGCCGGGGTGGTGGCGGGCATTGCCCATTACGGAAATGCTTTTGGGGTAGCCACTGTGGGCGGGGAAGTGGCATTCGATGACGCTTATTCACAAAATCCGCTCGTCAATGCTTTTGCGCTTGGCCTGGTCAAGCAGGAACAAATCTTTTTTGGCAAGGCAACGGGTGTCGATAATCCCATCCTCTACGTCGGCGCGAAAACCGGTCGCGATGGTATACACGGCGCCACCATGGCGTCCGCCGAATTTGACGACGAAGCGCTCGAGAAAAGGCCGACCGTGCAGGTGGGCGATCCCTTTCTGGAAAAGCTGCTGCTGGAAGCTTGTCTCGAAGCTATGCGCAGCGGAGCCGTGGCAGGCATCCAGGACATGGGCGCTGCCGGCTTGACGTCTTCGTCGTGCGAAATGGCTGCCCGGGCGGGTACGGGGGTCGAGGTTGATCTTTCGCTGGTACCACAACGCGAAACAGGCATGACGGCTTACGAGATGCTGCTCTCGGAGAGTCAGGAACGCATGCTGATCGTGGCCCATGCCGGGCGCGAGCGCGAGATAGTCGACATCTTTCGCAAGTGGGACCTGGATGCAGTCGTGATCGGCCGCGTGCGGGCAAACAAACGCATGCAGGTCCTTCACAACGGCGCGACGGTAGCAGACATTCCTGTCGCCGCGCTCACCGATGAAGCGCCTCGCTATGAACGCCCCATGTCGGCCCCAAAGCCAAGAGTCAAAGACCAAAGTCCAAAGTCGGAAGATCAAAACACAAGCCCTAAAGATTTCAATTCACAAGACTCCCTCCTGAAGCTACTGGCTGTGCCAAATCTTGCCTCTAAACAGTGGGTCTATCGCCAGTACGATCACATGGTGCGCACCAACACCGCAGTACTGCCGGGCGCCGATGCCGCGGTTGTGCGCATTAAAGAGACGAGACGAGCGCTGGCCATGTCGCTCGACGGCAACGGACGTTATTGCGCGGCTGACCCACGCGCAGGCGCCCGGCTGGTAGTAGCCGAGGCAGCACGCAATGTGGTTTGCGTCGGCGCCCGTCCGCTTGCACTTACCAATTGCCTGAATTTCGCCTCACCGGAACGGCCTGAAGTGATGTGGTCCTTTTCCGAAGTTATTGACGGCATGGCCGAGGCGTGCCGGGCGCTTGATACCCCGGTCGTTTCCGGCAACGTCTCTTTTTATAACGAGACTGAAGGTTCAGGTATTCTACCGACACCCGTTATCGGCATGGTTGGATTGCTCGAGGACGTGCGGCGCGTCATTCAACCCGGTTTCAAGCAAGCAGGAGATCTGGTGGCGTTGCTGGGTGAGACTTTTGACGATCTCTCAATCAGCGAATACGCCGCGACCGTGCTCAATCTCTCAACTGCCGAGATGATTGCCGGCGGCAACGTACCGCGTCTTGAGCTTGACCGCGAACTGGCTGTGCAAGCCGTCTGCCTGGAAGCCGCCGAAGCCGGTTTGTTGAAATCAGCCCACGATTGCTCTGATGGAGGACTGGCTGTCGCTCTCGCCGAATCTTGTTTTGCGACACTGAACACGGCAGCTGTCGGGGCCAGGATTGAGCTTGACGGAGATCTTTCGGTTTCCGGACAACTGTTCGGGGAGACTCCCTCTCGGATCATCGTCAGTATCGAAGAACCTTCACTGGCCCTGCTAGAAGAAATTGCCGCGCGGCATAATTGTCCTTTTGTTATTATCGGCCAGGTCATGGGAGCCGAGTTGCAGATCGCCGTGAATGGCGAAAAAGTTATCCAGGCTGATATCAACGAACTGGAAAACGCCTGGAGAACGTCGCTTGAGAACAAGCTGCGCGCTGAAGCCCTGGTGGTGGCCGGCCAGTAGCGTGTAGCCGGAGAGCGCGCTGTGCATCCGGTCATTTACCTCAATAAGAGCATGCTCGAGGCCGCCAAGGCCCGCATCGCGCCGGTTTCCTCAGCGATGTTGTACGGCCGCGGCGTTTTCACGAGCGTTGCCGTCTACAATTGCGAACCTTTTCTTTGGCCCGAACACTGGGCCCGTCTAACTCAACACTCAGAACGGCTCGGGATCAGCTGCGAAGATTGCAGTGACGAGAGTGTAGGGGCGGCGCTCCGGAAACTGATTGCGGTCAACGGAGTGCGTGAAGGGCGCGCGCGCGTGATCCTCCTCGGTCGCAGCAGCCCCCACGTTTGGCTGGCCAAACCGCCTGGACCACGAAAAACGGATCTGCTGATTATGACGGCAGATCCACAAAGAGTTCCTCGTTCCGGCCTCGGCATCGCTGTCTCGCCCTATCGCTTCAACTCTTTTTCACCGCTGGCGGGAATCAAGAGCTTGAACTATCTGGATCATATCTTGTCATGGGAAGAGGCACATGCCCGCGACTTTGACGAAGCAGTCATGCTCAACGAACGGGGCGAGATCGTCTCGGCTACGATGGCAAACATCTTCTGGGCCAAAGACGGAACGGTCCACACACCCGCGCTGAGTACGGGAGCGCTGGCGGGAGTGACGCGCGACTGTGTCATCAAGCTTGCCGCCCAGCATTATGTGCCGCTGATTGAAGGAGTCTATGACATGCAGGACCTGCGAGAGGCCGACGAAATATTCCTGACGTCGGCGGGGCTGGGGGTCGCTCTGGTCTCGGTTTTCGATTTTAGAACCTACGCGGTGGGAACGGGTAGCCTCGCAGCCTTATTGCGCGAAGCTTTTGACAAGCTGAGCGGTCGTCCGGTCTAGGCTGACGGGTTCAGCGTTCGATGTTCATCGATGCCTACTGTTTTCTGGTCAGCACTACCGGCGCCTGGTCGGCAGCGCGAATCTTCTCATAAAAGCTGCGCACTGACTGGTACTGGGCAGCCGGAATCGTGGCTGCCTTAATGGCCATCCGGCGACTGAAATACAACTCGCCGTCCTTTACTTCATAGGTGGTTTTGAAGGTCCCGAAAGACGTGTCCAGCGTCAACGGGTCAGGCATTTCGTCGACAGCGAAGCCTGCCGGAAGTTTGATGCGTACGGTTTCGCTCAACGAATGCGAGTCAAGCACAATCGCATGCTGGCGCGTTGCCTCGGTGAGGAAAAGCGATTCGTGACGCGAGACGATCGCCGGCTTGAAAACCAGCAGCCGATTCTGCATAAGCTGCGCGTAAAACCTGGCCGTAAAAGCAACGTCAAGGTCAAACCGTCCCCCCTCACTGTTGTCGCGGGGTTCGACACGCGACAGCTTCGCCGCCGCCACGCCGTTGGCAATCCAGGCTTCAATCATCTTCACGTATTCGGCGTTGGACAAACCACGAAACTGGCCTCGCTGCTGGGCCGCGGTTTGGCCGCTTGATGACTCATGGACCGTCGCAGAGATCGAGCCTTCGTCAGAGAGTTCGACTACTGCCTGGCGTTCGAAGGAACTGGCCTCGGGCGGCAGAGTGGGCACCTTAAACAACTGGCCCGCATCGCCGGCCACCAGCAGCGCAAAGCTACCCTGCTCGTCTTCCGGCAAGTCGCCGACCATTGTGTTCTGGTCAGTTGCGTCAAAAATCAGGAGCCGGCCGAGAGTAGCATGCTGGATAACTGCCGGGGTTTGTACTTCGTCACTTACTTTGACGGCAATGATGCAGTGGTTAAATTGCTTGGGGGAAGCCCATTCTTCTCGCACATGAGTGGGGTCGCCGGAAAAAATCACGACTGGATACGCCGTGATATTTATCGCTTGCAGGAGGGAACGCATGAGGTTCGCTTTGTCCTTACAGTCGCCATACGCTTTGGCCAGAATCTGCGCTGCATTGTGAGGTCGATAACCATTACCCCGACCAACACCGATGTCGATGGAAATGTATTGCAGTCCCTGAACGAAGTGGGCAATGGCCTTAATCCGATCCAGCTCAGTCCGCGAATTAGCAGTCAGGTTGCGAGCCTTTGCTGCAACGGTTTCATCCGGGACTGCCTGGGGATCATGTAATTGCGTGGCCCAGCGCGATACCTGGACCCAGGTTTCAAATCCCTTTGTTCCTGCTCCAGAGCCACCCTCGGGAAGGAAATAATTGATGGCGATCCAGGGAGCCAGATTGCTGACTCCCGGACTGGCTGGCTCGGATTTGATTGGACTCAAATCACGCAACTCCCAACTGTAAGTTGAGCCAGCCACACTTGGCTCGATCTTTTCATGGTTGAAAGTAACGCTGCTGGCCCGCCAGCCGTTGGGCAACGTTAGTGTGTAACGGGACTCGAGGGTTGGCAGTCGATTCTGAAACCGCCAGGCGTCCTGATTGAGAAGCGGCCGCTCCTCAGTGATTGCTTGATAGCCGAAAACAACTCCGGCATCAGCATCATCCGAAGCATCAATTACTTTCACTCGATATTCATCGTAGATGTCATTTGGATCACTGATGCGATCGACCGTCTGGTCTTTGCCGTACTTCTTGACAAAGCCGTTTGGGCGAATGAGCCAGGCATTTATCTCGCGTACCTTACTACTGTTGGTGAGATATAGTTCAACGGCGTTCGCGTAATATCGGCCTTCCCGATTCAGGATACGAACGGCAAAGGTGGTGGTCGTTGTCAGACGTCCGTCCTCGTTGACAACCACAGCCTGATCTTTCTCCAGTACCACCGCCTGCACGTCTTTGTCGTAAGCCGGAGGTTTTTTGGCCGCCGCTTGTTGCAGCCACTGCGGGGCCTCATCGCCAGGTGCGGCAGCGGCAGTGCCTACTGCCACCAATAATGCGACACAGACTCCTAGCGCTTTGATGTACATTATTTCCCCTCTTGGCAAAGGCTAAGACCCCGTCAGTTGGGACTTGTTCCAGCCGCCTGCCGCAAAGTCAGAGTGTGATTGTCCTGCTGGTGAACGGCATCGAAATAACTCTTCAATCGCGAATACCCGTCAACCGGAAAAACGATCGAGTCCTTACCGCCAAAGAAAAACCTGCGCGTGTAGACGATTGTTCTTTTGTCGCTGGTTACGCCCAGTGTCGGTTTATAGTCGCTGATTTCGCCGCCGCTAAACGGAGCCGGCGCGTCCGCATTGTCCAGTGAAAAACCTTCCGGTAAATTGATGGTTACCTTATCTTCCTCCGACCAGGGATAGTTGAAGTAAACCGCATACTTGCGCTGGCTGGCCGTAAAGAGGGCGTCAAGGCCGTGCTGGAAAAAAGCGGGTTGCAGAAAGAGCCGCTTCCCGGTGCGTTGGGCATAACCGGGAACTCGGACGTGATAGGTGTAGATGTAAGGCTTGATGGGGTCGGTGACATTTTCGATCTTGATATTTGAGAGTTCGGCTGTGCTCATCTGGCTCTTAACGCTCCTGCGCAGCGTCTCTTCCCGTTGTGCCGGCGAGTCATCGTCATCCCATTCCTTGCGGTACACGGCCGAATGTCCGGAATACTCAATCCGTGCATCCCCTTCCAGAGTGCCATCATCACTTAAGACCAATGTAGCCGAGCGAATAATCTTTGATTTTTCAGGTGGTGACAGAGGAGTATTAAGCCAAACAGGATCTTTTGGATCGGATAAAAGGGCCGGTTGCGCTTCTTCCTGCCAGCGCAACATTCCCAGCGGCACGTAAGTGCTGGCTGGATCATAGAAGCGCCACTGATCACCGACTTTGACCGCGATGTCGTAGGTTTGAATGAAGTAGTCATCGGGGAAAGATTTGTCGAAAAATGTATCACTGCGGTCCGACAGGTTTACCACCCGCGCGTCAAACCCGGAAGCTATCGCCAGCGCCCCAAACAGCATGTCAATGTCGTGACCCGTGCCCATCCCGCGTTTCAGAGTGTCGGCGGGTGATTTATTTTCCTTGAGCTTGGCGCGCTCCTCAGACGTGAAGCCCGAGGCATCGTCATTGACGTTCTTGATTTTCGCGCGGCAAAACTCGAATAACTTTTCCAGCTTCTCTTCGGGAGTGTTGGCGCCCGCAATCGTGTTAGCTGCGCTTTGCTTTACCTCGTCGTTTACTTTCATCTGCGATTTGGTTTCTTCGTAAAACTTCTTGCCCACCGATTTCCAGTACTTCTCGCCATCGAGTTTCGTGTCCTCCGAATAGTAGACAAGCATCCAGGGACGCACAGCATCCTCGGGAGGCATGCGCGGCTCTTCATGAAATGCCGGCACATTGCTCATCGTCACGCTATAGAAACCGTCCTTCTCTTTTGCAAAAGGAGTGTTTGCTCCATTGAAGGTCCGCGCCCGCATCCCATAGGGAAAGCCGGGAAGGGAAAGGGGTTTGATGTAATACTTAACAAACTGCACCGGAACGTCCCTTTGAAAATAAAGACGAATGTAGTTTGCGAGACGATCGTTGCGCATCTCCTTCCAGCGATACTCAATGATTGAACCCGGTTCTACTCCCGGCATGGCAAACGACTTCGCTTTAATCTTGCGGCCATTTTCTTTCTCAATAGTGCGCTCCAGCACGTCCGCTTTTTTCAGCTCGACAATGGTGCCATCGGCCTTGATGGTGCGGGCCGAAATGTCCTTGATTTGCCAATTGCTCAGGAAGGGAATGTCGATCTTGCTCTGCGACTCTCGACCACGCTCTGTGAAGACTTTGATTCTTATGTAATGACTCATAACCGTGCGCGGCGAGTCGCCATCAATTTCGTCAGCCAGACGGACTTCCCAGAAGATCGCTTCAGCGTCGGCATCCTTCTCGACCACAGAACTCTTAAGCGCTAAGAGAGCGGGATCAATAGGGCGCCAATCATCGCCGCCAGCCCGGGCAACGGCGGGATAAATGAAGAAAAGACACAGCAATACCACGAGAGACTTGAGCAGGTAGTGGGAGTGCATTTTTTTGCCTTTCAGCATATAGGCTCGAACCACGCTTTACTTGTCGAGCATCGGAGAATAAATCAAAGCGGCTCGTGATGCCGGGGCGCCGGCGTTACGAATGGCCCAGTTATGTAAAGGATCAGCTTGAGTGAAAGCTGGCTAACCAGTTTGGCCACTAATTCTACTTTAGAAAACACGTCCGTGGAAAGCACTAAGTTGTAAAAGGTTTTTCCGTGGTCCCTCCGGGCTCCTGCGTCTGAGAATGGCATTTTCTTTAACCCGTCTCACCCGACCGCCGTCTGCGGGCTCACCAGTTGGACTGGAGCAGTTGTGATTTCGGGAACTCTCTCGATACCAGGACAGACAGCCCGGCGACTGGCGAAAGCGCTGAACCCATATGGTATAATCACGCCCCCAAAAACAATCAGACGCTAAACTGGCGCCGCCAATCTGGAGGATGGAACAATACCATGGTCACTGAACTGAAACGCTCGGAAACGACGGTTCAACGGATTGAAGAACTGCTGGGTGACAATGCCCGCCTGCTGCTCGATCACAAGTCGCAGACCATTGCCAAAGAGCAACTGAATTTGCCGGGGCCCGACTTCATCGATCGCGTCGTGGCGCAATCGGATCGCTCTCCTGCGGTCTTGCGCTCCATGCAGTCATTGTTCGCCAACGGCCGGCTGGCAGGTACGGGTTATCTTTCGATCTTGCCCGTGGACCAGGGTATCGAGCACTCAGCCGGCGCTTCTTTTGCGCCCAATCCGCTTTACTTCGACCCGGAAAATATTGTGAAGCTGGCAATCGAAGGTGGCTGCAATGCGGTGGCCTCAACCTTCGGAGTGCTGGGCAGCGTGGCGCGTAAATATGCTCACAAGATTCCCTTCATCGTGAAGATCAATCATAACGAACTACTGACGCTCCCCAACAAGTTCGATCAGGTGCTGTTTGGCACAGTGAAGGAAGCGCACAACATGGGCGCAGTGGCGGTCGGAGCCACCATCTATTTCGGCTCTGACGAATCAACCCGGCAGATTACGGAAATCTCGAATGCTTTTGCCACGGCCCATGAGCTTGGCATGGCCACCATCCTCTGGTGCTATCTTCGTAATTCGAAATTCAAAACGCCGGAAGGCGACATGCACGCGGCGGCAGATCTGACCGGCCAGGCCAATCATCTGGGCGTAACGATTCAGGCTGACATCATCAAGCAGAAACTGCCTGAGCGGAACGGTGGCTATCCCGCAGTGGAAAAAGAGCTCGGCAAATCCTATGGCAAGACGAGCAAGCTGGTTTACGAAATGCTTACCAGCGATAACCCCATCGACCTCGTTCGTTATCAGGTAGCCAACTGTTACATGGGGCGTTGCGGCTTGATTAATTCCGGCGGCGAGTCCAAAGGGGCCAGCGATCTGGCTGAAGCTGTGCGTACCGCGGTCATTAACAAGCGCGGCGGCGGCACCGGATTGATCTCCGGACGCAAAGCATTTCAGCGTCCGATGAGCGAAGGAATCGAGTTGCTCAACGCAATCCAGGACGTCTATCTGGCCAGTGAAATAACCATTGCCTGACCCTATTTCTCCAGCAGCTGAGTAGTTGCCCGGCTTCTAACTTTCCCATGGCCTTTACGTGTGCTTGTCATGACGTCTTGGCCACAAGTTCGCTGAAACGCAAAATCAAGCGATTTGCAGCCTGAACCTGCACAAACCCCGGACGCCGACCTGCTGCGCGCCATCGCCCAACGTGACGAGACGGCGTTGGGCTCGCTCTACGATCGCTACCGCCTCATCCTCTTTGGACTTCTGGTTCGTATATTAGGTAGCCGGGAAGAGGCCGAAGATGTATTGCAGGAGGTCTTTATTCAGGTTTGGCGGCGGGCGGCAGATTTTGACGAGCAGCGGGGCAAGGCATTTACGTGGTTGGTTACTCTCGCCCGGAGCCGGGCCATCGATCGTCTGCGGCAACTGAGTGCCCGCGATCGCCTGGCAACGGCGACTGCCCAGGAGGCGCCATCGGAAGCTTCAGACGCGGCGCAGGACGCATATCAAGCGGAACAAAAGGAAATTGTGGCTGCGGCGCTGGCGCAACTTCCCGAAGAACAGCGGCAGACTCTTTTGCTCGCCTATTTTGAAGGCTTGACGCAGTCCGAAATTGCGACCCGTCTCCAGGCGCCACTGGGAACCATCAAGACACGGATGCGGTCCGGCATGATCAAGTTGAGAGAGTTCCTCGGTGACCGGAGCGCGAGTCTGCGTTCAATCTAAGCAGCGGCCTGGTCTAAGGAGTTGAGTAGTCGGCAGGCGAAACAGGATTCATGAATCACGAAGATTACAAAGCGTTGTTACCGCTGCAGTCGCTTTTGGCGCTTGATGGCGCTGAGGCGACGGCTTTGGAGCAGCACTTGTCCACCTGCGCAGACTGTCGGGCGGAGTTGGCTGACTGGCGCGAGACTACCGAAGCATTAGCTTACGCGGCGACTCCAGTCGAGCCTTCTGCCGGCCTTCGCGATCGCATATTGGCTGGCGTGCGCGCCGACCCGGTGAACTTGAAAGCGGCCAAGGTGGTCCCGATTTCCCGCCCCTCGGCGCGGGTTCAGCCAGCGCCAGCCAGCTGGTGGGGGCTTCAGGCAATCGCCGCCGCTGTCATCTTCATGGGACTGATTGCCGGCCTCGTTATACTGTGGCGACAGAATCAAAGGACCCAGGAAGACCTGGCTGGTTTGCGACAGCAATTGAAACAGACGAGTGGCCAACTCGACCAGAAACAAAAGCTGCTGCAGTTGTTAACTACACCCGGGGCGCGTATGTCTTCGCTGGCGGGGACGAAAGAGGCGCCGGCTGCGCACGGTATGCTGGCCCTGGACAGCAAGTCCGGGCACGCTATGTTTATGGCCCAGGGGCTGCCACCTGCACCGGCAGGCAAGGCCTACCAACTCTGGTTCATCGCCGGCAAGCGCCCGCCTATGCCGGGCAGGGTCTTCAAAACAGACGCCGCCGGCGAAGCAATGATGGAGGAGCAGTTGTCCGCCGACGCAATGTCTGCCGGGACGTTTGCGGTAACGCTGGAACCGCAGGAAGGCGTGCAAGCACCCACTGGGCCGATGTACCTCTTGAGCCCCGCTTCCTGATGGCGGATTACAGCCTGCGGCGGGATGATTGAATACTGATATCTAAGCAGTTAGCCATAGAGATTCGCATTCAGCCTCTCTACTCAATAATCTAAAACCAGGAGGAACCATGACTAAACAGCGCAAGCTAATGAGGACCGCAGCTTCCATCCTCGCCCTCTCTCTCTTTCTTACCTTTAGTGTGCAGCACATCTGCGATAGGCCGGCGGCCCATAAAGGAAAAATCTCTCTACCAGAGGCTGGGTGGCTATGACGCGCTGGCTGCGGTGGTTGACGATTTCATCGGCCGCCTCGTCGGCGATCCACGCTTCGAAAAATTCTTCGCCGGATTCAGTGTGGATTCCAAAAAACGCATTCGCCAGCACCTGCTGGATCAGTTGTGTGTAGCCACGGGAGGCCCCTGCGTGTACATGGGCCGGGACATGAAGACGACACATCACGGGCTGGGACTGACGGAAGCTGATTGGAATGCCGCTGCCGGTCACCTGGTGGACTCGCTCAACAAATTTAAAGTGGGCCAGAAGGAAAAGAACGAGGTGCTCACCTATGTCTCGAGTCTGAAAAAAGACATTGTCGAGAAATAGCTATGTGTCAGTTATGGCTGTGCGGTCGCTGAGACGACGACAGTCCCCCACGATTTCTGGGACTAAGCCCCGGACTCGGAAGGTCTGATGTAAATGCCGGTCGCCTCCTCGCTTCGGCAACCAAGCCGAATGGCGCCAGCTCTTTGCTATTACTCTTTTGGCGAATCAGGAGAGTATCTTTGTCCCGGAGTAATGTTTCCCGCAAAAACTTGCTAAACTAGCGACCCTAAAATTATCGCGGGGACGGGCATGGCCAAGCAACGAAACAATCCACCAGTCGACAACATCATTTCCGATGAAACCGGAGAATTTGACCAGCGGTTCATTCTCTGGCGTCACTTTTGCAAAACCCACAACGTTCCGGTTGAGTCTTTACCGAGCCAGCTCGACGCCGAGCAACGCGAGCTTTGGGAAGAATTGAAAAACAAGCGCCTGCGGCGGCCCAGAACATAGAGGCGAGCTCCCTAGAAGCGGGCGCCGCGCCCGATGGTATGCACGCCGGTAAGAAACGGGTTCGTAAGTCTTTCCTGCCCGATAGTCGTCTGTGGTCCATGTCCCGAATAAACAATAACGTCATCACCGAGCGGCAGCAGCTTGTTCATAATGGAATCGAGTAACTGCTCGGTCGAGCCGCCCGGTAAGTCCGTCCTGCCCACCGAACCCGCAAACAGAACGTCACCGACAAAGACTTTTCTTTCCCTGGCTGCAAATAGGACTATGTGACCTGGTGTGTGCCCGGGACAGTGAATAAAGGTGAAGGCCAGGTCGCCGACATTGTAAAGCTGACCATCCTCGCAGTATTCATCGATTTGCGGCGGAGTTTCGTAAGCGACGCCAAAAGCCTGCCACTGGGCCCGCGGGATGCCAATCCACAAAGGCTGCTCCGGCAGTTCCTTGTAAATCCATTCGTCAGCCTGGTGAATAAGAATCCTCGCTTCGGGCTTCAACTTTTTCAGCGCTGCTACGCCGCCGATGTGGTCCATGTGCGCGTGGGTGCAAACGATAGCCTGTAACTGGAAGCCGTGCCGGTCAATGGCATTCACGATGCTTTCCGAATCGTCACCCGGGTCAATACAGATGGCGCGCCGGGTGTTCTCACAGCCGACGATGCGTGTGTGTTGCTGGAAAGCCGTAACAGTCAATTCTTCGATAATCATAAAAGCTCGTTAAGGCTTTTCCAGCGTCCTGTCCCCCTGCGCATACAGTTCATCGATCAGGCTGCGATACTTCTCATCAACGACGCGGCGCTTTACTTTCAATGTGGGGGTCAGTTCGCCGCTTTCAATAGTCAACTCATTTTCCAGCAACGCGACTTTTTTGACGCGTTCATATTGGGCGAGGTTGGTTGTCAGCGCTGCGATTTGCCGTTCAAATAAATCGATGATGCGCGGGTGCCGGCAGAGCTCTGCATGGGAATGACCTTCGATACCCTTGATTTGTACGTAGGACTCAATACTTTCCCAATCCGGCACGATTAAGGCCGCCGGAAACTTGCGCTCGTTACCGACCAGGACAACCTGATTCACAAAGCGCGAGCCCTTGATTAGCTGTTCGATTGGCTGCGGCGCAATGTATTTGCCGCCGGAAGTCTTGAACAACTCTTTTTTGCGGTCCGTGATACGCAAAAAGCCGTCAGCGTCGATGGCGCCAATATCGCCGGTTCTGAACCAGCCATCGGGCGTAAAGACCGCCGCCGTCTCGGCGGGTTTGTTGTAGTAGCCCCGCATCACGTTGGGACCGCGTACTTCAATCTCACCGTCGGCGGCGATCCGCATCTCAACATTGGGAATCGCCTTGCCTACCGTACCCAAACGATTGTCCGTGGGAACGCCGCCCGTTATCACCGGTGAAGTCTCGGTTAAACCGTAGCCCTGCACAATTGGCAACCCGGCGCCGATATAGATACTACTGAGCTCTGCCGGGAGCGCTGCCCCTCCGGAAATCAACAGGCGGATGCGCCCGCCGAGAGCCTTGCGCCACCTGGCGAACACGAGCATTGAGGCCAACTTGTGTTTCTGGGCCAGGACGAAGGGAACTCTTTCATGCTCCACCTGCAGTTTGGCCACCGTCACTCCGATGGCTATGCTCCAGTTGAGGAGCGCGAGGTTCAACTTGCCCCGCGCTGCCGCTTTGTCCTTCACACGTGCATAAATTTTCTCAAAGATGCGCGGCACGCCGACAAAAATTGTAGGCTTTACTTCGCGCAGGTTCTCGCCGATCTTGTCGAGCGATTCGCCAAAATAGACAGTCATACCATGGTACAAATACATATACATCGCGGTACGTTCAAACACATGTGAGAGCGGCAAGACACTGAGCACCGTGTCGCCCGCGTCAAAGGCGAAGCGGCAGGCCGAATCGATCACATTAGAAACCAGATTGGCATGCGTCAGCATCACTCCCTTGGGTTCGCCCGTCGTGCCTGAGGTGTAGATAATCGTGGCCAGCTCGTCCGGGGTCGTTTGGTGCGCGATCTCGTCCACCAGCCCCGGTTGCTGGGCCTCGAGATCGCGGCCCATCCGTTCCAGCTCGGCGAGGGAGATTGCCTCTCCGGGCTTCAAGCCCGTTTCATCAAAGATGACGACGTGCTCGATGGCCGGGCACTCACTGAGCACCTCGCGCAACTGCACAAGTTTCTCCAGATTAGCGACCAGCAACACGCGCGAGCCCGAATCCCTCAGGATGTAGGCAGCTTGTGATGATGTCTGGGTGGGATAGATCGGAACGTCGATCGCACCGGCAAATTGGCAGCCGGCATCGACCAGGGTCCACTCCAGACGACTCTCCGACAGGAGTGCGACCCGGTCGCCATGGCGTACACCCAGCGCGTACAACCCGGAAGCAATGTTGTGCGCGCGCTCCAGCATTTCCTTTGCCGAAACGGCATGCCAGCGGCCCGCTTGTTTGTAATTCAGAGTATCGGGTTTGGGATGCAGGCGGGCGACGTGTTCAAAGAGGCCAACGAGCGTGGCGGGTTCGTCGCTCAGCGTGGGTCGCCGGGGCGTTGCGAGCCTGGGGGCGGTGAGCGTTTGACTGGAAACATTCACGGAACATTGACTCCGTTGAAGAAAATGTCCAGCACTGTATCGACCATGGGCGTCAGCTTGTAGCGTCGTTTTGAGAGAATCCAGTTTGTCGCCATTTCATCAAGAGCCCCGAAAAGGACTTTAGCGGTGACTTTGGCATTGAGTTCCCGGCGGAACACACCGGCGTTCTGTCCTTCCTCAATGGTCGAGCGGATCAGACTCAGGTATTCGGCAAAGCCGGCCGCGGAAAATTCTTCCATGAATTTCGTCGAGCCGCGCAGTTCCACCTGGAAAACAATTGCCAGGTCGCGGTCGGCACCGAGGCGTTCGAGGTGCAACAGGGCGATGCGGCGCAGTTTTTCCCGCGGGTCGCTGATCGGTTCCAATTGCCTGCGGCCTTCGCTGATGGCCTCTTCCATGCTGCGGTCAAAAATCGAATGCAGGATGTCTTCCTTGCTTTTGAAATACAGGTAGACGGTGCCGTCGGCGACGCCCGCTTCGCTGGCGATATCTGCGACTTTGGAATTGAAGTAACCGTTATTGGCGAAGACGCGAATGGCGGCGCGCAGGATGGCCTCGCGCTTGTCGGCGACCGGCGGACGGATAGAGTTAAGCGAGCGGGCAGTACGCATGGGGCAAACTCAGAATGTCACTCTCAGATAGCGGTTGTTTTGCCGCGGATTCAACGTCCCGGGCAAAATGAATGAACCTTCACTCAGTGGCTGTAGCCTAACCTGTAGAGAGCGTCTTGCGCAACCAGATATTGGGCTTAGGTCTTGGGACTTTGGTCTGAGAGGTCTTTGGTTATGCGGCTGGCAGATGGCTTTGTGATTTAGAACCAAAGACCAAAGACCCTAAGACCAAAGACCCTCCTTCCGATTATTCGGCCTCGCTCTCCTTCAACCCCGCGCTATCGGACTCCAGCGGCAAAGATCCCTTGAGCAACCTTATATCGAACTGTGGCGAAGCTAGAGCAATCCCCGCTTCACGAAACAACTTGTCGATGCGGTAGTTCACGTCGCTTTTGATTTGAGCGTGCGTGCGCGGCTTGCTGGTCCAGACCAGCAGCCGAAAATCCAGTGACGAATCGCCAAACTTCAGAAACTGCACTTTGGGCGGCGGCTGCAACAGTATGTCCGCGACACCATCGACGGCCTGCAGCAGAGTTGCGCTGACCCGGTCCACGTCTCCGTCCGGCGCCACGCTAATCGGAATAGCAATCCGCGCCCGTGGATCGCCATAGGACCAGTTAACGACGCGCTCTCGCACCAGTTTTGAATTAGGCACGATGACGGCGATGCGATCGTTGGTCATCACTACCGTAGTGCGCAGGTTGATGCTATGGACGTCTCCTTCGTCAGTGCCGATGGTGACCCGATCGCCCACGCGGATCGGTCGCTCAAACAGCAGTATGAAACCTGAGGCGATGTCCGAGGCAATATATTGCAGACCGAAGCCAATGCCCACTGACAGGGCCGTAAAGAGTACCGCGATCGAGGTCAGATCGAGACTGAATCCGAGCTTCAGTGCCAGCAGTGTTCCCAGCGCCAGGATCAGATAATGCGTTAGCCGCGCGACTGTGTAGCGGATGCCGGGGTCTATGTACTGGCGCTTCGCGATGCGTCGGTCGATCAGCTTGCTCAGCCCCCGCGAAGCGAGCAGCGCAACAATGAAGACCAGGACGCCCTGGACGAGACTCGCGACTGATACTTCAATACTACCGATAGGCTGCTTGTAGTTGAGATAACCGCCGAAGCGCCTGAACCCCGCCCAAACCTCTGGCCATGACAGCAGCGCCAGTGAATCCAGGAAGATCAAGTTCACCTTGCCAGGGTGCATTTCACAAAAGACTCCGCGATTGATTTTGGAGAAAATTGACCACCACGCATCATAGTATTTCCGAACCCGGTGGTCTAATGCCAACCGGACGACGCTGAAGGTCGAGTGGGGTCAACAACGCAGTCGTCGACAGATCGAGCGGAAAAAGGGACGACAGCACATTTTCGGCAGTTGCTCGGCTGTTCCGCATCCTGGGAAAACAGACTATAAATCAAAACGTGCGTCGGATTAGAAAAGCTTTAGTCAAGTTTCTATACTCGGACCTGTGACGGGCCATTCACTGAATTCACCATGGATGAACGACAGGGAAACATGCCGTTATGCTGATCACACTCGACCATCTCAGACGGTTCACTGTCGCGCGTAACTTCTTAAACCCGACGAGGCTGGAACGCGCACTGCAAAGGATCGGTTTTGTGCAGGCCGATCCGATCCGGGCGCCGGCGCGTGCTCAGGATCTAATTCTGCGTCATCGCGTCAGGGACTATCATGCAGGTGATCTTGAACGACGCTACGGGACACTCGAGATTGAAGAGGACGTCTTCGTGAACTACGGCTTTGTGACGAGCTCTTTACACGCGTTGATGCATCCGCGAGAGGAAGAGGGCAGCCGCAGTGAGGCAGAGAGGAAAGGGGAAAGAGCAAAAACAGAAATCCTCCTGGACTTTGTGCGGGAACGTGGGGAAGTGCATCCGCGCGAAGTAGATGAACATTTCTCACACGGCACCGTCGAGAACTATTGGGGTGGCTCGTCAAATGCTACGACTCACCTGCTGGAACTGATGCACTACCGGGGTATGCTGCGCGTGGCTCGCCGTGAGAAAGGAGTCCGCATTTATAGCACGCGCGACGAGCTGCCATTTCCAGCAGGCGGGGATGCTTGCGCTCTCGGGCTGGCGCCAGTCGAGGCAGCCGAACATCGTGCACCAATGGGCGCGCGGATCGATGCCCTCGTCGATGCGGTTGTTCGCATTTACGCGCCTTTGCCGGGTCCAAGCTTGTCCTCTTATGTGCGCCGGCTGCGTTATGCCGTACCGCAATGGCGGGAAGAACTGACCGGCGCGTTGCAGCGGTCCAGACAGCTGCTGGCGCATACGCGAATCGATGGCATCGACTGGTACTGGCCAGCAAGAGAAAATGCGGCGCGCCACATATCAGAGGAGAAAGTGCGTTTGCTGGCCCCCTTCGACCCGCTGGTTCATGACCGGTTGCGGTTCGAGTTGCTGTGGGGTTGGGCGTACCGTTTTGAAGCCTACACACCCGTGCGTAAACGCAAGCTCGGGTACTACGCGCTGCCACTGCTTTGGCGCGAGCGAGTGATTGGCTGGGCCAACCTCACGGTGAAGAGTGGAGAGCTTAAAGCTGACCTAGGTTATGTCAAATCACAACCGCGAGACAGGGCCTTCAGGCGTGAACTCAAGGCGGAGCTGGAGCGCATACAGGACTTTCTGGGCCTGGAAATACAGTCCTGGAATTCTCAGCTTTGACGAGGTGACACAACCTCGCCACACCTTGGACCAGGACCGCATTGGCGCCCTAGCCGCCCGCTCGGCTTCTGTGATATGGTGCGCGCTAATTCCGTGGCTGGGACCGCGCGGCACCTCCCGCCCGAACAAAACCAAAAGGACCACACAATTTTCCATTAGGAGAGAATCGATGAGAACCAGACGCCACTCCCAACTCTACGCTCCAACACAGCCGCCTGCACGGTTTCGCATGCCGCGCCGGCTGGTGCTCACCCTGGTCGTAACGGTGGGCCTGCTGATCATGACCAGCTCTGTGCTGGCGAGCCTTGCCTTCATCACGAAATGGGGCATGTCCGGAACGGCCAACGGCGAGTTCCTGACTCCCACGGGGATTGATGTGGACAGCGCCGGAAATGTCTACGTGGCGGAAGGAAACGGTAATCGGGTCCAAAAGTTCGACGCCAATGGTATGTTCCTGCTCAAGTTCGGCATTCCCGGCGATGTCCCGGGCGGGTTCGTCACCCCCTCCGGCGTGGCGGTCGACTCGGCGGGAAACATCTACGTCAGCGATTCGACTACCGATAAGATCTCGAAGTTCGATTCGAGCGGCGCGTTTGTCATGAGATGGGGTGGCACAGGCAGTGGCAACGGACAGTTTCTGGGAGCTTCCGGCGTAGCGGTCGATTCCGCGAACAACGTCTATGCCTCAGATTCGAATAACCACCGGATTCAAAAGTTTACCTCGGCCGGCGTTTTCGTAACCTCCTGGGGCGGCAATGGCACAGGTAACGGACAGTTTAGCCTGCCTCAGGGTCTGGGCATTGATTCGGCAAATAACGTCTATGTAGCCGACACCGGAAATAATCGCATTCAGAAATTCGATTCGTCCGGAACCTTCACCACCAAATGGGGCAGCGCCGGCAGCGGTGATGGCCAGTTCTCCAGTCCCGGCGGCGTCAGCGCCGATTCTTCCGGCAACGTGTTCGTTGCCGACGGCGGCAACAACCGTATTCAGGCTTTCACAAACACCGGTACGTTCGTTGAAGCATTTGGCGTCGCGGGAAGCGGCGATGGCCAGTTCAGCGGTCCCCAGGACGTGGCGGCCGATGCGTTTGGAAATGTTTTCGTCGCCGATACCGGAAATGATCGAGTGCAAAAGCTGGGTACGGCAGCACCTGTCGTCGCGGACGCGGGACCGAACCAGACCTTGGAATGCGCCGGCGCGCTTACGCCCGTCACCCTCAATGGTACTGGTTCTACGGGCGGCGGCACGCTCTCCTACACGTGGAAAGAAGGCATGATCACCCTGGGAACCGGGGCCACGCTGATGACTTCGTTGCCGCTTGGCCTGCACACCATCACCCTGACTGTTGCATCTTCCGCCGGCGGCTCTGATGACGACACGGTGGACATCAATATCGTCGACACAGTGGGGCCCATGATTGCACTGAACGGGGCGAACCCCATCACTGTCCAGTGCCATACGAGTTTCACTGACCCCGGGGCAACTGCCAGCGATGACTGTGCGGGGGACCTGACAAGCGCGATCACTGTTTCGGGCAGCGTCAATACGAATGTCGTTGGGTCCTACGTGCTCACCTACTCTGTCAGCGATGGTTCAAATACGGCGTCGACCATGCGGACGGTGAATGTGGTCGATACTATGGCGCCGGTGATCACGCTCAACGGGCAGAGTCCCTCGCTGTGGCCACCAAATCACAGGTACGAAACGTTCCAGGGCACAGACTTCGTAACGGCGGTGACTGACTCTTGCGACACCGGCCTCGGGGTTAGTGCAGTGGTCATTGCAAAGGTCACCAGCGACGAGTTGGAAAATAGTAACGGCGATGGCAACACTTTGAACGACATCGTCATTGCAGCTGATTGTCGCTCAGTGCAGTTGCGCTCAGAGCGCGAAGGCGGGGGCAACGGTCGTGTTTACACCATCACCTTCCGGGTTACGGACGCTTCCGGTAACAGCGGAACGGCCACGGCCCGGGTGACGGTACCCAGGAGCCAGGGCAGCGGACCTGCAGTCGATAATGGCCCCCACTACACAGTCATGGGGACCTGTCCCTAAAGCGTCAGTCTTATCGGCGCGGTGCCGCAGTGGCGCGGTGCATCATTACTGCCTGCCTCGAACTTGAATTCGAGGCAGGCGGTTGGCTGAGGCGAAAGGCAGGCTGGCGACAAAAAGCCAACGCTCGCGGAAAAACTTTAAGTGGCGGAGGGGACAGGACTCGAACCTGCATATCCTTTTGGACGGCGGTTTTCAAGACCTCAAAGGGGGTCTTGACCTGATCCTACCTCCACGAATTAACCAATAAAAATTGGCGTGGCAGCCATCACAGTGATCAACGTAAGGGTAAAGTAATCTCCGTTAACGCGCCAAGATGGCGGCAACCCTCGTCTAAATTTGACGCAACCCAAACATGCGCCAAAAGAGAGACGAAATCTTAATCGTGAGAGGGATCTGTTTTGTGCGCTTCTTCTTGATTGAACGAAGTCATATCGAACTGCAGTCATCGTGGTGCTGGCGAGCTTGATGAGAGTCAAATCGAGCGAGCCATCATCGAATAAAGTACCGGCGCCAGGGCGGTCGGTTAAATTGAGCGCCGTCGTACGAAGCGCAAAGCCCTGCGCACTTGTGGATGAGTGCGGATTTTCTCGGCCGCGGTTGGATGGGACTTAGTCTTTCAGCGACCGGAATGGTAGTGGAGCCTTGTCCGTTAGCTGCCATCCTTGCAGGTCTAGCGCGTTTCCTTTTCCTTACGTTTCTCAATTCCCAGATATTTCTCAACCGAACTTCGCTGCGCGTATTCACCCAGCCACTTGATTTCAGTCAGCTGCGTGATTTCCGGCGAGGTTGTCTTTAACGGACAGTTCGGCAAATCATGACGGCAAAGCACCTCAATAACGTCCGGCTTGCTGATAGAGTCGCCCAAATCAGACGTGATTTCGACAACCTGTTCAGGAGAGTATCTGCGAAGAGCTTTCAAATGACTGACCACACTGCTCTTGGTCACCGAGTCGAGCTCTTCAGCCTTAACAAGGCGGTTATTGGAGAGCCAGTTGGCATAGAGAGTGTCGTTGACGAGGTGCAGAATGTTCAGAACGTTTCCTAAATGAATCAGTGTCGGAAAGGAGTCGAGGTTTCCCAGTGCATCGTAATCCATCTGGCTGGGTTTGACCGGAGGTAGGGGATAGTCCTTGGTCTCTGAAGGAAAGCTGTTGAAAGGACTGTCGTTCAAATCCTTGTTCCAGCGAGACAGCCGCTGATACTTGACTGTGATCTTTGTGACATTCTTGGCTGCCTTGAAAAGAACAATGCCGCGGTTCAGTCCCAGCAGCGAGGTGTTGGCGGCACTTTGGTGATCCTGCTTGAAATTCCAACCGAAGGTGCGAGGGTCGGCTACAAAGGCGTGATAGAAGGTCTGTGTTTCGGGTGGAAACAAATTACGGAACAGTACTGACAAACCACCGCCGGCCGCAGTGGCTTTCTCATTAAACGTGCTGGCGGGGAAGAACGGCGCCGAAGCCGTCGCCAAGTCTGTAAAAGCTCCGGCCAATTGGACGGCCAAAGAGTCTTTATGTCCGCTGCCTGTCTTGTTCGGTAAAACTTCCAGGACCTCGATACTATCGTTGCAAGTTATCTCCTTGACATCGCCAGTGGTCTTGTCGACTTCGCGACATTTGGCGCCCACCGTGACTGTTACATCCCTCCACTCGAGGTCGTAATCCGTATTCTCAACTTTTTTCTTGTCCTTCTTGCCACTAATGACTTCTCGGAGAACCGGCGACGCGGACATATCGAAGATCAGCGACGGAAAGATGAAGGGAGCGGTGCGGCCGCTGCCGACCTTTACGAAGTCGTTGAGTCCGGAGACAAGGTAGAGTTCGCCAATCGGCCCTACTTTGATGATTACACTTTCGGAAACTTTGGCCTTGGGATCGCTCAGGTTGTTATCTACTCTGTCCGCAATCGTAATCAGCTGGACATTTTTGTCAGCTTGAATTTGGGTGTTTGGGGGCGGCAGGATCCGTTCGATGTCCTGCATTTGTGCGTAAACAAGAACTGGCCCGAAACAGAGAGCCCAAATGGGCAAGGTAAATCGGATGAGTTTCATGTCAGCTCCTAAAGAGGTGAATTGAAAGAAATCATGCTAGTAAGGAACGAGCGTTAGCCGCTCAGTCCTATACCCTAATAACCATTATGAGCAAAACGCGAGTTTTATTTCAGGAACGCCTCGTTTGTTCCCCTTTTCCAGGCCAGCGAGCTTCGCGCCAACTGCAATGGGTTGAACAGAGCAGCAGGCAAAATAGCCAGGGGAGCAAGCTACAAAATGATGGATTCCGAACTAGACCGTTTTCTCATCTAAGAAAATTCACGTTCTGAGAAAAATCGGGAATTCAATTCACCGAGCCATGGCTCTCCAGCGGTTACAAAGCGGTTTATTTTAGAAATCCCGGAAAAGCTAAAATAAGCCCACCATAACACCGGCTTATTAAAGGGAATGTAATCCGATCGGGCAGACTGTACCATCGGACAATGTCAGAAAAAGAGGTCGCTATTTCTGACATTAGAAACTATGAAATCTCTCCCGCCTGTGCTTCTCTCTGCGCATTAATGACGGGCCTTGTCATGCTGCCCGGTCACGCGGCGACGCTACCGCCGATTAGCACTTCAGCAGGAATCCCCAGTCTTCGTGTAGACGACGAATCATTGGCAGGGTAAGCGACCTCTTTTAATTGAGTACTTCTGCAACCCCTCCTCAATATCGCTGAGATGGGAATGAGGATCGCCTCGGCTCGTAGCAATCGATTGTCGTTAATCGCGCTGACGGCTTCCGTCAGGCGGTTGAGATTGACATCGCCGTTCGTTTGAGCCTCGCCGATCGGACTGATCGCGAGTAGCAACAGCAACCTCCGCATTCATTAAACCCTTGCGCATCGCTACTAGCATAAGTCAGTACTGCCAAAATAGCGCTCACAAATCCATACCTAGAAATGTTTTTGGCTGGATTGCCATTTAGAGTTGGAACGTGAAACTGCCAGCAAAGTTGAGACATGGGAGAGAAGATGAAAATCCGAAAATCTGTGATCTTCACCGTAATTGCCGCACTGGTTGCGACATCGAGCCCCCAGCCAGGGCAGGCTCAGCGTCTTTACAACAAAGAGCGAGACGATCAGACACAGGCTGCTTTACCGCTCGCGAAGTCGCTCAAGAGCGGAGAGCTTTTTGATAAGCAGCTCAGGAATTTTGCCTCGCTCGTCAAAAAGGATTTCGAGACTGAGTTTCTCGTCACGAGATTTCAAATAAATGCCTTCACGCTCGGTGTTTTGACTTGGCAGACTGCGCATACGCAAGTTTGCGATCTCGAAAAACGCAATGCAGCCGCCATTCCTTACGGCAGTTAAAAACTGGAGGCGAAATAGTGAGACTATCAATCCTGACTTTCGCGCTGTTTCTGACCATGGGCCAAAACGATTGCCGGCAAAACAAGAACGTTATTGAGGACTTGGGAACTCTGGGCGCGGAAGGCAGTTTTGGTCTGGGCGTCAACAGCACCGGAAGTGTGACCGGCGCTTCATTCAAGACACCTGGACCACACGGCGGAGAACTGCATGCGTTTAGATATATCGATGGACTGGGAATGATTGATGTGGGCGCGTTGCCGAGTTCGAATCTCAGTGAGGGCCAGGGGATAAACAAAGGCGGCGCTATTGCTGGCGGTAGCTTGGTTGCCGAATTGGGCGATGTCAATACTAAAGCCTTTATGGCCGACTCAAATTTGAATCTGACTGACATCGGCACACCCGGTCGATACAGTTACGCGTGGGATGTGAACGATCTCGGTCAAGTTACGGGCGAAGCTGACAACGATCTACTTCAGACTCATGCTTTCGTGTGGCAACGTTCCTTCGGAATGCAGGATCTGGGGACCCTTGGAGGCTCAAGAAGCGTCGGACGTTCGATAAATGAATTTGGGCAAGTTGCCGGCGAAAGTGCAACCCGCAATGACAGTGCCACTCACGCGTTCCGCTTTTCTGCCGGTCAAGGCATGAGAGACCTCGGCACGCTGGGCGGGCGGAAAAGCTCAGGCTATGGAATCAATGACCACGGCGAAGTCGTAGGCGAGAGTGATTTTCAACTGATATTCACCCCCACGACGTCGTTCTCTTCTCAGGTAGGCGGTCTCTCGGGTACTCATGCTTTTTTCTGGTCCGAAGGAGCCGGAATGAAAGACATGGGACATCTTGGTGGCGGCTACAGTATTGCTCATGCCGTCAATAACAACGCTGAAGCAGTTGGATACAGCACAATCCCGGGTGGAGCCAGACGCGCGTTTCGATGGACCATAGGCGGCATGAAGGATCTGAATTCGTTGCTGCCGGGAGGCAGTGGCTGGGTGTTATCTGAGGCGTGGGACATCAACGACCGCGGCCAAATCGTCGGCAATGGTATTCACAACGGAAAGAACCGCGCCTTCAGGCTGAATTTGCCGACGGCCACCGTGTTAAATGCAAACTTCGACGCGGACTCGTTGAATTCTCCGAAAGCGACGGTTGGCACTCTATCGGTCGAGCCGAATGACGGGACAGTCAACGTTATTTTGACGCCGCTGCCTGGTGTTCAGGCTACGAAATGGATCCGTATTGGGTTTCCGGCCACGCGCCCTCGGTCCTCAGTTAAAGGGAGATTCTCTCGTTTCGACGGCCCTGGTCTTTACACGATTACAGCGACTATGTTCATCCGCGGCGGCACGGACATCGTGACCCTGCAATTCGAACCAGAAAATGCGGGGCCTCTTGACTATCTGCATTTTATGCACCTGGATTTTATGCCTGAAGGCGACGTGCGGATTGACGATGGCCCAAGATTCGGGCATTATTCGAAGGACAAGGTTTTTAACCTGCGCGTTAATTTAATCATCACCAGTTCCGCCGCGATGGCCCGGATAACGCTTTCGGGACCAGGTGCAGTAGGAAGCACCGACTACACCCTTCCCCGTCAGTCGCTAGTCTTTGGCAATCGCTTTAACGCCATTCGCTTCTGGCTGACATTCGGGCAGGGACAGTTCTTCGTTGACGACATCCTCGTGACCCGAAGGGATCTGTAATCTCTCTTCCAGGTTGTAAATTCAAGCTCGCTCTGCCGGACATTTGTTTTTCAAAACAGGAGGTTGAAAGTTGGCGCAGATCTCTCATCATACATTTAACTGGGCCGGTCAAAACTTCTCACCGGGAGCCGAGATGGGTTGGTGGTTTGGGCCGGTCGCGGCGAACGAGGTAGTACACGCCACGGCCATTCCCGCTACTGAGAACGATAACGAGCTGCTGGTCAAAGACGCGCGCGTGCGGCGCTATTTGGGCTTGCACGGTTGGAGGTTCCTGTTCACCGTCCGTAACACTGGCCCACACGTCATTCCATCATATGCAGTGTTGTTCAGCGTCGTGAAGCCCTAGGAGCAATCGAAATGAAACTCTACGCACACGTTACGCCCGATGGCAGTATCCAGTGTCTGGTTGTCGAGCCGGAGGGTGACCGCAGCGCCGGCGTGGTTCCAGAGCCCGGTGTCCAGGTTTGTGAAATTCAGAACCACGGAATCACCAATGAGGCGACGGCTGACCAACTGGCGCGGATTCTCGCGACAAAATCTGTAGCGATTACGCCGGCGCAAGGAAAGTTAGTTGCGCGCAAGAAGTAGTTAACACGCAGCGGCTGCGCCAGTCATTCGGAATGCGAAGGAGTACGTCGTACCGCATTTGAATGAATGAGGAAGATATGGCATTGCCGTTTGCCAACTTCGAAGAAGGCAACATGACAAGAATTAATCGACGCGAGGCCGTAAGGCAGACGCTCCTGTCGTGTGTGGGATTCGCGCTCGCCGGAATTGTGCCTGCGAAGTGTGGAAAATCCACCCCGACGACCCCGACGGCCCCTCCGCCTTGCGAGCCCAGTGGCAATGACCCAGCCTCAGACATTAGTTGGATTCCGAGCGTCCTGTCGCCTGTTTTCTATGGGTACGCGGACTACTTCGTTCATTTGCCCATCCCGATCCTGGATCCTCAGCCACTGATACCTAGCGACTCAAAGAGTCCCACTCCTCGCATTAAACGCACGGCCCTCGAACCCAACGCGTTGATTCGGGTTTATTACCCGACGCTTGGTGGTTCTCCACGGTGCGCGCCTCTCCTTGCCGCAGCCGGCCGCTATCCGCTGGTGGTGTTTATTCATGGAGATTGTTCGGCAGAAAAATTTCATTACACGAAGTGGGCGCGACTGCCCGCAATACTTGCTAAATCCGGGTTCGTCGTAGCGATTCCTGACCTGCAACCGATTGGCCACCCGAGTAATCCTGCTAATTCCACTTATGCTCGCATTAAGGACGTCATCGACTGGATGCATTTTCGGTGGTCACGTCGTTCGTCGCTCATGGGTGTGGACACGCTCGGGATCGTTGGCCACTCGTATGGCGCACTGCACGGGTTGCAATTGGCTTCCACGATTAACCCGAAGGCGTTTGTCTCGCTGAGCGGTCAAGTCGGTGAATTTCCTGACGGCCCGCCGCGACCTAATGTGCCGAAGTTGTTTTTCTGGGGCAGCGGTGAACCATCATTCGCGCTGCCAGAGAGCTACTGGGGTGACCTGAGTACACCCAAGCATCAGATTGTCTTCAACCGTGCCCAGCATTGGGATTACGTGCCGGCGTCGGACACCGCGTGCGACAGGGAGGCCGGTCCCTGCGATAACGTAGACAATCTTGCTGCCGATTTCACTGCGTTGTTTATTTCCAAGTACATGCCGCCTCCCGGGGGGTTCGGTAATCCTGCCTCATCCATCCCTGATGACCTGACACCACCTCAGGTGACTCTTACAGTCCAACAACAGTTTTTCGCCGGCGGCCATCTCAACAGCTTTAATTCGGTGCCCGGCGAATGTGGCTGCACCGTGAAGTGGCACACGGCGAACGGACCAGGCAACCGGATTTTGCCACCGTAATCTTCCAAATGCTTAGTAATGCTTTTGGGATCACATCTAGCTGTTTGAAAACTTCAGTTCGCAGTTCGCGGGCCCACTGTTGAGCGTCGCGCTTGCCCCAAGCACGACAGCAACAGTCATACGACTCACGCACGTCCGTTTGTGCGGAATCCTCAAAGATCACGACGTAACATTTCATTCGTGTTCGGGAATCCCCTCAGCGGCAAAGAATTCCTGAAAGAACTTTTTTGCTGGCTTACCCCCGCCACGTTTCATACTTTCCAGTCCGCGCTTGATCCCCTCGATCGCTTCCATTCTGTCTTTCGCTTCCAACAGTTTCTGGTAGCTCTCGGCGTCTTGCACGACTAACTCAGCTTTTCCATTTACGGTTAACGCTACAGGTTCTTTCGTCTTTTTCATTTGGCGCACCAACTTTGCGGTGTCACGCTTGAACCTGCTGAGGCTCTGAATATCGCGGGTAAGTTTCATAGCTCCATTGCTAAATCTGCATTGAATTTGACAATTTCAAATCTAGTCCCAGTTCTGCGCCCCATCAACTACCTTAGTGGTCAATTAGAGAATGAGAGGAGAGCTTCCGGACCACACGACCCATACCTTCCGAAGCCAGAAAAACTAAAGCAATTGCCCGCTCACTAACGGGCGGGTCTTTAGCTGAGTTGGAGGGGCGACCCCAGAAGCGCGCCAAGATCGCGCCAGCTAGCACCTCGGACGGAACGGCAAGTGCAAGGGGTCGAACCGCCCAGCCGCCAACAATAGCCAGGTGGGTAAGGCCCCAAGGTGATGGTTTCTGAAATCGACCGTTTTCTTATTTAAGAAAATGGCCGTTCTGGGAAAACCAAGAATTCAATTCACCGCTCAATGGATCTTCCGAGTTTACAAGGCGGCTTATTTTAGAAATCCCGCAAACGCTAAAACAAGCCGGCGATAACACAACGGCCTATTAAAGGGAATGTAATTTGGATCTGGCAGATTGTGCCATCGGGACAATGTCAGAAAACGAGGTCGTTATTTCTGACATTAGAAACTATGAGAATGTTTTCCGCCTGTGCTTCTCTCCGCGTCTTAATAACGGGCCTTGGCCTGCTTCCTGCGCAGTGGTTTTGGATCAACCTCTGTTGCCGCAATGCCGGACAGTACTACTGGCTCACGATCCGGGAATTCAGCGACCAAGGATAGGTTCCCACCCATGGCTTCGACTGACTTCCGTAGGGTTGACAGTAGTAAATCACTCCGTTTCTCAAGTCGCGAGACTCCATCCTGACTGATGCCAAGCGTTTTCGCCATCCGGACCTGAGTCAGCTTGCGGGCCTGGCGAAGTTCCTGCAGAGTCATTTCCTCGGCGATAAGCGCGGCAGCGCGGGTCTCAACCCGCTTCCGGCGTGTCGGACCAAGATCTCCGATTTTTTGACTTAAGGTCTTCATAGTTATTTCCTCGAATGCTTTCTCAACCGTGATAAGTGGTTGTCAAACCGTTCATCAGCCCTGGCTATCAGTTGCCGATAAAACCGCTTTTCACTCCCTCCCTACTTGTCACCTGCCACCAGCAGCACGGCTTGACGCTTTGGGTCGAAGGCGAATGCCACACGCCAGACGCCATCATTAACGTCAAACCTCAGCTCCTTCATATTCGCATGACGCGAGCCGTTGAGTGTGTCGACCCGCGGCCGGCCGAGTTGCGGTCCAAACTGTTCCAACAGTTTCGCGTGCGCCAGCAATTCGTCCTGCACCGCCTCGTCCAGGGCGTCAAACTCCGCCTCGAAGTCGTCATGAAATGATATCTCCCACTTCACATCTCAGAGTATGTATTGAAAGACATAATGTTGTCAAGGACATGTCTACCCTCCTCCAGGCGAAATCAGGGTTCGTCACTAATCCGAATCCTTAGACCTCAGGCAACTACCTATCGAAAGAGTTAATCCAAGCGAGCGCGAATACGTGTTCGCAGGTTTTTTAGAGAAAGTTCTTGACAGGATCGATGGTCCTGTCTTATACAAGAAAGGTTGCGCGCTCACCTGAGATGCGCACTGCGAGGAAAAACTTTCAATGATGACGAGCAGGACATATCAGAAACATTCGACGAAATGGCAGCCGTGCGCCGCCATGTATACGGTCGTCTGTTCGTTAGGCCTGAGCTTGTCAGCAACCAATATTTTTGGCGGCAGACTCGGACAAGAAGCGTCCATAGATAGCCGTCGAATCAGGCATTAATCAGCGGGAGCGGCCTCCCGCTCCCAAATCTCAAAGCAAAAATCGCGAGAATTGAAGGAGCGGGCAGCTTCCCTGGGAGGCTTAAAGCCCGCTCCTTTAGTTTTTTGACAATCGAAGTACCTATTTGCGAGAGATGAAGGCAGGGAGCCTTCAACGGATGACGATCTCGGTCCTTTGCGAGAGTCCGCGAGATCGCCATCCTCAGGAGAAGTGTGCCTCGAAGTGTGTTCGCGGTACGTTTACTCTCTGCCTTCATCTATTTTTTAGCACAATGGATCTCAGATTTGAAATCTTGGACGCGAGATTTGAAATCTGAATTTCATGCGCGCATGTGTGGCTGAGCAGCAAAAGCACCTGACTGTAAATCAGGCGTCCAACGACTTCGTAGGTGCGAGTCCTACCACATGCACCAGGAATATTTTAGGCATGTAGGCTAACTGGCAAACCATCGGTCTCCAAAATCGAGATTCTCGGTTCAAATCCGAGCGTCCCTGCCAATCTAATTCAAAATCGCGAACCAAAATCTCTGGAAGGGTAGCCTAACTGGTAAGGCAGTAGTCCCGAAAACTACCGCGCATTTGTCGCTTGCAGGTTCGACTCCTGTCCCTTCCGCCAATCGATGGAGGCGTCGCCTAATGGTATGGCAGCGGTTTGCTAAATCGCCGCGCTTTGCGTGTGCAGGTTCAAGTCCTGCCGCCTCCGCCAAAGTTTCAGCGGTGAGGTCGAGCGACAGCACTGGTGGCTGTCAGCGCAGCTCGCTCACCGTCGGAAAAATCCGAGGACCTGTAGCTCAGGGGAATGAGAGCGCGACTCTGCGAAGGTCGAGGCCGCACGTTCAAATCGTGCCAGGTCCACCAAATTGAAATCTTACGGAGTGGCCGGGCTGGAAAGGCGCGAGTCTCTGAAACTCGTTGATGTAGGTTCGAATCCTACCTCGGTAGCCAGTTCATTAGTTTTGACGCGGAGTACACTGGAGTCGTAAAGCCGCCAGGGACGGACTCATAATCCGTCGACGCAGGTTCAAGTCCTGTCTCCGCAACCAAGCTTAGGACCCCCTTAGTTAAATGTCAGTTGGAATCAGAACAGTCGTTTCCTAAACGACAACAGCACCCCACGCGGGCTGCCCGCGCGGGGACCCCGCCCGTCGCAGGTTCGAGTCCTGCCGGGTTCACCATGCCGGCGTAGCCCAATTGGGAGGAGGCGCTAGTCTTAGGAACTAGACAGTGTGGGTTCGAATCCCTCCGCCGGTACCAAATCAATTCGCTGCTGTCGTGGCGCAACTGGCAGACGCGCACGGTTGAGAGCCGTGTAGTTGAAGGTTCAAGTCCTTCCGGCAGCACCAAAATCTGCTCGCGTGATGCAATCCGGCAGACATCGGAAGCTCAAACCTTCCGTCTTAGAGGTTCGAATCCTCTCGCGAGTACCAATTCAAATCATTTTGCGCGTGTAGCCCAATTGGAAGAGGCGGCTGATTTAAGACCAGCTTTGTGATGAGTTCGAATCTCTCCACGCGCACCAAACAATCACGGGGATGAACGCGAAATGGAAAGCGGACTGATTTTCAATCAGTTGATTTGCGAGTTCGAGTCTCGTCATCCCTGCCAACTCGGGGCGAATGCTGAACGTGACTACATCTGTTAAATGTCTCGTCACGCTCGATTCCTTGTCGCCCATCTGTGTGGGTCGTAGCTCAATTGGCAGAGCACCGCACTGTGACTGCGGACTGTGAGGGTTCAACTCCCTTCGACCCACCCAAATTCAAGCATTGAAAGAGAACAACGATCATCATCAACGCCTGAAAAGGAGGAAAACCGCCATGACGTAGCAAAACAAATCCGCTGTCCATAAGACAGCTTAGAAAGGACAATACTCAAAAATGAGCGAAGAAAGAGCTACACGGTATCACGTTCGACGCCGTGAGTTTCTTAACGAAGACCCCGAACTGCCCGCGTTCATCATTGCTGTTGTCGAAGACACCCGCGACCTACCAGATGATCCCGAAGACCACTGGAAGTGGGGAACGGTTGTTCTCGATCTAGCTGATTGTTCTCGCCGAGTATCATTTGATTTCGACCTGAACGATTCATCCGCGAGAGCAAACAGTCTGCGCAAAATCAATCTCATTGCCGAAGTAGTGAATGAGGTTCGCGATGCCATTGCCGTGGAAGTCGAATCCAGAAATGCCCGGCCCGCTAAAGAAGCAGGCCGAAGAACTCCTGGCGTGGTTGAGCAAACCACGCGATGATCGTTTCAAACTCGTCAATACTGACCAATTCTTATGGCGCGCCAATAATTATCGCCAAGGGGCTTAAGCCACCTGATTCTCAATCAGGCGATCGTCGGTCCAAATCCGACACGCGCTGCCAATTTTCAAACGGAACTGTGGCCGAGAGGTGAGGCACCTGATTGTCGATCAGGCCGATGACGGTTCGAGTCCGTTCAGTTCCGCCATGCGTCAGTGGCCAAATCGGATCAAGGCACCTGCCTCTTAAGCAGGGGATTGTGAGTTCGAGTCTCACCTGGCGCACCATTTTCAACTAAACTTAGAAAGGAGGTAACAATGCCTTACAAGAAGCTGCCAATTGGTGGCGCACACAGCGAAGTCCTGTCGTGGGCCAACCACGATTTCAGTATTGAAGAACAATCGATGCTGCGTAACGTCTCGCGCTTGCCATGTTTGTTCAAACATGTCGCGCTAATGCCTGATGCGCACCTGGGCAAGGGCAGCATGGTTGGTTCGGTGATCGCGACCAAGGAAGCCGTGATTCCCGCAACCGTCGGCGTCGACATCGGCTGCGGCATGATGGCCGTGAAAACGCCATTCAAGAGCGGCATCCTCGACGGCAAGTTGAAAGACTTGCGCTTGGCAATCGAAGAAGCAATTCCGGTCGGCTTCAATGCGTACAAGGAATCGGTTGATGAATCTTCGTATTGGGACGGTTGGAAAGACTTCAGCGAGCTTCACGAAGGAGTTCACGATCGCAAAGCGAAAGCGATGAAACAGTTGGGCACGCTCGGTGGCGGCAACCACTTCATCGAAGTTTGTCTGGACACAGAAACCTTCGTGTGGTTGATGCTGCACTCGGGTTCGCGCAACATCGGTAAGGAGTTGGCCGAACGTCATATCTCGACAGCGAAGTCTCTGTGGAGATTGTCGGAGCTTCCAGCTCCTGATCTCGCTTACTTCATCCAGGGCACGCCGGAGTTTGCCGCTTACTGGAAAGACCTGAAGTGGGCGCAAACCTACGCGATGAAGAACCGCGAGATCATGATGGCGCGCCTGTTGAAGGTCTTCAACAAGATGTTCAATCATCGCAAAGCGTTCAAGCCTGAACTTCAGGTTAACTGCCATCACAACTACGTTGCGCTCGAAGAGCATTACGGCGAAAAAGTCTTCGTCACGCGCAAGGGCGCAATCAACGCCGACAAAGACGTGTACGGCATCATTCCCGGATCGATGGGCGCGAAATCGTTCATCGTCAAGGGACGTGGTTTGGCTGAGAGTTTCAACTCCTGCTCTCACGGCGCGGGGCGCAAGATGTCCCGCGGAGCAGCCAAGCGAGCCTTCACGAAAGACGACCTCGCTCGTCAAACTTCGGGCGTTGAGTGTCGCAAAGACGTAGGCGTATTGGATGAAATTCCCGGCGCTTACAAGTCAATCGAGGCGGTGATGAAGAACCAGGAAGACCTGGTTGAAATCGTCGCAGAGATCAAGCAAGTGGTCTGCGTGAAGGGCTGAGAAGAATTTCGGATTGCGAAATTCGAATTGCGGATTTCGCAACTCCGAGTTCAGGCCCAGCTCTTCACCGGATCGTGCCTTTACCTTTCCAATTCCAAAATCCGAAATTCAAAAGTCTTCGGGGTGTGGTGTAACGCAGCATCCGAGTCCTGGGAACTCGTGGTGACAGTTCAATTCTGTCCTCCCCGATCAGACGCGCATCGCCAATTAATTTGTTAGTCAGTTGGTTCGAGAACCGTGGCGTTGCCAACGCTGAGACACCGGTTCGACTCCGGTACGATGCTCCAAATCTTTTCTGCTCCTGTAGCTCAAATGGAAGAGCGCGACGCTTCGAACG
>DAIMCP010000031.1:52643-57469 GCA_036726305.1 Pyrinomonadaceae bacterium | reverse complement strand
TCATTAGCGTTCTGACCTTTACGGGCTTGATGGCGTGGGACGCATAGCGCCTGAAGCAGATGGCCGTGTCGTTGCCTGATGGACGCGTCGGCTCGTACGCAGTAGTCGGGGCCCTGTCGCTTTATCTGGATTTCATTAATCTGTTCTTTTTCCTGCTGCGGTTCACAGGCGGTCGGCGGGACTGAGGGGCATTTCCAGCCGAGCACCGGGAAGATGTCAGTCGTGCTTAAGAAAAAAGCCCGACTGCAGCCGGTACTCTGAACGCCTGTCGCCCACGTTGCCGCCTGAGGACTTCTGGACAAAACAGCTAAAATGCCTATAATGGCCATGGGAGATTTGGCCCGCTCAATAACTTTCAGATACGAGCCGATTTACTATGGCAATAACCTTCAGAAACAGACAGGGCGAATTGGTGGATCTACCGAGCGTCGCGGCTACCAGGGTGAAAAACGAGTTTGGCGCGATATTGGAGCAAGTGATTCACAGCGGCGCTGTGGCTATTACTCGTCACGATACGGCGAAGGCGGTGCTGTTGTCGTACGCGGAGTTCGAATCGCTGGTCCAGGCGCGTGCGCGCACTCTCGATGACTTGAGTGGCGAGTTTGATGCTTTGCTGGCGCAGATGCAGACGGCGAAGGCGAGGAAAGGCATGAAAGCGGCCTTCAACGCTGCTCCGGCAGAACTCGGGCGTGCTGCAGTCAAAGCGGCCCGCAAGCGGCGGTAGAATTTTCGGTTCGGGCTCAGATTTCCCTCTGGCAGAGCAACCTGTTGGGTGACGCGCAAGCTAATCCTGACTTTTAAAGTTCACGCAGCAGATCGTGCTTCATTCCGGGCCGCAGAGTGGCCCAAATGTTTATAGCTTATGATGAATATCTCGCTCCTCGTCTGCACCGAAAAGGATCGTGGGGTGGCTCTGGTTCTATAAACATTTCGTTCCTCCGGAACTGAGGAGCCGGGCAACCGATAATATCCTTTTGTTGCCAGGACTCATCAGACAAAACATTAACGGCGTGCGTGACAAAAGCGGCGCGCGTGACAACAACGGCGTGCCTGACAAGAACGGCGCGCGACTCACTTGCTAAAGGTCAGCGAGTTATCTCTTCCTTGATGCCTGCACTCAAGCCAGCTCACATCTACGTTATCGCCGGGGTCAATGGCGCGGGTAAAAGCAGCATCGCGGGTGCGGCCTTCAGGGAATTTGGCGGCGCCTACTACAACCCCGACGAAATTGCCCGCGCATTAACCAAAGCAAATCCCAGGCTGACTCAGGAAGAAGCCAATAGCGCAGCCTGGAACCAGGGCGTAAGACTGCTGCGACGAGCCATTGACGAGCGGCTCGATTTCGCCTTTGAAACGACGCTCGGGGCGAACACAATTCCGCGGCTGCTCGCCGAGGCGGCGGAAAAAGGCATCGAGATTTACGTCTGGTACGTGGGCCTTTCCAGTCTCGAACTTCACCTGGCCCGCGTTCATTCACGCGCGCGTCGGGGCGGCCACGACATCGGTGAGCACCATATTCGGCGACGCTACCAACACAGCCGTCTTAACCTCATCGAGCTCTTGCCGCTGCTCAGCGGCCTACGAGTTTACGACAACAGTATTGATGCTGATCCGGCTTCCGGCAAAACTCCGGAACCGAAACTGGTGTTACGAATGGAGAAACAAAACATCCGCGGGCCAGATGACCTCACGAAAACCCCGGAATGGGCGAAGCCGATCGTCGGCGCCGCGCTGAAATTGAGTTTTGAGTAGAATCCACAGACGCGGTTGGATTCAGGTGCTTAGAGTTCGACCTTCAGGTTGTGGTTTCGTAAGGACGCAAGCTGAAGGTACTCTGAACGCCCGTTGACGTTCAAATTACATCGGCGAAGTTTTTCCGCGTCCTGGCGAACCACCAGTAGCCGAAAAGAAAACTCACAACCGCAAAAACGGAGAAGTAGCCGAGGCCACGCCAATCAGGGGCAGACCCTTCCAGCAAAATGCGGCGATAGCTGCGAATCAGCGGTGTGAAGGGATTGAGATTGACGTAAAAGCGATAACGCTCCGGAACAATCGCTTCGGGGTAGAGGATTGGCGTCAGGTACATCCAGGCCATCAAGAGCAGCGAGATGCCCTGGGCAATGTCGCGCAGAAAGACTCCGAGCGACGCAATCAGCCACGCCGCGCCGCAGGTGGCAATTAGTTGCGGCAGTAAGATCAGCGGCAACCACAACACTGTCGCATGCAGCTCATGGCGAATAAGCACAGTGGCGGCCAGTAGCGCCAGCGTGCCGAACAACTGGTTGGCGAGCGCGGCCAGGGTTTGGGCGATGGGCAGGGTCTCGAGCGGAAAAACCACGCGTTTGACCAGGTTTGCGTGGGAGATAATCGTAGTGGCCGAGAGAATCAGCGACTCCTGAAACATGTTCCAGGGCAGCAGGCCGCAGAATAGATAGAGAGCATAGTCCCAGGGTGAGCTGCGTTCAGCAAAGCGCGCCCCGAAGATGCCGGCGAAGATGAAAGTGAAGATCACGATCATCACTACCGGCGTCAGTACCGCCCAGAGAACACCGAGCGCCGAGCCTTTGTAACGGGCCACCAGTTGGCGGCGCGAGAGGGACATGAGCAGCTCCGCGCGGCGCGGCAATTCCCACAAAGGGCGCCACACGGCGCGTCGGGGTGTTTGCGCGGAAATCATTTGAAGCATTGTAAGATGTCGGTTGTCAGTTGTCAGTTAGCGTTGGTCAGTTGTCAGTCGTGCTTTGTGTTTTGTACTCAGGTTTTTGGTCTTGGCGTTAGTTTGGGCTGGCTGATCTTTCTACCCTATCAGCGAACTCGTCACTTAAGTTCAAAGCTCAACTGACAACTAACCAATGACCAGTGACAACTGACTGCCCTCTTGACTTCCCACTTCTGCTTGATCCATCACTCGGTGTATCTTATGTCTTAATTAAAACCTGACCGCGCTTCCTGGAGGATCCATGTCCAATCCGCTGGAGAGAATCACAACCAATCCTGAACAGTGCGGCGGACGTCCGTGTATTCGCGGCATGCGCATCCGTGTAACCGACGTTCTGGATCTATTCGCCGCGGGTCTAACCGCGGAACAGATACTCGAGGAAATGCCTGATCTGGAAATGGATGACCTGCAAGCGGCCCTGCAATATGCTGCGCGTAAGTTGGATCATCCGGTGCTGGCCGCATGACAATCTGGATCGATGCTCAACTGTCTCCGACGATGGCGATATGGATTCGTGCGAATTTTGCGGTACAGGCGGTTGCGCTTCGCGACGTTGGACTCAGAGATGCCACCGATCGCAGGATATTTCAAGAGGCGAAAGACGCGGCTGTCGTCGTAATGACCAAAGACGGCGATTTTGTCCGCTTACTGGATGAAGAAGGCCCACCACCTCAGGTCATTTGGGTCACTTGTGGTAACACATCTAATGCGCGACTCAGACAAATCCTGGCAGCCACGCTCCCGAAAGCAATAGAGCTGTTGAAATCAGGTGAGAGGCTTGTGGAGATCAACGCAATCTGAGGCCGGCTATGCCAATTGCCCTGCGCGTTGAGCGCGTTGCCAAACAATACCGCATCTATGCGCATCCGGGTGATCGCTTGAAAGAGTCGCTTACGCGCGGGCGCTGGCAGTGGCATCGAGAGTTCTGGGCACTCAGCGACGTCAGCTTTGAGATCGAGGCCGGCACCACGGTTGGGATCGTCGGACCAAACGGCAGCGGCAAGTCCACCCTGCTGCAAATCATCACCGGAACGCTCGAACCAACCCACGGCAGTGTCTGGCATGAAGGCCGCGTGGCCGCCCTCCTGGAACTCGGCGCCGGTTTTAATCTGGAGTTCACCGGCATTGAAAATGTTTTCATGAACGCCGCGCTGATGGGCTTCTCGCGCAAAGAGACCGAACGCCTGTTGCCGGAAATCGAAAGATTTGCAGAGATCGGGGACTTCATTCAGCAACCGGTCAAGACCTATTCCAGCGGCATGTACGTGCGCCTCGCCTTTGCCACCGCTGTGTCAACTGAACCGCAAATCCTGATCATCGACGAGGCCCTGTCGGTGGGCGACGCTGTCTTTCAACATCGCTGCCTGCGGCGCATCAAGCAGATGCAGGAAAACGGCGCCACCATCCTGTTCGTCTCGCACGATCCGTCGGCGGTTAAGGCGTTGTGTTCGCGGGCGATCCTGATGAATGGCGGGCGGGTCGACACCGACGGCAAGCCGGGTGAAGTTCTGAATCGCTATCAGGGATTAATTATGGAGCGCGAGGAAGCCTATGACCGCAAAGATTCAGGCAGGGGCAGCGGTACCTTCAGCGGTTTGATTGCCGATCAGCACGGCGCCATCGATGCCGCTGAACTCGGCCGGCCCAGCCCGTCACTGCACTACTCGTTTCGCCATGGTAACGGCACTGCGGAAATCCTCGCGGCTGAATTGCACAATGCGGAGCGCCAAACTGCGGAATTGGTTGATACCGGCGATTCACTCATCGCCAAAATGCGCGTGCGCTTTGCACGAGAGTGCGTCGATCCGGTGTTTGGATTTCTCATTCGCAACCGTCTCGGCATACACGCCTATGGCGTGAACACCGAACAGAAGGAGTTAAAGCTCGGCAAGGTTGAGCGCGGCGAAGTGATTGAGGTGTCGTTTGCATTTGATTGCTGGCTGGGCACGGATGCGTACTCTGTTTCCTTTGCGGTGCACAGTGAGGACGGTATCAGCTATGACTGGATCGACGGCGTGCTGTTCTTCAGCGTCGCTTGCGCGCCCCCGGTTGAAGGGGTGGCTAATCTGAATGCGTCGGTGGCCTCCCGGCGGCTGGGGGTGGCGAA
>DAIMCP010000031.1:45927-52543 GCA_036726305.1 Pyrinomonadaceae bacterium | reverse complement strand
AGGCTCACCGTTTCGATCGCCTTGCCATTCAGCTCAAGGTGAACTATCTGCTCGTTAATCCTACCCGGAACGATTAACGGCGCGAGCTTGATCCGAAATCCCACGTCGGCAATCGCGTCAAGCGCAAATACGACCTGCGCATCGCCGTCAGTCCAGCGATAGCCGGTTTCCGGACGACCCCAGCCCTGCCACAGATACTTGTCTGAATCTGTAGTCGCCAAATCGATCCTCCTGTCGAAGGAAATCGGCGGGTAGTAATTCGGTGGCGCCACAGCTATCAGACCCGCAAGGAATTGCGGTTGCTGCCAATCCCAGATCTTTGCCTCCAGGCCGGCGTCGTCCTGTGGATAACTATTCCAGCGCAGAGTGCTCATCGACATTGCGCCGCGTCCGTGGATCAGGAGGCTAAAACCAAGGAGCGAGGCGCCAAAAACAAGTTCAATCCAGGCGGGTCTGAATACTCTTTCCTGTTGGCCGCGAGAAAGCAGACGCCTGCGGACGGCGAGGATTGTCAGCAACACCAGCCAGGGCACCAGATCAGTTGTCAAACGTGGGCCATAGCTTACTCCGCCCCACCAATGCGGGAAGGCGGAAACGACAAGCAAGTTTCCGCTGACGATCGCCAGCGACAACCAGAGCAGGCGCGGAAATTCCCCGCAGCGACGATAACGAACCAGCAAGTACCCGGTGAACAAAACCCACGGCACGAAGATCAGCAACCCGCGCGAAGGACTGACGAGATTGCCTGCCAGCGCCGTCCAAAACACAGCAAAGTTGAGCCGGCCCGCCGCGTAATAACTGGGAAGCAATCTGCCAAAGTTGTGCCATGAGTACACGACGAAGCACGCCATCCAGCCAGCCAAAGTCAATCCATAACAAAAAAACGAACGGCGAAAATAAAGCAGCTGGTAAACGGTTATCGCGAGGATGGCGACACTGCTGGTCGGCCGCACGAAATAGGTCCACGCCAGTAACGTCGCTAAGAAAGCCGGGCCTGGCTTGTGCCTGCCTGTTTCGATTAGCAGGAGCAGAAAGACAACCACTCCCATTAGCAACAGTTCCCAGGTATGGGTCCATAAGCCGCGCGATGCCGTGCTCCACACCTGCGTCCCGAACACGCCCCCAAGCGAAATTACGCTGCTCCATCCGATGTCGAGGACGAGTCTGGAGGTATAGAAGAAGACGAGGGCGAGAGCGGCCATCAACAAGGCTGCGAGGCTCGTCTGGAGGCGCATCTCGCCGTATGTGCCGCTCGCATCCTTGGCCCTGATACCAAACAACCTGAGCAGGGCAACGTAGGGCAATGAAAGGACTGAGCTGCCGGGCGGAAAGAAGTAATAAATGTGATCCTGGGCCAATTCAAGTTGGTAAGTGCCCACCTCGACATAGTCGTCGTGCGTCACGGCCGGGGGGCGAGGGCTGAAGTATTGATCTAGTTTGAAGCCTCCGTGCTCGAGCAGGCTCTGGCTCAGCAGCATGGAAAAGTCAGAGTCGCTTACCTGGTGAACGGGCGAGAACCAGAAAACGAGAAGAGCGAGAGTAAAGATAAAGGCGCTAACGAGGTGGTCAGTCCGGGAGAGAGCGGCTTGGTTGACTGTTGCCATCTTCAAAGCGAAATGCCCGTGGCTTTTGGCGGCTGAGGGTCGAAGTCCCTATGGATGCTAAGGACAAAAACTCATGGCACCTTCCCGAAACCGCGCCAGCTGTTCTTGTTGTGCCAGCTTATTTCGACCTCGGTGGCGGAGATATCCCGCCACCAGGCTTCAAATTCAGCTCGTGAAATGTAGAACGCAGTCGGGGCTACCAAATGATCGAACACAATTGTGTGCTGTTCGCGCCAGCCAAAATTTGCAATCGCCTGAAGGTAATCATTGTAGAAAAGATGTTGCGCCAGCGAACCATCACCAACGTGATTGAGCGGCCGGTAGATCAACTTCGTAGCCAGATAAAGCGCAGCGGTTGGAAGTTTTGACAGGTGCAGCAACGCCTGCGGATTGATACGCGAAGTGATTCCCTCGCGCAGCGGATTTATCCAGCGCGTAATCCATTCGTTGTTCTCGGCGCCGTAGACCCAGGCCGAAAGGTGACCGCCGGCTTTGACCTTCCCCGCCAATGAGCTAAAACCGGCGCGCGGATTGGGCAGGTGGTGCAAGACACCGACAGAGAAGGCATAGTCAAAGACGCGCGGAAACGGCAGCTTGTAAATGTCCGCCTGGACCACATGCGCGTTGGGTAGGGCGCGGGTAGCGGCAAAGGCGGACTCAACAGCTTCACTAAGATCGATGCCAATCACGTCGCGCGCTCCCCAACCCGCAGCCAGTTGTGTGTGCCGGCCCTTGCCGCAACCACCTTCGAGCACCACTTTGCCGGCGAAAAACTCCGGACGCACCGGAGCAATCCAGGCCAGAAACTGTTGGGCATATCGTTCGTCGGACTGAGTGAAGTGGGTCCATTGCCAGCCGAACTTTGCGGCTGTCTCCGCTTTGTCAGCAGCAACCTCAGTAAGGCTGGCAAACCGCGGGATGCCGCGCAGAATGGGAAAGCAGTGCGTGCCGTTGCGGCAGACAAGTTCACCCGACATGACCTCTGTGCCATCGCTGTGCGGCGCACGAAGAGCGAGCGCGACCGCGCATTCCGGGCATTGCAGGTATGGCAACAACGTCTCTTTCATGGAATTCCTTTGTTCCCCGGCAAAGGTGCTACTATTGCACACCTTTTGGCTGTTAGTGAATCGCGAGTGGTCTCACTCTTACTGTGAAAGCCCAATGGTAAACGAACGCGCAATGCCACAGCGACTCTACGAATTTGCCGGCATCGATGACCTGGCAGAGTTTTATCGGCTGCGTTATGCCTCGACCGAAATACTCGCTGCCGACTACTTTGACGCGGTCAATCGTTTCGATATTCGCTGGTCGCGCACCATGTGGATTTATGACAACGTGCGCAGTGGCTCAGCCATGCTCGACCTGGGCTGCGGCGCTGGCCTGCTGGCCCTGCTGCGGCGAAAAGAAGTGCGCGTCACAGGGCTCGATATCTCACCTGAGTGCGCGGCCAGCGCGCTTAGGAATGGTTACACAGGCGCGCTGGCCGCATCCCTGACGGCCCTGCCGTTTGCCGATGCGAGTTTCGATTACGTCGCCAGTCTGGATGTGATGGGCCACGTGGAGTTCGCCGAAAAGGATGCGGTGCTCGCCGAGATCAAGCGGGTGCTGCGTCCCGATGGCGTTACCCTGCACGGGGTCGAATGTATGAACCGTGAGCAGCAGAAAGATTATAACCAGATGAGCGCAGACGAACTGCGCCAATTCATCTCGGTCGATGGCCACGTGGGCATGGAAGACGAAGCTGCTAACCTCACTCGCTGGAGCCGCTTTTTTTCGTTTGTCAGGACGGAACCGCGCTACTCGGTGTGCGTGCCCTGCGAAGAGTTGTTGAAGCTGGCGGATGAATACGGGCTGCCGCGCTGTGATCCGGACTTGCTCGACTACCTGCGCGGCCTGTCATTCAATGAGCGGCGCGCCTTCAACATGGCAATGGGCTATGTTTTTGATCGTATCTCACATTTTCAAATCAAAATGCCGCCGA
This sequence comes from Pyrinomonadaceae bacterium, assembly GCA_036726305.1. GTDB lineage: Bacteria > Acidobacteriota > Blastocatellia > Pyrinomonadales > Pyrinomonadaceae > JAOAPY01. Next base: position 48,958 of record DAIMCP010000031.1, on the reverse strand, counting down.
GTGGTTACCTGCTGGTCAAGGCTTCTGATCGACCGCTGGGAGACTTTTATGCCGAGCATGGCGAGCGGGAGAAACTGTTTCCGGGGTGGCTGCGTGAAGCGGGTCCGATTCTCCTGGACAAGACAGCGCATGCTGCCTTCAACAGTGGTTGGTATGCAGCAGAATCGTTTCCGCCTGTAGCCCGCTGGATGGCGCGCAGCGGACAAATTCGTTTTCAAACGGGTTCATTGTCGCGACTCCGTTTTGATTTGACCTGCCACATGCCTGAGCTGTCGACCCGGCCGTTGAATCTGGAGTTCCGGCTGAATGGACAAGTGGTTGGTGGCCTGTGTTTGATTCAAAACGGTTGGTTCGCAGTGCAGATCGATCCAGGCGTAGCGATCCCAGGCGGCCCTGAAGGGTTCCTGTTTGAGATTCGCGCCGATCGCACCTGGCAACCATGCTCGACGAATCCTGAGAGTAAGGACGATCGGGAACTATCGGTCGCAGTGTGCGGGATTGAAGTGGTGGGGTAAGTTGGGTCTTGGGACTTTGGTCTTTGGTCTTGGGACTTTGGTCTTGGGTCTTTGGTCTTGGGACTTCGTGGCTGATTGTAAGGTACTGGTTTCCCTGGCGGCGTTCGCAGCAGAATCTTTGGACAGCGTCTCACGACTCAAATTCCAAAGACCAAAGTCCAAAGTCCCAAGACCCAGCTTTCATTCAATCTCAAGCCACTGCACGTTAACGCCCAACAGGCGCCAGTCTTGACTCACGCCCAGGGTACGTGGCGAAGCAGCGTCAGGCAGGTGAAATACCAGCGCATTCTTTTCGCGCAGCAGCCCGTTGGGAATCTCAATCGTGTGCTCGCGTGGTTCCGGATCTGTGAGTGTCCAGTGGGCGATCGCCTGCTCATTTAATTCGATCGTTACCCGCTGGGCCTCAACTTTCCCCTGAGCGATGAACGGCCCACCATAAATTTTCAGGTTGACTCGGGGCTGTTTGCGTAATTCCTCAGCCACTGAGAACAACAGGGCGGCCTTGCCGCTGTTCGTCCAGTGCGAAAACAATTCGCGCCCGCTCCAGCCGTACCACAAATATTTATCGGTCGCGGCACTGGAAAACTGCAGGCGCGTTCCCAAATTCAGCGGCGGAAATTCCAGCGGCTCTTCCCTGCCCTCCCTGACGACAAAGTTGGGATGGTTTGGCAAAGGAGTGCCCTGCGGCCGTAGGTCAACTACGGGCAGTGAGCACTTTTCGAGCTCAAACTGGCTCACAGTGCCGGGATCGTAAGGCTCCAGGTACTCGGGTGGGGAGATGATGATGTTGCGAAAGCCGCGTCGTTTGATCTCTTCACAGAAGGTTGGGCCACGATCGATTATCTGTTTCAACTCGGTTGCGTGATCCAACTGCGCCTGAGAGATGCGCGCCAGATACCCTGTCGCGATCGGCTGATGATGAAATACCTGCAGCAGGGATGCATAGCCATCATAGGCCAGCAGCGGGAGCTCAATTACCGGCCCCGGCGCCAATTTTGCCAACTGCTGGGGTGGCTGGAACGGCTGCTGCCGGGCGATGGGCTGGTAGACTTCCGCCGTAGCCCAGAGAAAGATCAAGCACATCACCACCTGGCTCCAGCGTTCGCCAATTCTTTGTCCGAGCATCTGCTGCAGCCAAACGATTCCGGCGGCCGCGAGGATCATCAGAAAGAACAGCCCCATCACGATAAAGCGCACCGGCGTGCGGCCGGAATCAAACGGGGGCACGCGCATCAGCAAAGCATAGGGCAGCGGCCAGTGTGTCTCGGTGCCGAATACTTTTAGTGTCCCACCCAGACTGAGCACCAGAAACAGGCCGGCCGCCGCCGCTGAGATCCGCACATACCGGTTTCTGACTTTGACCAGGCCCAGCAGGGAAAAAATGATCAGGGCAAAGCCAGGAAACATTTCAAATCCGCCTACGCCCTCCGTCACGCGGTTGTTGAGCGCGGAGAAAATGTGGCCATAGACGGGTGTCTTACCTGGATCAGGAATGAAAAAGCCCGCCAGGTTACCGGACCAGATCGACGACTGCTCAGGCGGTGGCTTCAGTACCTTGTCGCGCACGAGGTTGATCCCGAAGGGCGTCACCAGCAGCAAAAACATCAAAACTGCCAGCACCAGGTTCATCGTGCCGGCCTGGCGCAGACCTGCCGCCAGCTTTTGTCGCTCGCTAGCGTACAACGACAAGGCCCCCACAAAAAACGCCGTGGCCATGTAGATATAGAGAGAGAACTCTGTGAAGTAGACCGCTCCGCCGGCAACCAGCGCCAGCGGGGTCAGATTCCTGCCCGGCACACGATAGACTCGCACCGACAGGAGCGCAGTCAGGGGAATCAAGAATCCTGCCAGGTGATTGATGTGCATCACATGGGCCATATAAAAATGAGAAAAGCTGTAAGCGACGGCGGCAGTGGCTGCGGCCCAGCGACTGGCGCCAATTTCCCGCAAAAACAAAAAACTGAAATACAGGATCAGGGTGAAGCAGAGGAGCGCAATTAATCGATAGGCATAGAGCGGATAGCGCGGGTCGCCGTTTGAAATGATTTTCACCAGCAGGGTTATCGGAAAAAACCCGGCCGCAAGGGTGTGATGCGCGAGGTTCGCACCTACGGGAAAATAGACCTGATCAGTAAAGTAAGGGTTGCGCCCGTGGCTGATCGATTCTGTCACGTGCCAAAGGTTCCAAACCATCTGGCCGCAGTCGTTGCCGTCGATGCCGCGCGTGTAAAAGAGCGCGCCCAGCGGAAACACCCACGTCTGGATCATCAAGAGCGTGAACAACGCACAGACCAACAAGATCACCAGGCGGTTGTCGACAAGCGAGACTCCAGTTTTCATTGCACACCCTGGGACCGCACGCTTCCAGCGTGCTGCCCGTTGCTCACCTCATTTTTTGCTGTTGGATTCATCTTGGCGTGAAGAGGCACGCTTCCAGCGTGCTCCCCTTGGCCCACCTCATTCTTTGCTGTTGGATTCATCTTGGCGTGAAGAGGCACGCTTCCAGCGTGCTGCCC
>DAIMCP010000031.1:0-45827 GCA_036726305.1 Pyrinomonadaceae bacterium | reverse complement strand
AGCGTGCTGCCCCGTTCGCACACCTCATTCTTTGCTGCCGGATTCATCTTGGCGTGAAGAGGCACGCTGGAAGCGTGCGGTCCCAGGGAAGCTCAGGACACGACCTCGAGCGCGACTTGCGCAACCTGTGAACCATTGATCGCAAACCAGCAGACATCATTGCTTACCATGTCAAACACCAGGCGATAAAGCCCTGGCGGCAATCCCGGCAGTTGGAAGTCCAGCTCCACTGTTTCGCCCGGTTGCACCGCCCGATGGGGTACAGGCTGCAATGGCTCCCAATGATAGCTCTCGCGAAAAATCGCTCCCGCAGCATGGTACACATGACAGCCAAGCATGACCGCGCCGAGCCCGGCATGGGCCGGCAACCAGAGAGCTTCGCTGTTGTTCCGCACTACCGCATGGAGCGTAATGGGCTCGCCCGTCGAAACTACCAGCTGTTTTGGCGAGATGCTAAGCGCGGCGGTCAAGCCCTGGCGGTAGCGGCTGTCTCTTGGCTTCACTTCGCCTTTGTACAAAAAGAAGTTCCGCTGATTGGCGAGCGAGTCACGAGTCGCGGCCAGTAATTCCGCGGCCATCCCCTTCCCCCACAGCAACTCTTCGAACTGATCCAAATCTGCGTAGAAGGACTTCAGGGGAGCAACCGCCAGTTCGAGCCTGGTGAAGCCCACACTCAGCGCCTCGCGCCAGATGGCCCTCATGTCGATGTCATTTTCGACCACACCATACGTTTTCATTTCATACTGGGACTGCGGGCTTCGAGAATGCTCCGGTCCGGGCTCGGCAAAGCCCGCAATGCCGCCCGGTTCCAGCACGCGTCCCAATTCCTTTAACACCTGGGCCGGATTGGGCACATGATGAAACGCGTCAAGACAGATTACGCGCTCGACACTCTGACTTCGCAAATCGAGTCGCCGGCCGTCGAATAACAAAAACTGCGGCGCCGGCCGATCACCGACTGGCGGATGGCGTGCATACAGCTCCTGACCAATGCGCAACGCCGTGCTTGACACATCCACGGCAATAACTCTGCAACCCAGTTGTGTCAGGATGCGCGCAGCCCAACAGGTGCCGGCCCCAAACTCGAGCACCGTCATTCCCGGGCACAGGTTTAGACCCTGGAGGACTACGGCGAAGTTGATAAGCAGTTGTGGCGTCTCGTCGAAACTGCCAAAAGGCTTGGCTAGATGATGCGTCCAGTCGTCCAGATGGGCAAAATACTCCTCCGCCACCCGGCAGTGTTCTTCCACTGACCGCGCAGCCAGCAAACTCTGAACATCTATGGGCGTGTCGTCTTTCGGCATGACCGAACCCTATCGCGCAAACCACTGGACTGAAGCCGATCTGAACGCCGGTTGGCGACAGCTATCTCTCACCTGATCAGCCATAACGTCACCAGCAGCCAGCCGACAATCGCCATGAGCAGGTGCGGATCGCTAAAAATTTGTAATGCCGGATCGCCGCCCGCGCTTTGCCGATGCAGAGAATAGATGTAGCGAAAGATGCCATAGATTACAAATGGCACGGTGTAGATCAGTGACTCGGTGTGATGTGTTTGAATCGTCGCGGGACTCATCGTGTACAAACTGTAGCTGAGAATCACGCAGGTCGCGGTGACGATTATCATATGGTCCAAAAGCACCGGCTGATAATGACTCAGCACCCGGCGATGCGTTGGGCCATCGTCACTCAGCGCGTAGATCTCAGCGCGGCGCTTCGCAAAGCCAAGAAACAACGCCATCATCCAGCCGCAAAGCAATAACCACTGCGAAGGTGCGATGCCAACTCCCAATGTGCCCGCGAGGATACGCAACATGAATCCAGAGGCGATGATGAACACATCAAGAATGACAACATGTTTCAAATGGATTGAGTACGCGACGTTAACCAATAGATAGATCAAGAGGATTGCTACCACTCGATTGGAGACCAGCAAGCCCAAAGCGAGGGCCGCCGCGAGCAATACGACCAGCAGGATGCCGGCTGCGGTGACCGAAATCTTCCCCGCAGCCAGGGGCCGCAATTTCTTGCGTGGGTGATTTAGATCGTGAGGCCTATCGAGCAAATCATTGATGATATAGACGCCACTGGCGGCCAGGGAAAAGGCCGCCGCCGCCAGCAGTACACGCTGGATCATCTGCGGCTGGTGCCAGGCGTTGGCAAACAGGATGCCCGTGAACACGAAGCTGTTCTTGATCCATTGACGCGGGCGCATCAGGCGCCAGAGGTTTGTTAGCTGGTTCATTTGTAGGGTGTTCTATCCGGAAGCACGCTCAATGGATGGCCTCTCGTGGCAGCACCTCAGGTCCGCGGCACGATCTCCAACCGCCGTGCCAAATCAGAATCAAAGCGGTTCTGGGGATCGATTTCTCTCTTGACCCGCAGCCACTCAGCCAGGCGCGGGTACATGGCACGAAAGACGCTGGGGGCGAGGCGAGCGTCCTTGGCCAGGTACACGCGCCCACTGTGTTTCAAAACTATGGCATCCAAATGCTCAAGAAAGGGGAACAAGCCCCGATCGTTAACCGGAAGATCGAGCGTAAGAGTGTAACCTTCAAAAGGAAACGACAACAGCCCTGGCCCCTGCGGCCCAAATCGTTTGAGCACGGAGAGAAAACTGGAACGGCCGCTCGCGGCCTGCGCCTCAAGTAACGCCCGGATTCCCTGGTAGGCCTCAGCGACAGGTAGCACACATTGGTATTGAATAAAGCCGCGTTTGCCGTAAATCCGGTTCCAATTCCCAAGGCTATCGAGGGGAAAAAAGAAGCTGTCGTAATCGGCAACAAACGGATGGCGGCGGCGCCCTTGTAGTCGATAATAGACTTCGTTGAAAGCCCTCATGCCCGTGGCATTTAAGGTCCACGAGGGAAAATCAAATCCGAGGTTTCGTTGCCGGCGTGACGTTGAGTAGAGTTTGCCGCGCATATGCGCCGGCAAATCCGTTCGCGTGGCATGATGACCGCGCATCAGCACGCTGCGGCCCAGCGCCTTTTTCCTCGCCAGGCAGTCTATCCAGGCCACTGTGTATTGATCGTCCCAGGCTTTGTCGGACAAGACCTTGAAGGACTGCTCCAGATCGCCGGCCTGCTCGTGTTGGACGACCAGATACGACGATTCGACAGGAATTAATTGGCAGGTTAGTCCAGTGATGATACCGGTCAAGCCCATACCGCCGACAGTGGCCCAGAAGAGATCTTCATTGTTCTCTGCCGAGCAGCGGCGCAATGAACCATCCGCGAGCACGAGTTCAATTTCCCTGACATGCGCGCCAAAGCCGCTGTCGCGATGATGGTTCTTACCATGAATATCCGCGGCTACGCAGCCCCCGAGGGAAACGAACTTCGTCCCCGGCACGACTGCCGGAAACCAACCACGCGGCAGGAAAGCATCAATCAGCTGTGCCAAAGTCATGCCCGCCTGGGCCTTAAGTATTCCGGTGGCTTCATCAAACTCGCATAACCCAGTCAACTGTTCGGTAAGCATCACGAGCCCGTCCGCCAACATGGCCGCATCGCCGTAGCTGCGGCCCTGCCCACGCGCAATCATCGCGCCGGAAGCCGGGGGTACCACCTCTTCGATGCGGCTGGGACAGACTACTGTCTCCAACCGCCGCGGATAGCGCCCCCAGCCCGATAGCTCGATACGTTTTGTTTCCATAACTTGCGCAACAGATGTTTAGAGTACCGACTTCAGTCGGGCTTTTTTATACGTTAAAGCCTCTAGCGAAGGAAAAAGGCTGAAGCAGGTACTCTAAACGCCGGTCGCTAATATATCTGCATCCAGTAGACCGTGATACCCAGTGGTCGCGGGTCCCTGCTTAGCCCAAAGGAAGCAGGCGAAGCGGCGTCAGGTAGTTCGAACAGCAACTCATTGTCCGCACGCAGCAACTGGGCAGGTAACTCAATCGTTCGCTCGGCAGGTTCGCTCTGGTCGACTACAAAATTATCTACGGGTGTACGATTGAGAAGGAGGCTCACTCGCTGACGCGGATGCCGGCCGGCCACTACAAAACCCGCGAGCTGGATTCTCAACCGCAAGTCCCGGGGCTGACCCTTATCGGCGAGGCGAAAAACAAGCCCGGCTTCCTTAGCTTCTGTCCAACGTGAATTTGGATCGGGGGCGCTCCAACCAAACCAGAGAAAGGGATCGGCCTGTGAGCTCGCAAAATCGATCTTATCCTCGACAAGCGCCGGCACGATGTTTGGCCGCGGTGGCCGCACCCAGCCAGCCAGGAACTGCGGCTGGCGCCAGTCCCAAATCTTCCCGGGAAAGACATCGACGTTTGTCGGTCGCACATTCCACACCCAGGTCTCGCGCGCCAACGCGCCACGAGCGTTGATCAAGACACTCACCGCGAGCAGCACTGCGCCGCATCCCAACTGCAGCCGCCAGGCCCATTCATTGGTGGCCGGGTGTTGTCGTCGCCTGTCAATCATTCCTTTCACGGCCAGAATGCTCAGCAACGTGAGCCACGGAACGAGGCCGGTTGAAAATCTTGGTCCATAAGAAAACCCTCCGTGCCAGGGAGAGAACCCGGCAATGGCGATCAGATGTAAGACGATGATCCCGAGCGATAACCAGACCAAACATCGCTGGTCAATCTCTTTCCAGTTTCTCGCCAGCAGGAACGCAACAAAAAAGAGCACCGGCACAAAGATTAATAACCCTCGCGAGGGACTGATGAGGTTCCCCGGGAATGCCACCCAGGCTTCCTTAAAAGTCAGCCGGTTTGCCAAATAGTATTGGGGCAGCAATTGATGAAAGTGATACCACGACCAGGCCACAAACAGCCCCAGCCAAACTGCTCCCGTCAAGGCATAGCGAATGAACAGCCGCCGATGAAAAATCAAAAGCCAAACGCTGACTCCGACAATCGCCACGGCGTTGGTCGGCCTGACAAGGTAAGTCCAGGCCAGGACGCTACCCAGCACGATCGTATGCAACCGTTTACCCAGCCTTTGCGCGCGAAATATCATCCACACCGCGATACCCAGCAGCAGAATTCCCCAGGTCTCTGTCCACATCGCACGCGATGCGGTACTCCACATCTGCGTACCGAATGCGCTGCCCAAGGCGATGATTACGCTCCAACCGCTCGGCAACGCTAACCGCGAGATGTAGTAGAAGATGACTGCCAGGGCCGCCATCAGCAGCGCAGCCAGCACCGACTGGATCGCGATCTCATTCTCGAGATCCGGCTTACCATCTTGATTTGCAGGGGAAAGACCGAAGACTTTCATCAGGGCCACAAAGGGAACGGAAAGCACCGAGGTGCCGGGGGGAAAGTAGTAATAGAAGTGCCCGTCCCGAACTTCGATCTGATGAATCTCGCCATTCATGATCGTGTTGTAGTGATATTCCGGACGCAGTCGGGGAACAGCGTAGTAATCGAGCAGGAAACTCCGGTGCTCAAGCAGGTCCTGGCTCAACAACATTGCATAGTTTGAGTCCGTCACCTGCGTGACCGGCGAAAACCAGTAAATGAGAAAGGCAAGTACAAAGATCGCCGCGGCAATTAGTGGATCGGCATATAGCAGGCTGTGATTGGGGCGAAGCATCAATCCTGGGGGCCGCATGCCCAATTTGGAATACGGCGGCTTAGACGCCGCTTTGGAATGTCTCAGTAATCATGGGTCACAGCGCATTCAAAGCGGCGTCGCCTTGCCCCTTGTCGCCACAATCCAGGATTGACCGGCTCAGCCCTGGCTGGGTGGAGCATTTTGCAGCGGCGCCAGCGACCTTCCGGAATTTAACAGAAAGTCGAATCTCTTGCTCATATACGCCCGCTGCGCCACCTTGCTCAGCCGCCAAGCGCCGGCGTCGATCACAAAATGCGCCATTGTCGCACCCAGGATTGCGCCTACCAGGAAATCCACCGAGCGCGCCAGGATCGAACTGCTCCTGATCAGTTCGAAAGCCCGTAGATCCTCGGCGCGATAAAAAATGAAGCCGACTAACAACAAAAACAGCAGCAACTTTCCCACGCTGCGATAAGGAAACCTGAGCCTGTGGGCATCCGGTCCGGAGTTCATTGAGACCACACTCATAAAGGTGATGTACTGGAGCCCATGCGCAATGGCATAGCTAAAAAACGTGACGTTGATGTTATCCGACAACCAGATGGGCAGAAAGAAAAACACGAGCGTGAAAAAGAAGATCGACTTCAACAGAGTTGTCTCTTGGAAATTCCTGGCATAGACAAATAAGCTGAAGGCGGCCACCCCAAACAAGCCGTATCTTCCCAATTGATAGAGAAGTTCCTCGAATCCGTGCAGATAAACGGGCGAGACATTGAAGCCCAGAATTTTGAAGGTACCGAGCATGCCGCAGATCGTTCCGGCGTCAATGGCCAGTTTCTCGAGCCGGTGCGCCGGTCTTCCTTTTGCAGCGATGCAGACGAATGCGTAGACACCCACATTTTGGCGCCCATAGTGGAATGCCTGCCAGCCCCAAAAAGTCAGAAAGACGAACGCCTGCGTGGTGACAGGAGAGAAGGCCACCAGCAGTCCGGTCACAATTATCAGAAGGACGGGAAAGTAAATGTAACGGGCCGGCTTGCTGCGCACAATATTCGAGAATTCTTTATCGGTGTAAAAAAAAAGGGTGGCGGGCACGTGCGCCGTACTCAGAAACAGCATGAGCGTCCGTAATCCGGCGATTCCCGCAGTCTCGGTCGCCGGCTCGCCCTTCGCGACTAAACCGTAGGCGATAAAGAAAGCCAGCGGCGCCCAGGTGCTCGCCAGCAGCGCGAGAATAAACCAGCGCCGGCGGGTTCCTGCTCTAATGGCGGGCGGCGCCAGAGTCGCAGCCACCGGCGTTTGGCTGAGCTGGGAAAGGTTGCTCATTAGTCTATATCCAGGGTCCTGACAGGACCATCGAATGACTGTTTTAATCGCTCCTTGGCGACCAATGAATCAGGAAGTATGGGTACCCATCAACCTCGCCGCGACGTTCAAGCGTGCCGCCGATTTCGACGATCTCATCCGCCACAGCCTTCATCCCCTCGTCGTCGATGATTACATACTGCGGGTCGCCACGCTTGGCGACATACCGATACACAATTTCGCGAGTTTCGGCGTTAGTCGAAGAGAGTTTGTGCGCGGGCTTCCGTTCATAGTACCAAAGCGTGCCACTCAACGAGCAAGCCCACACCCAGGCGGATTCATCCCGCAGTTCAGAGGGCAAAGAAAACTGCTTGGGCCTGGCTGCCGTGGTGGCTGGAATGTAATTTGACCAAACACGTCCCATGACTATCAAGCCGGGCGCGGCAGCAAGTAACAGGGCGAGCACCTGCACAGAGCGCCGCAGCCACCCCGAATCCGAAAATCCGGCGGTTGAATGATTTTCGAGTGCACAGGCACCCAGCGCCAGCAATACTACAGCGCCGAACATCGCGGGGAACGGATAGTAATGCACAGCGGCTGTGTGAGTCAGAAAATAAACAGTTGAGAGCAGCAGCATGAGCAAGGCCGCGGCCATGAATCTTGTCCACCCCGCCGCGCGGACAAATCGCCAGCCCTCACCAGTTTTGGCTCCACTGCCGGACCAGAGCGCAAGGCCCAGACAGCCGAGAAAGATAACCGCCAGCACCCAATTCATGGTGCTCGCTTTACCCGGACCAAAGTAGAAAGAGAAGTTTGGACGCACGCTGGCGAGCGTAGGAAGCGTTGTATTTTCATGCGTGTAAGTTGGTAAATACCAGGCCCCGGCTGTGCGACTCTGATGGACCATCAATGGTAAGACTCCGCCCAGGAACACTCCCAGAACAAAAGGCACCCAGGCGCTCCTATACCAACGCTTCAGCTTCACGGGGCAAAGCACCAGCAGCACTCCCGGTAACAACAGCAATACCGGCAGGCGCGCGAGCATCGCAAATCCAAACAGGAGTCCCGCCGCAATAGTGAGAAGCCACGCGAAGTAAAAGTTCCGGGCGCTACCAGTCTGCAAAACCCAAACGGCCGCCAGCAGGACACCGGAGAGCAGCAATGGGGCCAGGAGGGCATTAATTGAAAAGCTGGCGTTGTCGAGCTGGGCCACTACTTCCAGGCCTAAATTCAGGGCCAAAATCAGTAACCCGGCGGCGAAGGGGACGCGCTTGTAGGCAGCCGCAAACAGCAACATTAGACCTGTGACCAAAAAGACAATGGTCACCAGACGATTCAAGCCGCGCAGAGCCCTGCCCTCCGGGAACAGCGCCAGCATTAGTCCGGCCCCCGGCGAGTATTGCACTCCCACATGATCGGCCACCGGAAAATAATGACAAGCGAGCGGAGACACCATTTCATCCCACAACCGAACCGGGAACTCATGCTTTTGCATCAACTGAATCAGCAATCTGGTGTGGGTCGCTTCGAGCGTAAACTGCGGTGCCTTCCCTGCCGCCACTGACTGGCGAATGTCCTGCGCCATCAGCAGGTAGCCAAACGGATCGCAGAAACTTGGATTCTCTTCAACCTGGCGCGCACGTCGATCAGTCGTTAAGGCAGAGATCACGAGGGACACGCCGAGAGCGCAGTACCAGGTGAACGCAACTAAACGTCTGACTAATCTCACCGCTGTGTGCCTTATGCTTTCCGGTTTCTAGTCCGCGAAGTATACCGCAAGTCCCTTGGGGTCTTATGGGTTGTTACCGATGCGCCCAAAAGCGGCGGAAACCACCGGCACTTCCACATACATGAATCCGCCTGCGACGATTTTGACGACCTGATTTATGCTGTGCGACACTGTCCTGCACTCTGGTACAGCTCGGCAAGCGGACATTCACCTCTGCCACTTTAGCTGGAACATCACGCTGGAGGTTTTGAGCAAACTTATATGACGACACACAAAAGGAAGTGGGGATCCTGGACAACGGCTTTGGCACTCCCCCTGCTGGGCCTTTTCGTCGGATGTGCTACTGACGGCCCTGAGACAACCAAACGTCGCGAGCCGCCCAGGGCAGTGTCCACGCTCTCGCCGCCAGAGGTCGAAATGTTGCAGGTAGCGGCAAAGGGCGACAATGCCCGGGTCAGGGAATTGCTAGACAAGGGTGTCAATGTGAATATGCGCGGCACTGACAACAACACACCAATCATGGAAGCCGCCTATGGCATGCATCTGGAAACTGTCAAGCTGCTGTTGGACCACGGCGCTGATTTGAGTGCGAAAAAAAACGATGGCGCGACTCCTGCAGGATTAGCGCGCAGTCAGGAGATAGTCGATCTTTTCAAGAGCGTCTCGTCCCTGGTTGATGCCGCAGCCAAAGGCGATAACCGTGCCGTAGCTGAACTGGTTAGTAAGGGAACACCTGTCAACGGCCTCGACAAATTCGGCCACTCAGCGCTGACGGAAGCGAGCTGGGGTGGCAAGACCGAAACAGTAAAACTACTGCTTGAGAAAGGCGCCGACCCGACCATCAAAAAGTCCGATGGCGAAACCGCGCTCAGTCTCGCGAATGGACAAAAGCATCAGGACATAGTTGCGCTGCTCAATGAGGCAATCGCGAAGAGAGCGAAGCAGCCGGCGGCGCCAGCAGCCACGGGCGCCTCAGCCGCGAAGTGACTTGCTGCTTGCACGTTCCACGGGTCACTCTCGCTTACGATAGAGGTAGATCGAATTTCCAAATACCTTCTCGGGCCGCAACGTTCGGTATGCGGCAAAATAATTATATTTTTCTTCATCGCTCAAGATCCTGCCGCTCGTGTCTTTGAATCCTGGGGTCATGGTCGATCCATTGAGGAACCCGGCGCCTATGGCCACGTAGCGCGTGCTTGCTGATTGCAAGTCCGGCGGCGCAAAATCCAACAACTTGATATCGTACATTTCGGGCGTGCCCCAGCCACCGGAAAGCGAGCCTACCAACTGTGTCTCGCCCTGCGCATGCAGATATCGCGCCAGCGCTCCAATGTCTTCACCCCATTCCACGTTGGAATCAGAGAGCAATTGCCAGCCCGGTTTTCCGAACGTCAGCGGGTTCGTAAACGACAGGTAATTGGGGTAAGCGCGAGCCGTATCGACAACCATCCAACCCAGCAGTGCGACGACTCCAAGTCGGGCAAGTAGCGGCCTCTGTTGCACCTTGAGCAGACGATCCAGCAACGCGCCGGCCAACAGGAACAGAAGCGGAAATACAGGGGCGATGTGTCTGATACCGATGTTTATGTTGCTGCTCATCGCCATCGCTAAGTAGATCGCCACTGCTATAAAGAGCAAAGCTGTTTTCTTCTCTCGCCTGAAGATCGCGATCCATATCGCCCTTGAGAGGGCTGCCACAGACAGAATCAGAAACGGCACCGTCGTCTTCAGGGCAAAGGCGGCCGGAAAGTAATACCACCAACCAAAGGTCCGGTAGTCACCCAACAACGAAGCCGAATGGCCAAAATGATTGTGGACAAGGACGGTGTAGAGTCCAAAAAGATAATAGGTCGGAACAATTTTTGAGAGCAGGTTAATGGCCAGCAGTACCTGCTCAGCAGAGGCTGGCGTGGTGCCGGCGATTAATTCAACCTCCGGAGCTGCCAGTTTTGGGTGTTGGAAAAAATATGCCGCATTGGTGAGCGCCAACACCACGGCTCCCGCGATGAGGGCCTGTAGCACGATTTGTCCCCGCGTTGATTTCAGCAGCGGAGCCTTCCAGGCTGTGTAGATTAGAGCCCCGATAAAAATGGGAAACAGGATTATCAGCGAGAACTTTGTGAGGAGGGCGAAGCCTGTCGCCAGGCCAAACCACAATGCTCGTGACTGTGTCGGCGCGTTGCCGTAAGCGTGCAGCGCAAATAGGAAGAGCAGGTAACCAAGTGCAGCCGCCATATCCGTATGCACAATTCGACCGTGCGCAAGCATGGTTGGCTCCAGGCTAAACAGCGCAACCGCGAACACCGCCGCCCGCGCGCCAAATAGTTGCCGTCCATAAATGAAGATCAACACCCCCAGCACCAGCGTGAGCGCGATCATCGGCAATCGAGACCAGAGTGATATCCTTTTGAAGTGGTCGAAGTTGGCGCGCCAGAATTCAAGGGCTGAGTTCTGTGTCAACTGCGCAAAATCCTGATCAGCCGCAGCAGCAACTGCACTCTGAGCCGGTCTGCTTAACAGGAGTGGCAGGCAGGCCCACATTTTCACGAGTGGAGGATGCTCGGGATTCAGGCGAAAGTTTCCGGCCACCAGGTGGTGGTAGCCGGCGGGAATGTGCACAATCTCATCGTTGGTAATGGTCTTGCGCCGTGTTACGGACAGCAGGTTTACACCCATTACCAGGAGAAGGCCACTGCAGATCAGCGCCGGCCAGAATCGAGAACCAACCCGTCGAAATATCCCGAAGTTTCTGATCGATACTCTTGCCAGTGTGTTCTTCCTTTTTATCAGTTGGCGTTGACGCAGGATTATAGACGAAGCAGGAGTCCCTTGCCGCCTGGCCGCAGATTAATCTATGCTTCGACCTCACTTAATATTCAGGGGTAGCTCTTCCCAGGTTCTCAGCAATTCTTCCGAGCGCAGTCGCTGCCGCAGATGAACATCCCTTCATTGAAGTTTCGTCGCCCAGTACTTCGCGAGTTCCTGATCTTTGCAGCTTTCCTCGGTCTGGCGGCAATCATGACCTGGCCCTGGGTTCTGCACCTGCGGGATGCTGTCCCCGATACAGGCGATCCCTATGCGATCGCCTATCTGCTGTGGTGGGATTTCCATCAAACTTTTCACGATCCGCTAAACCTTTTCCAGGCTACGTTTTTTTATCCTTACCATTCCACGCTGGCGTTCGGAGAGTTTGATTATGGTGTGAGCCTGCTCTTCTTTCCCCTGTTTGCGATCGGTTTACGTCCCTTAACAGTCTACAGTCTGGCCGCGTTTCTCAGTTTTCCTTTCACAGGTTACGCCACTTTTCGTCTGGCCCGGACGCTGTCCGGATCAATGGGCGTCGCGTGGATCGCCGGCATCATCATCGCGTTTCTTCCCTTTCGCTTTCATCACCTGGCTCATCTGCATTTGATCTTCGCCGGCTGGGTTCCCCTGCTGTTCGAAGCTCTTATCCTGTTCACACGACAACGCAGTTGGCGGCGGGCCACCTGGCTGGGTTGCGCGTTTCTCATGAATGCATTGACCTGCACCACCTGGTTTCTTCTCACAATCATTCCCCTGGTCCTGTCGGCTTTGCTGCTCCTGACGCGAAATCGGGCATGGACAGATCGGCGCTTCTGGTTACGTGCCGGGGCCGCTCTTTGCCTCGCCTCACTGCTCCTGCTGCCTTTCCTGCTGCCGCTGAAACGGGTTGCTTCCGAACACGGCTTCACACGGACGCCGGAAGAAGTCGCCCACTACTCAGCCCGCTTCATTCACTGGCTGGCTCCCGACGAACGAAGCCGGGCCTGGCGTGGGTTTGGTACCGGCGGGATCGATACGGAAATGATTCTCTTCCCAGGTCTGATGGCGCCATTGCTCGCCGTATTGGCGGTGCTCTTGTCGCGACGCAAATTCATAACCGGATTTGACAACGAGCCCCCCAACGCTTTGACGAAAATTTTGTTGGCAGTCCTCGATGTCACCGCTGTCGTAGCCGGGATCATTGCCTTCCTGACCCTGGGTTATGAGGTATTGCGGCTAAAGTTGTTCGGCCACTTGCTGCTGGTCGCAAGCGGACCCGGCCGGGCAACGGCGATCGTGGGGATCGTTGTGCTGATACGTTGCTTGATCGCGTATCCACACTTCCTGCGTAACGCTATGGGCGGGGACAGGAATTTATCCGCAACCCTTAACTCCCCAGAGCGCTCGGAACTGTTCGGTCATGCGCTGATCTGGATCCTGATTGGCTTCGCCGGATCCTTCGGACTGAACTTCTTTTTCCACAAATTTTTGTACGACCATCTGGCAGTGTTTCGCGCCATGAGAGTGGCTACCCGTTGGGGCATGATCTGTTATGTCGGCCTCGTGCTGCTGGCCGGTTTGGGTGCGCAAAAATGCGCTGAGGCGGCCTCGCGCTGGTGGCCAGAAATGGCCAGGCCCGCAGTCTATACACTGATTGTGGTTGCCATTCTGATCGATCTGCATGCGGTGCCATTACAAATGGTCCGCGGGGAAGCCGATCCGGACGCGCTGACATTGGAATTGAAATCGCGGCACATGCAAGGCGGCATTATTGAACTCCCTATCGGCGATCGCGATCACCTCTACATGCTGCGTGCTGCGGATCATGGTCATCCGATTCTTAACGGCAGATATAGCTTCGTACCACCCCTGCAAAAGGAAATCGAGCAGCTGTTTGCCACTCAACCCATTTCGGATCGCGTGCTCGACATGTTTGAAGAAATCCCGGTTTCCTACATCACGGTACACCACGCGCTTCTCTCACCTGAGGAGCGTGTTGGTATCAAGAGTTTCATGGAACGGGGTGTTGCCAGCGGACGGCTGCGCTTCATTAAAAGATTTGCCGGGTCGGCAGGGGAAGACCGCGAGCAATACAACGACCTTTACGCTGTAACCAAGACAGAGCCGAATGCACGGTAAGCAGGTGGGATCTCAGGCCAATTTGACGGATCGTGGTTCAGGCATCTAAGTCAGGACAATGCCAGTGTCACACGCGCGGCCAGCATCGCACTCAGCAAAGACAAGAGGGCTATGAACACAACGCGCACGATCTGGTCCGTCCGTGGCGAGCGGCCGGCCCAGGCAAGGACGACAAACACCGGAAAGACTACCATCACGTAACGAGCGATTGACTGCGTTGATTCCTGATATGACAATGGCACGAGGATCGAGATCATTGTGTAGAGACCAAACGCCCACAAGCGCCGCCAAAGTAGTACCAGGCCACAGATCAGAGCCATAAGCGCTGACGCAACGTTCAGTAAACGAAAGT
Organism: Pyrinomonadaceae bacterium; assembly: GCA_036726305.1. GTDB lineage: Bacteria > Acidobacteriota > Blastocatellia > Pyrinomonadales > Pyrinomonadaceae > JAOAPY01. The sequence goes on along the minus strand of DAIMCP010000031.1, from coordinate 31,999 downwards.
CCCAGCCGGAACTGACCCGTAGCGGGTCACTCAGGTAACCCAGCAGCGGCCGCCAGAAGAGAACGGGACTGTGTCCCCAAGCCACCTGAATCTCCGCAAATGCCAGGGGATTTCCCGTGATGATTTTCAGGTAAATCATGAACGCAATCAGGCCCAAAGGAACCAGCAACAGACTGGCCACATCCACTCTGAAGTGGCCGTGCCGCGTGCGAGCACTCTGCCAGTAGAGCACTGCCAAAGGCACGAGCAAAAAGATGCCTGCAAATCGCGTGGCCGAAGCCAACGCTCCGCAAAGTCCAGCCAACCACCAGCGTTCCCGCCTGGCAGCATAAAAACAGCCCACCGTCAGAAGCAGAAACAACGATTCAGTTTGCGCCAGGGAAAAGAAGTAGCTGGCCGGGAAGGCCGCGAGATAAAAAACGGCGCGCTCAGCCACCGCCGCGTCGTAGTCGAAGGCGAGCACCGTCCGGTACACCAGCAGCAGGGCAAAAAAGAAGAAGGTGCTGGACAGGAAAATTCCGGAAAGGGCCAGATCGCCGGTCAATGTTCCCAGAGCGCGCAGCAACAGTGGATAAAGCGGAAAGTATGCCCAGGTGTGTTGGGCATTTGTATTGAAGGGCTCTTTTTCGTAACCCTCTCGTGCGATGTTGATAATCCACAGACAGTCAGCGCCGAGAGTTACTCGCCTGAGCACGTCCAGCGGAGAGTTAGTGCGCAGTGAAATATCCGATTCGTGAAATTCTCCAAACTGATCGCGGACGGCCGGTGGGAAGCGTAGATTGGCGCTCAGCAGCACCACGACGAGAATCAGCCCGCGCGTCAGCGTGAAGGCGAAAAAAGCAGAACGCGTTGACGAATTTGCCAGCAAGTCACGCATGACTCGTCGAAAGCGAAATGTAGCTTGATTGGCAGCGGGCATCTTCGGGTTCTAATGTGCGACAAGATAACATCTTTCACTTCGAATAGGACCTTGAATGTCCTGCAATCTTCTTTTCTGTGGCCGCACGTATCCCTGCCTGCTCTTGTTTAAAAAGACCACGTGGCACTTAGACAGCCGCTAACGATAGTAAAGCGCGCAGGGATGCGCGCGGTCCCAGGATACGCTCTTAATAGCCTCTGACGGCCGTTTGCTATACTAAGGCTCCATATATGCGCTTCAAGAAGGTAGAAGGGATCGACTATAAACGTGGGGCAATTGAATATCCGCGCAAGCTCGCGGCCAGCGACCGCCATCACCTGCTTACCAAGCCTTTTTATAATCTCGCTCACAAACATGGCCGCTGGGAGGGTGAGGGCCTGGATGATGATACGCATCGTCATTTTTGCGATTTTGCCAACCTGGCCGTGGCTCTCGCATTGCCGCCAGGCGCCCGGATTCTTGACGTTGGTTGTGGCTCGGGTTGGCTCTCAGAATACTTTGCGCGCTTTGGCTATGATGTGACCGGGATCGACATCAGTCCCGACCTGATTGACCTGGCCCGCGAGCGCCTGCGCAAATTGCCATTTGGCGCTGATCACGAGACCGGCACCGCTTACCGATTCCTGGTCCATGACATCGAAGCAGCGCCGCTTGCTGAGACGTTTCACGCCATTGTCTGCTACGACTCATTACATCACTTCGCCGATGAGCATGCGGTCTTTAAGCACCTGTCGGCCATGCTTGAATACGGAGGCCAGCTTTTTGTGATGGAAGGCGAGCGGCCAGCCGAAGATTCAGCGACTGCAAATGAATTGCGTGGCGTGATGGAGCAGTATGAAACGCTGGAATCGCCTTTCACACGTGAATATCTCCTAAGCCTATTAGGGTCAAACGGATTCGCGATTGTCGGAGACTACCTGAGCGTCAATGGACTCTTTGAGCGTGAAACCCTGGAGGGGAATCGTTTGCCGCTGTGGGAAGCGCCGGCGTTTAATTACCTGCTCTGCCGCAGGGTGGCAGCGAGGGGAAATGAACTGCGGGACAGTCGCGACCCGGGGGTTTTGCGCGCCGTGATTTCGGTGGAGGATGAATTTGTTTCTCAGTTAGAGTCCGGGCAACCCATCGATTTACATATAAGGATCGAAAACACCGGCGATACTCTGTGGCTGGTCAGTCGCGCCGCTTCCAAAGGCACAATACGTCTGGGCGTGAAAATCCTCGCTGCCGATGATCAGGTAATTGACGAGGTCCATGGCTCACCACCGTTAGCTCAGGCGCTGGCTCCAGGAGAAAAGGTTGACGTGAGAGTCATCCGACCCGCGCCCTCCGCGCCCGGTCGTTACAGGCTGAAGATTGATCTGGTTTGCCAGGACATTTGCTGGTTCGAGGAAGGCGGTTCAAGTCCGCTGGTGCTTGAATTTGTGGTGCGGGACTCACACGGTTGATCTTAAGCAGAGCTTACCGCCCGCACTCGTCATTGGTGTGCGTCAACGTCATGCCAAATCGCGCTTGATACTCGCTGGAACTTAAGAATAAACAGACCATCGCCTCGTACGCGGAGTTGTTTGTCGCGGACTGGTTTTGCAGAACGTTCAGCCAGAATTCGAAACCACGCTCGTCAGGATCGCGCCTCAGATACGCAAAATATTGCATCAGCACAAACGCGCGGTTGTATTCCGCTCGGGCGAACGCGTCACTCTCCGCCAGGCGGCGAATAATCGCCACCCGGCCTGAGTCATGACCGTTATGAAGGGCCAGTAACTCAGCCCGCTGAGAGCTAAGCTCAGCGCCGGAACTGCGTGAGGCTTCGGCCAACAAGGTCTCAACAAACTGCGAGGCATTCATCGAGTTTGGATATTTCCGCACGAACTCAGCCCGCCCTACGAATTCCTGCGCAAACGACTGCTTGTTTGCCTGCAGGTTGGCCCCCGCTATTACCTGGTCGCGTCCGGCAAGGAACTCGCTGAATCCTGGTCTGCGACCCAATGCCGCTTTGTAAAATCGGTAGACGAAAGACCCCGTTTCCTGAAATTCAGTTTCAGCGAAGAAGGCTGCCGAAACCTCAATTCGCCGCGCGCGAATACACTCAGAGTCGCTGCCACATTGCGAGATTTGGCTGCTCCAATAGTCGAGACCATTTTGATCGGCGTTGCGCCCAAGAAAGTCTCGATAGTGCTGGCTTACAAAAAAGTGGGCGTCGTCAACCGGATTCTGACTCGAACTACTGGCTCCTGGATCGATGGTCAGGCCCCCGGCAAGAAAAGCAACTTCGCCGGAGTTTGCCTGCAGGCGAATACTGTAATCCCCAAAAGGCGCGTTGGGCGCCACTGTTATTTCGAAACTTATGACCGGAAAAGACGAGCCAAATGGTTGCAGCGTCAGGCTGGCCGGATGCACCGTCATGAAAGGCGAAGCTACACTGATGGCGCTTCCGGGAACCTGATCGACACCGTCGCCACCCACATAGATCGTGTAGCTGCGGCCGGCCTCGACTGCCACAGCAACATTCGACAGCTGGGCATTTAGTCCCAGCAGCTTTGGCTTCAATGCGGGAGCGGCATTTTGCGGCGGCACGATCGTCCAGTTCAGATTTGTGACCGTCCCGGCCGAGACCTTCTGAGTGCCGAGTTCGGCGGTGCGAAAGCCTGACTGCCTGGTCATGCCGGCGTAAGCGCCACCGGATGAAGCAATGTCCTCGGCCATAACGGCGCCATCCAAATAAGCCGCCAGCACGCGATAGGCGCCGGGGGCTAACCCCTCAATCCGATAGTGACCGTCGGCAAGGGTGATGCTGCTCGCAATCACACGGCCGGACTGGGCACTCTCTGCCCAGACATGTGCACCAAAGACCGGGATGGGATTGCCGCTCGAGCTGTCCTGAATCCTGCCATCAAGTGCACCCAATCCTTCACGTGGCCCATAGATACCGCGTACCGCAGATCGATCGTCCTCTGACAACGTTCGATTCGTAGCAGATGTCAAACCGTCTGCTCCATTCAAACGCTGTCGTGCCTGCATCACCGAAGCGATAACTCCGGAATGTTCCAACCCGAGCAGATGTCCAAGTTCATGAGTAAACGTCGACTCCAGGTCATAGGTACCGGGAGTGCCATCGGTTGAAAACTGGACCGGAGTACCACCGGTTGAAACGGGATGCGGATTAATGACCACATCGGCTTCACTAATGGCGCCGCTGGCTGGGTCGTAGAATACTCGTGTGCGACCGGTATTGTTCGCCCCGGCAAACAAGGCATTGTTTTCAGGAGTGTCCGCAATCGTGATCAAACTGATGCCATCACCCGCGTTGGCGGGACTAATTGACAGAGATTTGGAGGAGGTTTCAACAAACTGAATATTGGCCTGGCTGGACCATCTTACCAGCGACCGATGAAGCGCACCGATGACATCACTGCCTGCCTTGATTTGGGGACCCGGAGAGCTCAGAGAAGCCGAAACGGCAATGGGAATGCGTTTTCGAGCCCACTTAATTTGCAGTTCACCGGTTGCATCAGCCAGCTGTACGGTGTAGGGGCGAACCATGCTGGTGGAGCCCAGCATGAGCGACAGGAATACGGCAATGGCTGTGAAACGTCGCATTGAAAAACCAGGTAAGAATCGAATCGATGAAGCGGCAAGGGGAGCACTTGCCGACCGGAGCCTTATGGTAGCATGCTTTGCCGGTTCAGCAGCTCTCGATCTTCACCTCACGCCCGGGAACAGGGCTTCCACCAGGCTGCAATCGAGGCCCTGACAGAAGGAGAGGTCCGGCAAAATCAGCTGATCCGGTTGTTAGCTCGGCCAGAGAGCGCTCTGGCGCGTCTTATGAAAGACCGCCGGACCGGGGCCCAGGGGCGCTCAGCAATTTTGGGTCGAGATTTGAGAGCACGCATCATCCGTTGTTCGCCGTCGTCTGGGAGGCAGTCAGTTTGAACGCCTCCAACGAGGTGAGCGGTGCCGATTTTCCTGATGATTCCGTTGACAGGAGCGTTCTACAAAAGCTACACTGACTTGCGTTGTTTGGACGCGGCCCCACGCTTTTCCTAAACGCAAGTGCAACCTACCTCGCCTTAGAGTTTACTAATGACAAATCGCGGTTTGCCAACGAATTGAGGAGCCTTTCAGATGTTTAAGTTGACTGTCTTTGTGATGACGATTGCTCTGACCGCGCTGATTGCGCTTGGTCAGGCACCCACGCTTGAGATCCGCACTCCCGACGGCCCAAACCTGCCGGCCGATCTCTACTACGGCAATGTAAAGGTCAAGCCTTTGCGTTTGCGACCGGGCACCAACCAGGTGATCACCATCGATGACTCGGATTTCTTTGTCAATCAACATTACGTTGATTTCCTGAATCGTTTTCCTGACTCGTCCGGTTTTAGTTACTGGGTCAGCCAGTTTGCAAGTTGTGGCAGCAACCAGTCTTGCATCAATAGCAAGCGCATCGATGTTTCGAACGCTTTTTTCTTTGAATTGGAATTCCAGCAGACGGGTTCCTATGTATACCGTTTGTATCGTGAATCGTTTGGCAACACACAGCCGTCTCCAAATCCGCATCCTGACGCTGGTCATCCCGGCGAAGAGTTGAAGATGCCCAGCTACGCTGCTTTCAAAGCCGATCGCCAACAGGTGGTAGGTGGTTCGAACCTGGCGCAAAAGCAACTGGATCTGGCTAACGCCTTTGTCGCCCGCCCGGAGTTTATCGCCAAGTATCCCACCAGCCTGGCAACCGCGGACCAATTCGTCGATGCAGTGCTCGCGACGCTGCAAAACGATCTCGGAGTGAATCTGTCATCCGAGCGTAATGCCTTGATAAACCTGTACAATTCCGGTGGTGGGCGCGGGGCGGTGATCTATCGCCTTGCTGATGACAATATCGCCACGAACCCCATCAACAATCGGGCGTTCATCGACGCTGAGTACAATCGCGCATTTGTCTATACACAGTATTCCGGATATCTCCGCCGCAACTCAGACATCCCCGGATTTTTGTTCTGGCTGGGGCAAGTGAATAGCGGAGCGCTGCGCGACATCTCAAAACAGCACGCGATGGTGTGTTCCTTCATCACGTCACAGGAATATCAACTCCGCTTTGGTTCGACGGCCACGCATACCAATGCGGAGTGCCAGTAACAACAGCTATCGTGCTCAAACGAAAGGCCAGCTTCAATGCTGGCCTTTTCTTTTTGGGTCCGGGCAGATATTTAGGGACTGCCCTTAAACCTCTTTATCGCCTCGTCATAGACGGCTCGAGTCTCCCGAGCGGTTCGCGCCCAGGAATATTCGGCGGCGCGCCTGGGTCCGGCTGCGGCAAGCTTCTTTCGCAAAGCTTCGGAAGAGAGCAGTCCATTAATACAGTTGGCTAACTCGGCAGCATCATCAGGATTGAAAAGCAGCGCAGCCTGCCCAAGCACCTCCTTGATTACGGGGATGCGACTGGAAACGACCGGGGCGCCACACGCCATGGCCTCCAAAGGCGGCAGTCCGAAGCCTTCATAAACCGAAGGATAGATAAAGGCTGTGCAGCCGGAATAAAGCGCTGCCAAATCCTCATCGCTTAGATAACCCGTGAGGACAATGCGCTCGGCGGCCGGTGATCGTTTCCAGGAGTCAAGCAGGTCATCAACCAACCAGCCCTTTCTACCGGCGAGGACGAGCTGTAGCGGCCGGCCGTAATTATGGACTACGGCTTCAAAGGCTGCCACCAGCATGGCCAGGTTCTTTCGCGGCTCAACCGTCCCCACAAACAAGAGAAAGTCATCCTTAATTCCCAGGCGATGCCTGGTTTTTAGTGCTGTGCCCTCCGCGATGGGACGAAAACATTCACGCGCCGCTTCGGCGACGGCGATAATCCTGGCCAAAGGTACCTGCAAATGTTCGTGCACTTCCCGGCGCACACTGTTGGTCGGGGTAACGATCATGGTCGCGGCGCGCGCCATGGCAGGCAAACGCGAGCGGGCGCGCTGCACCAATTTCTTTTCCTGCGTGTCAGAGTGCAGGAGCATCGACAGGTCATGAACGGTGAGGACGGAGGGACAGACCTGCTGCAACGGAACTTCGAAATTGGTGCCGTGAAACACGTCGAGTGACTTCCGCCGGATGTAGCGAGGCAATCCGAGTGACCACCAACGCCGGTTCCAAAGACTTACACGCGACCGCACAAAGCGAAGGTTGTCCGGCGTGTCAACTTGAGAATTTAGAGATGCGGTGTAGGAACGCGGTGAAACCACTTCGATCTGATCCGCAGACCCTTCAGCTGCAAGGTGCCGGGCCAGTTCATTCGTGTAATGGCCAATACCCGTCAAGACTTCGGTGAGCGGCAGACCATCGATTCCAATGTGCATAAAATTTGAAAGGCGCGTCACCCCACCTTAGTCCCGGCAGGCCGCTGGTCCGCAGCCTGGCTACCGGCTTTCGTTTTGTATTGTTCCGATCTCGAATATCTCTTTCGCGATGTTACCAGCCGAGCTGACCAGCGAACTTGGAGCAAGCCATTCGGCCAGTAATGATCCTGACCGCTCAGCCAATCTATTGGCGGCAACCCGCGGGCGAAACTTCCGGCTGAGTTCAATCAGCTCCACTAGTGAGCTGGCGTATTGCTCCGGAGCATGTTTCGTCTCAAGCTCCTGCCGGCCTCGCCTGCCCATCTCCGAGAAAGTCTCAGGCTGGGCCACGAAGGCCCGCAGGTACTGCTGCAGGTCCGCCACTTCATTATCGTCGGTGCGCACAAAAGCCACAGTTTCCGGCGGCAACGAAGCGTACCAGCCAACATTCGAAACCAGGGCCGGCAGCGAGTGTTTCCAGATACGCAATTGGCTTCCAGAAGCTTCTCCCATGGTGGGGTGGCGCAGGTTTATTGCAAGGTGCGCGCGCGCTAGTGCTTCGTCGAGCTTCGCTTCGTTAACAAAGCCGTGGATGGTGACGCGTTCATTTAAGTTATGTGCGCGAATTTGCGCTTGCAACACTTCTTCCCCGTCCAGAATGTCTCCATAGACATCCAAATGAAATTTCGCCTGCTCAGGCAGGGTCGCCAGGGCCTTGAGCACGGCGGGCAAACGGCGACTGCGCCCTATGTAACCAAAAACGATCAATCGGTACGGTGCGTTTTGACTGGCTCTGGGCAAGGCGGACTGCACACCTGCAGCAAATGGGAGTGGCGCCAGCATGATTGGACACTGAGCACCCGGCACCAGCGCCTCATAAGTTTCCGGGGTGTGCACTATCACACCCAGTTGATTCCTAATCGCCAGTTCAGTCAGTGGATAGCGCTCAGCCATGTAGGAGATGTTGCGCGCATTACTTTTGAAAGATTCGATGGCATCGCGCCGGCCTTCCTCACCGTAATAGTTTTCCATCACCCCACAGTATGATTGCAGATCGCGCCATTTCACCCGAAAGATATCGTCGAAAAAATGATGCAAACGAAAATCGTGCAGCACCACGATGCCCGAGTGCAGTCGCGAAATTTGCCATATCGAACTGTGAAAGAGCGGATTATTGCCAATCTGATAAACGTTCGCAGTGGCGCGGTTCAACTCGACCCACGGCATCCTCCCGAGGCGAAAGTTCCTGACTTCGACCAGCTTACCGAGCCCCTGGTCCCAATCTCTTTGGTCGGTCCACAGGGTAACCTCGGCCCTGGCCGCGAGTGCGGGCAGAATCCGCGTCGTGTAATGCGCGATGTCTGTGCGGGCCGGCGGTAATGGGGAAAACCAGTTGATTTTCATGGCGTCGTTGAAAACAAGTGACTGGGTAACCACAATGGGTGATGTTTGCTCTATTGCCGTTGGCCTGTTGACCTCGCTCAGGCGGTCAGCTTGCGCACCACATTGGCCCAGGTAATATTCATTTCTTGGTATAGAGCGCTGCCTGCTGCTCCCCATTTCTGTGCCGCGTCGCGATCCTGCCAGAGGCGATCCAACGCATTTGCGAGACTCCCCGCTTCTGGTGCAGAAATCAATCCGGTCTTTTCGTGTTGGACAAACTCGAGCGGCCCGCCGGAGTCACTGCAGACAACCAGCGGTTTCGCGGCCAGCATTGCCTCCAGGGTTACGTAGCCGTAGTCCTCGTCAATCGGGGGATATATCACCCCGAGTGATCGCGCATAGAGGTCGCGCTTCTGCGTCTCGTCGATTGGTCCCAGCCACTCTACGCGATTATGCACACGGAGTTTGCGGGCCAGCGTCTTCAGTTCGTTTTGATAGTCGGGCTGATCGGCAGCGCCCGCGAAGCGCACTCTGACGGGCTTCTTTGTATGTGCCAGGGCAGCCAGGACCAGGGATTGTCGCTTCGGTAAGCAAAGGCGGCTGGGGAAGAAAAAGTAGTCTTCGGCCGGGGCGCTGTAAAACTTTTCCGCGTGCAAAGGAGGATGATAAAGCGGCGCAGCTTCGACATCACAAAAATACTTTAGTCGCGCCGCCACATTGGCAGAGTTGGCATAGACGTGCTTAGCCTGGCCGATAAAATGACGATCTGCCTGTCTGATTGCATCGCGAACTTCGGCGCCATTGGGCGAATAGATCAAGTCACCGAGCTGATGGTCCCACAGCTCATAAGCCGTGCGAAACTGGTGCAGAATCCACAGGACTTTGTTGGGATGCGGGATCAGATAAGCCGGAAAACGTAAGCCGATAAGCAGGTCGACCCGCGTGCCGTTCACCTCAGTGACGTCAAGCAGGCGGCAAGCCAGCATGTGATCAACGATTCGCTCAGGCGGGTACCACTTGAACGGGACCGCAATAATTTCTACTTCATGGCCGGCCTCGCGCAGGGCCTCACGCAATCCTTCGGCATGCACCTCTGCGCCCCCGCGAATAAACGGCACATGGACAGTAGCGATTAGAATGCGCATAACGATGGGAAACCGATCTTTGGTCTTGGGTTTTTGGTCTTTGTATTGCTTCTTTGGCTCTTAGGCTCTGTTTGCGAACTTTGAGAAAGACAAAGACCAAAAGCCAAAGTCCCAAGACCTTTGGGCTTCATGCTCTATACCCCACGACCGCGTAATCCATTGGACCATAGAAATGCTGATTGAAGCGACGGGCAACCTCAGTGTTCTCAGCGATCGGAGTGTCGTCGGAGGGATTAAGATCGAGCACCTCAACGCGAACAAAACCGCGGGACTCAAGCAGGAATTTTGTCACCTGGCTCGGCAATGGATTGCGATGAGTAGGATCGAAATAAAAATTACAACTGCCAACCAGCACGTTTTGCGGATTTGGCGTTTCGAAGATCACTAAACCGCCTGGCCGCAAAATCCGGACTGTCTGATTGAGTAACTCCACCAGCTTCTCGATCGGCAGGTGTTCAATGATGTGAAAGCCGGTAACTGCTCCGAGACTGCTGTCCGGCAGCTGATGCAGCGCGGCGAGCACGTCATTTTCCTTTACTTCCAGTCCGCGCTGCCGGCACCACTCCACCAAAATACGGTTTGAGTCCACCCCCCAGGCCTTGAGTCCTCCTTCTCGCAACAGCTCGAGCCACTCTCCGCGCCCACAGCCCACGTCGAGGATGGGCATCGTTTCTCTGCCAATTCCCTGCCGCCTGATGATTGGCAGGTAAACTCTCAGTCTTCGCTTGATCTCCTCCTGGCTACCGCGGAACTGCTCGTCGAATGACGCATAAAATGCATCAAGCTTATGATCGTGTTCATTCGTAAACACCCGCAACTGCTCTTCATCAAAGGGCTCAGGCAATCGCCTGCGGGCTTCGTCCAGCAAGGTCATCAGGCGCTCGCCCTGCAGCACTAGTTCCGTGCCTACCTGCTGCTGCCTGTCGCCGAGCAACTGAATTTCGCGTCGCAGCTCCTTACTAATCAACTCCAGCTGTTCGCGCTGAGCTGCATCTGCCTGGTTGAGTTGAGCTTCCTTCAACTTCAAGGCCATGCCCCATTGCTGGAAGCGTGCTTCAAATGTTTGAAAATTCTGCTGCCATTGCGAAGTCACTTCATTGATTTGTTCGCCAAGGGTCCTTGCCTGCTGTTCACGCTGGGAGTTTTCCTCATCGATGCGCGCCGAAAGAGCTTGCACGTCGGCGCTCTGGCGGTCGCTGAGGCTGGTGAGCTGATCTTCAATTTTCTTTGACCGAGCAGCGATGGTTTGTTCCAGCTGCAGACGAGCTTCGTCGAGTTGTTGCCGTGTCTGTTCAATTAATTCGCGAGTCTGGGCGACGTGCTGCTCCTGCTTGTCGAATACCTGTGACACTTCTCCGGCGTGAGACCGCAGGGTACGGCCGAGGTGGTTCAGATGTTCAACAATCATCTCCTGCTGTGCCAACGCGTGCGTCTCAAATTGTTGCTGGTTCCGAATCAGAAACGGCAGGCGTGTGAGTGCCACCGACAGGTTCAACAGATAACCTACAACTGGAACCCGGTACGCTTTCCTGATCAAGGCCGGCAGGCGCAGTCCTTCAATTTCAACCTGCTTCGCGCGTCCCTCGGCTGAATAGCGCAACTGCGCCAGAACGTCGATCTTGTTCAGCTGGGCGCTGCGCAAACTATCAATGAATGATTGATAGCCAATCGCATCCGGCCCTCGCTTCAAAATTGCCCGATAGGCATTCTGTACAAAGGCGCGATCGTGATACTTCAGCAGATCGTTGACGTGATAGCGTCCGTCGCTGTGCGGGTGAAAAAGGGGCTGCAGGCGGACCGGGTGAGTATCGATGTCCGTTAGGCTGCTATCTCCACGTCGCAACGGTTGAAACTCCGCTGAGGTGACCACGTCGAGCGAAGCGCCTTCCGCGAGTGGTCCCTTACGCGCGGCTGCTTCTTTCATCCGCGCGACAATCTGGTCAACGGAGTATTCGGGATTTGAAATTGTTGCAGGCTTTTTCACAGGTTAGTAGCCGAGGCTACGAAGTAAACCGGCGGAGTGTCAAGCTTGCTGGTTGCAGACAATTGTCGCTCGCCAGACGGCCACAAAAAGAGAGCCCGCATAATGCCTTACCAGCATCCATGCGGGCCCTCAGGTCTTTTGCCCCGGCCTACGGAATGATTGACACGTGCGGCGCCGTCTCGGCCGGGCGGCTTACAAAACTCGCGCTGCCCGTGGTGACCGTTAAGACAATCGCATAATCCCCTGGGGGCAAGGTGGAAGGCAAAACAAATTCAACCTCATCCCATCCCGGCATGTTCAGGTTAGGACGCGCCGCGCTGGCGATAATATCGATTGAGGTCGCCCCCACGAGGGTAACCTTCACCAGGCTGGCATCGGTAATGCTGCGTTGCCCCGTCACGTTCAGCAGTAGCCGGGTAGACACCTGAGTGCCCGTCTGATCCGCCGACATTACCCTGAACGGTTCCGTCTGGCAGGGGAAGGCCATCCCGTTGGTGATGTTGCAGATTAAGGCGCGGCCACCCGCGTCCATCGTCGTAGTAAAGATGTCGGGCTGCACGACCACAATCTGGAACTGACCGCGAAAGACAGTGCCGTTATTATTAACCACAACCCTCGCGGGCGTGGCGCTGGCGGCAAATCCAATCGGAACCACAAAATTGATCTGCCTGGGTGAGTTCCCCACAAAATAGAGTCCGGCCGCGTAACCATTGACTCCGGCTGACACTCCGTTAAGTTCCACCGGCAACACGGGGGAACGCTTCCCTTCCGCGCCGGGAGTGGCATTCGCGTTAGAAGGCGCCAGATCTTCTGTGGAGCGAATCAGGCTCAATTCGCCAGGCGCCAGACCAAGTCCCTGGGTCGCTGGCGTCGGACTCCCTGTGGGACTGGGCGAGGGACTCGGGGAGGGTGTCGGGCTACCACTGGGCACCGCGATCGGCATGGGCACCGGGAAAGCACTGGCCCCTGTCAAAAACGCCAACGCAGTCGTGGAGTCCGTCAAGGCGGTTGGCGACAACAGGTAGAAAACCTCGCTGGAAAAATCGCCATTGCCACCGCCCAGCTCGACGCCGCTAAAGGCAAACGTTAGCCGCTTGCGGCTGTTGCTGGCGATGGGTCGTAACGAGAACGATCCGCTTACCGGATTATTGGTCAGACGAGTAAGCGGGTTCGAAGTCGGAGCGGGGCTCGGGATGGGTAAATTAACTGCCCAAATCTGGGTCACGTTATTAACATTCAAGCCATCCGTGGCCGTGGTGGGAAAAGTTCCGTCGGCCTTGTAATTCAACGGCGATGAGAAAATAACGGTCGCCGGATGCAAGGCAGTATTGTAATCCGTAAAGGTTGGAAAGTGGATGAAGCCAAAGTCACCCGCAGGAGGAATCGCGCGCAGGGCGATCTCGTTGAAGGTATCGGTAGCTACGGTATAAACAAAAACAGAATAAAACTGATTGATTGCGCCGTTGCCTTTTGGATCGGTAGCCAGCGAATCGAATAGCAGCATGGTCCCGTCGCGACTCAGGCGCCGGCCCGGGCTATAAACATTCACGGTGACCTGGGTTGCGTCAGTCTTTGTCTTGGTAACCTGCCGCAGGTTACTGAGGCTTGAGCCATTGTAATTCGCCAGGTAAATCTCTTCATTGCCGCGTCCGTTGCCGTTATCGTTATTTTGCCCGGCGTTCACGTCAACAGCGGTACCCGTCGTATCGAGCGACAGGTTTCCATTCGAGATAAATGAGATCACTGCTCCGTCAGTCGAGATCGATGGATTACCGACAAAGGATGAGAAAACCAACCTGCCGCCGCTGTCGAAAATGTCCTGGGTCTTTGTCAGTTGAGAAAACGCAGCCGACTGGCGATTAAACACAAAGATTTCTGGGCTGCCATCGGTATTGCCGGTGCCAACCAGGTTTCGTGTGGAGGTGAAAACGACCCGGCTTCCGTCATCACTGATGGTTGCCTCGCGGTTGTCGTCGGCGACAAAGGGAAATACACCTGGACCACCAGGTGATGGCAAGCGACTGGCAGGAGTATTTGTGACGCGACTGAAGACGCCGCCATTTAGGTTAACCAGGACCTCGCCGCCCAGGGTCAAATCCACGTCCGCAACCGCGGGAATAGTGTAGGTCCAGATTTCCTGGTTCCAGCCATTATTGGGATCGGCGGTCAGCGCCGCTGTCTCTATACCATCAAAGTTGCTCGGGTCGGGCGCATTCGAACTGAACACAATCACATAGACGCGCTTTCCATTCACCAACTGCGGCTCCAGGCTGATCATTGGCTTGTTGTTGCTGATTTCGATTTTTACCAGCTGGGGATCGGCCGGAAACGGAGTCGGAGTCGGTATCGGAGTAGGAGTCGCCGTCGGACTTGCCCCCGGGCTCGGCGAAGGACTGGGGCTCGGCGAAGGGCTGGGGCTGGGACTCGGTGTTGGGCTGGGAGTAGGCGTCGGGTTGGGGACGTTCTTAGTATTAGTGATTTGATATATGCGGCGTTGCGCATAATCAACCAGAAATACTTCCCGGTTGCCATCCTCATTGTTCCGCGCATTCGGGTTAAGTGTGCCGTCCGAATTTCGCGAGGGGATCTTTTCCGTAGCCACATCTCCGTTCGATTCGAAGACAACGAAGCGCCCATTGGCGCTCATATCGCTGGCGAACGAAGTGAACTGGAAAGCCGAGCCACTGGCCGGCGAGGACGTCAGCTGCACGACATACGGATCGGGCGTCGAGCTGGCTATCTGGGCTGAAACCGACTGCCCAGCACCCACGGCCATCAAGAGCGCGGAAATAGCGCACCAAGTACGAAAAACTTGCTTCACAGAAAAGGCCTCCGAAAAATAGCGACGCGGATACGAGCAGATTTAGATGCCCATGGGAGCCTGAGCAGTAGCCCGACGCAGGGTAAGTTATTATTGCCCGGCGATTAAAGAACGGTCATTTTACGCGGAAGGTGCGCACAACCGCAAGCTGGAGGCCCGAAAAGCATAAATGTAGTGGTATGCATGGCAGTACTGCCTTTGGCCCGACAACTCCGACGGTTCTACTGGCACTCTACATTGCTGTGCGGCACGAGGGCCGAGAATCGCTGTTGGTACTCGGTCGAAGTGATGAACGAGCAGACCATGGCGTGCTGTTTTCCGATATCTCGCAAGGGGCCGCTGTTTACCTGTCCCAGCCAAAACATAAATCCGGGAATATCTGAATTACGCCGCAGATAGCCACTGTATTCAGTAAACACAAAGGCCCGGTTGTACTCAGCGTCAATGAAAGCCCGGTTGTTAATCGGATTAGTAGCGATGTTGTCGTCAGCAAGTCGATAGATCACCGCACCGCGCCCACCGCCTGAGTTGTAGAGAGTTATGAGGGCGCTTCGCTCGCTGGAGAGATTCACACCGAGATCGTTCTGCATGGTCAAGAGGACCGCGTCCACAAACTGCTCCGCTGTCGCCAGGCTGGCGGGATATCTGGTCAGGAAAGCCGGGCGCAACACAAAGGCGTTCGCATAATTCAACTGCAACTGGGCCAGGTTCGAGCCGCCTACAACCAGCGCCCGGTCCGCAGCAAAGACAGGATAGTTAGGCATCTTCAAGTCTTCGCCCGGAAAGGCGCCGTCCGGATGCGGATTTGGAAACGGCTGATTATTTCCAAATGCAGCGCGATAGACACGGTAAACGTAAGAGCCGGTTTGCTGATACTCGAGCTCAACGAAGAAGGCGTCGGAAACATTAATTCGCCTGCTGTTTAAGCAGGCAGTATCGCCGGGTGCGCAAGGGGCCGGTGTATTGCTGGCATTGCCGGTGATCTGTTCAGTCCAAAAATTCAAACCAGCAGAGTCCGGCTCGCGCGAAAGGAAATCTCGATAGTGCTGGCTGACAAAGAAGTTCGCATTCTCGAGCGGGTTGAGGACGCCGCGCGGTATGTAGGTAACGGTCTGGGCATTGCTTAAATTCCTGGGCGTGTGCTCAGAGGTGTGGCTGGTCACGACATAGGGATCGAGTTCGGCCGTCGAAATTCCAACAACCGGAAATAACGCCGTGTTTCCGCTCCCATAGCGTGTCTGAATCAATCCATTGTCGCGCAACTCGACTTCAAAATTAACCGGCGCGCCAAAGTTACCGAGATTGTAGGGGACTCCCTGCCAGCGAAAAATTACTGTGTTGGGATTCGGCTGGACCAGATACACGTCGGCGTCGGCACGCTGATCAGTCCCGAGGTAAAGATCATCCCAGAGTGCCGAAATCATGCGAAACCTTGCCAGGCTGATAGCGCCGGTGAGCGATGGAACCGCGTCGTCCGCATCCCCGTTGCCGCGCGTGGGGGGACTGGGTGGCGGAAAATACAGATTTCCATTACTGGAAATCCTTACCGAAGAGAAAGCCTGGCCAAAGAAAGAAAATGGGAATGGCAGGATGACGGTTTTGAAACAGTCATCGCAATTGAAATTTAAAGGTGTCCCGCCCGTAGAAAGCGGCGCATTGGCACCCAGCGTCTGCGCATAGGGGTCTCCATCGACAAAGCTAATGGCAACGCCTGTGGTGGCGGGCACTCCCTCATTCCCGACGTTGTCCCATTCACGAAGAGTCAATGTTCCACGGGTATGTGCGTAAGGTAGCTTAACGCTCACTGACTGCGCCGATCCGGAAGGCTGTGGAACTACGCTTCTCAGCGGTATCACGGCATTCGTATTACGGTCGGTGAAACTCACCTGATAAAGCGCGGCCTGTCCAGTTGCTCCATCATCGCCGGAGGTGGTCCAACTGAGGGTCAGGTTGCGGCCGGTTTGAGCGATAACTTGAAACGAGCTCGCCGTCCCCGGAGGCGTCACGTCGTTTTCACTCAGGGAGGTGAGACTCTTCGAGACATTCAGTCGCCGGCCCGTAATCGTCTTGCCATCAAGCGAAGGCAGGACATCGCCATTTAAGAGCAGTGCATTCTTGAGCTGTTGCACCGTGAGATTTGGGGCTGCCGCCAGCAACAGAGCAGCAGCGCCGGAAACGTGGGGCGTAGCCATCGAGGTGCCGGTCTGGGCAGCATAATTATTTCCCGGCGTTGTGCTTAGAATGCCGACGCCGGGCGCTCCCAAATGTACCGAGTTGCCGCCGTAATGCGAACCAGAGAAAAGTGTATCGGTCTGGTCCGTTGACGCTACACCAATTACATTAGGCACATCGTAACCGGCCGGATAGAAATGGCCCAGATCGTTGTCGATACCCGGATCGGGATCTTCGGGAAAGTTCCCTGCTGCAGCCACAAAAAGAATCCCCGCCTGGTTCAATGCACTGATGGAATCGAACAGGGGCTGGGAAAAACCTTCTGTGGTCACCTGGGACCAACTGTTGTTCAGCACGCGCAGGTTCGCGCCTTGGGTGCCTCCGGAACTCGTCCAGAGATCCTTCATCTGTTTCGCATAGCTGCAAGCCGCTATCACGGACGATAGTCCCGCAGCCTGGCCAATGGCCTTTAACGGCATGATCTTGACCTGCCAGTTAACACCCGCAACGCCTTTGCCGTTGTTGCCCACCGCCCCGAGGATGCCCGAAACGTGCGTGCCGTGATTTTCCGCGGGAATGATTCCCGAGTTGTGGACGAAATCATAGCCATGGAGATCACCGCTGATTCCGGCGATCGATCCGGGCGCTGGATTGGTAAAGATGTTCGCTGCCAGATCTTCGTGAGAGATATCGATCCCTTCGTCGATCACGCCCACGACCACACTGTTGCTTCCGGTTGTGGTATTCCAGGCAGCAGGCGCATCGATCTTGGTCAATCCATATTGGCTGCCAAAGTTTGTGTCGTTCGGAGTGAGCGCGGGTTGAGTCAAATAATCAGGCTCAGCATAGATCACTCCAGGCTGATGCCTGAGAGCTTCGATAGTCTTCAAGGTGTTATCAGGAGCGACGTACGCCAGACGCAACCCGGCAACCAAATCCGATCCGCCAAAGCGCTTGATTTGAACCGGAATGGTCTGGCCCTCCAGGCGGAGGCTGGTTGTCGTAACCTGCTGCCGCTGTGCGGTGGCCTCGCTTCGATAGCGCACCAGTATCTGGCCCGGGACGTATTCCAACTTTGACTGCTTGCTGCCGGATGGAAACAGCGAGCTGGCTGTGCCGGCTCGCGAGACTGGCGGGGCAGAGAGGACTGCGAAAACGGCCAGGCCCAACAGGACTAATAGACTGATGGCAAGCAATGCTGGCCTGTGACCCTGCGCTCGCCGGCTGGTAAACATGTACAGGTAAATCTCCTGAAGCTTAAACGTGGAACAGGTCAATGGGTGCTTATTTTGAGCGATACTGCCGGGGAGATGTAGAACGCTCCAGGGTCATCCTGTTTGGTTGATTCCTCGCAAACCGGCCAACGCGAAAAGGAAATATAACCTAAATCGTACTCCGGTTACAGTCGTTGCCGGCCGGGGCGCGCGGGCGCAAGCGCAGGGACATCAGCAGGGCGAAATGGAACTAAACGAAAGCCCCAAACCATGCTGGTAAGGTTGTTTTCTTCCAGACTTAGCGAAAGCGCTGGCCTATCTGCTCAGTGCCAAAGCTGCCGATGCCGTTCAAGCGAAAGCTGAACAGGACACGGTTCTCTTTTCGCAGTCCCACGTTAAAGGTTGAATTCTGCATGGTCACGGCACAGCAGTCCCAACTGTAACCCACGGTCACCGTCGAGCTAATCAGTGACGTATTGCCCTTGCCGGGCCGATCCTGAAAATCAAAGAAGAACGATGCGCCGCCATATAAACCCTGAGCGCGATCGCCGAGAAAGAGCGACGGACTCCACTGGGAACCGCGCAGAGTGCCGGCCTCTTTTCCGCGGGCGTCGGCGTATTGCGCGAGGTTTGGCACGAGGGCGATAGCGCGAGTGTAGTAAAAGGTTTGAAACGCCTGGACGAGCGAACGGTTGACGCCAAAGGTTGCCGACATTGCCCGCATGCTGCCACCGTGCGTATCCAGGTCGGTGCGAAAATCAAGAAAGGCATTGGCGCGCGGACGATAGCGCGCTTCAATATTCAAAGGTGAGAATCGCCGTGGGACACCGCCATAACTGAAACCCGACAACGTATCGATGGGATAGAACTGATTACGCCGCCCCGGAATCAGGGCGCCGCCGAAGTACCGATCGAAAAAATATTTGCCGCGTACTGTAATGGTCAGCGCTTCGTAAGGCTGCGTCGCTTTGGATTCTTTCGCTCCATCCTCGCTCGCTTTCTTTTTGGCAGCTGCACTTACGTTTTCAGTTGAGCGGCGGGTGAAGAACCGGTTCGCCAAACCAAACTCAAGCTCGTTTGTATCGGCCACGGCTTCGACGGAATCAAACCGGATCACGCGGTCGAAGTCGTTGACGCCGACAATTTTTCGATAGATCAGATAGGGTTCGATTAGATGGCGAAAAAAGAACGAGCCATTGTTGCGATGGTAGTTGCGCGCCAGCGCCGGTGGCCGCAGATCGACCGTAAACTCGCCATAGCCCCGTGTCAGATTTCGCGGGCTCACTATACGCAAGGCGGGATCGATGGAGTCCGAGTAAAACGTTACGCGTCCCGCAGCGCTGCCTGTCAGGTTCCATCCCGCAAAGCTCAAGGGCAGCTCGAGGCGCGGGGAAAAATCCAGTCGCTGGACCATCGAGGGCGTAATAATCGGGTCGCGTCCAACGTCCCGGCGGAACGCGAGCAAGTCGTCAGTGGTCTCTTTGCGGCTGACACCCTCAGCACCGCCTTCGAAAGAAAAGTACAACGGAATTTTGGTGAAAAAGCTGAGCGGCGAAGGGCGTTTGTCGATGGTCACGCTGGGCATTTCGCGAATGCGGATGCGAGTGTTCGGCAGCGACGTTACCTGGGCCCGGGCCAGAAAATTGAAGCTGTAATCCTTGTCGTTCTTGTTGACGAAAACCTGCGACCGCTCTTCGGGAGAAATTGCCTGTTGGATCGAGTCCGAAAAAACCTGGCGGTAGGCCAGATTGGAGGTCACATTCACATCAGCAGCGGCGGTGAAGCCATTGGGAAAGTAATGGACCCCTTCCACATAAATACTCGAACCGCCCTGGTCGGGATGAGCTGCATCTGCCCGCGGCCCCAGGATGCGGTCCTTGACGTAAAAGAACCCGGCATTGAAAAACGAGCGCGAGTTTGCTCTGGTTCTCAGGTCCGTGCCGAATCCCAGCCCCCTCCGGGTGTAAACGTCCCCGCGAAAAGTGATGTCCGCCGATCGCCCAAGGGTTAGATAATAGGCTTCAGAAACGCGGAAGCCTTTTGCTCCCGATCCCCCGAAAGTCGGAGTCAGGAAGCCCGAGGCGCGGTCGCGATGCTTGATTGAGATCGAGGCGTAGGGCAGATAGACAACCGGCACGCCCTTGATGCGAAAGCTTGAAGAAACCAGGCGCGCGCGGTCGCCGGTCTTGATCTTGACGCGCTTTGCGTGGAAGCTCCACTTGGGAACGTTCTCATCGCAGGCGGTGATCTGCGCGTTATCGGCGACGATGGTATCGAGACTAACTCGTTCCACGCGGTCGGCTGTGAAGTAAAGCCGCGTGCCGTCCTGAGTCTGATTGGTGAACCCGGTGGAATTGATAAAGAAACCGGTCTTGGTTTTGTAATTCCATTCCGCGCGTGACCCGGTGATGCGCTGCTGCTCTCCCTGATCGAAAACGACGTTGCCCTCAGCTATGACTTTATTGCCGGCTTCATAAACTGTGACCTTGTCGGCCTGTAAGCGATAGGTGCCAATGCGCGCATCGACATTCCCTTCGTACACGACAATGCGGGAACCCTGTTCTTTGCCAGTCTCCGTAGATTTTTGCGCCTCAACTGTCAGGCTATCAGTCAATTGCGGCGCCTCGCCCTTTTTCGCCTGCGTGCGCGCCGGTATCGGCTGATCCTGCGTCAGCGGATTCACGTTGGGCGTGTCGGTCATCGGATTGGTGACCTTCCGATCGACGGGGTTTGTATTCTGTGCGGGAGTAGAAATCGCAGTCAGGCAGATCGCGATGCTCGCGAACAGAATCAGGGGACTGCTAAGGCTAAATCGAGAAGCAACGCGCAAGAACGAGCGAACCTCCAGGATCGATCGGCGGGCGGGTCGGCGAAAAGATAATCGACAACGAGGCGCGCCTTGTTTCTCAAAACACGCGCCGATGCTAACACGAAGCGGCAAAAAGGACGTAGCGCGTGATCGGAGTATACAGGCCACCAGGCGATTAGCGGGCCGACTTCATTCGGGCCGTGGTGGGCCAGATAAGAAGCGGTGGGCCTGATGCGGCGTCGATAGGTTGTTGCTGCTATTATTCGGGGCGTGCCCGGCCCGCTGCAAAATCGTCATGTTATTCCCCTCCTGATCTTTTTGCTTGCCTTTCTGCTCTTTAAGTCATCGCGGCTGCATCCGATCAACGACTCAAAGTATTCAATGATGGTCAGCCAATGCCTGCTCGAACATCGGAGTTTTCAGTTGGACCATTACGCAGTTCCCCGTTTGCCGGCACTCGTGCGCGAGGACTACGTGCAAAATGGCGACATCTATCAAATCGAGCAGGTAGGGCCACACCTTTACTATTTCTTTCCGCCGGGTTCATCCATTTTGTCCACGCCGTTTGTCCTCCTGGCCAAAGCTTTCGGCATCTCAACGGTCAACCCTGATAACTCATTTAACCTTGCCGGTGAGACGAAAATTGAATCCCTGCTGGCGGCCTTCCTGATGGCGGTGCTGGCGGCGATCTTTTTCTATCTCGCCCGCTTGCTGCTGCCGCTCGTTTCCAGTCTGCTGGTGACCCTGGGTGGGGCTCTGGGAACGCAGATCTGGAGTACTGCTTCTCGAGCCATGTTCACCGACACCTGGGCCGTGTTGTTACTCAGCCTGGTGGTGTTTTCACTGCTTGCCCATGAAACGAAACAGACTCGACTACGGCCCATGCTGCTCGCCAGCCTGCTCGCCTGGTCGTACCTTGTTTATCCCAGCTATGCGGTCCACGTATTGGCCATCAGTTTGTATTTGCTGTTTATGCTTTCCTGGCGCCAGCTAATTTTGTACGTGCTGACTGGTGTCGGTTGGGCCGCGAGCCTGATCATGTATTCCTGGCATAACTTCGGCCAGCTGCTGCCAAACTATTTCCGCCCGGGCCGATTGTCATTTGGAAAGTTCTGGACTGCCTTGCCTGGAAATTTGATAAGTCCTTCTCGTGGTTTCTTAGTATTCGTGCCCGCAGCGATATTCGTGGCTTATCTTCTGGTTAGATTTCGCCGCCAAGTTCCGCATTTGCGCTTGCTGGTGCTGGCGATTTCAGCGCTGCTCTCTCAGTTAATCGTGATCTCCGGCTTTGATCATTGGTGGGGCGGTCACAGTTATGGACCAAGGCTGATGACGGGCTTCGTACCGTGGCTGGTGCTGTTGGCAACCCTGGGATTAAGCGCGCTGCTCAAAAGCCAGGCGAACCCGCCGGGCATAGGGCGGTTCGAAATAGTTGTGACCCGGGTGGTTGGTCTCGCGCTGTTGAGCGCAAGTATCTTTATACATGCTCGCGGTGCTATTTCCCCGGCGACATCTATCTGGAATTCTTTACCGGAAAATGTCGATCTAAAACCCGAACGAATCTGGGATTGGCGCCAGCCACAATTTTTGGCCGGGCTGATTCCGCCGCCCTTTCCGCCAAATCTGCCATTGCTGGATGCGAACTCCACCATTGACTTCACGACTGGCGAGGCGGACAAGTATCTTTGGTACGGCTGGAGCATCGTCGAGCCGGAAGGTCGCTGGACCACAGTAACGCACGCGACCATGATCTTTTCGCTGCGTGAGATCAGGCCTTTGCGATTGCGAATCAGGCTGGCTCCGTTCCTGGTTCCGGGGAAACTCGATGAGCAAAAACTAACTTGCAGGCTCAATGAAAAGGTCCTGGTGACCCTGTCATTGCGAAATTCCGAGTTGGCCGATTATGAACTATCGTTACCGGCCGAACAGTTGCGAACCAAAAACATTCTGGACTTCGAAGTTCCGGGCGCCGCTGCGCCTGCATCATTCGGCATCGGCCCGGACCATAGGCAACTGGGAATCAGAGTAGCAGCGATTGCCGTAGAAGATCCTTCCCCATGACCGAACAAGCAGCTGACATCCAGGGTCTGCGAGCCGAGCTCGAAGAGTGCCGGCGCGAACTGGACCGCTATCGCACGTGGGCGCCTCCGGGTGACGTGCTTTCACCAATCCCTGAGCGCAGGCAGGTCAAGCTGCGTGAACAGGAAATTTACGCCGTGCCGCGTGAAATGCCCGGCCTCGATTTCAACGAGCAAGGACAACTGCGCCTGTTCGATCAACTGCATCACTTTTACAACGAGCAGCCTTTCACCGCCGGGCAGACCGCGGATCGCCGTTATTGGTTTGAGAACCCCGCCTATTCCTACTCCGACGCAATCCTGCTTTACTGCATGGTGCGGCACCTGCGCCCGCGTAGAATCGTCGAGGTCGGCGCCGGTTATTCTTCAGCTGCCATCCTGGATACGAATGAACTCTTTTTTGCGCACTCCATTGACTGCACCTTCATCGAGCCGCAACCGCAACTGCTGCGCTCACTGCTGAAGGCGGGAGACGCGGAAAGAATCACCCTGCTGGAAAAGCCTTTGCAAGAGGTTGGCTCGAGTGTCTTTGAACAGTTAGGAGCTAACGACATTCTGTTCATCGATTCCAGCCACGTCGCAAAAATTGACAGTGACGTCAATCACATTTTTTTCCGTATCCTGCCGGCGCTGGCCAGCGGCGTCTTCATACACTTTCACGACATTTTCTATCCCTTTGAATATCCCCTCGACTGGGTCTATGAAGGCCGGGCCTGGAATGAAGCCTATTTGTTAAGGGCCTTCCTGCAGTACAACCAGCAATTCGAGATTCAATTGTTCAATACCTTTATCGATTGCTTTCACAAAGAGAAATATTTTCGCGATATGCCACTGGCCCAGAAAAACACTGGGGGCAGCATCTGGTTGAAGAAAAAGTGAGCGTGAGAAACGACGCTTCCAACTTTCGCCTGATGATCGTTGCCGGCGAACCCTCGGGCGATGCGCACGCCGCCGCACTCCTGCACGCGTTGCGTGACGTGGCGGAGCAAACAACCCTCGAATTCTTCGGCGCGACGGGTCCCGCAATGCGCGCGGCCGGAGTGGAAACGATCGTGAACTCGGACGAGCTGGCCATCATGGGAATCCTCGAGGTCGGCCGCGTGTTCCCAAAGTTCCTGCGGGCCTTCAAGCAACTGAAGGGCGCCGCGATCGAGAGACAACCCAGTGCCGTAATTCTGGTTGACTGGCCGGAGTTCAATCTGCGTCTTGCCAAGGCTCTGCACCGCCGCGGCCTGCGCGTCATTTATTACATCAGTCCTCAGGTTTGGGCCTGGCGTTCCTACCGAGTTCGGCAGATCAGTCGCGATGTGGATTTGCTGCTTTCAATCATGCCGTTTGAGGCTGACTGGTTTGCCAGCCGCGGTTTGCAGCAACTGGAATACGTAGGCCACCCTCTGGCCGGCGAGGTCCGGGCAAGGTACGACCGCGCCGAGTTTTGCTCGCGGTACAACCTTGATTCGGCACGACCGATTATTGCGCTGCTACCCGGCAGCCGGCACAAGGAACTGGTGCGCATCCTGCCGCCAATGCTGGACGCTGCGGCACTGATAACGAAAGAAAAGCCCGAGGTGCAATTCGTATTGGTGGTTGCTCCCAGTCTGTCAGTCGCACAAGCAAAACAGATTGTAGCCGGCGGACCGCGAGATCTGGCCGCGACGTTGCGCATCATCCACCATGAGACTCGCGAAGCCCTCGGCGCCGCCGACGCCGCGGCCATCGCGAGTGGTACGGCGACCCTGGAAGCCGCCATCCTCGGCACGCCGATGGTCATCGTCTACAAGGAATCGCCGGTCAATTGGCATACGCTCGGGCGTTTGATCACCGCCGATCACTATGGCCTGGTCAATCTCGTAGCCGGCGAACGCCTGGTGACTGAGCTAATGCAAAACGATCTAAATGGAGAGAGGTTGGCGGCTGAACTCACCGCGCTTCTCGATCCAATAGAGAACGCGAGGATGCGTTTGCAATTGCATGAGGTGGCAAAGCGTTTGGGCGATGACGGCGCATCGCGGCGCGCTGCCCTCAGAGTGCTCGAGGCCCTGCGCCAATGGAAATGAGAGCGGACCCAATTGCGGGCTTAGCGGCACTGCTGCGGCACTACCACGCGATCACTCCTGCGACAGCTTCGCTTCCAACTCTTTCACACGCTCGCGCAGCTCTTTGAGATCTTCACGCAGTTGCGGCAAACGACCGAGGTGTGCGTGCAGACGTTTGTATTCGTCCAGAGGCTGAATGGGGATGCCCCACCAGACGCCGGGCCGCACAATTTTGCCGGGCAGCACGCCCGCCTTTGAACCAATCACCGCGCCCTTTTGCACGTGAATGTGATCGCCAAAGCCAACCTGGCCGCCAATGACGCAATCGTCTTCGATCACCACACTGCCCGAGATGCCGGTCTGGGCAGCAATTACCACGCGCTCGCCGATGTCACAGTTGTGGCCCACATGGACCAGGTTATCGAGCTTGGTGCCCCGCCCGATGCGCGTGCGGCCAAGCGCGCCACGGTCGATGCACGTGTAAGCGCCCAACTCGACCTCGTCCTCGATGACGGCGGTGCCGATCTGCGGAAATTTGTGATAGCCCATGTCGCCGCGCACATATCCAAAACCATCGGCCCCGACGCAGACACCAGCATGCATGATCACTCGATCCCCAACGGCGACTCCGTCGTAAAGCACGACGTTCGGATGCAACACGCAAGCGCGGCCGACAACAACGTGCTCCCCGATCACTACGCCTCCTTCGAGTCGCGTATCTGCGCCGATACTTGCGAAAGCCCCGACCACCACGTGCGGTCCGAGATAGACACCTGGGGCAAGCTGAGCGGAATCGGCAATGACTGCCGTAGGATGAATTAAGGGGTCGCGCTTTTTTGCGGGGTGTAGCAGTTCGGCGATTAGGGCAAAGGCCAGCTTGGGACTCTTGACCTCAATTCGACAGGAGTTATCGACTTTGGCGCCGGCGGGGACGAGCAGGCACGAGGCAGCGCTGGAATTTGCTGCCGCGAAGTATTTCGCGTCTTCGACGTAAGCGATATCACCTGCGCCCGCGGAGTCAAGACTGGCAACTCTTTGAATCAAGACATTGCCATTGCCATATGCTACGCCACCGACATGCGCGGCGAGTTCTGATACTGCCAAAGGGTTGGTCTGGTCCATTACAAACTACTCGGTTCTCGCGCCGAGAGATTTCACCGCAACTGTGCCGTCTGGCCTGGCGGCTCTGGCAAAGCCACGTTTCGATTCGCGAATGAAGTTTACCAGATGACTCACGCTCTCATCCTGCACTTGTTCCAGCTCCAGGAGAATATCCGGCAAAGGCTTTCCCGAACGAAACAGTAGCCGGTACGCCTGCTTGAGCGCTCGCCGCGTCTCTGTGGAAAAGCCCGCGCGGCGCAACCCCACGGAATTCACTCCCCGCACAGATGGCGGATTACCGTCGGTGATAAAAAACGGCAGCACATCCTGGACAATCTTTGATTTTCCGCCAACCATCGCATAACGGCCAAAGCGTACGAATTGATGCGCGCCGACATTGCTGGAGAGGAAGACGTGGTCTTCGACGACGATATGCCCAGCGAGGGCAACGCCGTTGGTCAGAATATTGTCATCGCCAACGATGCAATTGTGCGCAACATGCACGCCCACCATCAGGAAATTGCGCGAGCCAATCTTCGTTAGCGTGCCTTCGCCGCAGGCTCGATGCAGGGTGCAGAACTCGCGAATCAGATTGTCGTCGCCAATGACCAGGCTGCTCGACTCGCCTCTGAATTTCACATCCTGGGGCTCGCCACCGAGCACCGCCTGCTCGTAGACACGATTGCGCGCACCGAGTGAGGTGAATTGTTTGATAACTGCATGTGCGTCGATTCGACTGCCGGGGCCGACGAAAACCTCGTCCTCGATCACCGCGTAAGGGCCAACCCGCGTGTGGGCGCCAAGCGCCACACTAGTGCCAACGATCGCAGTCGGATGCACAAATGCTGTGGGATGGATCTTCATGAAGGCGGCGCCGGCGCAGCGGGATATTACTGTGCGCAGGTTTGCGCCGCAATAGGGCCGCATCAGGCTGGACACTGAGTGCTGGATTCTCGGCACCGATTGCGAGAAGAAACAACGGCGTACACACTCGCCAAGGCAGCGCACAAAGGCCTTGACCCCAACACTTAACGCCGCTCAGCTCGTGCGTCGAAAGCCGTCGCAAGGTGTCTAATGGGCCTTTTTGCCTTGCCTTAGAAGAATGAGAACACTATCATGGGCAGTCGCTGACCGGAGGATGGGGGTAATAGTGTGTGAACACTCTCCGCATCACGGTTAGAAATTGTTTAGCCATCATAATTTAGTAAGCGGCTGACCTAAGCCGGGAGCTGGGGGAGAAGACATCATTGTTCAGTGATCAATTCCGTCGAGGCGAGTCTGATAAGAGCGTTCTCAAAGGGGTCAAGGGCTCTAAACTCGTTTCCGGCCTTTCCGATCTCGCCTGGAAGGCATTCCAGTCCGTCAATACCCGTCTCCCTGAAGGTGAAGCTATTCGGCCACAGTGGGCGCCGGGTCCACTGCTGAAATCCTATGAGCGCACTTCGCCGCCCCTCGGATTTCCGCGCGAGACCGATAGCCTATGTCCGCGTTGCGTCAAGGAAGTGCGCGATGCCGTCATCACCGGCGAAGTCACTCTGGAATCGTTGATGAATGAGCATCCGGGCGAAATCAAAGCCCAGATCGTGGAAGAAAATGGACAGGTGGTCATGAAAAAGACCTGTCCGAAGCACGGCGAGTTTGTGGACGTGATGGCCACCGACCCGGCGTTTCTTGAACGAATCGAATCTCTCTTTTTCGGCCGCGACTTTCGCGCCGCTGAAGATTCGCACGTTCATCGACACGGAACGTCCAACATCAAGTTTGGTCGCGGCGCCGTCCTGACTGTCGACCTGACCAACCGCTGCAACATGATGTGCAACCCCTGCTTCATGGATGCGAACCAGGTTGGCTATGTTCACGAACCGACCTACCAAGACACCAAGGCGATTTTAGATCGCGCGGTATCGTTCAAGCCGAAACGCCAGATCATCATTCTCTTTTCCGGCGGCGAGCCCACGCTTTCGCCTTACTACCTGGAAGCAGTTGCCTACGCCAGGAAGGTTGGTTTCTATCGCATTCTGGCCGCGACCAACGGCATTCGCTTTGCCGAAGACATTGAATTCTGCAAGGCCGCCAAGGCCGCCGGCCAACACGGCGTCTACCTGCAATTTGACGGCGTCAGCGAAGAGAAGAACAAGCACCGCGGCGTTGGCAACCTTTTCGACGTCAAGCAGCAGGCAATTGAAAACCTCGCGAGCGTCGGCATCAAGGTCACGCTCGTGACCACCATCGTCAATACCATCAACAACGACGGCATCGGCGCGATTGTTGAGTTTGCCGCCAGGAATATCGACAAGGTACAGACCATCGCTTTCCAACCGGTTTCATTCACTGGCCGCGATGAAGACGTGCCCGACGCGGTGCGCATCAAGCAGCGCTACACGCTTGCCGGCATGACCCACGATTTGAAAGATCAGCTGGACGGCCGCCTGCAGCCGTTGCGTGACTGGTATCCGCTGTCTTCGTATTCGGCATTTACGAGTGTGATGGACATGCTGCAAGGCGCTGATGCGCCCTGGGGCTGGTCTTCATGCAATTGCCACCCAAACTGCGGCATCTTTACCCTGATTGTGGTCAACAAGAAAACCGGACAGTTCTCTTCGTTGTTCGACTTTTTCGACTATGAACAGTTTATGAAGGACGTGGCAGTGATCACCGATTCGGCGCGCGGCAAAAAGCTCTCTTATGCGCAGTTGGGGATGGCCATCATGCGTAACTTCCACGCTGAGCGCGCGCCCGAGGGGTTTCCGATTTCGCAGATTCTCAATCTCTTCAAGCCGTCGTCGACTAACTCAAATTCCGATCGCAACGACCGCATGACCAGCGCGGGTCAGGATACATTAAGCAACGACAATTGGCGCGTCCTGTGCGTTGAAGGCATGTGGTTCCAGGATCTTTTCAATTACGATTTTCGCCGCACCGAGATGTGCGTCATTCCCTATGGCACTCAGGAAGGCGAGATCAGTTTCTGCGCTTACAACACGGGCGTTGGCTGGCGCCAGATTATCGAGAACATGCACAAGACCGCGAACCTCGCCGAGTGGTACGAGAAGAACGAACGCCACGCCGTCTACGCCGCCGGTCACAACGTTCCCGGAATCTCGAAGAAGCACTCGCTGAGCCTGCCCATCATCCAGGCGGTGCTGGCCGAGGACGCCGATGAAAAGCCCGTGGTCGTTTCGCCGTACCTGGTCGAAGAGGAAGAAGCCGTAACGGCATAGCTAACCCTTCCTGGTCTTTTGATTCCAGGAAATCATCTTCCCATTAAACACTCCGGATCGCGCTTCCGATCCGCTTTCCGGCAGGCAATAGTCCTGAAAGGAATCTCACTATGAAGAGAGTCTTGTCTCTGTTACTGGTTCTCACAATCAGCGGCCTATCGATGGCAAGCCCCGGGATCAAATTTCAGGAGCCCGCTCAGAATCAGGCTCAAGCTGCCCCGACTGAATTAACCAACAAAGATGTGCTCGGGATGATCAAATCTGGTTTGGCTACGGAAATCGTCGTGGCGAAAATCAAAGCTTCGCCGTCCAAGTTCGACACGACTCCAAGTGTGCTTGCGGACCTCAAGACGGCCGGTGTTCCTGATGTAATCATCATGGCGATGGTCCAGGTGGGAACGCCTGCGGCAGTTCCGTTGGCCGCGACGCCAGCGCCAGAGTTGACTGTAAAAGTACCGGACGGCACCGAGATTGAAGTACAACTCACGAACAATGCCTCTGGTCAGGAACTCAAAATCGGCGACGTCGTGGATTTCACGGTCGTGCGGCCGGTTACGGTAAATGGGGCCGTGGTGTTCGAGAAAGACGCGTCGGCACGAGCACGTATCACGACCGCCAAGAAGGCCGGGCGCTGGGGTCATGCCGGCAAGCTCGAATGGGCTATGCAGGACGTACACGCAGTGGATGGTAGTCGGGTACCGGCCCGCTTCACACAGCGAATGGTCGGCGATAGCAAGGGTAATACAGTGGCCGTAGCGGCTGTGGCGACCACAGTTCTGCTGGGACCTTTAGGACTACTCTGGGGATTAAAGAAGGGAAAACCAGCCATAATTCCCGCCGGTAACCGCTACAGCGTTTTCGTCCATGGAGACACAACGATCAAAGGTAGGGCTGTTTTGCCCGCTGCGCCGACGCCGTGAACTCTCAGTGAATAAAGGGCTTTACCGCAGCGGAGTTCGACAAATTCCGACCCCTTGGTGAACACCTTAGGCGTAATAACACCCGTCAATGATGATAGTCAGCCAGGGCGCTGCCCTGGGTTGGAACTCGCGGACGCCTTCAGCGTCACATTGAGCCTTATATTCAATCCCTGACAGGAGCTGCGGCCAACTGCAGTTGAGCATCGCGCTTCCATCCCGCATAATCTTTCGCTGTATGTCTTTCACGCAAAAAGTTCGCCGGCTGGCCAAAGTAAGTCGCCTCTTCGTTACCGGTTTGCCGAAATATGCGGTGGGCTCAATTGATGTCACCAATCGCTGCAACCTGCGCTGCGAGCACTGCTATTTCTTCGCCGAGGATCACGCGAATGAAAAAGAACTTTCTATCGAGAAGTGGATCGAAAAGCTGGAGGCGATGAAGGCCGCCGGCCACCCCATGATGCTTTGCACCTGGGTCGGCGGCGAGCCGATGGTGCGCCAGCAATTAATCGAAGCCGGCCGCCATTATTTCGAGCACAATACCATCGTCACCAACGGCACCATGGAACTGCCCGACTGGCCCAACTGCACCTGGGTGGTTTCGATCGACGGCACCGAAGAAGCGTTTGCGCGTATGCGGGCGCCGGGGATTTATCAGAAGATCAAACAGAACGTCAGCGCTCATCCCGAACTCAATATTCAAATCTCCTGCGTACTCACCAGTATCACCAAAGACTGTATCGAGGAACTGGTACAGGAGTGGGGGCCGCTGGCGCGCGGTGGCATCATCTTTGACTTCTTCACGCCCGTTACTGGTCTGGATGAGATGCTTTGGCTTGACTGGCCCACCCGCGATCGACTGATCGATCAAATCCTGGAGTTGAAACAGAAATATCCCGGAGTCATCAACATGATGGATTCGACCCTCGAGTTGATGCGCTCAGGCAACGCTAAGCAGGTCACGGACAATTGCGAGTTTCGTCTCAAGGCTTTTGCCTATGGACCCACCGGCGAGGTGAAAGGTAAATGCATGATGGGCGATAATGCCGACTGCGATCGCTGCGGCTGTGTCGTTCCCTTTCACATGGCCACGCTCAGTAATCGCCGCCTGATGATCAAAGAGAGTATCAGCAAATTTCGCGCTCCCCGAGTGAGGTTCTCACCCCCCGGAGGGGACAGGACGAACCTCATTGGGGACATCCTCGCGGAAACTAACGGCCAGAGCAGCGGTTTCAACTCCTAAAAGGATCAACTGTCCTGCGCCTCTGACTGTGGCGCTCTGGGTATCTTCTGCACCTGCCTTAATTCGGCTACGGTCGCTGCCAGGCGCCGCGCCAATTGTTCGATGACTTCGGCGCGCCGGCGAGCCTTCTCCGTCATTTCCTCGCGCAGGAGAAGCTGCGCCTGGCCCAATATGCCGGTGAGGGGATTATTGATCTCATGCCGCACACGAGAAACCAGGTCCGCTATTTCATCTATCTTGTCCTCATAAGCGGCCAGCTGGGCCCGCAGCTGTTCGCATTCGTCGTTGCTGATTGGAACTTGAGAATCTGGTTCGCTCATAGTGGTGGTTGCTCCCGTGTGGGAGAAGTTCGCCTTTAAGATAGATTTTAGTTTTGCGGGCCGCCTTAATTCGCGTGTGGGGTGAGGGATTATTGTGCCCTGATAATTCGCTGCTGGCAACAAAGAACTGTCCCGAACCCAGTGATTGAAGCCGGTTCAGTGAAATATTGCCGGTGTTCTTGATGCCCCTTGATCCGGCGGTTGACAACTCCGGCTGACAATTCGTAGAGTGAAAACCCCTTTGCTGGGAGGTCGTCCAATGGTAGGACTCCAGACTCTGAATCTGGCTATCGGGGTTCGAGTCCCTGCCTCCCAG
>DAIMCP010000030.1:0-57626 GCA_036726305.1 Pyrinomonadaceae bacterium | reverse complement strand
ATGCGTGCTGACCTTTGGCTAAATGCTTTCCACGAGGGAAGGGGCCATTAATGCAAAGTCAGCACGCAGGATGCGTGCTGACCTTTGGCTAAATGCTTTCCACGAGGGAAGGGGCCATTAATGCAGAGTCAGCACGCAGGATGCGTGCGGTCCCAGGGAGCGAGATCGGTTAGAATTCTCCTGTTTACGGTCCCTCTTTTTTATGGATAACGAATCAATCGCCCGCCGCTTTTATCGTCTCGCTGCGCTGATGGAGTTGCGCGGCGATGATCCGTTTCGGCTTCGTTCTTATCGCAACGCCGCGGAGGCAATTGAAGTCTGGTCAACCCCGCTAAAAGAGCTCATTGCCAAAGAAGGGATGACGGGCCTGCAATCAATTCCTGGTGTGGGTAAGGCGATCGCCAGCAAAATCATTGAACTTCTGGACCACGGTACCTTTGAGGCCTGGGACAGGCTCATTGCGGAAACGCCGGAAACGCTACTTGATCTGTTGGAACTTCCCGGCATCGGCCCAAAGACGGCCATGACTCTTTATCAAAAGTTCAAGGTGTCATCAATCCCGGAGTTAAAAGAGTTCGTTGCCGGGGGAGGTCTCGATCTGGTGGACGGAATTGGTCTAACGACCGCCAAGAAGATTAAGGAGAGTCTGGAGCACCGCTGATCGACAGGTGAAGATAGGCCGGGCAGCAGTTTACCTGGTGCCCAGCCGGATTATCAGATGAGTGCGAGCCTGACTAGCCCAACAGTCCTCCGAGTTTTGACGCGATGTCCCCTGCCCCGGCGGCACTCGCGCTTCCGCCTCCGATTACGTTCTCAATTTGCCCGGCAATCGGAGCGGGTAATTTGTCCTTGAGGAATCCCAGCACGGTAGCGACGGCGGTTTTTGCCTGCTCCGGAGAGATGCCAGTTTTTTCCGTGACCTTCGCGATTAGTTCTTCCATAAGTTTCTCCCTGCGCCGACTCTGCAGCGCTCGTGGTTTTGTACCCCTCGGTCCGACAAACATTGCGTGGGTAATGATTACTCCCAAGCCGGCGTAATTCGTCCCTGCTCGTCATGCCAATGCGGAGCCCAGGCTAGTGTCACCAGCCGGACGGCGATATTCGCTTTCGTTGGCTTTAAGGTAACAATCTCAAGTTCTTCATTTTGTGCATCGATCGCCCTTTCCAGAGCCTCGGTCTCTGCTTTGAACTGTGTATCCAGATCAGAGAGTTGTTGAGCCATCGCTTCCACTGTTTCTTCGGCGCGGCCAATATCGGCCGATTCCTTCATCGTCCGGCTGACGCCCTTGACAGCAGTGGTGGCCCGGCCAAGCGTCGACATGCTGACTGCCTTACGCCCCATGAAGGAAGACAGCAGAGTTGCGCCAAAAGAGATTGCGGTCTGAAACTTCTGGCTCTTTGCCTGCTCCTGTTCTCGTTCCACGGCCTGTTCGGCACGGCGCTTCCTCTCTTCCAGATTGGCGATTTTGGGAGCGTACTTTTGGCGCAAGCGTTCCACCTCCTGATCGCGCCGCTCGCGCGCCAATTGCTGCAAGCGGATGCGGAAGTCGCGCTCCGATTCGCCCGGATTCGAAGCAATCGCCAAACTTGGACTACGACTCAACTCGAGCTTCTGATTGCGATAAAGCCAGGCCGCAAAATCCTTCTGCCAGGCGGCGTAGCTCTTCGTTTTGCTCGCCGCGGCTGGTAACTCCCCAAAACCTGCCTGCTCTTGCGGTCCTGGCTCAAGATCAGAAATTGCGAGGTCGACGGCCGGGGCGCTGTCCCATTCGACCGGAACTGGACCATCGGTGATTGCCGCCAGCACGGTGACATCCTGAGTACTTTCAATCTTCTTATCAGTGAACCGCACCTGCGCCGAGCCCAGTACCATGGGCTGGTAAATGAGTCGGGAACGATCGGGCCCGCTGGTGCGGAGCGGCACAAAATACTGAGTGACATCCGGCGAGACTGCCGGTCGTTGACTTTGCACAGTTGCTTCCGCGGGGCTGGCGGCCGCGGCGGCTGCCGTTCTCGCCGCTGCCGCAGTTGGCAATGGAGTTGCCGCCGCCGGCGCTACTGCAGCTGCCGGAGTCGAATCCTTGATCGGTTTCATCAGAGTCTTGATCTGTGAGCGAGTCAGAGGCCCGCGTAGATAGGACATAGCCCAGCGCGTTTCAAAAATCTCAGGCGCGTCCTCATGCACGTTGTTCAATAGAAAGATGCGGTTCCCGAGGCCGGCCAGAACTTCTTCCATTGCCTGGCGATCAAATCCCTTGCCGGAACCGGCGGCCACGCCTTCCAGCCCTTCCAATACCTTTGCTTTGTCACGTTCAGTCTGCAGGCGTCCAATAAACCAGGTGCCGGCGTTGGAAAGTCCCTTGTAGTCCAGATCGACGGGGTTCTGCGTCACCAGTACTACACCCAATCCAAACGCACGCCCCTGCTTGAGCAAGGTAAGCAGCGGCAGCTTCGAAGGTGGATTGGCAACGGGAGGGAAATAGCCAAAGATCTCATCCATGTAAAGTATCGCGCGCAGGCTGGTGGTACCGGATTGCGTTCGCATCCAGCCCAGAGTCTGATTGAGCAGCAACGAGACGAAAAACATTCGTTCCGAATCGCTCAGGTGAGCAATTGAAAAGATCGAAATCCGAGGCTTGCCGTTCGCCGTGTACAGAATTTGCTGAATATCGAGCGGGTCACCTTCCATCCAGGAAGCGAAGCCCGGCGCCGCCAGAAGATTATTGAGCGACATCGCCAGTTCAAAGCGCTCCTTGGCCGGAAAGAAAGACTCAAGATCCATTACCCCGATTCTGGTAACGGGCGGTGATTGAATCTGCTGGATCAGAGCCCCGATGTCGAGATCCTTGCCGGCGGACCAGGCGCTGTTAAGGATAGTCGAGAGCAGAATGTGTTCCCGGCTCTTAATCGGATCGGCATCGATACCAAGCAATCCCAGCAAGGAGGTAGCGGTGGTATTCACGCGCTCACCCAGCAATTCATCGTCATCCTGAATGGCTGCCGGGGGCGCGCCAAACGACTTCAAAATCGAGACGGGCTGACCGGCATTGCTCCCCGGGGTATAAATCGTGAACTCGGCTGCGTCTCGCAGTTTTTTAATGCGCGCACCATCCTGGCCCCATTCTCCCAGTCCTTTTTTCCAGAGCGCAGCCTGCTGGGCAGCATACTCTGCAGTTGAAATATTTTTACGGCCGGCGTCTTCTTCGTTTACCCAGGGCTGGAAATCTTCGGGTCGGAGTTCGGGAAAGGTGAGCAAGAGATTTGCCAGGTCGCCTTTCGGATCAATCACGATAGCCGGCACGCCATCGATGGCCGCTTCTTCAAGCAAGGCCATGCACAGCCCGGTTTTACCACTGCCGGTCATACCGACGCAGACCGCGTGCGTAACCAGATCCTTCGAGTCGTACAGGACCAGCCCCTCTTTGGGCTTCTTGCTTGCCAGGTCGTAGGGACGGCCAAGATAAAATGCACCCAGCTTTTCAAAATCTTCCATCGTTGCTCATTCTCCTTCTGAATTCTGACGGTTATCAAACCAACCTGAGCGGGCGCTCAAAATTAGAAACCCGCCGCCCTCAATTCTGTCTGGCAATTATCCTGTCAGAGATGTGTTCATAGGTTGACTCAGGAATAATCTTCTTGCGGACGAGTTCACCCTTATCGTGAAAAGGACGGTGGGCGATGATCCTGTCTGCATATACGTCTCCGATACCGGGAAGACCAGCCAGTTCAGCCTTAGTGGCGGAGTTCAGGTCAAGCTGGTGGCCGGCATCGTGAGAAGTGTTTTTGTTCGGGCGATCATCGTTCTTATTGGCGTTGACCGACTGCCGGTGACAGGCCGTGAACGTCAGGGCAATCGTAAGCACGATCACTGCAGGGCAGTGCTTCATGTCCTCTTCCTATCTCCGTTTGCTAAGACCCAGGCGAGTTTCAACCTGATACGTGTCTCTGCCGAATTTGAGCCTGGCGGTAGCACCGCCTACCCTGCTTGCTGAAAAAGAAATTATGTTGACTTACGACGCATTCTGACATAGAAGCAACTTGATTTACCAGTCAACACACCCCCTGGAGAGAACAAATGATAAGCCCACGAGTCTTGATTCAAACCATGATTACTCTCGCCTCGGCCTCGCTCGGATTAGTCGCCGCTCTTGCCTGGAACGAGGCGATCAAAGCGTTGCTAAAAGAGTGGCTCGGACCCGATGAAGGTGTTAAACCTCTTTTCATTTATGCAATCCTGGCGACGGCAATCGCCGTCGTCGTATTGGTGCTACTCGCGCGCATGGCTTCCCGCGTTGGCGGGGAGGCCGCCATCGCTCGTGAGGCGGAGGGTTAAGGGGGGACCCGACAAATCCGGGTATTATTGTGCTGGGCAGCCCTTTGGTGTTGACAGAAACAGGTGCGCCCGCTGCCGGCGGCAAACAATGGCTTTGCTCGTCGTGCCGGACAAAACACTTTGAGGAATAACATGAGCAAGAAGATGAAACGACGAGAATTTATGATCAACAGCGCCGCCGCGGGCTTGACGATTGCTGCAACTGGCGCGAAGGGATCCCCCGCGACGCCGATAATGCTGATACCTGCCGCCGTTAAGCCGGTAGTGGTCTCCTCAGCCAACGGCAATCGTTTTAAGAATGGCGGAGACATGACCGCTGTTCACAAAGCTTTCACGATGATAACCAGGGGCGAGGACGTGCTCGATTCCGTGATCGCCGGAGTAAATATAGTTGAGCTCGATCCTCTCGATGACAGCGTTGGCTACGGCGGCTTGCCCAATGCAGACGGGGTCGTGCAACTCGATTCGTCCTGCATGCATGGCCCGAAGAAACGGGCCGGCGCAGTGGGAGCGCTTGAGGGCGTTCGCACGCCGTCACTCGTCGCCCAATCAGTTCTGGATAATACCGACCATCACTTGATTGTGGGCCAGGGAGCACAGAATTACGCGCGCAGCATGGGTTTCAAAATCGAAGCCGATCTAAACACCGAGAATTCGCGCCGGCAGTGGCTGGAATGGAAGCGCCGCATAGATCCGGACCACTATCTGGATCCGAAAAAACGCGCCCAGGCCGAACAGCGCGCTGCCCTGGAGATGCTGGCGGAAGGACTACTGCGGGAAGAAAATATGCATGGCACCATCAACTGTGACGGTATCAATTCCAAGGGCGAAATTTGCGGCGTAACCACAACGAGTGGACTGGCATGGAAGATCCCCGGGCGGCTGGGCGATTCACCGATATTGGGGGCAGGTCTTTATGTCGATGGCAATGTCGGCGCGGCGGGCTCAACCGGACGCGGCGAGGCGAACCTCTACAACCTCTGTTCGCTTGTGATTGTCGAAGAGATGCGGCGCGGCGCCCATCCGAAAGACGCCGGTATGGAAGTCCTGAAACGCATCAAGTCCAATACGATTGAGAAGCGTCTTCTCAATAGCAGAGGTGAGCCGAATTTTGGCATCAACTTTTACATTCTGAATGCCAAAGGCGAGTACGCGGGCGTCTCAATGTACCAGGCAAAGTATGCGATGTGTAACGACAGTGGGCCGCAGACCTTGAACACTGAACCGTTGCTGCCGGGCAAGCCGGGTGATTAGGCCGGAGTTTGAGGGCGGACAAGCTGTCCGCCCATTTTGCGATTGCGACGCTGCGTTGGGAGACATTAGACTACGCCGCTTGCTCATCAGCCTGCATCATTCCAAATATGTTTCCCTCTGTGTCTTTGCAATAGACCAACCAGCCAACTCCCGGCACAGGCATTTTGGGCAGCACCACGGTCCCGCCATTCATTTGGGCGCCGGCGATCGACTCATCGACGGATTCCACTCCAATGGTGCACACATAGCCGATCACCGCCTGGCCATCCACCTCGCCTTGTCGCTGCACCAGGCCACCGTTAATGCCCGGTTGATCATTCGGTCCCGTAGTCACGAGCCAGTAAGGCATCGGTCCTGCCCATTTGTGAAAAGTCCACCCGAATAATTTTTCATAAAAACTAATGGCGCGTTCGGGGTCGCCGGCGTGAATTTCGAAGTGAACGACTCGTGACATGGGGATTCTCCTTTAGTTATTTCAAGATCTTTCCAGCTCGCTGCCTGGCTCGCAGGTTTATCCGTGCACCGCCGCCGGAATACGCCCATATTTTTGCGTGGCGAAACCCACGATCAACCCGACGAGGCTACCGGGCAGAACGATTTCTAAATAGTAACCACCCTGCATCAGAGCGACCAGATAGGCCAGTAATGCTCCAATAATCAATCCAAAGAGAATCCCGATTGGTAAAGAGTGGAATTTCCTGGCAAAGAAACCGATGGCGATACCAGCGATGATTCCCTTGATAGTCGAGCCAATCACAATCCCGCCGATTTGAGCGCGTACAGCCGGTGTGAACCATGCGGTTAAACCGTCAATAGCTCCCAGTATGGCTCCTAGTAAGACTCCAATTAATGGTTTGGACATAGACACGCTCCTTGTTTTCAGATTCAGGGGGGGTATCCCAGGTTCCCTGCGGCGAAACGCCGATTGACTACTCTTCTATTAAACGAACGCCGGAAATCCTTTAACCGCGGGCGGTCAGGATGAAAAAAATTCGCATAACGAGATATGCAAGTACGAGCAAGACCAGCAGTCGATTCCTCCCCAACCAGCGTCCGGCGAGCTCCAAAGCATTTTCACGATAGGCGCTAACGGGTTCCTCGTCGAGCAGTCGCGCGACTTCCTGAGCCAGTTCCCGGGCATTCGCATAGCGCGACGCAGCGGCTGTCGCTTTCGCTTTCAGACAGACAGCCTCGGCAGCTTTGCTGACTTTAGGATTAACTTCGCGGGGGCCGGGTAGCGGCTCATCGCCGCCCGTGCCTGGAGTGCGATTGGTAAGCAGGAAATAGAGGATAACTCCCAGGGCGTACACGTCCGCACGTTCATCCAGCCGGGCCACCTCGCCGCTCGCTTGCTCGGGAGACATGTAATGCTGCGTTCCGATAATCGTCCCCTGAGCCGTTTCGTGGTCAGCGGCCCGGTCGAATCTGGCCGCCTGATCCTTACCCTTTGCCAACGGCAGCGTATCAATTTCCAAAGGATTTCCATTTGCCTGATGGCCAGCATTTATTTTCGCGACGCCCCAATCCAGCACCAGGACTTCACCAAACGAACCGATCATGATGTTTTGTGGCTTGAGGTCCCGATGAATGACGCCATGCGCGTGCGCAAAGGCCACCGCTTCGCACGCCGCCTGAAACTTGCGCAGCCTGTCCTTGATTCCTGGATTACGCGCGGCGTAGTCATCAAGCCTGCCGCCACGCACGAGCTTCATCGCGTAAAAGACGCGGCCGTCAGCTAATATGCCGACATCATGAACCGGGACGATGCCCGGATGCTCCAGTCGGGCGATGATTTGCGCTTCGCGCACCATTCGTGCGGCAACGCTGGCGCCAGCTTCCGGCTGTCGCATGACCTTGATGGCGATTTCCCGGTTCAACTCGGTGTCCAGGGCGCGATAGACCGTGCCCATTCCACCGTGTGAGATTTCTTCCAGCAGACGGTATTTGGTGGCGCCAAAGTCAGGATCATTTGCCACCGCCAGCAGATGCTTCAGACCTTTGTCCGATATCCACTTCATTTGATTTTTAATCCCAGGAGAGAGCGGGCTTCGTGCTCGAACTCATTGTCGCTGGCGGTCAATTCGCGCAATTTTGTCAGCACGATCTTCCGAAATTCGCGTCTTGTTGCGGCCAGGTGATTAGTCACGTCGCTAATGCTTAAACCAAAATCCTTAGCCAGAGATGAGTACGACACTCGCGCCGGCGTCTCTGTTTCAGCTTCGCCCAGCAGGTCCTCGCGCAGGTCGTACGCCTCAAACAGCTGGAAATGAACGTTCTTTCCCAGCTCGTCGAAATGCGTTCGCAGCCCTTCAACGGCGAGTGCAAATAAGTGCCTGACCCATTCGCGATGGAAGTATTCTTCCGGCGTTATTTCAGAAACGTGGTACGGCAGGGAAAGTTCACTTTCCGCCTCGTTGAAATCAAGCGAAAGATGATCCTGCCCACCACCGCGCTTCAGGCGTTGTTCGGACTTTTTCTGATTGGCGATGAAGCGATCGAGACAGGTGCGAATAAAGGTCTGAAAACTAGCCTTCGAGGGATCGTAGCCGGCGAAGTAATGTTTTTCGATCGCAATCGTAAAGAACGCCTGCGTTAAATCTTTGGCATCTTCGTTGGCAGCGCCCCACTTGATGCGAATGTATTTATAAACAGGCTTCCAGTAACTTTCAACGATTGTGGTAACAGCCCGGGCGCGCTGCTCGACATTCTCGCTGCGTACGCCTTCAATGGCCGAATGCCTGGTCTCCGGAAACCGGTGCTCCGGCCCGCCAATATCTGTGTCCTGCTCCATTTTCGTAAAGCAGAAGTATCACAAACGGAGTTCTTTCGGGAAGCGTTGATCTCACCGCGTCTTTCGACGATCCCAACTTCGCCTCTGTGGACGCGGAGCTCTGGGGGCAGTCGGCGTTGAGCGCGAAGGTATTGAGACCAACTAAGTGACGATGGAAGTAAAAGAGAGCTTTTGGGTTTCGGCCTGACGTTTGACGATTACCAGTGTGATGTCGTCGGCGGCGCGGGTACCCTGGGCAAACTTGGTCAGCGCCGATTCGATTCGATCGCGAATGCCGGCAGCGGAAGCCTCAACATTTCGCTGCACCACTTCATATAAACGGGTTGGGCCAAACTCTTCTCCTGAAGCTGTACTGGCCTCGGTAACGCCGTCAGAATAAATTACCAGCACATCGCCGGGCTGTAGCTGGGTCCGCCCTTCCCGGTATTCAGCATCGGCCTTGATGCCCAGCGGGAGACCGCCGGCCGCTAATTGTTCAACCGTTCCCGACGAATGCACAATCAAGGGCGGGTTGTGGCCCGCATTGAGAAATGCCAGCGCGCCCGTTTCGGGATCCAGTTCGGCACAAAACAAGGTGACAAAACGATTTGACGGAATGTTTTCGGCAAGGTAGCGATTGACAGCGCTGATCGTACCTACCAGCGTGTCGTGCGAGCCTGCCTGCGCATGAATCGCCGCGTGCAACGAGGACATCAATAAGGCCGCGGCTGTTCCCTTGCCGGAGACATCGCCCAAAGCAATTACCCAACGACCATCGGCGCGCTTAATAAAATCATAATAGTCGCCCCCAATTTCATAACAGGGAAAACTAATGCCCTGGAATTCATAACCCGGGACTGAAGGCGGTGCGGTAGGTTGAAGCCGCTGCTGAATCTCGCTGGCCAGTTGCAGTTCGCGCTCGAGCCGTTCCTGTTGCAGCCGAGCCTCCATCAGCCGAGCATTTTCCACGCGAATAGCAGCAACCGACGCAAGCGTAGTCAGAACCTTCAAATGGTCTTCGGTGAAGCGGCCTTCAGCGATAGGCGAATCGACATAGATAATGCCAAAAACTTTGTCCTCGACACCCAACGGCACAGCGAGAACTGAGCGCACGCCCTGCAGAACCATGGTACCGCTGGCAAACCGGGGGTCGTGCTGGGCGTCCGAGGTAAGCACGGACTTGCCACGCATCACCACCTCCTCGAGAACGTTGCGGCTCACCCGAATCTCACCCACCTGGCCGACACGGTCGCGCAGCCGCGCGACCGGTACCTTTAGTTCGGTGCTGCCTTCATCGCGCATCATGATCAGGCAACGATCGGCAGGCACGGACTCAAACACCAGCGAGACGACTTGTTCGAGCGTTTCCACCAGCGTTGCCGAGGACAAGAGTGTCACGCCGACTTTGCTTATTAGCGCCAGCAAATCGCTGGTCTTTTCCTTACGCGCGGCCGAGATCTGTTCCGGCTTGGTGCGGGCGCCTTCGATCGCCTCCAATAACCCTGAAGTCGTGCGGTCAGATGACTGCAAAGCGATCGTGGCCTCGGGCAACGATGTGGTGTTGTCCGTAATCATCGTAGCGCCCATGCTCGAGTTGTAGGTTCCGTCGTCAAAGATCAGTTCGGTCTCGCCGATCTGGATCCTCCCGCCCGGTCTCAGCGTGATATTGCCCTGCACGGAACTGCCGTTGTAGAGCGTTCCGTTGGCCGAGCCTAGATCCTGTAGAAAGTACTCCTCACCTTCGCGGCGCACTTCCGCATGTACGCGGGAAGCGAATGGATCAGGCACGCAGAGATCGTTGCGCGCTGAGCGACCGATGGTGATGCGTAAACGTCCGAGGGGAAAATGATCGGGAGCGCGGTCCGGATATTTAACTATTAACTCAGCCATGCAGATTAATTTTTCTCTCAGACTCAGACTTAAAGTTACGGCCGTTCACTGGTTCTCGCTCTTGAGTACAAGAAGCCGGGCTTCTCAAGGCTCGCCATCCAACACCACAATCTCGTCGCGAACAACCACCGTATCGGCAATTATGTCCTCGAGAGTCCGCCCGCGGGCGTTGACAGCCCCTAACAAAAATCCCAGTCCGAGGGTCAGCAGCGAAAGGGGGTAGCCTACAAAGTGTCGCAGGAAGGCACGTCCAATGCTCAAACCCTGGCCGTCGGCCCGCTCGATCCGCAGACCAGCGGCCCATTTCCCAATCGTTTGGCCGTGCAAGCCCGGTAAGATCCCAAAATTGACAACGGCGACTAACAGCACAATCAACCACCCGACCGTTTCCGTCGAGTTTCCTGTGGAGCGTCCCGCCGAGCCCAACAAACGCGAAACCAGCGTCGTCACGGCGGCGATTGCCATCAACGCAATATAGTCGATCAGGAAAGCGCCGCACCGCAGCGAAAAGGGCGCCCGCGTCTTGTGCACTTGAACTCGCCGCTGCCTCCGAGCGCCCTGTGGAGGTGACATTGCCGCCGTTTCTGCCTGGGTCATTGATTTATTTGGGTTCCCCGGTCTTCGATCTTCGTTTGTTATCGCGCCTTCGGCTTTGAAAGCTTGCTCTGCCTTATCGAACGTGCCTGACACGATCCCGGGTTCCGGCATACTCACGGGCACACCAGTCCGTTCTAAAGCAAAAGACCCGGAAACAACAGCATTACCCCACCAGAAAATGTAAAGTCGTTTCTCCGAGGCGAATTCTGTCGCCGCTGTCGAGCACCCGCGGCTGGCGCGGCGCCAAACGCACCGAATCGTTAATTACGGTGCCATTCACCGACCCCAGATCCTCAACCAGGAAAGTGTCGCCTTCGCACCAGATGCGTGCATGGCGTCGTGATACCTTAGTATCCCGATCAAACTTCGACAAATCTATCTCCGGGAAAATATTGGAATGCGGATCCGCACGGCCCAGAAGATTGCTGTCTTTCTGCAATACAAAGGAGGAGTCCAGTTCGGTAGTTCCAGCCACAATTAGTTT
Organism: Pyrinomonadaceae bacterium; assembly: GCA_036726305.1. Classification (GTDB taxonomy): domain Bacteria; phylum Acidobacteriota; class Blastocatellia; order Pyrinomonadales; family Pyrinomonadaceae; genus JAOAPY01. The sequence continues at coordinate 46,298 of DAIMCP010000030.1, read as the reverse complement.
GGCCGTCAGTCGCGAAGCTTTCAGAGAGGCACTCGCGCCCACGGCGCCCAGCGGTTGACGGGCGCCGCAGTGGGCACAGAAAACATCGTCGACAGCAATGCGCCCGCCACAGAACCCACAAAAAACAGTTTGCACCTGAACGGTTTCGCCCCCGAGTTCAGCCAAAGGCTGACCGTAGCTGACTTTGCCGCTCATCAATTTTTCAAGGTGTTCCGCCAGTACATCGCGCAACTCACCAGCTGAGCGAAAACGATCTTCCGGCTTATACTCTACGGCCCGCATCAGGATCTGTTCAATTTCCGACGACACCGAAGGTACGATTTGCCGCGGTCGCGGGTTCTTACTGAAGTCAAAGATCAGCAGGGGATTGTCCTGGGGATCCGAACCAGTTAACAGATGAAACAAGGTGGCGCCGAGGCTGTAAACATCCGATCGAGGTTCGACCCGCCCGCTAAACAATTCGGGGGGTGCGTAGCCCATGGTACCAACTGCGGTTACGCCTTTCTCCTGTTTGGCAACCCAGCGTGCGATACCGAAGTCAATCAGCATCACTCTCCCTGAATTACCGTCGATCATCAGATTCGCCGGTTTCAAGTCCCGGTAAATAATCGGTTTCGGACGGGAGTGCAGGTACTCGAGCACATCGGCAACCTGCATACCCCAGTCGGTAATGGTCTTTTCATCGAGCTTACCGCCTGGAGAACTCCGCAGCCGTGATGCGAGATCGCCACCTGAGATATATTTCATCACGAGGTAAAATCGGTTCAAAGTACTGTCGTAAAAGTAATCGTAAATAGTAGGGATCGAGGGATGTTCCAACGAGGTCAATAACAACGACTCTCTCTTGAAATCTCCAATGGCTTTTTCATGCTGCGCCTCATCGAGGTGCGTCTCGACCATTTCCTTTACGGCCCGCGGTGCATCGCCAAGATTGCGATCCTTGGCCAGATAAACCGCGCCCATACCTCCTCCACCGATGCGGCGCACAATCTCGTAACGATTATTCAGGACGGTGCCGCTGTCCAGCTGCTTGACCGCCGGTTGACGGCCCCCGGTAGTTCGTTTCCGTTCAGGTTGAGCAGTTGGTGATACTTGAACCACCTTTTCCACAACCGGATCGGCCGCTGCAGTCTTTGACGGATCCGACACACGGGTAACAATGGCCGGCTTGCCTGAGTCCGGCGTTTGGTTCGGGTCATCGGCGGGCGCCACCATTCCACCGGGATGCGGCGGGGTTGGCGAGACACTGGCCCCACATTGTCCGCAGAAGGGGACATCAACGGCAACGTCGGCCTGACATTGAGAGCACTTTTCCATAATGCGCAATGACTCGCTGGAACTGGAAGCAACTAACTGGGCTGCGGACAGCGCTTAAAAACCTGAAACCTGTCTACTTAACAATATGAAATCGCAGGAACGTCTTGCCTACGATAATTTCGTCACTCTCACGCAAGGGTTGAGGCTGGCCTGGCAGCAACCGTTTGCCACGGTTCACGAACGTTCCGTTGGTTGAGCCCAGGTCTTCGACAAAATATTCTCCATTGATCATCGTCACGCGAGCGTGGCGGCGTGAGACCTTGGCTTCCGGATCGTCAGCGTCCAAATCAACGTCGGGAAAAATCCCACCATCAGCATCCCACCGGCCGATCTGGGACTCAGCTTCGCTGAGCATGAATTTCTTCCCCGCCGAACGACCGCGTTCAATCACGAGCCAGGCATGGGGCCGGGCCAATGGTTCGAGGGCCGCCGACACCCGCAACACCGGCGTGGGTTGACTGCTTGCGAATTCCGGCTGCTGCTGACTAGGGGCAATTGTCTTCCGGCCGTTCCCCTCAATCGCCGCACCAAAGCCGGGCCCACCTGAACGGGGATTAGGCTTTAGAGGTGCTCCACACTCGTCGCAATACTGCGAGCCATCAAGATTTTCGGTTTTACATCTCTCGCAAGTAATCATAGACAGCGCCGGCGCCCGCCTGACTTTAACATCGCCTGCAACCTCATCCGCAGTAAAGACCTGATTTTAGCGCGAATTCAGCGGGGGCGCCAATTAAGATAAGTCGAATCCAGAAAAGAGCGATAAGCCCGAAGTGGAAACGCTCTGCGGACTGTAGAAAGTCGTCTCGTCCGGGGGTGGTTAGGTTGGCAGACACCGCGCTGGCCCGAAGAAAGGAGTTTTTTCGCGGCTAACTGCTCATATTTGAAACCGTTTGCGTATTCTGGACGTAAAAGGTTTTCGACGATTTCAGCTTTTGGATCAGTAGTACAAATGTGCCAAACTTTGAGCTCGACCTGGCCCGGCGGAAACCCCATAGTAAATCTAAGGAATCAAGATGGCTTTAACGAAGAAGAAAAAGATTATCATCGGAGCAACGGCGCTCGTAGTCCTGGCAGTAGTTGTGATTGTCAGTGTTTTCGCCAGCCGTAAAGAAGAGCCTGAAGTCACGACCATCAAAATTGAAACGCGTCCCGAGCTCCGTCAGACCGTCACTGCCTCCGGTGAGATACGTCCTATCCGCTACATCAAGCTGACCAGTGAAGTGCAGGGACGCATTCAGGAAATCTATGTCAACGCCGGCGATTCGGTAAAAGTAGGAACACCCCTGGTCCGTATCGATCCCACGCAACTGCAATCCAGCCAGGAAGCCCAATGGGCAGCTACTCAGGCCTCCATCAACGACGTACAGAACGCTCGCAACGCGGTGAATTCCGCGCAACAGGGACTGGCCGTCGTCGAAGCATCAGTGGCGGCAGCGCGCCAGCAAGTGATTGCGCAACAAACGGCTGTAGACAGGGCGCAGATTGATCTGACGGCCGCACAACGCGAACTAAAAAGAGTTACGGATCTGATCGAATCCGGGGTCGCTTCGCGCTCCGAATACGACGCCGCGCATGATCGTTTTTCGCAGGCCAGGATTGCGCTGGACACCGCGCGCGCAAATCTCGAAGCGACAAATATCGCCGTCAAGGAGGCGCAGGAGCGCGCCAACCAACAACGCCTGGCCGTTCAGGAAGCCAGAACCAGTATCAGGTCGAGCGAGATGCGCGCCAATCAGCAACAGGCGGTACTTCGCGGACAATCCAGCCAACGGTCAAAGGCCATGCAGCTCTCGCCACTTAACGGGGTCGTGGCCGACATTCCCACCCGCGTGGGAGAATTCGCTGTGGCCGGCCTTTCGACCACCTCGCTCATGACTATCGCGGACATGTCGACCATCAACGTTGAAGTCAACGTGGACGAAACAGAAATTTCAAATGTTGAGGTAGGTCAGCAGGCCAAGGTGAAGGTCGATGCGCTCGGTGATAAAGAGATTAAGGCCGTCGTAACCCAGAAGAACCCGTTGGCAGTTTCCAAGTCCGATACGACCGGTGGTCTTTCGAACCGCGTCAACGTACAGGAAGCCAAGGAATTTAAAGTGACCATCGAGCTACGCGACTTGCCGGACGAGATCAAGAGTAGTCTGCGACCCGGCATGAGCTCCACCGCAACGATTACCACCAAGACGAAAAACAACGTCATCGCGGTCCCCCTCGAAGCAATAGTCGAGCGTCAGCCGAACGCTTCGCCGTCTCCGGCAGCCACGATTGCAGGGAGCGTGCCGACTCCCTCAGCAAACGAAAAGCCCAAGAGCCTAAAGGGCGTATACACGGTGACCGCCAATAAAGTGAAGTTTGTCGAAGTCACAACAGGCATCACTGGTGAAGCGGACATCGAGGTCCTGAGCGGCGTCAAGGCCGGTGATGAAATCGTGCGCGGGCCGAGCCGAGTCTTAAAAACTCTGAAAGATGGAATGTCAATCAAGCGTCAGACTAAGAAGCCTGGCGGTAATAGCAATGCCAATGAGGGTAGCTGATGAGCAACGTCACACTGGAGTCTCCAACAATTGCAGAGACCACGGGACCGTTAGCCAATGGTATCGGGCGATCCGAAGTAGCGTCGCTTATTGCCATGCGCGACATTTGGAAAACCTATGAAATGGGCTCCGAGAAAGTCCACGCCCTGCATGGCGTCACTTTTGAAGTACGCAAAGGTGAATACATTGCGATCACTGGTCCATCCGGCTCTGGCAAGTCAACCTTGATGAACCTGATCGGTTGCCTGGACACTCCCTCGCAAGGCGAATACTGGCTGAACGGGAAAAACGTTTCCGAGATGGATGACGATGAACTGGCGCGCATTCGCAATCAGGAGGTAGGTTTCGTTTTCCAGACTTTCAATCTCCTGGCCCGCGCCACCGCGCTACACAACGTGGAGCTGCCTTTGATCTACGGGGGTATTGGCTCGGCGAAAAGACACGAAATGGCCAAGCAGGCTTTGGCTGCCGTTGACCTGGCCGACCGCGTCACCCACCGGCCGAACGAGCTTTCCGGGGGCCAACGCCAGCGCGTGGCTATTGCCCGGGCCCTGGTAAATCATCCGTCTATTCTGCTCGCAGACGAGCCAACCGGCGCCCTGGACACGCACACCAGTCAGGAAATCATGGATCTCTTCGAACGCCTGCACGAAGAGGGCAACACGGTGGTGCTGGTTACTCACGAAGCCGACATAGCGGCTCGCGCTCATCGCATTATCTCCATCCGCGACGGACAAATCGAAAAAGACCAGGTGGTACGTTAAGGAGGCGCCGCGATGGACCGACGCGCGCCTGGAGTTACGCGCCTCACGCTGGCGACGTTCCTCAAATCAGGCCCGCTTTCATCGAGGCCGCGGTCCGTCTCACGGCTTCGCATTGCGGCACTCTGGGAGGCCTTTTTCGTCGCTGTCGCCAGCCTCCGCTCAAACAAGCTGCGGACCGCCCTGACGCTGGTGGGAATCGTCGTTGGCGTGGCCGCTGTTATCGCCGTGGTCACAATCATCCAGGGACTGGATAACAAGGTCGCCACGACCTTCTCCTCACAGGGTTCCACAGTCTTTACCATCTCGAAGAGACCGCAAATAATCAGATCACGCGAAGACTTTGTAAAATTCAACAAGCGCAAAGACGTTACCCACGAGGACGCTGAGGCGATTGCCCGCTTATGCACATCTTGTTGGCGCGTTGGCGTGGCCGCAAACGTCGTCCAGACAGCTAAACGTGGCGACCAAAAATTTGAGAATGTGCGAGTGCGCGGTGTTACGCCTCAGACGATGTTCGACATCGACGGAGTAACCCTGGACTCCGGTCGCATTTGGACGGAGTCGGAAGGGACCTCCGGCCGGTCGATTTGTGTGGTTGGCTCGGATGTGTTGACTAATCTCTTCGGCGGCGCCAGCGCTGACCGAGTGATTGGGGAGGAGATTAGCATTGCCGGTCGTCCGCATCAGATCCTGGGTGTGCTGGAGCCCCTCGGTTCAATCTTTGGGACCTCGCGGGACAGTGTGATCTATATTCCCTACTCGACATATCAAAAGGCCTATGGCGCGCGCGACTCAATCGTCGTCTTCATCCAGGTTCCCACCGCCGCGGAGTTAGAAGTGGCGGAAGATCAGGTGCGCACCATTATGCGCAACCGCCGCGGCAGAATCTTCGACGACGAAGAAGATCCGGGTTTTGCGCTCGAAACCCAGGATGTGTTTCTGGATCTTTACGGCAAGGCAACTTCGAATATCTATATCGTCACCATCGGTGTAGCTGCTATTTCGCTGATTGTGGGTGGCATCGTCGTCATGAATATCATGCTCGTGTCGGTGACGGAGCGCACCAAGGAGATTGGCATCCGCAAGGCCATGGGCGCGAGACGTAAAGACATTCTCACTCAATTTCTGATTGAGGCCGTGGCTGTCACCGCGATCGGAGGCGCGATCGGTGTCTTCACCGGCTTTGGGTTGGCTTATGTAATTTCCGCCCTGATTGGTTTCCCTTTGCTCATCAATGTCCTGTCGGCGGTACTGGGAGTTGGTGTTTCCTCAGTGGTAGGGATCATTAGCGGATTATGGCCCGCCTGGCGAGCGGCCAAACTCGATCCAATTGAAGCGTTGAGGTCTGAGTGAGAATCGAAGACATCAAAGAATCCGGCCTGATGGCGCTCGACACCGTGCGGGCCAATAAGCTGCGTTCAGCTTTGACAATCCTCGGGGTCAGCGTAGGCGTGGTAACCATCATCTTCATGGTTTCCATCATCCAGGGATTGAACAAGGCCTTTGCCGATCAGATTGAGTCGCTGGGTTCAAACACAATCTTCGTGGCCAAGTTTGAGCCGAGTTTCGGCAAGCCGCCCGGACCCGATGAAATTCATCGCAAGGACCTCACCATGGACGATGCCGAGGCGCTACGCCGGGAAGCCCCATCCATCGCCGGAGTCTCTCCCATTCATCGCCTGCTGGCCGGCACGGCCCGCTACCAGGACAAGCAGACCGATACACCAATTATCTTTGGGGTAACTCCCTACTACGAGTTTGTGCATACGCAATACGCCGCGCGCGGGCGCTTCGTTAACGACATCGATATGCAGGATCGCTCCAACGTCTGTGTCCTGGGCGTCGATGTTGTGCAGGCCCTCTTTCCATACGAGGACCCGTTGAACAAAGAAGTCCGCATCAACGGGAACCCGTTCTACGTGATTGGAGTGATGGAGCCACTGGGTAATTTTTTCGGCCAGTCGCGTGACAACTCGATCTTCATGCCAATCACTACCTTTGACAAATATTATCCGGATCTGCCTTTCCCGCAGACGGTTTTCTTCATCATTGTGCGGCCGCAGTCGCGCGCCTATGTAAAGTCCAGTATTGACGAGATTACTGACATTCTGCGCCGCAGGCGCCGCGTGCCGGCAAACGAAAAGAACAACTTCGGAATTTCTTCTCAGGACTCGTTGCTGGATATTTACAATCAACTAACGGGAGCCACCGCCCTGGTATTGACAGCGATCTCTTTCGTAGCGTTGATGATTGGAGGCATCGGCGTGATGAATATTATGCTCGTTTCCGTGACCGAGCGCACCAAAGAGATCGGAATTCGCAAGGCCGTCGGCGCTACCAAAATGAACATTCTTTCGCAGTTCTTAATCGAGGCGGTTGTGCTGACCGGGATCGGGGGGCTGACCGGATTGATCGTCGGCGAGGCGGCCAGCGTGGTCATGAACAAATATTCGCCCTTGCCCGCCTACGTGCCATTGTGGGCAATCGCCGTGGGTATCGGCATCTCAGCGGCAGTGGGAATAGTGTTTGGGCTGTGGCCTGCCTGGAAAGCAGCTCGTCTCGATCCTATCGAAGCCCTGCGCTGGGAGTAACAGCTTTTGTGTCTTTGCATCTCCTCGCACCGGGATCCGGTCTTACCTGCATCCCTTCCGTTTCGCGAGGCGAACTTTGCTTTGCACGAAAAGTACCCTAAGATTCGGACTCGTCAACGGATTGGCCCCCTGCCTCGGAATCACGCCGGACTGCCGGATGAATGCTGAGGTGTGTGCAACTCTACGAGGATTAGGACCGTAATAACTCAACCGTGAAATTCGTCGAAACCCTGAAACTCGCACTCGCCGCCATTTGGGCGCATAAACTCCGTTCAGCGCTGACGCTGCTGGGGATGATTATCGGTGTGATGGCCTTCGTGGTGGTTGTCTCGTTGATTCAGGGGTTCAACGTGTATGTTGACGAAAAGATTGCTGGCATCGGCACCAAGTCCTTCACTGTCCAACGGTTTAATCCGTTTGAGGACTTCAAGGATACTGACACGATCGCTGCAGCTCAGCGCCGCAACAAGGAACTGACGCTTGATGATTACGATTACCTGCTGCAACGGAGTACGCTGATAGGCAAGTTGGGAGCGAAAGCGCGTGGCACCCCTTCTGAGGTAAAGCGCGAAAACAACCTCCTCGAAGAGGTATTCGTGTCCGGCGCCACCGCCAATACCGCCGATATCGAGAACCGCGACATTGCCGACGGACGGTTCTTCAGCCAGGCGGAGAACGATGCCGCGTCAAGGGTGGCCTATATCGGCGCTGACGTGGCCAGCAAACTTTTCCCGGCCGGAAATCCGATTGGCGGCGAGATCACAATCCGGGGCTTGCCCTACCGTGTGGTCGGAGTCGAGGCTGCCAAAGGTACGGTGTTCGGAATTCCGCAGGACACTTTTATCGTCATTCCGCTCAAGACCTATGCCAATAATTTTGGCGGGCTGATGCGACAGCGTTCCCTCTACTTTCTGGCGACGGCCAAGCGCGACGATCAGTTTGCCGATGCAGTTGATGAGTCTCGGTTCCTGATGCGCGCCCGGCGCAAACTTGCCGCCTCAGAAAAGGATAATTTCGGCATTGTTACCCCGGATGCAATCACCGGCCTGCGCGATCGCATCTTTGGGTCGATATTCATTGTCGCGATGCTGGTGCCGGGTATCGCGCTCATCGTAGGCGCCATCGTCATCATGAACATCATGCTGGTTTCAGTCACCGAACGAACCAAAGAGATTGGCATTCGCAAGTCCCTGGGCGCGCGCAAGCTGGATATCCTGAAACAGTTTTTGGTAGAAGCAGTGACGCTCGCAACCATTGGCGGGGCCATTGGAATTGTGCTGGCATGGCTTATCGGAAGGATTGTGACAGCTATTTTTTTCCCAACCTATCTGTCTTTATTTGCGATCCTTGGGGCACTGGCAGCTTCTGGCGGTGCGGGAACTCTGTCGGGCTTGTTTCCCGCCTGGAAGGCCGCACGACTGGATCCGATCGAGGCGCTCCGGGCGGACTGAGGAAAGCAGGTTTTTGGACTTTGGGTCTTTGGTCTTTGGAATTTGATCCTGGAACTTTGGTTGTGGCTGGTTCGTCCGAATGTAAGATAAAGAATAAAAAACCAAAATCCAAAACCAAAACCAAAAACCTAAGACGAAAAGTCTAAGACCAAAAACCTAAAACCAAAGACCTTTCTTAGCCATGAAAATCCTGCGCAACGACATCTACGAAAACCTGCGCATGGCGCTATCGACGCTCATCGGTAACAAACTGCGTTCGTTTCTCACCGTCTTTGGCGTGGTCATCGGCATCATCACCGTAATGCTGATTGCGTCGATAATCAGCGGCATAGATGTCTCTGTAAAAAAGGAGGTTGAGTCATTCGGCACGCGCTCGATCTACATCAGCAAATTCAATCCGGGGATCCACATCGGACGCTTGTCGCGCGAAGAGCGCATGCGCAAAGAGCTGACCTACGACGACTCGATTGCTCTCTCTGGCCTGCCCACAGTCGAGCTGTCAGTTCCCTTTCTGGATATCACCAACAATTTTTTCGGACAGAAACTGCTGGTCTCAGGGGGCGGCAAGACTTCGGCGGGCGTGGCCCTGCAAGGCACGCTTCCCGAATTTGAGCGAGCCGGCACACAGGTGATTGCCGAGGGGCGTTTCTTCACTGAGTCTGAAAGCGACAGCCGCGAGAACGTTTGCGTTGTCGGCTCCAAAGTAGCGGACGACTTCTTTCCCTTTGGCTCGCCCGTAAACCAGCAAATCAAGATCGGCGCCGATGAGTTTCGCATCGTGGGCCTGTTGCAAAAACGCGAGCAGTTTCTCATCGGCGGCGGCAGTGACGATCAAAACAACGTCATCTACGTTCCATTTTCGGTTGCCAAGAAGCTGAAACCAAATGCCGACGATATCTATATTCTCGCCGTGGCCCGGCCCGGACAAATGGATGCAGCCAGGGATCAGGTAAGGGATTTGCTGCGGGTGCGACGTCAGGTACCGTTCTCGTCCCCGGATAATTTTGGCATGGAGACTTCGGAGAGCATCCTCGATAACTTTCGTTCAATAACGTCGGGCCTGGCCATCGCCATGGTTGTAATTTCTTCCGTGGGATTGATGGTGGGCGGCATCGGCGTGATGAACATCATGCTCGTGTCGGTTACTGAACGCACCCGCGAGATTGGCGTTCGCAAAGCAATCGGCGCGCGACGCAGCGATATCATGTGGCAGTTTTTGATCGAGGCAGGCACGCTCACCGGCATCGGTGGCCTTGTCGGCCTCTCGATTGGCTGGTTGTTAACTTTGCTGTTACGGCTGTTTCTCCCTTCCTACGTACCGCTGTGGGCGCCGATCGGTGGATTTGTTGCCAGTGTTGGAATCGGTCTGATCTTCGGCCTGTGGCCGGCATGGAAAGCAGCCCGGCTCGATCCGATTGAATCGCTGCGCTACGAGTAGCCAGCTTTGGTCCTGGACTCGCAGCCAGGCGAAGCTGTTGGACACCCCTTACGAAACAAAACTCGGGAACAGGGCAGTAACCGAGACAACCAACAACAGACCAATGACCCACAGGGTGATTGCTACGCCCCAGGCTGCCGAAGAACTAACTTTGGTGGCACCCTTGTGCAATCCCCTGGCTATCAACCAGAGCTTGTAAAACGAAAGGATCCCGATCGAGGTGCCGATAACGAAAAAAACCGGATGATCCCTGGGTTCAAACAACACTCCCAGATTGTCCTGCAGCAGGGTTTCCTGACCGAGCAGCGGGTGAATATCGTCCGGGGACTTCAAGTACAAAAGCACAAAACTCACAACCTTGGTGATCACCGCCGTAGGCAGTGCCGCATAAGCAAGTACCGAAACTGACTGCCAGTAATTGATTTTGCCGCCGAACGCCAGCAGGGCGACCAGATAAATGGCGGCAATAAAAAATGTCGCCAGAATGACACCAACCAGGGTCTTAACCGCGTTGAGGACCTTTTGAGCAGGTGCCTTCGCCTGCTCCAACCCCTGTTCCCGGGCCCTTTCGACCGCCTCCGGAGGAATGAAGGGAGTATCGGCCATTTTGTCCACGGTGTAGTTCACTATCCGCTCGGCGGTTAGTCGCTGAGTGAAAGCGGCCTGGTACGCCGCGCTGAGAATCCCAATTATCAACAGTGGCGCCAACCAACCAGGATTTGTACGCAGGCTGCTAAAGATGCGACTGGGTTCGAAGAAGATTCCTGAAAGCCTGTCTCCTATTCCCAGCGCTGGTTCCGGCCCAGCCTCGGGCAGGCCGACAAAGCTCAGGCCCACCAGGGCAATCCCCAGCAGGCAAATGATTATACCCGTGCCGACTCCGCCAGACAGCAGCTTGGCAAATCCGGCAATAACAACTACCAGTCCAATTGCTATGACTACGATGCCTGCGATAAGCATCTTTTGCGGACGCCGCTTAGAGGTTTGTGGTGTCACCGGCTGGGCCGCTGATTGAGATTCGCTGTTCGGATCGCCCATTGGATAATCCTCCTGTTAATAGAGGACGGGGGAATGCGTTCCGTCCGTGATAGGTCATTTGATCGCTGGACTTGTTACGCGAGCCAGACCCGCCAGGTTTCAGTTAGGTCGAAGGGCCGTCACCTTCTTCACTGCTGCCTTTTCTGCCTCCGACCACCCGGGGACGCGAATGCATGCGGCCGTGTGCCCCGCCGAAATCTCGCGCAACTCCGGATCGATGGTGGCGCATTCAGCAATGGCTATCGGACAACGCGTGCGAAAGCGGCAACCGGAAGGGGGATTGATCGGCGTCGGCACGTCACCCTGCAGTACTATTCTTTCGCGTTTCCGTTTGGGATCAGGAATGGGAATCGCCGATAACAGGGCCTGGGTGTACGGATGCAGTGGTTGCCGATAGAGATCTATCGCCGGCGCCACTTCCACAATCCGGCCGAGGTACATTACCGCCACTCGCGTCGAAATGTGCTCAACCACGGCCAGGCCGTGGGAAATAAAAAGATAAGTGAGTCCGAATTCTTTCTGCAGATCCTGAAACAGATTGACTACCTGGGCCTGCACGGAAACATCCAGGGCTGACACCGGTTCGTCCGCCACAATCAACCTGGGATTAAGCGCGAGCGTCCGCGCCACGCCGATTCGCTGTCGTTGTCCGCCTGAGAATTCGTGGCTGTAGCGATTCATGTAATCGGGATCGAGCCCTACTTTGGTCAGCAACGAGGCTACGCGTTCCCGGCGCTCTCGCTTGTCACCAATCTTATGAATCACCAGTGGCTCAGCAATGATGTCGCCTACTTTCATGCGCGGATTAAGCGAGGCATAAGGGTCCTGGAAAACAATCTGCATCTCGCGACGCAGTTCGCGCAGTTCGGTTTTTCCCAGGCCCACTACATCGCGTCCGGCGAAACTGATTTCGCCTGCGGTTGGTTCAATCAGGCGCAGCAAGCAACGGCCGACGGTAGATTTCCCGCAACCTGACTCGCCCACCAGACCCAACGTTTCGCCCTGAAAGATTTCGAAAGACACGCCATCGACGGCGCGCACCACGTCATCGCTGTTCTCGACCGCGAAATGTTTTACCAGTCCGCGCACCCTGACGAGCGTCTCCAGCTGGCTGTGCAGGGTTGGAGCTATGGGTCCGCCCTCAACGTTTGTGGGAAGGGATGTATTCATCACAAAGACGTCTGCGCCGCTGAACCAGGGCGGACAGCTAGATCCACTCCCACCGCCGACGGATCGTGCAATACGCATCTGACCTGAACGTCACCACCCAGATCGTAAAGTGGGATCTCACCTTCGGTGCAACGAGATAAGCGATAGGGACAGCGCGGGGCGAAGTGACAACCGGGCGGCAAGTCAGTGGGCCTCGGTACAGTACCCTCGATGGTCGCCAGTCGCTCCTTCCTGATCACGTCGGCGGCAGTCAACTTGGGCACGGACCTGAGCAGTCCCTCGGTGTACGGATGTTTGGGACGAGTGAACAACTCATCAACGGGCGACTCTTCCACAATCTTCCCCGTGTACATCACAGCCACACGCTCCGCCACCTCAGCCACCACGCCCAGATCGTGGGTGATCAGCAACACCGCCAACTCGCGCGTTTTGCGCAAGCCGTCCAGCAACTCGAGTATCTGCGCCTGAATCGTGACGTCGAGGGCGGTGGTTGGTTCGTCCGCAATCAGCAAGCGCGGATCGCAAGCGAGTGCCATCGCGATCATGACACGCTGGCGCATGCCGCCGGATAACTGGTGCGGGTAATCGTCGATGCGGCGGGCGGGATCCGGAATCGAAACCTCGCGCATGGCGGCGATAGCGGCATCACGCGCGTCCTTGCGCGAGAGCTTGCGGTGCAGACGCAGCGCTTCAGCAATCTGTTCGCCAACAGTAAATACAGGGTTGAGCGAAGTCATCGGATCCTGAAAGATCATGGCGATGTCATCGCCGCGGATGGCCCTCATTTCCGCTTCTGAGAGGGTCAACAAATCCTTGCCAGCAAAAGTGATCTCACCGGCCACGATCTTTCCAGGGGGCGCAATCAAACGCATGATCGAGAGGGCCGTAATCGATTTACCACAGCCCGATTCGCCCACCAGACCCAGCAACTCGCCGCGATCAAGATAGAAACTCACATCGTTGACTGCGCGCACTAATCCCGCCCGCGTAGGAAAGTGCGTTTGCAGATTCTTGACTTCCAGCAGGTGCGGCATCAGATCCAAGCTTTTACAATCCGAGTCTGTCCATTTCCGCCCGCTCGTACTCGCCGTCTTCTGCGGGGTAGCGGAGGTCTTTGTCGATTTTGCCCGTAGCCTTGGCCAAAGCCCAGATAATGCTTTCACCGGCTGGAAGCAATTTCGGTTCAGCCGCAAAAACGGAATCAGTAAACGCCGTTTCCGCATCGATTAACCGCCAGCCTCGGCTTTTGAACATGTCCAGCAGGTCACCGAGAAAGAGGCCATTCAGCAGATTGAAGTGCGTCAGGACCGTATGCTTAACGTTACGGCCCAACACTTTGCGACCTAACTCGTCATAGTAAATGGCGCGCTCCCACATGTGCTTAAGGTAGAAATCCCGATAAGGCTTGAGCTCAGCCCCGGGCTCTCTTGCCAATCTTACACGCAGGCGCTCATCAACAATCCAATCAGAGTTATCGATAGTCACGTGACCGGTTCGATAGTTGTGTTGTTTTAGAAACGCTCGAAATCCGTCACGCTTCTCGGCGGTGTCGCCCTCCTTCAACATTGGAAACCGAAACAGTTTGCGAAAGTGCGGATAACTCTTGAGCACGGCTTCAGCGTGCAGAACATCGTCTCGGTAAGTGGCGGTAGTCATTCGTGGGTCACTGTAGTTTCGATGAGAGTAGGTGTGGTTGCAGATCAAATGGCCGGCGTTGTCCCACTGCCTGAGCAGGCTCTGTCCGGTTTCACTGTCGGCGTTCCGCCCAATGACGAACCCCGCCGCCTTAATCGAATGTGATCGTAGCGCTGCCAGTATCGCGTTTAGGCGTTTTTCAGCAGTGAGCTTAACTGGATTGGCCCAGGTGAAATCGTCCATGGTAATGGCGATTTGCGGAGGCGGCGTCGCCGCTGAAAGTTTCAGCCTTCCCAACCCCAAGGCAATAGTTGCCGCGGTTATGCTCTTTGAAAACTCTCGTCGATCCATGTCTCTCCCGATGGCCGGATTTAAGGTTTTGCTCTCCGTTGTTGACTTCAGATTGTGGCGCTCTCACGATACTCGCCCCAGACGCCGCGCAAAGTATTACTGATTTCGCCAACTGTGACCGAGGCTTCGACGCAGTCCAGGATGCGCGGCAACAAGTTTTCAGTACCGCGGGCAGCTTCCTCCAAACTCGCCAGCGCGGCTGCCGCAGCTGGAGCATCGCGGCGCTCGCGTACGGCGCGGACTCGCGCGATTTGCTCCTGTTCGATGGCCGGATCAACACGCAGAGTCGGTATCGGAGTTTCCTCTGCCAGGCGATATTCATTGACACCGACAACGATTGCCTCTTTCGTTTCAATTGCCCGCTGGTAACGATAGGCGGCTTCCTGAATTTCACGCTGAACAAACCCTGTTTCGATGGCCCGCAGCATGCCGCCCAGGCCATCAATGCGCTCGATGTATTCCACTGCCCGGGCTTCGACCTCGTTGGTAAGTGATTCGATGGCATAAGAACCCGCCAATGGGTCAGCGGTGTCGACAATACCTGATTCATGCGCGATTACCTGCTGGGTGCGCAGAGCGAGACGCGCTGCCTGCTCTGTTGGCAGGCCAAAAGCTTCGTCCATGGAATTCGTATGCAGCGATTGCGTCCCACCCAGGACCGCGGCCATCGCCTGGATCGTCGTGCGGACCACATTTACTTCCGGCTGTTGTGCAGTTAATGAAGACCCGGCTGTCTGGGTGTGAAATCTCAGCATTAGAGAACGTGGATCACGCGCGCGGAACCGCTCGCTCATAATCCGGGCCCAGAGCCGACGCGCGGCCCGATATTTCGCAATCTCTTCCAGCAGATTGTTGTGGGCGTTGAAAAAGAACGAAAGGCGCGGCGCAAAATCATCAATCTGCAAGCCCGCTTTGAGCGCCGCTTCCACATAAGTGATCGCATCGCATAACGTAAACGCCAGTTCCTGGACCGCCGTCGAACCCGCCTCGCGAATGTGATAGCCACTGATTGAGATAGTGTTCCAGTGCGGGACTTCCCGGGCGCAAAATGCGAACAAATCTGTCACCAGGCGCAACGAGGGGGCAGGCGGATAGATGTAGGTCCCGCGCGCTATATACTCTTTGAGAATGTCATTCTGGACCGTCCCCCTTAACTTGTGGAGCGGGATGTTTTGTTTCCTTCCCACCGCGAGGTAGAGGCACAACAACGTTGCCGCGGTCGCATTAATAGTCATTGAGGTCGAGACACCGTCGAGGGGAATGCCTGCAAACAGGCGTTGCATGTCTTCGATAGAGTCAACGGCCACGCCTACCTTGCCGACTTCGCCGGCGGCCAGCGGATCGTCCGAATCCAGGCCAATCTGCGTCGGCAGATCGAAAGCGACCGACAATCCTGAAGTGCCCTGGGCCAACAGGTACTTGTACCGCGCGTTCGATTCTTCGGCGGTGGCATAACCGGCGTATTGGCGCATGGTCCAGAGGCGACCCCGGTACATGTTGGGATAAATGCCACGCGTGTATGGGAACTTTGCCGGCGCGCCCAGATCGCGCTCGTAATCAGGTGGTTCAGTATTTGCGGGATTGTAGTCGGGCGGCAGCTCGATTCCCGAAGTGGTTTCAAAGCGTTCGCGTCGTTCACCAGGGGTCTTGATCGCCATGACAACAATTATGCTCTAAGTTATGACTATCTCTCGTTGTTTATAAGAAATCTCCAGGTGTTTCGAAGCCTAACACACGGTTGTGCAGCCCGCAATTAGCTCTCCGGGAGCCTCCTAATGCGCCTGAACCAGGCGGCGGGGTGGCCGCCTGTCAAGGTACGGAGGAACGCGAGGATCAATCTCCGCTTGGCCGGGTGGCGCAACCTTCCCTGCCTGTGCCAAAGTACTGCGCAATGAATAGCGTCATAGTAAACAAACGCGGAGCTGATCGTCTTCGCCACGGTCACCTCTGGATCTATCGCAGTGACATTGTCGATAACGGCGGTTGCGCCGGTGGCTCCGTCGTCAGCGTAAGCGACCCGCGCGGGAACTTTGTCGGCCAGGCCCTCTTCAGCGACCGGTCAGAAATCACTTTGCGCTTGTTGACTCAGGCGGAGGAGACTATCGATGGCGAATGGTGGCGCAGGAAACTTCGCGCTGCCGCGGCGAGACGCAGCCAAATCACGCTCGGCACCAACGCCTACAGGCTGGTTTACTCGGAAGGCGATCTGCTCCCGTCTCTAATCATTGATGTGTATGACAAAGTGTTCGTGCTGCAAACGCTTTCGCAAGGCACCGAAGCGATCAAGCCTTTGCTCGTTGAATTGCTAAAAGAGGAGTTCGCGCCGCGGGCCATTGTCGAGCGCAACGATTTGCGCGTTCGCCTGCTCGAAGGTTTGGCAATGACTTCGGGCACCCTCGATGGCGAGTGTCCGGACGAATTTGAAATTATGCAGCACGGTGTTCGCTACATGGTTTCGCCGCTCGCTGGACAAAAGACCGGATCTTTTCTTGACCAGCGGGAGAATCGGCTCGCCGCGCGGGCAGCGGCGCATGGGCGGGCCCTGGATTGCTTTACCTTTACGGGAGCATTTGCCCTCAATCTGGCTCCGTCCTGCACCAGTGTCCTGGGCGTCGACATCTCTGCCGAAGCCGTGGCCGGAGCCCGCCGGAACACGGAACTGAATGGCGCCACGAATGTCGAGTTTCAGGAAGCAAATGTCTTTGATTTGCTGCGCGAGCTGGAAGCCAACGGCGAGCGCTTTGATACGATTGTTCTTGACCCTCCGGCCTTTGCAAAAAACCGCTCCAGTATCAAGGCCGCGGCGCGTGGCTATAAAGAGATCAACCTGCGCGCGATCAAGTTGCTGAACCCGGGAGGAGTGTTAGTCACCTGCACCTGTTCCTACCACATGTCAGAAGAATTGTTTTTGGATATATTGGCGGCCGCCGCCAACGATGCGCGACGGAAATTGCAACTGCTCGAAAAAAGAATTCAGGCGAGCGATCATCCCGTACTCTTCGGGATGCCGGAGACCTACTATCTAAAGTGTGTTATTGCGCGGGTCGTCGAGTGAGCCTCAGCCCTGCGAGGCAGCGTTGCGAACACTTTCAGCCAGCCTCTTGGCGTCCGGCAAAGCCTCAATGGCCCGCATCACCTGTGGGTCGCTGTCGAGCAGGATGCGCGCGCCGTCATCAGCCCCGTAGGCGGCGGTAATCATCTGCTCGCGCAAGCGGAGCTTAACGAAATCGATTTCCGTCTCAAGCTGTGCCAGCGTCAGTCCGGCATCGACATCCGCCTTCACGTAATTGCGAAAAGCCTCGAGCACCTGATCCGTGATTGCATAATCCGTGGCCCTGGGGTTGTGTCTGTATTGGACCTTTTCGACTTTGTATGACTCCAGGCCGGGAATCGCACCGGCGGCCCATAGCCTGGTAAAATAAAACGCCTCGTCAACGATGCGGTTCCGCAGCAAACTGCCGGGAGGCAAATGGCTCTCAATGTCCGGCGTGATCCCGCCACCGCCATAGAACACTCGCCCGTTCGCAGTCTTCACTGCCGGACCAGTGGGAAGATGCGTGGGCGGTGAAGCCTGCGAGAGTGGGGTCTGATTACTTTTCGGGGATGCCGCAGGCGTGGGCTCAGCGACTTCAGCATCATGTCTAACGTAATAGTCGTAGAACGAGCCGTTTGAGTAGTCCCGCTGCAGCGATCTGCCATAGGGCGTGTAATACCTGGCGGTGGTAAGTGTCAGCCCATTATTACCGGGCAACGGAAAGATTCTCTGGACCAATCCCTTGCCAAAGCTTGTCTCGCCAACAATCAAACCGCGTCCCTGGTCCTGAATCGCGCCAGCCACGATCTCAGAGGCTGAAGCAGTGTTGCGATTGATCAAGACGACCAGCGGCACGTCTTCAGGATCGGAGCCCTTTGATTTGTAAACGATCGGGTCGCTGTACTCCGTGCGGCCCTTGACCGAAACAATCACCTGGCCACGGGGCAAAAACTCACTCGACACATCAATCGCCTGCTCCAGTAATCCCCCGGGATTGCCGCGCAGGTCCAGAACCAGTTGGCGCATTCCCTGGCTTTTCAATTTCGCCAGACTCTCGCGCAACTCGTCATCGCTGGTACGCTGGAAGCCGCCGGTCAAGCCGATATAGCCCGTGCCGGGACGAACCATGTAAGCATTGCGAATCGTGGGCAGGGCCACGGCGTCTCGCACAATCGTAAAATAAAGTGGAGCCTCAGAACCGGCACGTTCGACTTTGAGATTCACCGCCTCGCCACGGGCGCCTCGGACATTCTTTGAAACCTGCTGGCTATCCCAGCCGCGCGCGTCCTTCCCATCAACTTCTACAATACGGTCGCCGTAGCGCAAGCCGGCACGTGCTGCCGGAGTGTCTTCTACGGTCGATTGAATATAGACGCCGTCGCGATGTTGATTGATGGTCACGCCAATACCATAGAAGCGCGAATCCTGATCTTCTTTCAGCTTGCGAAACTCGTTATAAGTGAAATAAGAGGAGTGTGGATCGAGCGTGGACAGCATTCCCTGAATCGCAGCCTGAGTAGCCTTCTCGTAATCGACATCTCCGGCATAGTTAGCCGAGACTGTTTCTATGGCTTCGTTATAGTCGTCCTCGATGTCGTCGGTAACTGTGTAGAGGGGAACCCCGGCGGACGACTTGGCTCGCCGTACATGTTTTGAAGCACCGCCGGCCAGGGTGGCCAACAGCACGATCGAGCCCGCCAGGATAAGAAAGTTTCTGGTCATATTCTGCTGCCAGCGATCGTCAGGCAAAGCGTTTCTTCGATGCCCGCCCGGGCCGAGAAGCTCGCCATTCGAGCTGAAATATAACACAGGCGGGCCACCTTACTCGAAAGGTGCCACGCCGAATCGTATGTTATAGTGCGACCATGGCGCCCGCGCTATCTATTATCGTGCCCGCCTTTAACGAAGCGGCGCGTTTGGTCCAGAGCCTGCCCATTATTCTTGATTACCTGAATAAGACGATGCCGGGATCTGAACTCATCCTGGTCGACGACGGCTCGTCTGATGGGACTGCGGCCCTGGCCGAGCGAGCCCTGGAACACCGCGGCACCGTGGATGCGCGTGTGATCAGCTATGAGTCGAATCGCGGCAAAGGCTATGCAGTGCGCCGGGGTCTACTCGCCAGCCAGGCCCCGGTGGCGCTTTTCTCAGATGCCGACCTGTCGTCGCCAATCACCGAAGCACCGAAATTAATTGACCCGATCGAGCAGGGTGAGTACGACATCACCTTCGGCTCGCGCGCGCTGGATCGCCGCCTGATTGGCATTCATCAATCATGGCGCCGCGAGCAGGGCGGGCGGGTCTTCAATTTGATGGTGCGTCTGGCCACCGGCTTGCCTTTCTGGGATACACAATGCGGTTTCAAGGCTTTTCGCATGAGCGCGTGCCGGCCCATCATCGAAGCCATGACAATTGATCGCTTCGGCTTCGATGTGGAGTTGCTTTACGTGGCCCAACTGGCTGGTTTGCGACTGAAAGAAATTCCGGTGCGTTGGGACCATAAGGTCGGCATGCTGGACGCGTCCGGGAATTATGCTCGCGACAGCCTGCGGATGGTGGGCGAGGTCAGGAGAATCCGGCAGCAGGTAGAACAGGGGATCTATACGGAAGCCATTAGCGCTGCGCGCACAATGGCCCTGGTGGAACAGAAGCAGGCCCTGCACTTTAGCGGGGCGCCGGGCGCACGCCGCTGAAATCCGGGGGAGCATACAGTTGGCGCAAAAATGTCGAGTTGACGGGATTTTTCGTAAGCCATAGCATCAGCTTCATGACTATCCGACTAAACGTAAATATCGATCATGTCGCTACTGTCCGCGAGGCGCGGCGAGCGCCGGAACCCAGCGTGATCGCCGCGGCAATGATCTGCGAACTGGCCGGCGCCGATGGCATCACGATCCACCTGCGCGGCGACCGGCGGCACATCAAGGACAGCGATGTCCATTTGCTGCGCGACAGTGTCATCACCTATCTCAACCTGGAAATGGCCGCGACCGAAGAAATGTTAGGAGTCGCGCTCGAGGCGCGACCCGACGCAGTTACCCTGGTCGCCGAAAATCCGAACGAGATAACTACGGAGGGCGGCCTGGACGTAAAAGCAAACCTCTCAATCGTGCGTGCTGCAGTCAACCGTCTACGTGAAGGTGGAATCCTCTCCAGTCTGTTCATCGATCCGGACCTGCACCAAATCGAGGCAGCGCACGAAGTCAATGCCCAGCAGGTTGAGCTCTGCACCTCTGCCTACGCGCACGCCACTCTCGGCGCAGCAGGCGTACATGGCGAAGGTTCGCTCAAGGCCAAGCACGAACTCAGGCGCTTGCGAGAGGCGGCGGCGCTCGCTTCTCAGTATGGATTACATGTGGCAGCCGGTCATGGACTGACGTACAGAAATGTCAGGTACGTCGCGGAGATAGGCGAGATCACAGAATTTAATATCGGGCACAATATCGTGGCGCGGGCCGTCTTCGTGGGATTGGATCAGGCTGTGCGTGAGATGCTCGCCGCGATCCGGTCTGCATAAGCCAAGCAAGAGGCAACGGTAGAAGGAATTCGCTGCTGAGGGGAGGAAGCACGCCGGCAGCGCGTTCCAGTCAATTGGATTGAAAATTAATTACGGGGAGCGCCGGTGGCAAGCTGGAGGCGAACAATCGAGCGTTCAAGCTTGACCCGGGCCTTCTCAAAATCCTCTTCCAGACCGGTCCAGCCGCTCAGGCTTTTCTCCAAACGTTCACGGGCTTGACGCGCCCGGTTGGCGTCAATCTCTTCGGGGCGCTCTGCGATCTCAGCCAACACTGCAACGTGATCATCATTGACTTCGACGAAACCACCGGAAACGTGCAGCTGTTGGGTTTGGCCCTCTTTGACATAGGCCAGCACGCCGGTCTGCAGGCGCGAAATCAGGGGCGTGTGCCCTGGCAGGATGCCTAACTCGCCACCATACCCGGGCACAGTGACCATATCGACAGCTTCCGCGAGTACGCGGCGTTCAGGTGTGACTACTTCCAGTTGCAGTTGCATATGAGTTTAAGGCTGAAGGATAAAAAGTGAAGGAAATCCTTTATCCTTCATCCTTTGCTTACTCCGCCGCGATCTGCTTCCCACGTTCGATCGCTTCTTCAATAGTGCCGACCATGTAGAAAGCCTGTTCCGGCAGATCGTCATGTTTACCGTCGCAGATTTCCTTGAAACCCTTGATGGTGTCCTCGAGCTTAACGTATTTACCTTCGCGTCCAGTGAATTGTTCAGCCACGTGGAATGGTTGTGAAAAGAAGCGCTGGATCTTGCGGGCGCGGGAGACTATCAACTTGTCGTCGTCCGACAACTCGTCAATACCCAGAATCGCGATGATGTCCTGCAGATCCTTGTAGCGCTGCAGAATTCGCTTCACTTCCTGCGCCGTACGGTAGTGTTCATCCCCGATGATGCGCGGATCGAGAATACGTGACGAAGACTGGAGTGGATCCACGGCCGGATAAATACCCAACTCGACAATCTGGCGGGAAAGCGCGGTCACGGCGTCGAGGTGGGCAAAGGTTGTCGCGGGCGCCGGGTCGGTATAGTCGTCGGCCGGCACGTAAACGGCTTGAATGGAAGTGATCGAGCCGGTCTTGGTCGAAGTGATGCGCTCCTGCATCTCGCCCATCTCGGTCGCGAGGTTCGGTTGATAACCTACTGCGGAAGGCATGCGACCGAGCAGCGCCGATACCTCAGAACCTGCCTGAGTAAAACGAAAAATGTTGTCGATAAAGAGCAGCACATCCAATCCCTGGTCGCGGAAGTATTCGGCAACGGTGAGACCCGAAAGGGCGACCCGCAAACGTGCTCCCGGCGGCTCAGTCATTTGACCGTAGATCAGGGCCACTTTCGACTGGCCAATCGTTTTCATGTCGACCTTTGTCAAATCGAATTCGCCGGTCTCTTTCAAATGCTTATTGAAGGTCTCGCCAAATTGAATAACCTCTGACTCGACCATCTCGCGCAGTAGATCGTTTCCTTCACGCGTCCGCTCGCCGACTCCGGCAAATACCGAAAAGCCAGACCGGGCCTTGGCGATGTTGTTGATCAGCTCCATCACGATCACGGTCTTGCCGACACCGGCGCCGCCAAACAGGCCAATCTTGCCACCGCGCACGAATGGCTGGATGAGATCGATAACCTTGATGCCGGTTTCGAACATCTCCAACTCGGTGGACTGTTCGTCAAACGTCGGCGCGTGACGATGAATGGGATAACGCTGCGTATGGGTTACTTCGCCGAGATTGTCGACTGGCTGGCCAATAACGTTGAGGATGCGCCCCAGGGTTCCCTCGCCCACCGGCACTGTTATAGGACCGCCGGTGTCGATGGCCTTCATGCCACGCACCATACCATCAGTGGGCAACATTGAGACTGCGCGCACGCGGCCTTCGCCTAAGTGCTGCTGCACTTCGGCAATCACATTGATCGGCGTAGGCACGTCGAAGCCCTCTGAAACAATATTCAGAGCTTCATAAATAGGCGGTAAGTAGTTATCAAACTCAACGTCAACGACTGGTCCAATAATCTGAACCACTCGGCCGACCTGGCCGGCAGCGTTAGTTCCATTAGGCGTAGCCATACTCTTGTTATTACTCCTCAATCGGCCTGTTCAGGCTAAAAATCGGAAGGTTTGAAAGCCAGACAAGATACCATAGCGCCCAAAATCCGCAAAGCGAGGTTTGCGAAAATTTGGCGATTGTTTTGCGCGGTGCCGCGTCAGCTCCGGCAGGATATTCCAGGAGGCAGCAGAAATTGTTCCGAATAGGACTCGCGTCATCAGCCGAGAAATGGCACCTGCCACTCTTTTTAGGCGGCCGAAACTGTCGGGGATGACGGTCAGTCCGGATCGATGCGGATCTTCATGCGCTGCAGGATTTGCAGGTCTTCATCAGTCAGGCTGAGGGCAGCTGAATCTTCGTCCCCTGTGTCGTCGCTCGCATTAGGGCGCAGGCCGATCTCTAAACGTAAGGTAAGTTCCATCTCGTAGCCCGCATCGCGCAAACGCTCAATGGCCTCCGCTACTTTGGAAGAGTTCTCGACTGATTCGTTAATCGCTGTGCCAATCTCCTGCACAATCTCTTTAGCTCGATCGTCGATTTCCAATGGGCCCGCCTCTTTAATTGACTCTGGTCCCCAGCGAGATAGTCCTATTCCAGGTGAAAATTCACAAACATATGCTACGCGAGCCCGCCTGAACTGGTCAACAAATGGTTCGCCGGCGACAGGGTGTTAGGGAACCGGGCGCCTGGCCTGTGATGTTGCCGACAATCTAAGCCGGCAGCCGAGCTGAGATTGCACGGGGCTGATAGCCGGTTTCATCCGACCAAAGGCTTTTATTTTCCGGCACGCATAGCGTAAGCTTGTCACGAGTTAAAAAGGCCATGTACAAGAGAATCGGAATTGTGACCGGCGGCGGCGATGCCCCGGGTCTTAACGCTGTGATTCGCGCCGTGGTTAAGACTGCCGTCTGTGAACACTCCATGCAGGTTATCGGCGTAGAAGATGGCTTCGAAGGACTATTGGGCGAAACGCGGACCCGCGATTTGACCTTTGCCGACGTGCGCGGCCTGCTGCCTCGTGGCGGCACCATGCTGGGCACGCGCAACCGAGGAAAGTTTTCGGCGCCAGCCGGGGCCGACAAGTCTGCTCTGGAAGGAGTTTACAAAGAGGCGCTGGCGAATCTGGAAAAACTTGGAATCGAAGGTCTGATAGTAGTCGGAGGTGAAGGTACGCTGGGACTCGCAGCCCATTTTGACCGGCTGGGTTTCCCCGTTCTCGGTGTCCCGAAGACTATTGATAATGACCTGGCCTGTACGGAATTGACTTTTGGTTTTGCCACTGCGCTCGACATCGCGACTGAGGCCCTGGATCGTCTGCACACGACAGCCGAATCACATGACCGCGTGATGATCCTGGAGGTCATGGGGCGACAAACCGGCTGGATCGCCCTGCATTCAGGCATCGCCGGCGGAGCCGATGTCATATTAATACCGGAGATTGGTTTTTCGATGGCATCAGTGGCCGAGAAGGTCATCTCGCGCGAGCGGGCCGGTTCGAACTTTAGCATTATCGTGGTGGCTGAAGGGGCGACTGAGGTCGGACACCAACAGATCTATCAAGACACAGGTGATGCCTATCATGCGGCCCGGCTCGGCGGAGTCGGTGTGTATTGCAGAGTGAAACTGGAGGAACTGACCGGCAAGGAAACTCGCTGTGTCGTGCTGGGGCACCTGCAGCGGGGCGGCCGGCCCAATGCCTTCGACCGCATGTTGGCTACCAACTTCGGCGCTTGCGCCGTGCGTGCCTTCGCTAATGGTGAACGTGGTGTAATGGTTGCTTTACAGGCTGCCGATGTGGTCACCGTCCCGATTTCTACAGCGATAGCAAATACCAAGAGCGTCCCGCCTGGGGGGCAACTGGTACAAACGGCCAGGGACACGGGTATTTCATTCGGATCGCCCGCCGAAGTCAGGTGTCACCAGCGGAATCAACCCCTTGATCCCCTGACGGCGATTCAATGCGAGCGCTGAACAACACTTAGATCGAATAACAGAAAAAGGAACAAAGTAATTGTCTGCGGATATCAGGAAACGACTACAGGCGGATCTGGACGAACTTGAGAGTGAATTACGGATTCACCTTCCCAAGGAAATAAAACGCGCGTTGGAATTCGGAGATTTGCGAGAGAACTCCGAATATCACGCCGCGCTCGACCGGCAAAACATGGTCAAAGCCCGGATTCGTGAACTACGCCAACGGCTAAGCGAGGTGAGCTCAATCGATCTCTCGCGGATTCCCGCCGGCAAGGCTGCTTATGGATCGATCCTCGTCCTGTACGACGGGGAAAAACAGGAAGAAATAACTTACCGGCTGGTTACTTCCGAAGAGAGCAACCCGCAGGAGGGCTTCATCTCAACCACCTCGCCGATCGGCAAAAGCCTGATGGGCAAGGAAGAGGGGGATGAAGTCGTGGTGCGCACGCCCGCCGGCGCGCGCAATTTTGAAATCAGGCGCTTAATTACGCTCCACGACCAACCAGCCTCGTCTGAGTAATTAATGAAAAGCCCTGGTTCCTTTTAGGTACCCCGGTGGAATCAGACATCTGGTCTTTTTGACTGTTCAGTTCTCTTGGTTTTGGGCATAATGCCCCGCGGAGGAAACGCGAAAATGTTTGGGGCAAGATTCATCGGCAGAAACGCCCAGCGGATCATCGACGCCATGGTGCGCTGGTTAGCCTACGGGCACATCAACCCAAACATCCTGACGGTCATCGGCGTTGCTTTGAATGTCGGCTGTGGCCTGCTCTTTGGACTGGGCCATTTTTTTTGGGCGGGCATTGCTCTCATCGTGGCGAATCTTTTCGACATGCTGGATGGGCAGGTGGCCCGTTTGTCAGGCAGAGTCACTCGTTTTGGCGGTTTTCTGGACTCCTCGCTCGATCGGCTCTCGGACATGGTCGTGTTTGTGGGCTTGATGGTCTTTTACTCGCGCACTACCGAGTTTCACTCGACCCTCAATGTTTTTCTGGCGGGTGCAGGACTAATGGGGTCGGTTATGGTAAGCTACGCCAGCGCGCGTGCGGAAAGCCTGATTTCAAAGTGTGACGTCGGCTTTTTGAAGCGCCCTGAGCGCGTCGTGTTGTTTATTATTGGCGCCCTTTCGACGCACCCCGGTTCTAATAATTTCTTCGCGAATCGGATGCCGGCTGTTTTGTGGGTTCTTGCCGTTGGTTCCTACTGGACTTTTGCGCATCGCATGTACCATACATGGCGAGAACTGAATAAGCTGGAAACAGCGCCACCCGAAGTGTCGACGCCAGCGACGTATACGAAAGCGGACGGCTCAACGGAACGGCGCGCAGAAAGAAGGCTAGCTCACAAGACGGGTTAGTCAGGCAAATTTGGAATCTGGATAATCCAGGCATAGTCTCTCAAAAACTTAGGGGTATATATACGTGACCATCTGTCCCTGTTGTGGCTTCAGGTTCGAAGGTAACCTGCGAAATGGCTGCGAAGGATGTGGAGCCCGCTCAGTTGGGGAACCGCTCCCCAAACCTGAGCGAGAACTGCCGGCTTACGGTCGTCCACTACTGCTGGCGCTGGCCGGGCTCGTGATGGTGGCTGGATTCCTTGCCGAAACCATTGTTGCCCTCCTGAAGAATGTCCCACTCTCGTTCGGCTTCTGGGACTGGATAGCCGCCGGCGAGACGGCAGCCTGGCAGCTAAAATGGATCGCCATACCCATTAGCTTGCTCGTAGTGTTAGGCGGGCGGCGCATTTATCTCACCATGATGCAAACACCGGCGCGCTTTGTCGGCCTCAGGACCGCGCGGCGCTCCCTGTTGGCGTCGGCTCTGGTAAGCGTGGTAGTAGTTACCCTGATCGGCATTACCGTTCCGGCTCGTTTACGGCAAAGACGAATGAGGATCGAAGCGGGAATCAATGCCCGAGCCTATACTTTGAGCCGGGCCCAGCTTGAGTACAAAGCCCTCCACGGCACCATTGCCACCGACCTGGTTAAGGACCTTTCGGAGCTGCCTGATCCCGACGGCTCGATTGCGGCTGCGCTGGTCGATATCGACCCGGCCGGATATCAACCGCGCGGCGCTGATATCGCTGTCCTGCCCAAAGGAAAGAGTCGTACTCTGCCGGGAGCAGCGCTGAGGAACGCCTCCTTTAGTACGGAAGAGGTGCCGGCAGGAGAACTCTCATTCACGAACTACGAATTGCGCCTGGCCGGTGAAGACAGGCTGATGAATACCGACGACGATCTACTCATCCGCGACGGCACAGTCCTGAAGGCCTCAGAGGTCAAGGACGCTGTTCCGGTTAGAGTACCAGTGCGCGCCGGCAAGCGATAAACAAATTATCAGATGGGCTTTTGGGATCCCTTCCGACGCAGGAAGGACGACGAGTCTTCGCGGATCGCGCGGCTGCTGCTAACCGGACGCATTGTCGAAGGGCGAGTGCTCGATGTGCTCGAAGACGCCGCAGGTAACATCACCCAGGTCTTTTATAGCTACAATGTTTCGGGTGTTGACTACGAATCCTCCCAGTCACTAAGCCCGGAACAGCAACGTCTCAGAAGTCGTTACATTCCCGGCGCCCGGGTAACAATTCGTTACGATGCGCGCCAACCACCCAATTCAATTGTTGTATGACTTCCAGACTGAGCTTTGCACTTTCTTTGGTTTCCCCTAAAAAGTCGACCGGACTTTTTTAGAAGTTGCGTTGGCACGAGTTACGAGTCAGAAGAGATCTAGCGCAATTCTTACGACATGTTTCGCAAAATACTCATTGCCAATCGTGGCGAGATTGCTGTTCGCATCATTAGAGCATGTCGCGACCTGGACGTCTCGCCGGTGGCTTTGTACTCGGAGGCTGACGCTGATGCTTTGCACGTTCGTATGGCCGATGAAGCAGTCTGTGTTGGTCCTCCCGCCTCTGTCGAAAGCTATCTGAACATCGAGGCAGTAATCGCTGCCGCCAGAAAAACCGGTGCTGAGGCAATCCATCCAGGCTACGGATTTTTGGCTGAGAATGCCGACTTTGCTCGCGCTGTTGAAGCAGCCTCAATACAGTTCATCGGGCCCTCCGCCAATGTCATGCAAGTAATGGGGTCTAAGACCAGTGCCCGTCGTGCGGCAGTCGCGGCGGGAGTGCCCGTCGTGCCGGGCACAGTTGCACCGCTGCAGTCGTTTGCCGAGGCACAACAGGTTGCCGAACGCTATGGCTACCCGGTGATGCTAAAAGCGTCGGCCGGCGGGGGCGGCAAAGGAATGCGGCTGGTCGATTCGGCCGCCGAACTACAGTCGGCTTTCGATACCGCACAGTCGGAAGCGTCAGCGGCCTTTGGAGATTCCGAACTCTATCTGGAAAAGGCGGTCGAGCGCCCGAGACATATCGAGATCCAGGTTTTTGCCGACGCGCACGGGAATGTCGTTCATCTGGGCGAGCGCGAGTGCTCTATTCAACGGCGGCACCAAAAGGTGATCGAAGAATGTCCCTCCCCGATCAACGATCCTGACTTGCGCGCCCGGATGGGTGAAGCAGCGGTGCTCATAGCCCGCTCCGTTGGCTATCTGGGTGCAGGCACGGTCGAGTTCCTGGTAGCGGATGCCACTCGCGAATTCTATTTCCTCGAGATGAACACGCGATTGCAGGTTGAGCATCCGGTCACCGAACTGGTCACCGGTTTTGACCTGGTGCGCGAGCAAATCACCGTGGCCGCCGGCGCGCCGCTTTCGTTTACACAGGCAGAGGTCCGCTGGTCCGGACACGCGATTGAATGTCGCGTTTATGCCGAGGATCCGGACAACAACTTCTTCCCCAGCCCGGGTATTATCAGCTTTCTACAAGCGCCGGCCGGGCCAGGCATTCGGGACGACGCCGGCGTCCGCTCAGGTTCAGAGGTTTCCATTCACTACGATCCATTAATCTCCAAGCTGGCCGCCTGGGGCAGTACCAGGGTCGAAGCCATCGATCGTTTGCGGCGCGCGCTCGATGAATATCAAATCGATGGGATTCGCACGACCCTTCCCTTCTTTCGCCGCATCGTGCGCGACGACGAATTCATCGCCGGCCAATTAGATACCGGCTTCATCGCTCGCTTCCAGGACCGCGCCTGGAACCGCGCGCATCCCGGCGCGCATCAGGTAGCTGAGCAGTCCTCCCCCGATGAAACGCGCCAACGCGACCTCGCCCTGATAGCTGCTGGGCTCCATTACACCCGGCAAAGCAAAGCCATCTCCCTTTGCGATGCTGCCGCACCGGAAACCGCGAGTGGCTGGCGTTTGAGCGGGCGCTTCGCCCGCCTCGACTCGCGCAGCACGCTCGCGAAAAGCAGCCCTACAGCCGTACCGGAGACCGAATGAAACTGGCAGCCGAACTAGACGGACAGGACCACGAAGTGATCGTGCGCACCGAAGAGCACGCGGTGTTCGCCCGGATCGACGGCCGCGCTTATGAACTTCAAATCAATAGTGCCGCCCACGGCGAGTATCTGTTGCTGGCAGGCAATGAGGTCCATAACTGCCGCGTAGAGAACAGCGCGCAACGGCCGGGCTTGTTGGTTGTGCATGTGGGCACGCGCCGGTACGAAATCAATGTTACCGATCCCCGGCGTCTCAACAGATCCGCCGGCGCGGGAGTTCATCACCATGGTTCTGCCGAAATCGTCGCCTCAATGCCCGGCAAGGTAGTCCGCGTGCTGGTCGAAATCGGTAGCCAGGTCGAGGCTGGAGCAGGCATTGTGGTGGTTGAAGCGATGAAGATGCAGAACGAAATGAAAGCGCCCAAAGGGGGCGTGGTGGTCTCAATCAATCTGGAAGCCGGCGCCACCGTCAACGCCGGCGATGTACTGGCGGTGATTGAGTAAGGATGAAGGATGAAGGATGAAGGATGAAGGATGAAGGATGAAGTGTTCCGAGAACTCAAGGCCAAGGTTCCAGGAAACGATAATACTCTCGCACGATCTGAAGAAACTGAGCAGAACACTCTGCTTCATCCTTCATCCTTCATACTTCATACTTCCAACACATCCTTACGTATCCTCCTCTGGGACATCGACGGCACCTTGATCCGATCCATCCGCGCCGACTCGTTCAAAGACTACACAATCCCCATGCTGGAAGAAGTCTTTGGCACTGCCGGTCGGTTGGCTGAGATGCGCGTGTCAGGGATGACTGATCTGCAAATTGTAGCCGAGGCACTGCGCGATGAAGGCTTCACGCATGAGCACATCCGTACACGCGTCTCCGAAGTGCGCGCTAGCTATATGACAGCCATGCGTGGTGTCACCGGCAATGGCTCTGAACATTTTTATGTTTTGCCGGGGGTACGCGAAACGCTTGACGCGGTGACCCGGCATCCTCGTTACCAGTCGGCGCTACTGACCGGTAACATCGAACCCGCCGCCCACCTGAAGATGGAGTTGGTGGGGCTCTCAGAATTCTTCACATTGCCGGGCGCCTTCGGGGATGAGTCTCACGATCGCCGCGACCTGCCTGCCCTGGCCGCCAATCGTATCCGGGAACATCTGCAAATCGATCTCGCTCCCGAACAATTCATCGTTATCGGCGATACCCCCAACGACATTGCCTGCGCTCGCCATTTCGGCGCGCGGTCATTGATTGTCGCCACCAGTCGCCTATTCAGCGCGGCGGATCTAATCGCGCACCATCCTGACGCGCTACTCCTTGATCTTTCTGATCTGGATCTCGTGCTGGAAACACTCGCGAAGCTGTGATCAAAAAGCAGAACCCTGAACACTTCGCTTTGTTGCCGGTCTTGAAAGTTGGGCGGCTAAACAACTTGATTCCCGTGCGCCAACCCTTGGGCGTCTCCACAGTTGCCATCACTTCCTGAGAAGGTGGTTCGTCGCGAGAAATCCCTGCACCGTGCCAGCGAACTCCTGAGGCTTTTCCATCATTAGAAAGTGGCTCACGCCATCCCACATATGAAATTCCAGTTTCGGAGCCAGTGAGCGAAGGAATGTTTCTGTATCCCCGGACCAAAACGGAGACCTCGCGAGTACAGCAAGAACTGGGACGTTAATCAGATCTTTGGCGTAGAGCTTCTCATCAGCCATGCTGCTCATGGCACTAATGGCCACATAATCGGGCGTCGCCAGCATCGCACTGCGTATCTCATCTTTTAACTTTGCATCCTTAATCGGCGCCAGCATGCCATCAACCATTTGCGGCGCCGCCAATTTGTAGTTCGAGCTGAGATTAATGACTAACTGATCCATCTGTTCCCTGGGAAAGAAGAGGCGTAGAGCCCCGTCAACGATCACCAGGCCAAGAGTTTTCTCTGGATAGAGCCGGTAGAATTGCCTGATTACTGGCGTGCCCATGCTATGACCTACCAGCACCGCCCGTTTGACCTTTGCATCGCGCATCACTGCTGCAATCGAGCGGGCGAAGTATTCCATTGAGTACTCCACCTGAGGCTTGTCGCTCTGCCCATGTCCGGGTAAATCGACGGCAATCACAGGCACGCCTGGAAACGCGTCAAGTTGACCGCGCCAAAAATCCCCATTGCAAGTCCAGCCATGGACGAAGATGAGTGCCTCGTCACCCTTGCCTCTCATCTGGTAGTGAAGTTTCGCGTGTTCGGATTTTGCAAAACGGCTTTTTAATTCGGCGCCGCTGGCCGCACTCGCGCACAGCAGCAGGAAGAGCAAAGCAGAAAAGCGAACGATCTTATGAGCTTGATATTTCATGGTGAGCATCCTCTGTGGTACTTTTTTTTCTTCCCAAACGTGGCGTTCATCGCTCTAGATTCGGTGAAAGCCTTTCAGAATGTCTTTCGTCGTCAGCCTCAGGATTACCGGTCGCCCGTGTGGGCAAGTCGTTGGTGATGAAGTCTGCAACAGGCGATCAATCAGCCAGCGCATCTTTTCCGCCGTCAGTGACATATTCACCTTGATGGCAGCGTGACACGCCAGCGAGGCGGCGATGTCATCACGGACTGTTTCGCGTGCAGAGCCCTTCTTGTCCGCATCAACGGTATCCAGGACCTCAGCCAGCATGTTCCTTGCCTCGCTGGCGGGTAGATCGGCAGGCGTTGCCTTGATGGCCACGGTGCGACCTGAGAGTCTCATCAAAGCGAAGCCATAATTCTCCATCTCCGTGGCTACGGAATCAAACACTGCGGCCTGTGCGGGTGTCAGATCAAAAGTCTCGGGAATCAGGAGCCTTTGCGACTCAGGCGGCCGGCTGGCTTCGAGCGCGCGATACTTATCAAACAAGACTCGCTCGTGGGCCACGTGCTGATCGATCAGCAACAGGCCCTCACCATCGGTGGCGATGATGAAGCTCTCATCAAGTTGCCCGAGCGGCCGGATGCCGGGATGTAGCGACTCAACCGGAACCTCCCGCACGAATTTTTCGGCGGAGGCGAGCGGTGGCAGGGCGGTCTCTGACTCGCGGCCCGGAAATTCTGAGCATGCTGGAGCGGAAGAAACATCCTCAGGAGTAATCGGCTGTTGTCGTAAGGCGGTAGCGCCGCGGTCTTCCTTGAGCGTGGAAAACGAATTAGCCCATTCCGGAAATGTGCTCGCGACGACCACGGGATCGCTGGTCTCGCGAGCTGTTTGCGCCGCCCGAGCCGAGACCGCTACACCCTGTTCAGTTTCCTTGTGGACCAACGGTAGGGGCGTGGCTTCCTGATGAGATGAATCAGGAGGCGGCGCGGCATGCTGCGCAAGGTATTGATTGACCGCGGCGGCAACAGGCTGGAAGCCGGCTGACTCGATTGCTTCTTCGGGGCGCACGAATCCGCCGCTGGCCAGCGCGGCGCGTACGGCTTCACGCACCGCCTCGGCGACCGCGGCATTGCGGCGAAAGCGCACCTCAGTTTTGGCCGGATGGACGTTGACATCGACTTCTTCGAGCGGTGTTTCCAAAAACAGCAATGCCGCCGGATAAACCCCATGCGGCAAAATTGCCCGGTAACCTTCCGAGAGGGCGCGGCTGATCAGCCGGTCGCGCACAAACCGGCCGTTGACAAACAGGTATTGCGCATCGCGCGAAGTGCGACGATCGCGTGGCGCAGATACGTAGCCGCGCACGCGCACCACTTGCGCATGCCCTCCGTCAACCGGCAGCAGATTTTCCAGAAACTCTGCCCCAAAAATCTGGTAGGCCCGTTCCCGTAAATCTTTAGCAGGCGGCGTCCGCAGGATTTCCCGGCCGTTGTTGGATAATGTAAAGGCTATCTCAGGATGAGCCAGCGCGTAGTGTGTGACCAGGTTGGTCAGGTGAAAGCTCTCAGTTGCCTCGGAACGCAGGAACTTGCGCCGCGCCGGCACATTGAAAAATAGATCGCGCATCACGATGGTAGTGCCGCGCGGGTGCGCTGCGTCTTTGACATCGCGCATGCGACCCCCTTCAATTACGACTCGCGTAGCGGCGGCGGTTTCGTCAGCGCTACTGGTGAGCTCAATCCGCGCGACTGATGCGATGGAGGCCAGCGCTTCGCCGCGAAACCCGAGGGTGCCAATAGCGGCTAAGTCCTCAGCACGAGCTATCTTCGAGGTTGCATGGCGTTCAAAAGCGAGAATGGCATCATCCCGATTCATTCCCTCGCCATCGTCGGTCACCTTGAGCAAGCGCCGGCCTCCTGCTTCTACTTCCAGGAACAGCCTCGTGGCGCCGGCATCGATCGCGTTTTCGACCAGCTCCTTGGCGACGGAGGCCGGACGCTCCACGACTTCGCCGGCGGCTATCTGGTTGACGATTTGGTCGGGCAGGACGCGAATCTTGGACATGACTTTGATAGTTATCAGTTCTCAGTTCACCAGCAACTCAGCGGCCGGACAGCTGCTACGGTTTCGCTGCTCTCCTCTGGGAAAACAGCGCCGGGAAATGACTATTGACTGATTAGTGACCACCGACTACTAACTTATTTAAAGTTTTACGATCTGATGTTCGGTAGATTCCAGATTGATCGCATTAAAGATCCAGTCAATGACATAGCGGCCGTGGCGAGCCAGCAGTGATGAGATGTTTATATGCCGCTCCTGCAGATCCTTTTCCGGATAGAGCTGATCGAGCGCTCGCTTCAATTGGCGGTGGGCGGCATCATCGCGAGACATCTGGGCCCGATGAAAGCGCGTGCGCAATCCCTCGAGTTGATAATTAATCTTACGCCGCCCGGTTTCCAACGCGTCAGCCAGAGTCGGGTCAATGCTGCTCAACTGTTCTCTTAGTTTGTCGAGTTCTGCGTTCACTGCTTCTTCGGATTGTGTGAAGGTCTGGGCCGTTTCCGCGCCCAGATGTTCTTCGACTACTCTCCGGATAACATTTTCCAATCCGGTGAAGAGATCGACCAATTGCAGAGCGTAACGCTCGAGCACGCGACCGGTGTGTCGTTCGATCATGGTCAAACTTGAGCGTGGCAGGATCGGAGTCGCAGGCCGCTGCAGCAGGCGGTAAACCTCGGAGGTCTGCGCGAAGTAGGCAATCTCCGCTGCACCGCCGCAATAAGCAATGGTGGGCAGCAGGTAATCCTGAACTACCGCGCGCAGTGTTACATTGGGACTAAAGCACTCGGGTTCACGGAGGGCGCGCGCAGCCAATTCTTCAGCACTGTAATCAGTGGCGCTGACTTTGGTGCGATACTTGCCGTTTTCTCCGCGCGTCAGGGCATGCCGGGCCCCCTCGCCGTCATGCAGAAAGAGCGGAAACGAATTGGCTGAAGCGACGACCTGGGCGTGATAGCCGGACGTTTCCAATTCGCGGCTGCGGGCTGCGACCGCCTCGGCTATAGATGCCGCCTGCCGTGCGGCCTCGGCATACAAGGGCGCGGCCAACTGTTTCAAGCGCGCCTGGCGCGGATCAAGAAAGATCAGACCGTGAGCACCCAGCAGGGTGGTCATCATGCACGCGAATGCATCACCATAAGATCGGCCCGGTTGCCACGCGTCGCGCAGGATGTTTCGCAGTTCGTCAATGAATTCCGACTGCGGCAGGTGTTCGATTAACTGATCTATGACCTGGGTTATTGAGTCGTCAAGTATCACCTGGCCAACCGGTTGTCCTTCGCGATGGAGGCTGGTGGAGACATCGACACTACCGAGCTGACATTCGCGGTTAATGAACTCAGCCCTGGCCACCTCGGCAAAATCGTGATCTTCGGTGGCAATCCAAAAAACCGGAACTGCTTTTGTATTGCGTTGAGTCAAACAACCGGCCAGCTTAACGGCGTTTAGCGCCTTATAAATCGTGTAGAGTGGCCCAGTGAAAAGTCCGGCTTGTTGCCCGGAAACCACGGCAAGGCAATCGGCTTCGCGCAGCCGTTCAATATTTGCCAATGTCTGCGCACCTGCCCCCCAGGCGGTGTTCATGTCTCGCAGTGCGTCGCATAAATCGCCCCGGTCGACCTTTTGTGCCGCAAGAACTTCCGGGGCACGAGCCGGCAGTTCGTGATGAAAGCGCACTGCGGACGGATAGAATTGCCTCAGGGTGAGGGGATCGCGCAGGTATTCGAGATACAGCTTGGTCTGGTGCGGAATACGCTCAAACGCGAGCGACTCGACACGTAAACCCGCCTCTTCTGGCGTGCTGTAACAGGCAGTTTCGACGATACTCAAATTGTTGATTGCTCCAGGGAAAACATTTTACGCAGTACCGGCCGGTTGTACCAGTGAAGCAGGTAATCCGGGTCAGAGGTCAGAGGTTAGTGGTCTGTCGCCAGTCGGCTGTCGTCAGCCGTCCTCAACAACTCTCTAATCTCATTCTGCGCGGCCACGTCAGGCAGCAGCAGAGGCGCGCGGACCGGCCCCCCATAATATCCCAACAGATCCAGAGCGGTTTTTAGGCCACCAATGCCGTATCTGGTGGTGACGGCCTGGGCCAACGGAGTCAACTTTTGCTGGAGGGTTCGCGCTGCCTCACGCTTTCCAGTCCTGACGGCCTGCAAGACATCAAGGCAAAGCTCCGGCGCGACGCAGCCCACGGCGAGAATCCCACCGTCGGCTCCGGCCTCCAGCGCCTCGCACAGCACCGTGCCATTGCCGGTAAAGACGGCAAAGTCTTCACGCGCTTGCTCAGGCTCCAGGTTTCTTCGTACCAGCTGCACCGTTTGCCCAAACTTCTCCATATCTGCCGCGCTGTCTTTAACACCTGTGATGTTCGCGTGTGCGCTCAACCGGGCGATGGTTTCCGGTTCGATTCGGATCCCCGTAAGGGCGGGCATACTGTAGAGCAGCACTGGGACTGGCGCGGCATCGGCAATTGCCGCGTAGTGATCGATGAGGGCAGTCTGAGTAATTGCTGCGCGATAAAAGAACGGCGTAATCACCAGCACCGCGTCTGCGCCGGCCTCGGCCGCCAAATTAATCTCATTAATGGTTCCCCGGGTACTCTGCTGACCCGCGCCGACAATAAAAGCGAGCTCGGACGGCACGGATTCGCGAGCTACTCTAATGACCTGCAAATACTCTCGCTCATCCAAATGGACGCGTTCGCCGGTAGATCCCAGCATCACGAAACCGGCAATGCCGGTCGCACTCCATTTTTCAATGTTGCGTTTCAGCGCGTCCGGATCAAGTGCGCAGTCCGCGGAGTAAGGAGTCGGAAGTGGAAGAAGTATGGAGCGCAGCTTATCGTTGAAGCATCGTTGCGCTCTCTGTTTGTCAGACTTGTACAGTTCGTGGATCAAGTCGCGGCATTATAACGACTGTGTCACGCGGCGCAAACCTGCGGCAGGCGTTGAGTCCCCTTCCAACCCAATTCTCAGGACCCTTCAGCGCGAAAGAATTGCGGAAGTTGTCGCCGGCTGCCGGACAGTTGAGATACTTCAAGCCGCGTCGATTGCAATCCAGGTCTTAGGTCCAACTATGCCATCTGGAACCAGTCCATGGCCTCGTTGGAAATTGCGCACGGCGGCTTCAGTCCCGGGGCCGAAGGTTCCGTCCGCTGCGACGCCGACTTTGCTTTGCACCTGCTTGACCAGTTCACTCTTCATCGGGCGACGAAGTGTTGGTCTCGGGGGCCTGCCGGCTGTAGCTGCCGGCTCAATCGCCGGAATGGGAGGGGGCGCAGGAGTTGCGCCGTTCATGATAGCTGCGACGACGCCGCGAAACTCTTCCATATTGAAGCTGGGATCGTCTTTTCTCCCCGGGGCATATTCCTTATGCCCACAGCAAAATGACGAGTCCTTGCCCAGATGCTTCAAGATGGCAGCTACGCCACGCTGGTAAGCTTCTAATTGGATCTGCGGCCAGGGATCACTTGCGGTCCCCTCATTTTCCGCCTCGATGCCAATGAACCGCAAATTACCGCTTACACCTCTGAAGCTACCCTTACCGGCATGGGCCGCGCGACCCGCCGCAATGATGTAGTAGGTACCGTCGCGTCCCAGGCCGAGTTGGGCCAGGGGCCCCGGCAATGCTGCCAGTCCCGGTTCAGCTTTGCGACCATTTCGGAGGGAATTGAGCGTTGGCATGTTGAGCCTGCCCGGATTTCTGACACGGGTGTGATGACAGATAACGCCGAAAATATTTCCTACATTACCCAGACCGCGGGTTTCCCATCCCGAAACTAAAGAGACCTTGAGCCCGGCTTCCTTCAAGACATCGGGCAGCCAAATTAACGAGAAAGCCATGTTACTCCACACCTCCTTCAGTTAACGGTAGATCTTCGTCGGCAGTTTCTGCTTTGAGGGCAACGTCATGACCATCAAGTTCGTCGACTGCTGCGTCGCCGGCGGTTTCAACTACGCCTTCATCCGAGGGACTTGCACCCGTCTGGTAAGTAAATCCTTGTTTCAAGTTCCCCTTTAAATTGTTTGCGTTGATTACTTCCACGTCGACAACCCCCGGTGCATGCGGGGGTGTAGCTACTGACAGCCGGGTCCCTTCCTCGAACTTGACTAGCGGAGAGGCCACGCCACCGAAATTCACAGCGGCCCCGTCAAGGAAGTCCCTGCCGGTGATAGTGACCGGCGTACCGCCAGCGGCCGGACCGGCATTGGGAGAGATTTGGGTAATCACCGGGGCGGTAGTTGCGATTAGTTTGTCTCCGCGTTTGGCATCTCCCTGCCCCGCCCTGGGAGCGAACAGTGTGAGGAAGACTTCGTTTAGCTTGTCCGCAGCAACTTTGGAAAACATTCCCACCAGGCCCGCCAGGGCGGCGATCCCGAAGGGATTGATGAAACTAGCGGCAGCATCGCCTCCCGCGTTGACCCCGGCGGTAATGAACCCTCCACGAAACACGAAATAAAAGAGCAACGCCAACATCATTCCGATGAACGGCCGCAGCAGATACCACCATACCCAGCTGCTAATTAGTGCGCGATTGCCAAGGTAATCCACAAACGAAGAACTGGCATGGATGTAACTTCCGATCGCGCCCGCGAGCAGAACCAGCAAGAGCAGGCGCACCTCAAGCGTAGGCTGGAACTTTTGACCGAACAGCCAAATCGCTGGTGGCAGTTCGCCGCCATAGATGGAGGTCGACTGCTCAGGTGCCTCAACGGCGTTGCCCGCAGGCGGGGTTGGCGTGGAGTCCACATTTGGCTCGCTTCCCGTAGCGGCGGTGTTTTGGTTAGTCGATGCAGCGTTGACATTCGCCGCGAGATTGGAGTTGGCAACGGTGCGAGGGTTCGCCGGCGCGGGGGTTGCCGACGAAGCATTCAGGTTCTGCGCTTTGGAGCTGGTTTGAGATCCTCCCTTCCCTGCTTCTTCGGTTTCGGCCTTTTTTCTGGGAGAATCGCCCGGCCATGGTTGCGGCGGCCAAACATTGTAGATGGCGTACGCCAGGAACAGGGCCAGTAGGATGTGATAGGCAAACAGAATGGCGACCTGATAAAAGTGCACCTTCCTCGGCGGGTCAGGTCTAAAAGTTGAATCGTCGTTGGCTGCGATTGTTGTCATGCTTCTTCTCCGTAAGGTCGGATGGGAACTACACTGTGTCCGCCCCGCCTCAGCGCGAGCGGGCAAAAATCAGAAATGAACCGCATAAAGTTGAATCCCGCTGGACCCGGACTATGCATCTGGCAGGCAATGAGACGCCAGCTTAGGTTCGGATTCGGATTTGAACCCGCGGATTTAGGTGTTGCCGAGTGGTGTGTCCGCCGGTTGTTTAGCCAGGGCGATTCCTCCTAAGTGTTAGAGGGATTATCGCGCAGATGTAGCCCGAACCAGTTCGAGTAACTTGTCTGTATCCATCTTAAGGCCAAAGTTCGCGCGCCATCCCCTTCTTCTATCGGTTTCGGTAGCGTTGGAGTAGGTTAGTGAGAACGGAAACGCCAACCCTTTGAACAGTGGGATTCCCACTTGGAACTGGAGCGAGGCAAGATCAGCTTTTCTACCTTTAATCCGCCCGTTTTCAAACATCCTCTGGAAGCTGCCGACCAGAGAGTAAGTAAGACGGCCGAGATCCGCCGTCTCAGTGAAAGGACTGCTGGCATTGCCTTCAAACGAAAGAGCAGCATTGACCGCGCGCAGGCGTTGCTGCTTCATCAGCGGATTCGGTTGATGATAAAAAGAGAAGCCTGCATTCGCTGTAATAGTTTTCAAGGGCAGCGGCCGCAGCACCGGCGTGTTTCGTTCAAACAACAGCTTGAATTCAGAGTAATTTCCCAACGAAGGCTCCCGATGATTGATATAAGCAAGAGTTCCTTCAGGGCCCTTAAAGAATTCATCCAACCGTTTATTGAATGCTTCCCTGACAATCTTGAGATTGAGTTGGGCGGCAACCAGATTCGGAACCAGGATGGTCTTAAACCGAGAGACTGCATCCGCACCCAATTTGTCCTTCTGGGGAGCGACCTTGTCAGCCAGATAAGTGAGTATCAGATCTGACAATTGGCAGACTGCCTTGTCGGTAAACGTCCCGTCAGCATTGAGATTTCTTTTAAAGCCGTCACTGGCCATCAGGGAAACGGCGCCGGCCTGGAGTTCGATGTTGACCCGCTCTGCCAGCGGACCCAGAATCGGATCGGTACTAATGAATTCGGCCGCATTGTTCAGGGCCACCAGCCGGGCCTGGATATCTTTGGCGACACCATCCCAAACAGCCTCCAGCTTTTTGGAGCGCGGGCTGCGATCGCCTGCAAACCGGTACTTGATTGAATATTCGCGAAGTTGACTGCGAGTTGCATTGGCGAGAGGTGAATCCTGTTTGGAAATATTGAAACTGGCGGCCAGGCCAACTCGATTGAGCATGCCAGCGTCCTGGTAGGCTTGGGCATTATCTGTCTTGCCGAGCATGAAGAGAGCGGCCGGCGAAGTACTTAAGGTCAGGACAGTATCCCGCACGTTCTTTTCAACTAATCCATTTTCGAGACCGAATCCCAACAGCGTTGCAAACCCCGGCTTATCTATAGCACTAACGGATGCGGCCGACGCCGTCGCGCCCAGTTGCTTATCCGTGCGGGCGGTCTCGCCAAGGTAGCGGTACGGCTCAAGCTCTCCGATTGAAATGGTCTTGGATTGAGGGTTACCGGCTGAATCCGTCGCCAGTGGAACATTGACCTGGACTTTCAAGGCATCGGCGATGGTGTAAAAAACCAACTTGTAATTCTGGCCGCTAATCTCTTCGGCTTTCTCCTTTAACGAACCTTCGTTGATAAGAATGCTGCGCGCGAGCCGGTTCACGTCATCCGTAAGGATTGGAGGGAAGCCTTTCGTATCGCAGGTCGTTACCGGAGAGGCAGCGGGAGTTGGAGCCGCAGTGCTCACCGCCGCGGAAACCATGGGCGACGACCCCGGGGTCGCATGGCCGGTGGGAGCAGAGGGTTGCGACGTCTCGGCGGCTTCGGCGCCGGCGCCGGCGGCGGTTGGCGAATGGTCACCATCTAATCCCAGATTTATTCGCAGGATACTTATCTTATCAATTACTTGCGCCCTTTCCTTCTCCAATTTGTCGCGGGCCACCGCGGCAGTCGTGTCCCCGGCTTCTGCCAACTCCTGAATTTTTGCCAGTGCATTGATCTGTTGTTGATACGGAACCAAGGAGCGTTCGTATAAACGCAGCAAGGTACGTTTGTAGATCTCCAGGGTGGATGGGGCCATGCTGCCGATATCCATTGCCTCCATCTGCCTGATTTTCTCCCGCAAGTCATCCGCGCTGGTGGACAAATTCCCGGATTGAGCGTTGAGCGAACTGGGTAACATCAGGGCCACCAAAAAGACCGCTAGCATGGTTCGTTTTCGTGATCTCATCTCTCTCTCCGTAACCCGAATCAACTAGATCGTCAAGAGTTCAGACAGGGACCTTAACAACCTCAAACTTGAATTGCTTTGCCAACAGGGGATCGCCATTGACAACGGAAGCAGTAAACGGGCCCGAGTTAGTCTCTGTACTGCCGTTGATCTCAAGTCTATATCTTGCGCCCGCCGGCGCTCCCTGAAATCCGAACTCTATGGCAAAGAAGTGAATTCCCTTCACAGGCTTAGTGACAGTGAAAGAGTATTTACCGTCCGCGGGCTTATCGAGGGGCTCTGAATCGAGGGCAGCCGTATAAAGTTTGCCGAGGTTGATGCTGGGAGTGACCTTGATGGTGACTTCCTCTTTTGGGTTCACCTGGTAAAGGAACTTGTCTACCTTTTTCATTTTGGCTCCTTTTCTAAAGCCCCGATACGCAGTGGAACTTGAAGTGCAGTAAGGTCCGTAATGAACTCTTTTTTACCGTTGAATGGTTCTATTCCCATTAACGCTGAGCTACCGAAATGCCGGCAAGGCGAAAGCCTTTGACAGGGACTTCTCCCAACGCACGTCGTCTTATGGCTCGTCCGGCGAACTTATCGACTTAGTGTCCATGTCGTTTCCGGTGTGGAAAATTTGTTCGAGTAGCGGTGCGTGATGGCACCAAAGCTAATTAAAGGTCGAGGACACGCGCCTTATACTCCGCAGGAAAATAACTGTCAAGAAAATTGTGAGTAAGATTGTACGAGCATACGGGTGCTTGGTCGCTGGTGCGGCAAACACTTTCATGCCCTCAGCCCAGGTGACGCGGAACCGGTTCCGTCAAACGAACGCGTTCGTCGGGGCGAGGAAACTTGGTCTTTCACCTCTTATGTCCCGGACGACAGAAACATTTCGAGAAAAAGTTTGAATCGATTTGCTCCTGACTGATGAGCTTGAAGGCGTCCGCTCCTTACAGCCGGGGGCGCCGCCGTGGTGGAGCGATCAGGTGCCCGTCATCAACCAGAAGCGGTTCACCAATTCTTCCGCCTGGCGAACATAACGGTACAAGCCCGCGTCCTGGTGCAACAGTCACTCAGGACCCTGAACCGTTCTGATGGTCTTGCCTCCGCAGAGGCAAACCGTCAAGTGGCCAATTCAGTAATCTGAATGAACCAATACCAGGAAAATTGTCTCGCTTGACGCAGGCTTGCGTCTAACCTGATGATTCAACTTCAACCGGCATAGATTCTGACTGTGAGGCAAGGTAAATTAGCGCCGTGGACAAACATCGATTCATACAACTTGATGTCTTTACTCGAGAGCCCTTTGCCGGCAATCCGCTGGCGGTCTTCCCTGAAAGCGAGGGGATAAGCAACGAGAAAATGTTGAAGATCGCCCGCGAGATGAATTTATCGGAAACGGTTTTCGTCCTCCCTCCTCGGGATGAAAAAACTCTCCGGCGGCTGCGCATCTTCACGCCTACGCGGGAAATCCCTTTCGCTGGTCACCCGATTGCCGGCACCTGGAATGCGCTTTCAAGAGAAGGAATTGTTCCGATTCCCAACGGCGGCACGGGCTGGACACGTGTTTTTCATGAAGTTGGAATTGGCGTCCTGCCGGTTGATATCGAGTTTCAGGACGGCGAACCCTCTCAGGTCGTCATGACTCAAGGGACCTTTGCAGTCCTCGCGGAGCTTGGCGACGCTGAAGCGCAAGCCGACATTGCACGCGCTCTTGGCCTGGGGCGCGAAGACCTGGACGAAACTTTGCCGATTCAAGTCGTTTCCACCGGCTTACCTTCTCTGGCTGTGCCCGTCCGTTCCCTTGCGGCCCTGAGCCGATGCCGTGTGAATGCGGCTCTCCTGGGTGAGATTTATACACGGGCTGGAGCAACCGGTTGCCATGCCTTCACTCGCGAGACGATGGACGTCGGCGCCGCCCGCGCGCACGCCAGATTTTTCGCGCCCGCCGACAACATCGCCGAAGATCCGGCCACCGGGAGCGCCTCGGGCGCTTTGGGAGCTTATTTAATCCACCACGATGCCATCGCGGTTGCAGCGGTGGACGGCAAGTACAACTTTGTGATCGAACAAGGCGATTTCATGCAGCGACCGAGCCGCATCAATATTGAGATCACTGGCAAGCCAGGGGCGGTTGAGCGGGTGCGCGTCGGTGGACCATCCGTAGTGGTGGCCTACGGTGAGGTGATTTACTGAAGTGGAGTCCGCCGGCCAGGCTTGTGAGGTATGGCACGGTGGATATCATAGCAAGTTTCGCGGCGTTGACAGCGGCGCGTCGGCGACAGGAGTTAATGCGCTTTGCCGTGTCTCCCCAATCTAAGTTATGAGCAGCAAACTCGACCTACTGATCATCGGCGCCGGGCCTGCGGGCTTGTCTGCGGCCTATGCCGCCGCTCACGAAGGCCTTAATTATCTGGCCATCGAGAAAGGAACAATCGCCGACACCATCCGCCATTATCCTGTTGGGCGAACGCTTTTTTCGACACCCAACGAGTTGGAGATGCGGGAAGGCAGCCTTCAACCCGTGCGCGAGAAACCAACGCGCGAAGAACTCCTGTCCCATTACGTGCACTTTGTGCTGGATCACGATCTGAAGATCAATACGGGCGAGGAAGTCCTAGACGTCGAGCGTTTGAGCGATGGTTTTCTGGTACGCACGAATTGCAATCAATATCAGGCCTCACGGTTATTGTTCGCGATCGGCGCCATGGCCCAACCGCGGCACTTGAATATTCCGGGGGAAGATCTGCCAAAGGTACATCACCGTTTTGTTGAACCCTATCCCTACGTGCGCAAAGACGTACTGGTAGTCGGTGGTGGCAACAGCGCGGCTGAAGCCGCTCTGTTTCTTTCTGAAGAAGGCGCTCGGACGACCATGGCAATCTGGCGCGAGGATTGGGAGAATCGGGATCCGAAAGCGGGCGCCATGAAGCACTGGGTGCGCACGCCCCTGGAACACGAGATTAAGGAAGGGCGGCTGCGCGTGATCCTCTACAGGCAGATTGATGAGATCACAAAGGCCGATGTCACACTGACCGCTGATGATGGCGAGTCGATGACGATGCCCAATGATGTCGTGTTTGTACTGGTGGGCAGCGACGCCGACCTCACGTTGCTACGAAAGCTGGGTGTAGAAATTACCTCGGGCAAGCTCACGCAGGTCCCGGTTTACAATCCGGAGACCTTTGAGACTAACGTATCCGGTGTGTATGTTGCCGGACACTTCACCAACTCGCGACATATCAAGGCGGCTATTGATGTCCCTCGTTACGTTGTGCCACTGATCGCAAAGGGCCTCAGAACCCTGGTCAGTTCCTAGCTCGCAGGACCTGCAAAATGAAAGAGTTCATACCGCTCGCTGTTCTGTTGGCGCTAACTGCGACTCCCCCTCTCGCGTCCGCACAACCGAGACAGCCCGTAACTTCTACGC
Source organism: Pyrinomonadaceae bacterium (assembly GCA_036726305.1). Taxonomy (GTDB): domain Bacteria; phylum Acidobacteriota; class Blastocatellia; order Pyrinomonadales; family Pyrinomonadaceae; genus JAOAPY01. The sequence continues at coordinate 1,872 of DAIMCP010000030.1, read as the reverse complement.
TGTGCAGTCGTGACAATGCGGTGCAAACCGTCCGCCAGCAGATTGACTTCACCACGACCTTTGCTGATCCGGTAAAGCGCATTACGGTGCTGCTGCGAGCGGCTGATATGATCTGGCCCTTTCAGCAGGACAACGCGCGTACGGCGTTTTCCGAAGCCTTTGAGCTGGCGCGACAGAATTTCAAGGAGAAGGGCGACAAACCCGTACGCAGAGGACACCTCATTGATTCTGTTCCGGATCAGCGCTATGCGGTGATTGCTACAATTGCGAAGCGGGACTCTGAGTGGGCGCGCAAACTTGCCGATCAGATGCTGAAAGACGAAACTGCCGAAGCAGACGAAAAATCCGCAAAAGATGACGAGCAGGACGGCCGAACGGCGGAGAAGCTTTTGAGCACTGCATTATCGTTATTGCCGGACGAGATCGCTGCGCTTCATTTTGCCAGGAGCAGCCTGCATTACCCGGCTACCTATTGGCTGCCGATGTTTCTTTTCAAGTTGTCAGAGGTTAACCGGCTCGCGGCTGATGCGTTCTATCAGGAAGCACTAGGTGTGTACGCCACCGCGCCCATGGAGCGATTTCTTTATTTGTCCTCCTATCCATTCGGCAACAGCAACGACGTCGGCGAAATGCCCTTGACTACTGGATATAACGTGCCGAAAGATTTCGTGCCCAGTCTCAAACTGGAACGGACATTCGTCCAAACGCTTTTGCGGCGGGCGCAGCACGCTCTCGACAACGCCGGCAATGTGCCAGCACACGGCCGCCTGTCCGACAATCAACAAATCTGGTTGGCCTGCACGCGCCTGGAAGCCCAGGTTGAGCAGCGCTTGCCGGAATTGATTGCACCGTTGCGGCAAGCGAAGGGAAGCATCTTTGCGATTCTGAATCAGTCCGATCAACAGAGGATCGATCGGGCCTCAAGTAATGACTCTGATGCGTTCTCGTACGAAAATTTGGTCGCCGAAGCCGAGAAACAAAAAGATTCGGATATGCGAGACGCCACTCTGGCCATGGCCGTTTTCTCCAGCGCGCATTCAAACCACCCCCCAGACCCGTCCCTTGAACAGATTATTAATACGATAGAAAAGATTTCCGATCCGGGTCTACGCGACAAGTTGCTTAACTGGGTTTACTTTGAACGAGCGCAAAAGGCCATTGAGCAAAAAGACCTCGCCGAAGCGAAACGCTTTGCCGGCAAGGTTATTGAACTTGATCAGCGTGCTTATCTGTATTTGAAGATCGCTGAAGACTCGCTCAAACACACCAGCGATGATACCCAGGCGCGCGAACTACTTGAAGACGTCGTCGCCGCCGCCGCGAAGGCTCCCGACACGGTCGTTAAGGCTCGAGCACTGCTCGGAATCGCTTACCTTTATATAAAGGTTGAACCAGGTCGATCGCTGGGTGTCCTAAGCGATGCGGTCAAGTCCATCAACCAGATCGAGGCGCCTGATTTTTCCTCGGACGATGCTGGCCGGCAAATCGAGGGCAAGTACTTCGGCGCTTACGCCATGATGAAAACGCCGGGCTTTAATCCCGAGAATGGCTTTCGCGAAGTCGCAAAATACGATTTCGAGGGAACGATGTATCTGGCCGGCACTCTTGCGAATAAGCCGCTCCGCGCCTTTACTACGCTGGCACTGGTCGAGGACTGCCTGAAGAGCGGGCCGCCGGAAAAAGTCGAGAAGAGCAAACCCAGAAAAAAGCCTTAGGCAGAAACGGAAGCCTCAACTAACAGCGGGAGAATCTTAATGTTAATGACGGGTCAAGGTCCGCATTCGGCGTTTGTGTGCGTCACGGTGTCGGTAAATCGATCGAGCTTACCGTCTCGATTGAAATCACCCCAACTAATACTTTGGCAACCCGCAG
>DAIMCP010000029.1:32482-61317 GCA_036726305.1 Pyrinomonadaceae bacterium | reverse complement strand
TTTGGCTTCAACTCCAAGTACACCAACGCCAACAATCCCAAGGGTGAGACGCAGGCTAATTTCGCGTTGGGAGGTCTTGATTTCAACGCGCTTAACTACGATTACCTGGCTATCTCCGGAGCCCGGGCCCAGTTCAAGGGGGCCGGCAAGTTCAACGGCGATGGCGGTTACAACTTCATTCTGACCGTGATCGACGGCCAGGCAAACGGCGGTGGCGGCGTGGACAAGTTCCGCATCAAGATCTGGAACAGGTCTACCGGCGTCATTGTCTTTGACACGCAAATGGGCGCCAGCGATGCCGCTGATCCCACGACACCAGTGGGCACGGGCAGCAGCATCATCATTCAGAAGTAGCTGCCTACTTTCGCACCATGACAAAGAGGCGCCGGCATTTTTGCCGGCGCCTCTTTTTGCAGTTCCCAGTCACCCTCTCTGCTATCGCTAGAGCTTGTCCCAGTCCCACAAGCCCCACTTCAATTCATCAGTGAGCTGGTGTCCGGTTTGTTTCAGAGTCGCCTTTAGCAATTGTTTCTTTCCAGGCGTCTCGCCCTTGATAAAATGCGATAGGTTTGCGGAACGATTTGTTTTGGAAGTGATCTCGGCAAAGGCCAACCGCACCCCATGTACGTGCGCCAGTTGTCGCGCCACATCGCGACCACCGCGCGTCGATAACGTGGCCGGCAGGGCATCGTCGGACAACGCAGCGAGCAGCTTCACTGTGACTCGATGATTGATCTGCCAGGATTCGACAAGTTGTTCCAGCATATGCTCAGCATCCTTTGCCTCGCCTGCGCCCAGGACAATGATGAGGCACTGGTTGGGAGAGCCAAGTTTACTGCGAAATGCGTCCGCGCCGGAAGGATTGCCCGGTTAGGCAAAGGGCTGTCACAAAGAAAGCTGCCTCTGCACAGTCAGTGGCTGAGACACATAGAGGTATCAGAGCGGCGCGAGCATGAACCTCATAACTGTCCTTCCCAACACGGAGCTTTGATGAAATACAGTTCTTGTTTACCGGCGATCCTGCCGCCTGGCAGGTTATTGTCGCTTCTTAAAGAACTCGTCGGCTGCGGCCTGCGTTTCTTCTGGCGTCTGCTCTTTTAATTGCTGGTTGATGCCCCAGGCGTGGCCGAAAGGATCGATGATCTGACCGTAGCGGGCGCCCCAGAACATGTCCTGCACGGGCATAACGACGCGCGCGCCGCCGGCGACTGCCCGGGCTACGACGGCATCGGCGTCGTCGGTCATGAGCATGATGCGCACGGAGGTTCCGCCCAGCGTCCCGGGCGTCTTGCAGATCCCGCCTTCGCTGTCAGCAAACTCGTCGCTGATGAAAAGCTTGTGACCGTCCAAAACGATCTCGCCGTGCATCAGCCGCTTGCCGTCGGGCGCCATCATCTTGTCGCCCAACTCAGCGCCAAAAGTATCTTTGTAGAACTCGAGGGCGGCGAGCCCGTCGCTGACGATCACGTGGGGAATGAATTGATCCTCTCTACTCATGTTTCCTCCTGTTCCTACACCAAAATTTTTGGGTGTCAATGTCACTTGCAGGAAAACGGTCTTAGTCCCGTAGGGACGAAATGTTTATAGACAATGGGCTCCCAAACAATTGGGCAAGCTCGTTGGGTCGGCGGTTGCTATAAACATCCGGCTCCTACGGAGCCAAGCGTGGCCCGCTATCGCGGGCCCGTTGACTGCTTTCCTTTTGGTTGCCGCAGAAAGCCGCGCTGCGTCTCTGCGGTGAGCTGTTTCCCTCAGACGCAGCCGAGATTACTCAGAGAAAACATATTTTCCCGGCAGCCTCCCCAGCGTCCCGATCTCATTTCTCCGGCCCGGCCGGCAAATTGTCGCGCAGGAACCGGGTCAGGAGTTCGTAAAGGTGCCGCGTCGTATTGGCTCCCGAACTGATGTCGTGACGGCGGTTCGGATACTCCATCATCGTAAAAGGCTTGTTCGCGGCCACTAGTGCGTTGACCAGCTTCTCCGTGCTCTGGAAGTGAACATTATCGTCACCAGAGCCGTGCACCACCAGGAGCTTGCCCTGCAAACCGTCAACATAAGTAATCGGAGAACCCTTTTTGTAGTCTTCGGCATTGTCCTTTGGCAGGCCCATGTAGCGCTCCTGGTAGATCGTGTCGTAAAGGAGCTGATCGCTAACTGGCGCCACTGACATACCCACGCGGTAGATGTCGGGGTAGCGAAACATCTGGTTCAAAGTCATGGAGCCGCCCCCACTCCAGCCCCAAACGGCAATTCTCGCAGGATCCACAAAAGGCCAGCGCTGAATCGCCCGCGCGGCGGCCGCCTGCTCTGGTGGCGCGAGGATACCGATCTGGCGATAGACCGCTTTTCTCCACGCGCGCCCACGCGGCGAGGGAGTACCGCGGTTGTCCACGCTGACGACGATGTAACCCTGCTGCGCCAGCATCAGGTGCCAAAGGGTGTTGCTCCCTCCCCAGCGATCCAGGACCGTCTGCGCAGCCGGTTCTCCGTAGACGTAGAACAAGACCGGATAGCGTTTGCCGGGAGTGAAATCGGGAGGCTTGATCACCCAGCCATCGAGTTGGATGCCATTGCCGATATCGACCCGAAAAAACTCGCTGGGCCCCTTCTTAAGGTTTTTCACCTTCGCGATCAGAGCCGCGTTCGCCGCCAGCGGTCGTACCGTCGTGTGCTGCGGTAACCGTACCAGATCAATTGCAGGGGGAGTGTCGAAATTCGAGTAAGTGTGAAAAGCCCAGCCACCATGGGGTGAAATGTCGTAACTATGTGTCCCAGGTGACGTCAGTGGACTAACTCTCTCAGCCGGGCCCTGTCCATCCAGCCGCCCGCGGTAAAGATAACGCTGCGTGGGGTTCTCCGGCGAAGCGGTGTAGTAGAAAGAGCCGTCCGCCTCATCAACATTATCGACGCTCGTGATGTCGAAATCCCCGGGAGTAACCAGGCGCACTTCCCTGCCGTCGCGGGATACGATGTAAAGATGGCGCCAGCCATCGCGTTCGCTGATCCAGGTAAAGCTCTTGCCGCCGGAGAGCCAGCGCAGATCGCTGACGCGCAGATCCACCCAGGCCTCGTCTGTTTCCGTGAGGATGGTGTGCACTTTTCCGGTGCGGGCATCGGCCAGCATAACTTGAACCTCGTTCTGCCGCCGATTGAGGTGTTGCAGCATGATCTCGGTCGAGTTACCGGCCCAGTCCATCTCTGCGATGTAGTTGTTGCGCGGATCGCCCGGCACTGCCAGCCAGCGAGTTGCCCCGCCCAGCGCGCTGACCACGCCAACGCGCGCGGAGGAGTTTGTGGTCCCCACCTTCGGATAGGGAATCGGAGTTAACTTGGGATAGAGTGAGTCCGTGTTGTTGATGAGGTTGAACTCGCCAACGCCGGTCGAATCGAGCTGCCAGTAGGCAAGCGATTGGCTGTCCGGACTCCAGCGCCAGCCATCGCGCAAGTCCAATTCTTCTTCATAGACCCAATCGAAGGTGCCGTTGATTAAGGTCGGCGAGCCGTTGCTGGTCAGTTGGCGAATGCGGCCAGTCGCCAGATCCTCAACATAGAGGTTGTTGCCACGCACGTAACCTACGCGCCGCGCATCTGGCGAAAATTTCGCAAACATCAGCGTCGCGGCCTCGGCTTTGCCACCCAGCTTCCTGAGCCGCTTGCCGGCAAGGTCCGCGACCCAGTAATCGCCCCGCGTGCGCTGCCGCCAAACTTGTTGTGAATTGGTAAATACCAGCAGCTGTTTGCCATCGGCTGACCACGCATAGTCATCAATCTCGAGCGCCTTGGTTGCGCCGGGCGGAACTAATGTCTTTGCACCCACCAGCACGCTACGTGCTCCGGAGCCGGCTTCGTAACGAATGATGTCCTGGCCCTCCTTAATATCGGTTGAAGGCTCAACCGTCGTGTAAGCTTTGCCGTCCTCCAGCCAGCGCGCAGGGCCGAATCTCTCTGTGCGAAAGTCACGATCGGTAAATATTCGCTTGAGTGTCAGGACGGACGGATCGGTCTGTTGAGCAAACAGTTGGCCGGCGCAAAGTGTGGCCAGCAGAACGAGCAGCAAAACGCGACAGGCTTTCATCAATAATCTCCTCATGCTTTTAGACGACAAAAATTGGTTCACCAAGAATTTCAAAACGTGGCTTGATCCCCAGGCCTGGCTCTGAAGACGCCGCCAGCCGCCCATTTTTTCTTTGCGGCGCTCCGGCCGCAATGCTCACCGTAACGTAACTGTTGAAGTCCGTTGACGAGAACAGCAAAGCGGGCGGCGTACTGTGGGCCAGATGGGCGATTGCGGCCGTTACTATGTCTCCACCCCAGGTGTCTTCGATGGTCATTGCAATTCCCAGGCTTACGCACAGGTCGCGAATCTGCCGCGCCTTGGTCAGCCCCCCAACCTTGGAAATCTTCAGATTGATCACATCCATGGCCTGGTCCGCGAATGCCCGTACCACCATGTGTACATCGTCGATCACTTCATCAAGCACAAATGGACGCGAGGTGTGCCGGCGCACTGCCAGACACTCTTCGTAGCTCAGGCAGGGTTGTTCAAGATAGACGTCAGTGTGCCGTACGGCATCAGCGATGCGCATCGCCTGGTGCTGGGTCCAACCGGTATTCGCGTCGGCAATCAGCACGTCACCAGGCGCAAGTTCTTCGGCCGCCGTTCTGATGCGAGCAATATCAGTGTCCGGATCACCTCCGACCTTGAGTTGAAATTTGGTGTAGCCCTGGGCGCGGTAGGTATGGACACTCGCCGCCATGGCTGCAGGCGTGTCCTGCGAGATTGCGCGGTAGAGCGGGAAGTCTTCGCCGTAACGCCCGCCGAGCAGAGTCGATACCGGCTGGCCACTGGCCTGACCCAGGATGTCCCAACAGGCCATATCCAGCGCAGATTTAACATAAGGATGGCCGCGCATCGCCTGATCCATGCGCTGATTGAGCAAGCCCAACTGCGTTGGGTCACACCCGAGCAGGTGCGGCGCCAATTCAGCGATCCCCGCCCGCGCGCCGCTGGCGTACGCCGGCAGGTATGCCGGGCCGAGTGGGCAAATTTCGCCATAGCCGGTGATTCCAACGTCAGTCTTGACGGCCACGACTGTCGAGTCGAACACCGACACGCTGTTGCCCCCGGACCATTTGTAGCTGCCTTCGTGTAAAGGCAACTCGACGCGATAGGCGGATATTTCCGTGATGTGCATTAAGAGACTCCAGTCACAGTTACGACGTCAACAGTAGTGGCTTGCAATTCCCGCAGTGCGTTCAAATCGCCGTGCCCCGCGCAAACGTTATTTCATTTCTTTGATGCTGGCGTTTGGAAGCTCGATCCCGACCAGCCGGAGCTGTTAGCTGTAGCCGTCGGCGCCGCCTCAAACAAGCGCTATGTGTTTGTCGTTCTGCTGGCTGATAGCATACATGAAGGAACCGGCTCCTTAGTTACTGCTTGATCGAGTCCCAATCCGCTGTCGGCCTGCCGAGCCAAACCCACGCAATGTAGTCTACCAGCGGCGGCTCTCCGCCAACCTCGCGCAAGCGCGCATTGATCTGCCCTCGATGGTAAAGCGTGTGGAGGGTGACCTGAAGCGCCGTTTCGCCAATCGTAGTACTGTCGGGAGCTCGGCCGAGTCGCTGCTCCACCATTGCCGCCCAGGGGACCGGCAGCGGTTTTGATATCTCCTCGTCAGTCAGTGTTCCGAGGTGAGTCAATGCTTCGGCATAGTAGCTCTGGCCCCAAAGCCTTAGGGATTGCGCGTCGGCAAACGACGGATACGGCGTCTCGCGCGGCTCGTTGCGCCATGTTCGCAAGAACGCACGCTGAACCATGTGAAGGTGATAGAAACACTCGCGAATCTTCGCGTCGCCTGGCCCATCCTTGGCAGCGAGCGCCGCTCTCCAAACTTCGGCATCGGCCCATTCCATGTGCCGGAAAAGATCGTTAAGGAGGTTAAAGGTAATCAATTCCGCTCCTCGCCTTTTTGGTCGTTCGCTTCAGAGCACTCAAGCATCATCATCATCCGTGGTCGTTCGCCCACGAATCGTTGCCAGGAACTCCGCCGTGCCCATAGGGCCGGTGACCTCCAACCAGCACTGGCGTTCAGTTATCTTTGCCACTGCGGTCAGAGAGTCGGCCGAGGGCGCAAATCGCCAGTAGAGCCCATTTGTAATACTTACAGTTTCTTGTGCCAGCGCCAACAGACCAGGCAGCAATCCTTCACGACGATTGTCTAACTCTGACGGAGTAAGCTCGTTAGCGAATGGAAGGCCCTTCTCCGCCTTGCCCTCCACTATTCCGTTGTCAGTCTGTTTCCAAACAACGGCCGATTGGCGAGCGTCACTTTGAATCCGTAGTTGCAAAACGCAAGGACCAGACAAAGTCGAAGCCCCCGCATCACTCTTTCAGTAGCTTCCCGGAGAACACTTTCTGCCCACCCAGTGACGTGTAGCATCCATAAGCGCTCAGCGCGACCATCACCCCGATCGCAAACAGCGAGTTGCCCGCGTACCAGTTTGAAAGATCCAGCGTGACCGGGTATCCGAAACTCAACCAGAAGAACAAAAAGTAGACTATCGTGGCCAGCAGTCCGAAACGCGAGACCGTGATGACAACCGCCGCTGCCTGAATCAGATACATCAACCTGAGGGGCCATGAGGTCGCGAAGAACAGACAAATGAATAGGTAAAAGAGTAACCACAGCGTCGCCGCGGCCAGCCATTCCCTTCGCGCAAAGATGTAGATCAGCAAAAGCAGCAGCATCATTGCCAATCCGGTAAAGACTTGGGTTGGGACACCGGAAAGAAAATAGGCGAACAGATGACGTATCCCGCTTAACGCGAATGGCCTGAGGTCTCCTGATGGGGACGAGGTGATGCCCACGGCTTGCTCGATGAGTTGGCCGACCGAGATCGTCAGCGGATGGCCGATCAGTCCCAACAGCCCGCCCAGTAAAATGTCTCGTCCGACCATTGGGTCGCGGAAATCGCCCGCGAACAGACGCGTCCATGAGATCAGCAGCTTTGGCCAATACCGGCGGACATACGGTTCCAGCGCCAGATAGCACAACCAGCCCAGCACCGAATAGTACACGGCAGCGGCAGCGGCTTCGCCGAGGATTCGCAGCTCAGCGTTAGTGGGCACGTGATGCGCGCCGAGCAACATGCCGAGCAGGCTGAGCGCAAAGATAACCAGCGCCAATTTGAAGGCGCCTTTACGGTCGCCGCGGCCCTGTTGCAGATTGCGCCGCGCCAGCAGCAAGGCGCCAAGTACGACCGCCAGGAGGACGCTGATGGACAGGATGGTCCCGGCCTTTCTGCCAGTGCTAACCACCGGTGCTTCCTGCCGTCGCGCTTTGTCCCATGGCGCAACGATTCTGAAATAGACAGCTTGTCCATGCCACGCGGCGGCCTCAATGCGAATTGGCACGTCGGGGTGATCGGGATGCTGGCCTTGCCAGGCGAACTGTTTGTCAGCAAATCCAGGCGGGTTCCATTGCGGGCTGGTGGCGGTGAATTTCGCGAAATCCAGACCGGCTTCCGAAAACAGCAGCGCCCAATCGGGTTGGGCAGTAGCACTCTCAGTCGGAATCACTTGTGGTGGGACCGCCTCAAACTCAACCAGCCGTCCCAGCGGATCGAGAATCATGCTGACCATTCCCGGCACATCCGGCGTCGGATCTCCCAAAGAAGGGTAGTCGGATGAGGATCGCTCGACAGCCAGATAGCGCGGACTCTGGCGATACCAGAAATAGATGGTCAACGGTTGACCAGTCTTGATCCGCTCCCAAAAACCAGCCGGCGCTTTTGTCTCGAAGGCATACTCCAAATAGTTTCGATCGAGAGCAAACCCAAAAGCTCGATCAGCGGGCGCGGCACTATAGCCGAAGTTTCGAGTAAGATTCTGCGCGCGCTCAGCCAGCACTTCAGGGGATTTTTTCAGCGGCACACTCTCATGCAGCATGGTTGTTTTCGAGGTCAACAACAGGAAGGCCAGCAAGAGCAGCGTAGCCCCCAAACACGCCAAAGCAACCGCCGGTTTCAGCGCGCCTTCCGTCGGCGCAGCCGCGACCATTTCAGGTGAAGGCGTCTCGCCCGCTGCCAGGGCCGCCGCTAAAGGATCGCCGCCCGGCAACATCGCCGCCACCTGCAGCGCCGACGCGGGACGCTGTTGCGGATCCTTTTCCAAACAACGCAGGATCGTCTTTTCTACGAGCGGATCAATCTCCTTCACAACTTCCGAAGGGTTGCTGGGCGTTGTCGTTTGATGTTTATTTATTAGTTCGCTGATGGAATCAGATTGAAACGCCGGTCTGCCGGTGAAGAGTTCGTAAAGCACCAGACCCAGCGAATAGATGTCGCTTCTAGTCGTGATCTCGCCGCCCGTGATCTGTTCCGGAGACATGTAGGCTGGTGTGCCGGCGATCACTCCGCCTTTCTTCAATTCTTCTTCCAGGCCGGCGATGCCGAAATCCGTGATGCGCGCCTTGCCGCGTCCGTCAATCATCACGTTCGCCGGTTTCAAATCGCGGTGCAGCACGCCCGCGCCGTGCGCCGCGGCCAGGCCGGCGCAAATCTGCCGGGAAACTTCCAGCGCCTTGTCCGCAGGCAGATGCCCTATGCGTCTCAATAACGAAGACAAGTCCTCGCCGTCGATGAACTCCATCGAAAGAAAATGCCGTCCTTCGAACTCGCCGATATCAAAGACGCGACAGACATTTTGGTGCGTGACTTGTCTGGCAATGCGCACTTCCGTGTGAAAGCGTGTTAAGGCCGCGCTGTCATTGGCAAAAGAATCCGGGAGGAATTTTAGCGCGACCTGATGATCCAACTTGAGATCTTCGGCCTTGTAGACTTCACCCATGCCCCCACGGCCCAGCAGCGCCACGATGCGATAGCGCCCATCGAGGACCGTGCCCGCAATGAAACTTCCCTGACTTAATGAAGTCGTGGTCACTGAGCCGGGTGATTTGCGCTGGCCCGCAGGAACAGCCGGAAAAGGTTGTTTGAGCGTGGGCTGCGCGATGGTAAGCGAGGCGCCACAAGCCGGGCAACGGATTGCGTTTCCGGTTAAGTCGGCAGAGCAGACAGGGCAGTGGTCCATCGGGATGGGGATTCTATCGCAAACGATACAATCGGTGCATTGTTTCCGTGGCAAGTGTTTAGAGTACCGCATGTAGGCGGGCTTTTGGTGGCCGTACTAGATCCGCTCCTGGGGACCCTCGGAGGTGGGTTTAAAGAGGCTGTAAGACGGCGCGAAAAGCCCGACTAAAGTCGTACTCTGAACGCCTGTCGCTCGACGAGTTTTCGACGAGTTTTCGTTGACAGGGCAGCTATCCTCGTATTAATCTCTGCGCACTCGAATTGCTCAGTTCTTGCGGTCCAAATTGAATCTCCGGCGATCACTGGATTAAGATCGCCTAGCGTGCGGTGTTGACGCTTGACGTCATCTCAACGAACCAGGGGGCAGCATTAGGAAAAATCGTACTGGAGAACACCATCCCAACGCAGTGCGGCGCTTGGTTTATGACGATTCGCCACTGAAATCGAATAACAACTCAAAGGTTATCGGCCTTGGACCCAAGGTACCTCCCAAGGTCTGCGGACAAGCGGTATTGACTGCTGGCCCCGGCCGATCTCCCGGTTCACTTCTACTACACTGGAGGTCCGATGACATTTCGCTCCTCCTTAAGGCTTCGGTTCTTTAGCGTTAATTAGAGGCCGCATCGGCCTGGATACTGACGACCGCCGCGGGTCCCAAACCATGCGGTGGTTAACAAAGTAATCGTGGGCAGGCACTTCAAAACCCCCTGTTCAGTATTTCGACTGAACAGTCAGTGTATCCGGAGGACAAGAACGATGACAAACTTTAGTAGATGGCTATTTCTGTTGCTACTGGTTGGTATGGTATCGCTATTGCTGCTGCCGACCAGCAGCGCGAGCCGATTCCAAAATAAACCTTCCCGAGAAGCGAAAGCCGAGACCTCAACCCCGGCAACCAAAGTTAACAAGTCAACCCAACGCAAGTCGGCTGCGGGTAACGCGTCCGCGCGTTCGTTTGCCAAAAGCAGGGCGGCGGCCTTGCCGCAAGCCGCCAGTCCGACGCCGGTAAGTTCCGCGGCGGTCAATTTCGCCGAATCAGCTCCCTTGAGCCAGATCGCGACCGAGTCAGCCGCAGTCGAATTCGATCAAGAGGAAAACGAAGCCGCGGAAAACAGAACCGTTCGCGATGTGACCGCAGCTGCTATTTCCCGGGCACAGAAAATGTCGACATCCGAGGCCATGAAGGGCGACGCAGCGATCCAAACATCTGCTCCGACGCTGTCGATACCAAGCCCGATCACTACGTTTGAGGGGCTGGGCCGCAACGAAAACATTGCCGCCGGCTTTGGCAATCTGTCACCACCCGACACGAACGGATATGTTGGCCCCAATCACTACGTCCAACAAACCAATTTGCTCGTGCGGGTCTGGAACAAGGCTGGTGTGCCGCTGACTGCTCCCTTCCGGTTGAGCAGTCTGTTTGCGCCGATGGGCGGGCAATGTGCCGCGCCCGACGCTGGCGATCCCATAGTTTTGTACGATCCCCTGGCTGATCGCTGGATCCTGAGCCAGTTTGCTTTCACCGCGACCAATGCTCCTCCTTACCACGAGTGCATCGCGGTCTCAAAGAATGGGGATCCCACCGGCTCCTATTACCTGTACGACTTCGTCACGCCGGGAAACGAGTTTCCCGATTATCCCCACTTAGGGGTTTGGCCTGACGGTTACTACATGATGGTCCACCAGTTCACCAATGGCGGACCTTTCAATGGCACTGGCGCTTATTCATTCAATCGCGCCAAGATGCTGGTTGGTGATCCGACTGCGAACTTCATTTACTTCAATCTCAATCTGACCAGCCATCCGGAAGGGATTGGCGGCGGCCTTTTTGCGGATCTGGATGGGCTTAACCCGCCACCAGCCGGCGCGCCGAATATATTCGCGTATCTTACGGCTACGGACTTTGCCGACCCGGCGAATGGTATCCGGCTCTTTAATTTCCATGCGGACTTTGCCGTACCTGCCAACTCGACTTTTACCGAGCGGCCAGAGAGCTCTTACGCTGCCCCCGTACCAGTTGCTGCCTTCAGTCTGGTTAATCCGTCGGGCAGGCGAGACGTTCCCCAGCCGGCTCCGGCCTCGGGTGTAACTATGGCACTGGATTCGATCTCTGATCGCTTCATGCACCGGCTCCAATACCGGAACCGCGGCGGCGGCGTGGAGACACTAGTGCTTAACCACACTGTCGGCGCACCAGGTTCAACCGTATTCGGAACCTACCGCGCAGCGCCGCGTTACTACGAGCTGCGCAACACGGGTTCGGGCTACGCGGTCAACGAACAAGCGACCTTTGCCCCGGCCGATGGCGTAAGCCGTTGGATGGGCAGCGCGGCCGAAGATAATCAGGGGAATCTTGCCATAGGCTACAGCGCTTCCAGTGGCGCAGCGGGTGGCAACGTGTTTCCCAGCATCCGTTACGCAGGCCGGCTCGCAACTGATCCGCCGAACGGCTTGTTCCAGGGTGAAGCTACGCTGATCGCCGGCACCGGCGTACAGACAAGCACCGGCAATCGCTGGGGCGACTATAGTGCACTGACGGTCGATCCGACTGACGACTGCACCTTCTGGTACACACAGGAGTACTACACTGCGGCAGGCCAGGCAGCGAGCGCAGTGGGTTGGCAGACGCGCATTGGCAACTTCAAGTTCGCCCAATGCACGGCGCCGGCGATGGGCACGCTCTCGGGAACTATCACCTATTGCGAGGGCGGCGCTCCCGTTGCAGGTGCGATCGTTCAACTTTCCGATGGCCATTCAGGGACGACGCTGGCTGACGGTACCTATTCGATCAAGGTTTCACCGGGAACCTACACAGTCCAGGTTTCCGCAGGGAACCAGAACTGCATGAGCAGCGCTTCCGCTAGCGTGTCGATATCCGATGGCGGCACGACAAGCTATAGCACCTGCCTCAGCGGTACGCCGAAGCCAACCATAACTTCGGCCATGGTTTCAGGCGGCAACGGCGATGGTGTAATTAACTTCGACGAGTGCAATATGCTGAACATCAACCTGGCCAACCCTGGTTGCGCCGGGGCCACTGGTATTTCGGCTGTGCTTTCCAGCACCACACCGGGCGTTACCGTGGAGCAGCCAAACTCGCCTTATGCGAATATACCTATTGGCGGCAATGCCACCAATATGGTGCCGTTTGAGTTCAGCACTTCGCCTACGTTTGTTTGCGGTACGATGATTAACTTCACGTTGACCGTAACCACGGCTCAGGGCGTCTTTGTGCTCAACTTCAGCAAGCCGACCTGTGGGTCTGCACCGATTAATCTCTCGGGAAGCATCGGCGCGGGTGATCCAACGCAGACGGGTCGGCTCTTCAGGAACGGCGTCGCCAGTAGTTGCGCTGTTCCCAAAGCGACCCCAACTCTGGTGGATTCAGTAGCGCGCCGGTACGACGCGTATTCGTTCACCAATACAACCACCTCCACGACCTGCGTAACGGTAACCGTAACTTCAGGTTGCAGCACTAACCTTTACTACGCCTCTTACCTGGGTAGCTTCAATCCGTCTAACATTCAAACGAACTACCTCGCCGACGCAGGAGCCAGCTTTGCTGGCACGGCAACGTTCTCGTTCAACGTCCCGGCCGGTCAAACCTTCGTGCTGGTTCTTCACGAAGTTGCTACCACTGGATGCGCCAGCTACACGGCCACCGTTTCGGGCCTGCTCTCAGGCACGGATGGCGGCGGTGTTTGCCAGGCGTGCATGATCAATCCGCAAAGCAACATCACCGTTAACAACGATCCCGATCAATGTGGAGCAGTGGTCACGTTCCCGGCTGCAACATCGACTGGTAGTTGTGGTGTGTTAACGACCTCGCCGGCTTCCGGTTCATTCTTCCCGGTTGGCACGACGACGGTTACAACCACGTCAACTTCGGGGGCCAGCAGCAGCTTTACGGTGACCGTCGTAGACAACCAACCTCCGGCAGTGAGTAGTCCGACGGCGACGCCGGCAATGCTCTGGCCACCCAATCACAAGATGCGGGATGTGATGGTCAACTACACCGCCAGTGACAACTGCCCGAATCTGAACTGCGTCCTTTCGGTGACCAGTAACGAGCCGGTCAACGGCACCGGTGACGGCGATACTTCTCCCGACTGGGAGATCGTCGATGCCACTCACGTCCGGCTACGCGCGGAACGCGCCGGCACCGGCAGTGGCCGCATCTACACCATCAAAGTCACCTGCACTGATGCCTCAGGCAACATGACGATGAAGACCACCACTGTGGTAGTGGCCCACAACATCAGTGCACCAATGAGCGGCGCCTCCTTCAAGATAAACACTCCGGTGAACTTTGCGGGCACTTTCTGGGATCTTCCTGGAAAGCGACATACTGCTCAGTGGGTCTTTGATGGCCTGACCACCACCTCCGGCACGGTTGTCGAACCGAGTGGCCTAACCAGCGGCACGGTGAGAGGGACCTACACCTTCACCACGCCCGGCGTTTACGCAGTCACCATGAAGGTAATAGACAATACTGGTGTGACCAGCTCGGTGGCCACAGCCGGAGATCTCGAAGCCATCGTGGTGATTTACGACCCGAACGGAGGCTACACAATTGGTGGCGGATGGGTTCCGGCAGCCGCCGGCTCTTATCCCGCGGATCCATCGCTTAGCGGCAAGCTCAGCTTTGGGTTCAACTCCAAGTACACAAATGCCACTAATCCCAAGGGTGAAACACAGATTCAGTTCGCGTTGGGTAATCTTGATTTCAACGCGCTTAACTACGATTACCTGGCCATCTCCGGAGCCCGGGCCCAGTTCAAGGGCGCCGGCAAGTTCAACGGCGATGGCGGTTACAACTTCATTCTGACCGTGTTCGACGGCCAGGCAACCGGCGGTGGCAGCGTAGACAAGTTCCGCATCAAGATCTGGAACAGGTCTACCGGCGCCATTGTCTTTGACACGCAAATGGGTGCGAGCGATGCGGCTGATCCGACCACCCCGGTGGGAGACGGCAGCAGCATCATCATTCAGAAGTAGCGGGTATTCCCCGCTCCCTAACAAAGCGGAGGCACAGGTCCCAAGCCAGTGCCTCCGGCTTCTTTCGTTCCACCCTTTGTTGCAGGTTCACGCTTTTTGCCGAAGCGTCATCGTTCGCTTCGTACTCGTGATTATGACCATTAACAGATTAGAACTCTGAGGACCACCCATGAATAAAGCAACAAGATTGGCTCTACTATTAAGTTTCTTCGCGATTTTTTTGGTAGCAGGCTGGAACTTTACCCCACCTACTTCCAGTCATGACAGCGCAATGGTTGAAGCTGAAACCGCAGGCTTAGCCCCAAAATCAACCGGCAACGCTCAGATTTCCTTCGCCCCGAAAACGCTGAACGGAATCCTCACCGAGAGCATTAATGCTCCCATTCCCCAACCAACGGTTACTGTCGAAGATCCCGTCGAGGGTGATGACGATGATCCCGATCTGCCGCCTGGCATGGCTGGCAGGATTGACAAGGAAGCTTACTTGCGCGCCCGCGGCGACTACTTTGACATGTTGCGTGGCAAAGACCAGGCCGTGCCGGAAGGAGCCCGCGAAGCAGCCATCAAACTGATGGAAAAGCAAGAACTTCAGATGAAAACAAGCGGGCGATTTGCCAATAACTCGCCGACGGTGGACACCACTAATTGGGCTTTCATTGGACCGAACCCAATACCAATGGGACAAACCCAGACGACGCGAGTCCCGGTAAGCGGACGAACAATCTCGATAGCGGTACACCCAACCAATCCAGACACTGTTTATGTCGGCACCGCGCAAGGCGGACTTTACAAGTCGACGAATGGTGGCACCAATTGGACCAAGCTATTTGAATTTCAGCTTGAGACGCTCGCAATCGGCGCGATCACCATTGACCCTACCGACTCCAGTATCGTTTACGTGGGAACGGGCGAGAACGGTCAGTCAGCCGACAGCTTCGCAGGCAAAGGACTCTACATAATTCGAAACGCGAATTCCGTGACGCCCACCTTGAACGGACCGTTCCGCCTAAACGGCCTCGGCGCTGATATTTTTAGCGGCCGAGCAATCGGTCGCATCCTTGTTAATCCGCTCAACAACAACACCATCTTCGTGTGTACGGCGAATGGAACGGGCGGCAACCCTAATACGACCACTGTGCTGCAGCCGCCCAGAGGCGTCTACCGTTCGACTAACGCTCAGTCTGCCACGCCGACCTTCGAACAACTGGCGGTTACGGGCGTTGCTGGCGCCGATCGCAGCACCATCGACATCGAAATGGATCCGGCCAATCCTAACTTGTTGCTGGCCACGGTCACAGGAGTCACAAGCGACGGTGGCATTTGGCGAACTGCGAATGCGCTAGATCCTGCGCCTACATTCACACGCACGCTGGCGTGGGCCAATGGTCTGCGCGGAGAGCTGACCGTTACCAGAAACACCGTGCCGGCCACAACCTTTTACGCGGCCACCGGCGAACAATCGACCGCCACCCTGGGCGGCCCGGCTTGCGGTGCAACTCAAGCTGGCATACTCAGGCGTTCCACCGATCTCGGCTTGACCTGGTCGGGCCCTGGCGCAATGCCGGCGGCGACGGGCTTTTGCGGGGGTCAGTGTTTCTATGACATCGCTGTTGCCGTTACGCCCGACAATCAGACCATCCACCTGGGTGGCGCAGCGGGCAATTCAGCCGCGAACTGCGGTTCCAACGTAATGAAGCGCTCGCTCAACGGCGGCACCACCTGGGCCAGCAATAACGTCACGCTGCATGCTGATGAACATGCTATCGCCATAGCCCCGTCTAATCCGCAAATAGTTTATACGGGCAGCGACGGCGGCATTTGGCGCTCCACGAACAACGGCACTACCTGGCTAACCCTCAACAACGTCGATTTCAGCGCCACGCAGTTTCAAGGCGTTGCTTTGCACCCATACGACAGAAACTTCCTGATTGGCGGCACGCAGGACAACGGCACCATCTGTTGGTCGGCAAACGGAACGGTCTCGCACTGTCGCGACGGTGATGGCGGTTATGCGGTCATTGACGACAACGCGCAGGATACATTCAACGTTTTGATGTATCACACCTTCTTTAACCAAACGAATAGTCAGATCGGCTTCGAGCGCGCCAGCAATACTTTGGCAAACGCTGACGGTCAACTTTCCGGTTGGACGTTTAGAGGCTGCTCCGGAACCACCAGCAACAACGGCTTCCGCTGCGCCGACAACGTGTTGTTCTACGCGCCCATGAATCAGGGACCAGGCAGTCCTTTCAATACGCTCTACTTCGGAACTGACCGCTTGTATCGATCTACTAATCGTGGCGACACGATGACTCTGGTGAGTCAGGGACCACTGGTTCCGTCAGCCCCGGCCGGCTCAGGAGTAGTTGTCACTTCTATTGGCATTTCGCCGCAAGACGACAATGTCAGGCTGGTGGGCATGCGCAATGGTCAAGTATTTGCCACCACCACTGGTTCCGCCGTCATGACCGACGTCACCGGCGGCAACTTTCCGCCGCCGAACCCGATTGACCTGGCCAGAAACTCAATCGGTGAAACAGTCATCGATCCCAACAACAAGTTTACGGCGTACATAAGCTTCACCAGCTTTTCTCCTCCTGCCGGTCAACAGATCTTCAAGACGACAAACTTGAATAGTCCGACTCCCACCTGGACTGCTTCCAGCAACGGCATCCCCCAGGTCCCAGTCAGCTCAATTGCCGTGGATCCGCAGGATTCGAATTCGCTTTATGCCGGCACAGATATCGGCGTTTATCACTCAAGCGATGGTGGGGCAAACTGGACACCTTTGGGTCTTGGCTTGCCGCGCGTGGCGGTGTTTGACGTAAAGATTTCCAACGTGCAGCGTTACCTGCGCATTGCCACTCACGGACGAGGCATCTGGGAGATTGGCATTCCCGGCCGGCAATTGCCGGTGCTTCGCAACGGCGGCGCGACTTTGGTCGCGGAAGGTTGTCAACCCGGCAATGGTGTTATTGATGCCGGCGAAGACGTAACAATGAGTATCGCGATCAACAACGTTGGAGCCGGACCCACCGAGAACCTCGTCGTCACGCTGCTGCCAACTGGAGGTGTAACCTTCCCCAGCGGACCCGAAAGTTATGGCGTGGTAAACGCGGCCGCCACTGCCGCCAGGGATTTCCACTTCTCGAATAACCTGGGTTGCGGCGACACGATTACCTTGACTTTCCATCTACAGGATGGGGCTCTTGATCTCGGCAATTTCAGCATAAACTTCACTCTCGGCGTACTGCAGACTGGCGTGCCAGCCTTCGCTGAAAACTTTGATGGTGTTACCGCGCCGGCACTGCCTGCGGGTTGGACCACAACCAAGACTCCGGCGACTGGAAACCCGCCGCTATGGGTTACAAACATATCGCTAAGAGATACGCTCCCGAATTCAGCTTTTGGCGCCGGCTCGACAACACCGGGCGAGACCGTTCTGACTTCGCCGGTAATCCCGATTCCCAACGCACCGCCAAGCGGAGGTCATGCCGGAGTACAACTAGCCCTTAAGACCAACTACAACACTGAAGCTGGCTTTGACGGCGGCGTCCTTGAGATCAGCATCAACAGTGGCGCCTTCCAGGACATTCTTGCGGCGGGCGGCACATTTGCCGCCGGTGGTTACAATGGGACCATTGGACCTACGGATAGCACACTAAACTTGCGACAGGCCTGGACCGGAAACTCGGGTGGTTTCATCTCAACCATCGTCAATCTGCCGGCCACCGCCTACGGTCAAAACGTCCAGTTCAAGTGGCGTGTGGCCTATGACACCGGCACGAGTCCGGCCGGCGGCGGACTACGCATCGATACGATCTCCATCTACACAGTGACCTACATTTGTTGCGACGGCGCTTGTGTCCTAACCTGTCCATCCAACATCAGCGTGCCAAACGATGCCGGACAGTGTGGCGCAGTTGTCACCTATGACATGCCTACCGAAACTGGTAACTGCGGCGGCGTGGTTACTTCCGACCATCCTTCTGGCGAAGTTTTCCCGGTGGGGGTAACCACAGTCACGCTAACCGACACAAAGCTTGACGGCACCACGGCCACCTGTACGTTTACCGTTACCGTAAACGATACGGAGTTTCCGGTGGTCAGTAACCCATCGGCCTCTCCGGCGATGCTGTGGCCGCCCAATCACAAGATGCAGGATATAACGGTCAACTACACGGCCAGTGACAACTGCCCGAATCTGAACTGCGTCCTTTCGGTTGCCAGTAACGAGCCGATCAACGGCACCGGTGACGGCGATACCTCTCCCGACTGGGAGATCGTCGATGCGACTCACGTCCGCCTGCGCGCTGAACGCGCCGGCACCGGCAGTGGCCGCATCTATACCATCACCGTCACCTGCACTGATGCTTCAGGCAACGCTACAGTTAAGACAACTACTGTGGTGGTGGCCCACAACATCAGTGCACCAATGAGCGGCGCCTCCTTCAAGATAAACACCCCGGTGAACTTTGCCGGCTCCTTCTGGGATGTGGCCGGAAAGAGCCACACGGCGCAGTGGCTCTTTGATGGCCTGACCACTTCCGGCACGATCGTCGAACCGAGTGGTCTGTCTAACGGCACGGTGAGAGGGACCTATACCTTCACCACGCCCGGTGTTTACAAAGTCACCATGAAGGTAACCGATAACTCCGGCGTGGCCAGTTCGGTGACCACCAACGGAGATCTGGACGCCATCGTGGTGATTTACGACCCGAACGGAGGTTACACGATTGGTGGCGGATGGGTTCCGGCAGCCGCCGGCTCCTATCCGGCGAACCCACTGCTGAGCGGCAAGCTGAGCTTTGGCTTCAACTCCAAGTACACCAACGCCAACAATCCCAAGGGTGAGACGCAGGTTAATTTCGCGTTGGGAGGTCTTGATTTCAACGCGCTTAACTACGATTACCTGGCCATCTCCGGAGCCCGGGCCCAGTTCAAGGGGGCCGGCAAGTTCAACGGCGATGGCGGTTACAACTTCATTCTGACCGTGATCGACGGCCAGGCAAACGGCGGTGGCGGCGTGGACAAGTTCCGCATCAAGATCTGGAACAGGTCTACCGGCGTCATTGTCTTTGACACGCAAATGGGCGCCAGCGATGCCGCTGATCCCACGACACCAGTGGGCACGGGCAGCAGCATCGTCATTCAGAAGTAGCCAACTCGGCTCCCGCAAAACGAGGGAGGCACTGGTCACCGACCAGTGCCTCTTTGACTAAACGCGGCGACAAGACCCACCGGAATTCTGGTCA
This sequence comes from Pyrinomonadaceae bacterium, assembly GCA_036726305.1. Classification (GTDB taxonomy): domain Bacteria; phylum Acidobacteriota; class Blastocatellia; order Pyrinomonadales; family Pyrinomonadaceae; genus JAOAPY01. The sequence goes on along the minus strand of DAIMCP010000029.1, from coordinate 41,977 downwards.
GATTTTTTCCTCGCTCGATATCTTCATCGTCCCGGAACACTCCAGCACAGGTCGAACCCGGACCTTTTCAGGCTGTCGGCCACCTGGGCAGTGGTTCTTTGATCAAAGACCGGGAACTGTTCCCCGCAGGCTTCGCCGTCGGCAATTTCACTGTAACCTCCCGGTGCGGTACAACTGCCCGCGCTCATTTGCGTAATGCACACTTCGGCGAGCCGATCGCGCAGCGATGCTGGTTCGCGCGTAGACAGGACCAGGTCCGCGGCCGGAAATGAAAACCTCAAGGCGCAGTACAACCGAACAAATGTCTCGTCGTCCACCGCGACACCCGACTTGAAACTCTCCGGGGCCTCGTGAATGCGTGGCAAACTGAACGCCAGTCGCACCTCAGGAAATCGCTCCTGCAGATATTGACCGTGTCGAATCAGGCAACGCAGGTCGCGCAGCGGATCAGCCAGACCGAGAAGAATGCCCAGCCCAAGCCGTTTCATGCCGGCTTCCGCCGCACGCTCCGGCGCCTCCAATCGCCAGTCGAACCAAAGCTTCGGACCACGTGGATGCAAACGGCGATACAGCTCTTCCTGATAGGTCTCCTGGTAAAGTGTGACAGCACAGGCGCCGGCTCGCACCATTTGCGCGTAGGAAGTTGTGCTTTGGGCGGCTACTTCCACGGCTATGCTGAATTTCCGGGCCACCAGTTCCCGAATCATCGTGACCAGGTAATCAGTGGAAGTCAGTTTCGGAAAATCGCCGGCCACCACCAGCAGATGCTCATGGCCCTGTGTGCGCAGAAGTTCAGCCTCGGCGATTACCTCGTCCACACTCAGGTGAAGGCGATCCAGTTTATTGGGATAGCGAAAGGCGCAGTACAGACAATGGTTCACGCAGTAGTTCGACAAGTAGAGCGGCGCATAAAGCAGCATCCGCCATCGCCTCGGTAGTGCGCCAGTTTCGACCGCCGGCGCCATTTGTTGGATACCGGGCGATTGCTCAACACGAAAATGGCGCCAGGTAACCTCGGCTGCTGCTCGCACGACCGCTGCCACGTTCACATCAGTATCCAATGCCGCTTCGACTCCGGGAAAGCCACTCGACCGTAGCGCGGACTTCAGTTGAGTCTGGGAGCCCGAGCCGGAATAGATGGCGGCTCGTGGATTCTTAGGTGGCCGCGGCTGAACGCGCAGTATCTTTACGGCGGCCAAATCAAGCACGTCGCTGAGCCCCCGCTCGTTCGCGGAGAGCCGTGGACTGTACTTGTTCAGTCGTTGATACCGCCAGCGCTCGAATTTCTCGGCGAGTTTCTCCGCGTCCTCGTTTGTAATAGTCGCCGCCTGGTACAGGACGGGAGTGGCCTGTTCCACTAGCTGCAAGCGATGCTCTGCGTCCTCGTCCGTCGCCTTGATTAGTTCAACGAATTCGTCAAGTGGGAGCAAATTGACCTCAGGCAGCGGATCAAGGGCTTCCACTTGTTGGTTTGGGGCAAACTGAGTTTCACCTTTCATCTAATGGACCTATCCCCTGCAGGACTGCTCTCGGCTCGATCGTGGGCTGCCAACTGTTCCGGGGTCATCGAAGCAGCGAAATCAATATTCCTTCCGGGATTAGCTACCGGCTGGGTTTACTCCCGCAATTGTTATCTGTACCACTTCCGTGGTCTTTGGTTCTGCGAGGCTCTCCAGCTGCCGCAATTCACCGAGCAACTCAACAAGGTTTACTCCTTCTCGCCGGCAAGCCTGCTCGACGGTGACTACGCGCGCCATCGTCCGGCGCAATACAGGATTAGCCAGTGGCCCGAAGCCGTGATGCAAAAAGATCTGCAGCGATTGCGGGTAATGCGACAGTACCTCGCCCACTTTGGTTTGTGGAGTGATTTGAAATCTTCCGTTGTCATCTGTAAAACTCGACGTCTCTCCTTCCAGTCTCTTCCCTTCATGCAGGTTGGCGAATAACTCATAACCCCACAGCATTAGTCCCACCACCTCGATGAAGCCGGAAAAGCCCATCACCGAAAAAGCTGAGGGGAAAAAGTCGGTAGCGACCTGGCTTGAGACCCGGGTGAGGTTGCCAAGATTCAGCAGCAGAAACGTCGGCCAGAGCGAGTTGGCGCGCCGCAGGTCAAGACCGGAAAGTGTGGGCACCACCTTGCTCGACACTCCCACAATCATCATCATGATGAACCCGACAGTCAGCGCGTGCCGGTAAGCTCCAAAGAATGCATGCGAGAACGGCACATGCGATCCGGTCAGCGGCATGTAGATGGCGAAGTTGTAGATTGGGGTAAACACCAGCATTACCGTCGCGACGATAAACCAGACGTAGGCGGCGCGAATAAATTTCAATCCGCGATCGCGCTCGTTCTCAGGCACTGGCCCAAACAACCTGTACTGTCGCGGCGTCCCCAGCGCTACGGCCAGCAGGACGAACGTCGTCAGCCACTGGACCAGCACCAGCCAGTGATTCCCTGAGCTCATACCCACGATGAAGAGGACGACGCCTGCGAGAATCGATCCATTGACGCCCCAGAAGATGAAAGCCTGCCAGGCACGCGAAGGTTCCCGCAGTCCGTATGCGTGCGGCAAGAGGCGCAGCGACACTCCGAGGATCATGACGACCGCAATTCCGAGTAGCTGCACATCGCGATAAGGAATGTTGAAGGTTGCCAGGTTGAAGAGCAGCCGCTCGCGACTACCCGGCAGCTCAAACAGCTTGAAGATTAACGGATTGGCAAGCGCCGCGAGCAGGAACCAGCCAAGGGCGGCGTAGACAAAGCGATCGTAATTCTCAGGTTTCTTTGCCCCGCGGGCAGTCATGACAATTGCGGTGGCGAAAATAATTACCGCCGCAATTTGGCTGGTGGCGGCCACCATCTCCAAACGCAGCGATGGTGGCGACAGGAGGTGCGCGACTGTTTGCAACAGGATGCCGACTATCATCAAAGGAAGCGCCGCAACCGCCACTTTCGGTCGCCACAGGGTTGTATGTTTGAATCGCGGGAAGGCCTGATACGCAAATCCCATAATGAAGCAGCCCACGAAGCCAAAGACCATGGCGTGCCCGTGCGCCAACACCCAGGAATAGCTGACGGCGTTGAAGTTGTGGTGCAGCCCGATCGTCAAGAGGTTAATCGCACCCCACATGCAACCGAGTGTCAGCACGGTGGCAATGCCTGCGAGAAAAAATGGACGATAGATCGTGTCCCCGATTGAAGGCGCGAACTCCAGCGACTTGGCAGCGGGCTGAGTCGCTGCCTCGTTTAGTTCGAGCAGAAGCCTTTCCAGCGGCACTCCATGCAGTCGCGCAAACCAACCCAATGGTTCGCGAGGTCCCTGTGGTCCGCCGCAGCCATGGAGTCCGTAACGGTCCAGCACGGCCCGCGTGGACGGATACCGCGCAACTATTTCGGGCAGGAAGGTTTCCGCAGTAATCTTCAAAGCTCCGTCCATGACTAAGCTCCAATTCTGGTTTGTGCTCGGAAATGCAAGAACTTAGCTACGGGGATAACCCCTGGTTTGCCGCGCGCCGGGACCCGTTTGCCCCGCGCCTGCATCCTCTGGCTCGGTTGGCGCTCATCGAACTGCTGCTGCATGGCGAGACGATCGCAGAAGTTCGTATCACTTTGAGGCGGCCCGTTTTTCTTCGTAGAGATGCTCAAGATAATGCAGCAGCGAGACATATGCCTTGACGTACTCACGTCCTGCCTCGACATCATTCTCATTAAACCTTTTTTTTGCGAGGGCCTCTCCGAAACGGGTCTGGATGTCTGCCGTCGCATTGGCCGGAAAGAGTTTCAGCAACGCTTCTGTTGAGCCATCACGTAAAGCCTTGTCTGCTACCGGAATAACCGGTCCCAAATCGGTTCCGGCCGGCTCTATGCCCGTGTAAGGTTCGCCCTCGTCGGCCCGGTGCAAACGAACCAGCGTTTCGAAGAAATAGTTGTCGGCCAGCTTTCTCGACTCGCGGCTCAGTCTCCGCACGCTGAGTGTCTGCCGAAAGCGATCCTTGATTTCAGCCTCATCTTTTTTTTGCACCCAAATCAACACCAGGTTTACATTTCTTGTAGCTAATGCTCTTTGGGCTGCCCTAACGACAGGACCATCCATTGTGTCGCAATGCGCGAGTGCTTTGCCCGGGGTGAAGAACGCAATGACGAATAGAACCATCACCACCTTCAGGAAGTTGCCACTCGCAGGTCTATACTTCATGACCGATACTCCAAGTCTCCGACGAACAAAGAAAGCCTTCCACGCGAACTTCAGCGCCTTAGGACTGCTGATCTCCAAATGGCCACGAGATCGAGAGCAAGAAGGCGCTCTCTTCAACAGCTTCGACGTCGTGCGGTAGAGACTTTTCAAGAACTAATAGATGTCCGGTGGCGAGTTCAACTGTTTTCTTCGGAAGACGAACCCGGGGCTTGCCGCTAAGCGCATGGATCGAAATTCTGGCATCGGCTTTGTGCTCCTGCATCAACGTCCCTTTCTGCATCAGAACCAGCACTATCCTGAAATCGGAGTACTTAGCGAGGGTCTTCGAAATGCGCCCCTCTTTAAGCCAATGTTCTTCTCGGTGGAGTTGTTCGATCTCCGCAACGAGATCAAATGTCAGCAGTGGGCCGGATAGGCGGTCCGAACTCGTGGCTCCGTCGCCACTCTCATTTACCTCAAATTGTTTAGGTTGAGAGGTAAACATCGCCAATCACCTCTGTTCCATTGAAATCTGAAATCACCGCACTCCACAGCGACCCGCCTGGCATCGCAACCGCTGGTTGGAATGGCTTCCGAGCACAGTAAATTCATAAGAGCAACGACTGTGCCGGGGCTAAAGGGTTGTTCGAGGTCGTGAAAGCCCTGGGGGTTGTGGAAATATCGCAGAGCGCTGCGGAGAATTACTCAGGAAGGCATGATTTGATTTTCAGCGCCGGCGCTCCATTCTGAAGACATACCAGAGCAAGCCTGCGTTCAGGGCGAGACCAATCAGGCTGGCCAGCGCCGCGGGAAAGATCACTGATTGGTCGCCGCCCAGGTATGCATTCATGGTGGCCATGAGCAGCCACAACTGCAGCATGACGATGATCAGCACAATGCACAAAATGCCGTAGATGATCGTCAGTCTCTGTTCGCGAGTGAACCGTCGCTTCATATCGTTCTTAACTCTATACCGGTCGCATAGACCGCACCGCTGCGAACTTCTACGTTAATTTTTGGCAGCGGCCGGCGCGGTGGACCAGCGATTGGCTCTCCGGTAGCCATATCAAAGGCGCCCTCATGACAGGGACAATGGAATCGTCCCTTGTCCGGTTGCGGCACGACGGCACAGGAAAGATGGGTGCACTTCTGGCTAAAGGCGACAAAGCTATTTTCGCCCGTGCGCAGCAGCAAACAGCTGTCGTGCTCCTGCGGATACGTAAAAGTCACCGCGCCCCCGATGGCCACCGCGGCAACATCGGCGATCTTTTGTAGCGGCAGCTTGCCCTGGCGCTGGCGGATGAAATTCTGTACGACGATCCAGAACTGGCCGGCGGTGAATGCCAGACTGGTCAGGACCATGAATTTGGTGAAGTCACGGCGAGAGACGTAATGGTCCTCGGGCCAGTCAATGGGAAAGTCCTGGCGCCACTTGGGCTGCTCTTCCGGGAGTCGCCCGTCAGGAGAGGTCGTCAGGTGTTCCTGGTCGCGCCTATTCATCGAGTCGCTCCTCTTTATACATGCCGTCCAGGATGTTTAGCGACATGGTTTTCCCAAGATTGTTGTCTCCCATCGCCTCGCTAACATCCACGTACTGGGAATGGCCGGATCTGGGCAACATCATGTTTACTTTGGTGTTCACGATCTGTTCACCAAAGCGGAATTCATTTGTCGGCACAGAGCGCGGCCGCAGTAGTTCGATCTGTTCCCGCGTGCCAAAGAAGAGCGCTTGACTGGGACAGACGGTCGCGCACATCGGCTTCAAACCTTCCGAAGTGCGGTCGTAGCACATGTCGCATTTCATCATCAGCTTGAAATCAGTCTTCATCTTGGGCACGCCGAACGGGCAGGCAAGCACGCAGTTGTTACAGGCAATGCAACGCGGCTTACGAGCGGTCTGCACCACGCCATCGCCGGTTTTTTTTATTGCGTCCGCCGGGCAGACTTCGGCACAGGTTGGCGAATCGCAATGCATACAAACCACCGGCGCGGTTTGCACCGAATGGGCCCGGTCGACGAAATCGAGATGAATCATCGAATATCCCTTGTGGGTTTCGCACTCGCTGCAAGCCTGCACGCAAGCCTGGCAGCCAATGCAGCGATTGGGATCGATAAAGAATTCGTTTTGCTCAGGAACCGGCATAGTTAATTAAGGATGAAGGATGAAGGATGAAGGATGAAGCGACCGGATGACTTTAGAGGGTGCCGCAATGATTGCGAGACGGGCCAGCGCACGTAAAGAAAGGGGCTGTGGTCCCCCGCTGTCCCCAATCTGCCTGTCTTCCGCTTCATCCTTCATCCTTCATCCTTCCCAAATCCTTCGTGACTTTCACGGCGCAGACTTTGAATTCCGGAATTTTCGAAATTGGATCCTGAGCTGAAATTGTCAACTGATTGATGCTCTTCTGGCCCGGCCAATGATAGGGAACGAACACTGTGTCGGGGCGAATCGTGGTAACTACCATCGCCGGCAGACTTATCTCTCCGCGGCGCGAGGCTACCTTTACCTGATCGCCGTCGACAATGCCGAGCTTAGCCGCAAGCTGCGGATGAATCTCGCACAAGGGTTCAGCATATTGATCCACCAGGGGGCCAATGCGCCGGGTCTGTGTTCCAGAGAGAAAATGGCTGACAACGCGCCCGGTGGTGAGCATCAGCGGGTACTCCGCGTCAGTCTCCTCAGTCGGGGGTGTGTATGGCGCCACATTAAAGCGCGCTTTGCCATCGGGAAAGTAGAAGGGGCCATTGCCTTGCGCGATTGGATTCACGGAGCCGGGCTCAAACAGACGCGGAGTGCCGGGATGGTCGTCGCCCGGGCAGGGCCAAAATACGCCGTACTGCTTTTCGATCTTTTCGTAGGTGATGCCTGAGTAATCAGCTATGCCGCCCTTTGACGCAAGGCGCAACTCATTGAATATGTCGCGTGGGCTGGAAAACGTAAAACCGCGCTCGCGTCCCAAGGCCCGGGCGATGTCCTGTATGATGCGCCAATCCTGTTTTGCGTCACCGGGAGGATCGATGGCCTTGTTGATCTTGATCACGCGTCCTTCGATCTGTGTGACGACCCCCTCGTCCTCTTCTTGCAGGGATCCGGGCAGCACAACGTCCGCGTGTTGCGCGGTCTCGTTGAGGAAGAAATCTATCGCCACATAAAAATCGAGCTTCTCCAGACAACGCGTGATGAAATTGTTATCCGGCAGGGATACTTTGGGATTGAAACAGACACTTAGCAGTCCGCGGATTTCGCCACGGTCGATGCGCCGAAACATCTCATAAGCGTCGACGCCGGCGGGCGGCAATTCTTCAGCACTAATCCCCCAGACTCCGGCCACATAGGCGCGGTGTTCCGGATTGCTGATGTCGCGAGCGCCGGGAAGTTGATCACATTTCTGCCCGTGCTCGCGTCCTCCCTGACCGTTCGCCTGGCCGGTGATAGTGGCGTAACCGCAACCCTCCCGGCCGATGCGACCAGAAGCCAGCACCATGTTGATCGCGCCGAGACAATTCTGCACGCCGTGGCTATGGTGCTCGATGCCGCGGGCATGCAGCAGGAAGCTGGACTTTGCCTCGCCCCACCATTCGGCCGCCTGCCGGATCGCACGTTCAGCGATGCCGGTGACGGCGGCAGTCTTTGTGGGAGTCCACTCGCGAACGTGTTCAGCAACCGCCTCGAATCCCACGGTGTGCCGCGCGATGTATTCGTGATCCAGCCAATCATTCTCGATCATCAGGTGCAGGATACCGTTGAAGAGAGCGATGTCGCGTCCCGGCTTGATCGGCAGGAAAAGATCACAGGTCCGGGCGATCGGAGTGATGCGCGGATCGACAACAATGATCCTGGCGCCATACTCGCGGGCCTGCCAAACATAGTTGGTGGTGATCGGCGCGCATTCGGCAATATTCGCCCCACTAATCCAGACCACCTCGGCCTTAAGAATGTCCGACCAGGGATTCGCGGCGCGATCAATGCCAAAAGCCTTTTTATTGGCCGCAGCGGCGCTAACCATGCAAAGGCGGCCGTTGTAATCGATGTTCGCGGATTTCAGGCACATCCGGGCGAACTTGCCCATCAGGTAAGCCTTCTCAGTAGTCAGGCTCGCCCCGCTCAGTACGCCGAACGCGCTGTGGCCAAAAGTTGTCTGGATTCGCTGGGTCTCGGCGGCGACGCGTCCGATGGCTTCTTCGTAATTCAACTCGCGAAATCCGCCGACGGCTGCCGGATCGCGCTGGTACGCATGAAGCAGGCGGTCGGGATGCGAACCCTGCAGATAGCGTTTCACGCCTTTCGGGCACAGCATGCCGCGGTTGAAAGGAAAATCTTCCCAGGGCTCGAACCCGATTACTTCGTTGTCTTTGACCTTGAGTTGAATGCCGCATTGCTGGCCACAAAAGCAGCAGTGTGTTTTGACAAGCTTGTCGGGCTCGATGCCGGTCGCGAGACGCGTCCCGGTTGCATAGGCCGGGTGCGGACCAAAGCGTTGTTGGGTGGCTGAAAAGTCTTCGGGTGATAGAGCCATGTGAATTCAGTTACCTGAGATCGAAATAATTTGACTGCGAGTGTTTACCTCTATGGATGAAAGTTTCTGCGGTCTTCATCGCCCAGTGGACCTTGGTTTGGACCTGCATTGCCCAACGTCGGCGGCGGCATTAAGCCAGTAGATCCGGCTACGTCTATCGTTTCGCCACTCCAAAGTCGTCCCTGGGCCAGGGCCACGAGCGAGCGCCGGCAGGGCGGACAGATCCATTGGTAGTGTTCGACCTGGGAATCTTTCATTTCGTAGCGATAACCGAGTTGTCTTTCCACTTCGATCAGATCCTCAACATGCATCCGCGAGGTGAACGCCGCGCCACAGCGGCCACAGTTGGCCGGTTCTTCACGCTCGCCAACATCTTTATAAAAGTTAACCCCCAACTGCGCCGGTCTCTGGAAAATATGGAAGAACTTGCCGAACGGGAGCCACAACAGGGTGAAGATCACGGTGATGGCGTGCAGGATAGCGAGAAAGTCATAGGCATAACCTTTCATCCAGGTGTAACTCGCAGTCAGCATCAGGCCGGTAACGCTGATCGCGAACAGCAGAATCAAGGGCAAAAAGTCTTCGCCAAACTGCTGCAAGGCGGCAGCGCCATGATCTCTCATGCGCCGTCGCATCGCCAGCATCACTCCCAGCGTAACCAGGATGGAGGCCCAGACAAGTCCATGAAAAGCGAGGAAGCCTATCAATGAATGAATCGGAAAAGCGAAAGTGGGAAAGCCAAAAACATAAGTGCGATACCATTCGAGATTGTTCGGCAAAGTCTCAAAATGAATCCAGCC
>DAIMCP010000029.1:0-32382 GCA_036726305.1 Pyrinomonadaceae bacterium | reverse complement strand
CATAAGTGCGATACCATTCGAGATTGTTCGGCAAAGTCTCAAAATGAATCCAGCCGAAGACCAGCGGAAAGGTGATGGCGATGGCTATCAAACAGCCCCACATGATCAGCATATGGGCGCCCCAGCGGAGCCGGCCGCGTTGAAGTATGAAAAGATTGAGGCCGAATTCGCTCGGTACTCTCCTGAACCATCCCCCAATATTTCTGACCAGATGTCGCGGCCGCAGGAACACCTGCCAACCACGTTTCCAATATAACGCGGTCGGGGGCCTCTGCAACCACATCGAATAACGATAAGTGATGCCGAAGACCGCAAACAGAACCGCAAAGGTATAGACGACAAGGGCAGCGTCAAAGTGTGCCAGGTTGCGCGACCCGACTACGATCAGACCGGCGACCATAGCTGTTAAGACTGTTCCCCAACCCGCTGCTTTGATTATCTCCCTGTTCATTGTCTGTGAATGGTATCCTTAATTTCACCCGAGCAGGTAAATAAGTCAAACATTCAAGCTTCCAGGAACGCAGTAGTGACCGGCGACGGTGCGTTTTCGGCGCGGCAATTCTGCAGTATGATGGCGGCAAACAAACAAGATGGTCTCTCAAATACTGGAACACGATCATGAGCAACTCGCCGCACTGCTGCGTGACTTGCAAGCGAGTCTGCAGTCGCAGGATCCGGCGCGGGTGCTTGAATTGCTCGATCTGTTTTGGGCCCGCCTGGCGGTCCATATCCGCGCCGAAAACCTGGTTTTGTTTCCGGCAATTCTCAGTGCTCACCGCGAATTCTCTGGCACAGATGGCCGCTTGCCATCGTTTGCGGAAACTGAGAGCGCGATTCAGCAACTGAGAACTGATCACAGTTTCTTCATGGACGAACTCGCCAAAGCCGTGAAGACAATGCGAGCCACTCTGGCCGGCGTCAAGCCACCGCAGAGCCTCAGCGAACAGTTCGATGAGATTCGAAAACAGCTGGCGGCTGTAGCGCGGCAACTGGAATCACACAACGTCCTGGAGGAAGAGCAGGTGTATAAATGGCCTGCCCTGATGCTCGGTAGCGCAGCGATAGATAGTTTGTGCGGCGCGATCAGAAGGGAGTTGGAGAATGCGCCGCCACGATTTGATAAGCGGTGGTAAGCGCGGACAACCATCGCGGAGTTTTTCGCACGCATTCGTCATTCCCCCAACCTGAGGAGATATGATGAGGATTTCTTGCATATTGACGGCGGCACGGCCATTGCTAATGCGAGCGATTCGTGCCGCATTTCTAAAAGTACCAGACCATTTGAAAGAGAAATTCGCTGAGTCTCAATCATGATGAAAGAACTTAAGCCCGGGGCCGCGCGCGCCCTCTTCCTATCCACGACCGCATTCGCAGTCTCCTTTGCCGTCTGGGGTTTGGTGGCGGCCCTCGCTCCCACTTTTGCACAGGCCTACGGGCTCTCGGCCAAATCGAAGAGCCTGATGATTGCTATCCCCGTCCTGCTCGGATCAATTGGACGTCTTCCCGCCGGCATGCTTGCGGATCGCTTCGGCGGCAGAAGAGTCTTTGCCGCCCTCCTGCTGATTTCAGCATTGCCAGCGATTGGCATTGGTCTCTCCACCAGCTATGCACAGTTGCTGTGGCTTGGCGTCTTCCTTGGCATCGCCGGGACTTCCTTTGCCATTGGCGTCAGCTTTACATCCCGGTGGTTCACCAAAGACCAACAGGGCACGGCCCTAGGAGTCTTTGGCATGGGCAACATCGGCCAGTCAATCGCGGTATTCGGCGCGCCGGTGCTTGCCTTGTGGTTCTCTTCATGGCGCCCGGTGTTTTTTGTCTTCGCAGCCACTGCGCTGATCTGGGGTGTGGTGTTTTATCTTTTCGCCCGGGATGCACCTTCGACCGTTGCACCAAAGACCCTGGGCGAAAATCTTAAACTGTTGCGGCACGCGCCACTGGCCTGGGTCCTTTCACTTTTCTACTTCCTGACCTTTGGTGGCTTTGTCGCGTTTTCAATTTACTTGCCCACCCTACTCAAAGATCTCTTCAAGCTGACGGCGGCCGATGCCGGGGCGCGCACCGCGGGTTTCGTCTTGCTGGCAACGCTCATGCGCCCGCTGGGTGGCATGCTTGCAGATCGCTGGGGCGGTGCCCGCGTGCTGGTGGGAGTTTTCATCGCAATCGCGTTGCTGGGGGCGCTCATGGGTTGCCCGTTTATGCCGACTTTCACAGTGGGCGCTCTCGGAGCGGCTGCCGCGCTCGGCTTAGGCAATGGGGCGGTTTTCAAACTGGTGCCGGAACACTTCCCGAAAGAAACGGGAACGGTGACCGGGCTGGTGGGGGCATTTGGTGGCCTGGGAGGATTCTTTCCGCCCCTGGTGCTCGGACTAATTCGCGACGCCACCGGCGGTTATGCCATTGGGTTCGTCCTGCTGGCCCTCTTTGCACTGGCCTGCCTGGCAGTGAATTACTTTGTGTTCCTTCGGAATACACGAACGATGACACAGCCCGCTCTGGCGGTGGAATGATGCTGGAGCGAAGCAAGCATCTCAGAAAAAAGACAAGGGTGCCGGCAACGGAAAGAGAGGGGCAAACTCACCGGCGTAGTTCCCTTTTCTGATGGGATCAATCCCTACGAATTAATTAGCGAGATTATTCAGGCCTGCCCGCGCCCGGCTATTGCCTCGAGAGAGTCCGCGTTTGAACTTCCTGCTGGCGACACTGCGAGCTTTGTAAACAGCAGAATTCTTTCCTGCTCAGTCGTGACCTCATCAAGAAGCGGGTACAGCATCTTCCGTTCGCGGCTGTCATGATGCACCAGCAAGCGCTTAAACAGATGCTGCGAATCGAGGAGGAACAACACTCCGCGCTCCAGGTCGGTAGCGGCAGTCAACCTCGACAGCTCCTCTCTGAATAAGACCAGGTACTGTCGCAGCTTGTCGTGCTCGCCGAGAAAGATCTCAGCAGACCCGCCTACCGGGGCTCGTACTCGCTCACGGTAGAGCGGAATCAGCACTTCTTCCTCGTCGCGAATGTGGGCCAGCAGCTCAATTTCATACTTTTCGAAATGGGTGAACGCTCCTTCCAGGTCCAGGTGCAACAGAGCGCGCTGGTGCGCAAAAAACGTTTCATCAAGCCACTGGTGGAGCTTGAGCAGATCGCTGAAACTTGTCATTGTCGTAGTTACTCCACCCGGCCGAAGCCGCGCCGGTCAGCCATCTCCGCAGCTAGGCCCTCAAGTTCCTTCCGGTCGAGCAGCTTATTAGCCAGGGGGAACAACTCGTTGTCTTCAATTGCAATGTGCTTTTCGTAGGTTGTCCGCAGCTCTTTGAGCAAGGCAATCAGGCTCAGCGTATCTTCAGCCGAAAGGTGCTCATTTGTGAGCCACGCGCGTCCAAGCTCATCGACCCTGCGATGTTTTATCTCCGCCTCTTCATGGTCCGCGTGCAAACCGTCGAGTAATGCCATAGTGGCGCGGTTCTCGTCATTTATCTTCAGCCTGAGGCGCGGAAAGAGCGACTCTTCTTCGTCGCGCGTGTGGTTTGGAGCGGCCTCGCGGAAATAACGGAGCGCCACCGCAAAGAGCGGGGCCTGCAGGTCATCTAACTTCTCTCCCTGCGCCTGTTCAGCGATAGCAATCAGCCAATCAAGGAAGCGCTCGATTCGCCGATGGCAGTCGCCGAGCAGGCCCAGGGGATTACCTGTGGTGCTCAGCAGCTTTTCGCCGATAACCAGAGGCATCAGAGGCTCCCTTCGGACTCGATGGCACGCGGAAAGAGAAGATTGTTTTCGAGGTGGATATGTTGATGCAGATCCTTCTCAAAATTCTCGAGCGCTCGGTAGAGGGTCTTGTAGCTGATACAGCCATCGGCCGGTACTTGGTAGTTCGAGCTGATAGCGCGTAACTGGCGCAATAGCTCGCCGGCTGTGTCGTGCTCCATCATCATCATGCGCACAGGGTTGTTAATTGTGCCAAAAGGCGCGAAGGGCGCAGCGCTATGATGAAGGGCTGATTTTTCCAGTTCGAGAATGTAGGGGAAAAGTATCTCCTCTTCCTTGAACATGTGTGGCTTCAGATCCGCGCAAAGCTTTTGGAACGACTCATTCAGCTGTCGCAATTCAGGATGGTTTTCACCATGCACGCCGATGACCTTCTCGAAGAGCGCGGTCAGCCTCGCCATCTCTTCCTTGGTGTAGACGTGATGCGTATCGAGAATATGACCAACCAACTCGCTCTGGCTTGCGTTTTGAAAGTCCAGCGCCCCATTGCCCTGAGTCTCGGCCTGGCCGGCCTCTTCCAGCATACGCTCCAGGTTCGCGACTTCGATTCCGGCTGTAGCGCAGGCTTCGGACAATGGTTTATCTCCGCCACAGCAGTAATCGATCTTCAGTTTCTCAAAGACCCTGGTGGCGTAAGGCAGTTCGAGAGCGAGTTCTCGCACTTTCGCGGTTGGACTAATGGTCATTGTTTGCCTCCAAAATAAATTTTTTGTGCCGCCCCATAGGCGCACTAGACCGAGCCACTTGCATGTGCAAAACATGTGCCTACACGGGAAACAAGAGCTTTTTTGACTTGCTGCGAGGAATCCTGCGCTTTAGGGTCGAGGCACTGCGCAGAATTACTCATGTAGTAATTCTGCAAAACGCTGCTGGCGATTCACCTTGCGAGTGAGAGCGCGAGGGCTGACGGGAGCTGATTTAAGGCAACGCCCCCTTGAGTGGTAATCTGACTGTTCTTAGTCGCACAGAAGCCTGAGGAGGGACTCCGCGATGTCCAACAAATTACCCCCAGCAGTCGAAGCTCTTAGAACCGAACACGCCGATGTTTGGCAGGCGTTTTCAGAGTTAGGCGATCGCTGTCATAAGGCTGGACCACTGGATGAAAAGACTCGCCGCCTCGTGAAGCTTGCTCTGGCCATCGGAGCTGGGCTTGAGGGCGGATCACACTCCGCGGTACGCAACGCATTGGCCTCAGGGCTCAATCCCGACGAAATTCGGCACGTGGCTGTGCTGGCCATCACCACCCTCGGCCTGCCGGCCTCGATTCGAGCCCTGACCTGGATCAATGACGGACTGACCCAAAGGGATTAGTTGGGCCATCAGGTTCTAAGTCACCCAGTTCGTTAGCCAACCGGCGAAGGCAAGCCAGATGTGTGTACCGCCCAGCATCAGCCGCAGTGGCTGGGAGGCGACCAGGGCGAGCCCCGCCAATATCGTCGTGCGATGAACTCGCCTCAGCGTAATGAGGTCGTAGAGAACGCACGCCACCACAAAAAGATCGGTCAAACCAAAAAATGCTGGTGGCCCCGCTTGCATGATTGCAAACGGGAGTCGAGCAACAGCCGCAGCCAGAATGGATATCGTGGCGAGCATCATTAGCCGCTTGTGCACATCCGGCCGCCGACGGTAATAGAAGCCTGCGCCGACCAGAATCGCAAACATGCCGATATCGCCGAGCGGGATCACCAGGAAAGCCAGTGGCGATACTCCAGGAACGGGGGTTGCACCCTGACTGGCCCGTATGACCGCGGTAATGAAGCCTATGAAGATCATTAAAGTGGCTATCACGCCGCCGAGGATCCCGAGGCGACGATGAATGTCGGTGCGGTGCGCGGCCACCAGCGTGGTCTGGACAAAAAAAAGCGCCAGCCAGGACGAAAACACTATGCCGTGTACGTGCAGCAGCGGCATCAGCGGCCGTCCTGTGAAATACGGTCGCAGGTAATACGTCGGCGCGAAACCGGCAAACACCGTGATCACTGCGGCGATCGACATCGCAATATAAAACCAACGCCCGCGGCGCCGGCGGGTTATAGCGGGAACTGCTTGCATTTGTTTCCTCCCCAGGATTGTCAACCAGAGCTGGGATTTCTGCGGCGCCTTTTATCACGCCGCATAACCCTTGTCGAGAGAGATGCCGAAGTGGTAGTTCTCCGTTAGCGGAACATTACAGCCGAAGTGGCAGCGCAAAATGCCATTTTCAATTCCTGGCACTCCATCCTCTGGAGGCTTACCAGGGGTCTTCAACTCTAGATCTGTTAGCTGCTCGCCTCACAGAGTTTCTCTACCCAACTTTGCGCGAAAGTGCTGTCTCTTTGTCCGCGCCAGCGAACAATTGAGAGTAGCCCAGCAGTTCACTGCTGGGTGGGAGATCCAACCTGAATCTCAGTCCGTGAAACGGACGCTGTCAAACAATGGAGAACCGAAGGCTTTTCAGCCGTCCGTTTCACGGACTTCTCCGTATCCGGGGCATCGGTTCCCACCGATGAATCGCTGGGCTATTTTCAGCCGTCCGCTGAGCGCGGACTTTTCGGGCAAGGCTTCTCGAAACAAATCCAACAGTTGCGAAATTACGCAACTGTTGGGCGAAGGGTGCGAAGTCTTACGCCCTCGTCCTGGCAAACGCCAGGGTTTCTCCCACCAATCAGCCCGCGAGGTCAGCCACCCAGCTTCAGCAATCACGGCCTGTTTCCGCCTCTCCGTTGTGCAGGAGCCCAGCTAACGAGTCTGCATCGACTGATGGCCCATGGTTTGCCACTCAAAGTCGCTGGCGGAACCGGATTACCTTGGTTTCAAGTTGTCCCCCTCCCCGAGCAAACGAGGATACACGAAAGCATGATGTCACGTATGGTTGATAGAGAGATTTTCGAGCGCCAAGCCCGCATCTGCAAAGCGTTTGCTCATCCGGGACGATTGCAGATTCTTGACCTTCTGGGAGAGCGTGAGCGAGGTGTCTCCGAATTGCAGGAAGCGTTAGCCATCACAAAAACGAGCCTTTCGCAACACCTCGCCGTTTTGAAATCCGCAGGCGTGCTTACAACAAGACGCGAAGGTAAACAGGTCTACTGCTGTTTGGCGATGCCCGAGGTAAAGCAGGCCTGTCAGTTGATCCGCAAAGTGTTGCAGGCCCAGATTACCTTGAGTCAGCGGCTGGTAGGGCCAGTTCTCGATACCAAAAAACGCCGCCAGGAAATTGACCAATCATGAAAACAATTACTGAACCTTTCAGAGTCAAGGTAGTCGAACCCATCAAGATGACGACGCGCGCCGAACGCGAAACCTATCTCAAGGAAGCTGCCTACAACCTTTTCCTGCTCAAAGCCGAAAACGTAATCATCGATCTTCTGACCGACAGCGGCACCGCGGCGATGAGCGCGCAGCAGTGGTCCGCCCTGATGCGCGGCGACGAGTCTTATGCAGGCAGCAAGAGTTTCTATCGTTTTGAGGAAGTTGTGAACGACATTTTTGGTTTCAAGCAGGTGATTCCGATGCACCAGGGGCGCGCGGCCGAGCGCATTCTGTTCTCGGTCATGTGCCGGAAAGGGAGCGTCGTTCCGAACAACACCCACTTTGATACGACCCGAGCCAACGTCGAGTATCTTGGCGCCGAAGCTGTCGACCTGCCTATTCCCGAATTCTATCAACCGGCTGTCAAGCATCCGTTCAAGGGCAACATGGATACAGAAGGCCTGGAACAATTGATTACCCGGGTAGGGCCAGAGCGCATTCCGCTCGTGATGTTGACGGTCACGAATAATTCGGGCGGCGGCCAGCCGGTATCGCTGGCGAACATACGCGAAGTAAAAGCAATCTGCTCACGCTATGGCTTGCCGCTGTACCTTGATGCCTGTCGTTTTGCTGAGAATGCTTACTTTATCAAGCTGCGCGAAGCAGGCTACGCGGATAAATCCGTAAAGGAAATCGCGCGCGAGATGTTCTCGCTTGCCGATGGCTGCACCATGTCCGCAAAGAAAGATGGGCTGGCAAACATTGGCGGCTTCCTCTGCACCAACGATGACCAGTTGGCCCAACAGGAGAAAGATCTCTTGATCCTGACCGAAGGCTTCCCGACCTATGGCGGTCTTGCCGGACGCGATCTGGAGGCCATCGCCGTTGGTCTTGAAGAGGTCCTGCACGAGGATTATCTACACTATCGCTTTGCCTCAATTCGTTACCTGGGCGAGCACATAGCGCGCGCCGGCGTGCCGATCATACAACCCCCCGGTGGCCACGCAATCTACATCGATGCCAAAGCCATGCTGCCGCAGATACCGCCGCTACAGTACCCGGGCCAGGCCCTGGCCGTTGAGCTTTACCGCGAGGCAGGTATTCGTTCCTGCGAGATCGGCACAGTGATGCATCCGGAACATTCGGAAACCGGTGCGGAGACGCCCTCCGCAATGGAGTTGGTGCGTCTGGCAATTCCCCATCGCGTCTACACGCAGAGTCACATCGACTATGTGGTCGAAGCCATCCTTGCGGTCTATGAGCGACGGGCGTCAATCAACGGCTACCGTATCGTCAGTCAACCAAAATTCCTGCGCCATTTCACCGCCCGTTTTCAGCCAATTAGTGAATTCATAAACCTGGAGTCAGAGAGGAATCATCATGGAGAACCAATACTTTTACACAACTGAAGTTCAATGGACCGGCGAGCGTCACGGAGATTTGCGTGCGCCGGTCCTGCCGCATATGCAAATCGACGCCCCACCCGAGTTCAAAGGACACGAAGGGGTCTGGACACCGGAGCATCTATTCGTGGCCTCGATCAACTCTTGTTTTATGACTACTTTCCTGGCCATTGCCGAGAACTCAAAACTGGAATTCGTCAGCTTTAGCGCGGATGCGAAGGGAAAGTTAGAGAAGCTGGAGGGGCAGGGCTTCATCATGACCGAAGTCGTATTGCGTCCTAAACTCCTCATTAGCCACGCCCGTGATGCTGAGCGCGCGGGCCGCATTCTGGAGAAAGCAGAAAAGAATTGCCTGATCTCCAACTCCATCAAAACAGAGACGAAGCTTTTGCCTGAAATCAGTTTCGCCGGCGAGTGAAACCGGACGGCCGGACCATCTGGCTGGTAGGTTGATCAAAAATTAGTCTCAGCCGCAAAGACCGGAGAGAAGCGTTTGGAGACAAAGAGGAGGAGCTCACTGGCAGGTTTTCAGTCCCGGAGGGACCAAATGTTTATAGAACTTGTATCCCCGAACTTGGCTTAGCCATGAGGCGCATTGCGCTCCTCTGTAGCTGGAGGATTCCTTTCGGCGAGATAGCTATAAACATTTGGCCGCTCTGCGGCCAGGACGCGATCCTCTGTTTAGAACCTGGGAGACGTCACACGAGGGCTGGCTCGCAGCAAGTTAACGCTAACTGAGGAGTTGTCGACGGGAGGCGCACTGACATGAAAAAAGAGCATCGCGCGAAGAAGGAAAGCTATCGTATTCGCACGCACCTGATTCACGGGAATTACGAAAGCAAGCAGTGGGACTTTGATCATCATTTAATCCCGCCAATTTCGGCTTCGGCCGCCTATCGTTTGGGCTCTGTGCATCGCGGCGCTCAGGGTTTTGTTGAGTTTGCTTCGGACGAAGCGAACGTCAAAGGGCACATCCCGATCTATATCTACGATCGTTTGGACGAGCCGACGCGAGGAATGCTCGAGGAAAACCTGGCCTACGCCGAAGGTGGCGAGATCGCTGTGGCGTTTGCGACCGGGATGGCGGCCATCAGCGCCGCCCTCGGAATCAGTAACAAAGCGGGCTCGGAGATCGTGGCTCACCATACCCTGTACGGTTGCACTTACAGCCTCATCACCAACTGGCTGCCGCGGTTTGGCATCAACACGAAATTTGTCGATCTCAGAGATGAGCGCGGTTTCAAAGAGGCTATTAACAGCCGCACTCGCGTCGTTTATTTTGAGACCCCCGTGAATCCCACGCTGGATCTAATCGATATTGCACTGGTGCGGCGCTGGATGGATGAGGCGCGACCGGGCGCAACAGAGAAAGACCGGTTGCTGCTGATCGTCGATAATACTTTCGCCACCCCTTACTGCCAACGGCCACTCGCGCTCGGGGCGGATCTGGTTGCTCACAGCCTGACAAAAGACATCGGCGGCTTTGGCACGGATATGGGTGGCGTGGTGATTGGGCCACGCAAGTTTCACGCACCGCTCCTGATGTATCGCAAAGACTTTGGCGGCGTGCTTTCGTCGAGAAGCGCCTGGTCCATCCTCGTCTACGGCTTACCTACGCTCGCCACCCGCATGGTGAATCAACAGAAATCGGCGAACAAGGTGGCCCAGTTTCTCGAGCAGCATCCCAAGGTTGCCTCTGTTCATTATCCGGGTCTGGAAACGTTTCCACAGCATGAGCTCGCGCGCCGTCAGATGACCAGTTATGACGGAAAATTCGCCCCGGGAAGCATGGTCTATTTTGTACTGAAGGGTGAGGAGAAGGCGGCTACGGCAGCAGCCGATCGTTTCATGGATTACATTGCCAATCATGCCTATAGTGTTACGTTGGCCGTCAGCCTCGGACAGATTCGCACACTGATCGAAGAACCTTATTCAATGACGCACTCGGCCCTGCCGCCCGAAGTGAAACACGCCCGCGGTCTGCAGCCCGGCGGGATCCGTCTTTCAATCGGCCTCGAGGACTGGCACGACATCATCAGCGACCTGCAGACCGCGCTGGAACAGATTTGATATCAGCTTCTGACTCGGAATCGTAATCCGCGCAAGTCTGCGGCCCGTTCCGGTGGCCTTATGGCGCAAATACATCATTGCTCGGCGGAACTAGTGGCCAGGACGGACGTATCAGCCAGTCTGGTGGTGCTCCGTTTCAGTCTGGCCGAGCGACTCTCATTTGCCGCCGGGCAGTTCGCAACCATTGGCATCGGCACTGGGCCAGACGTGATCGAACGTCCCTACTCGATTGTCTCGTCGCCTCATGAGCGCCTCCTTGAGCTGTTTGTCGAATTGGTACCAGGCGGAACTTTTACACCAAAATTGTGGGAGCTGAAGTTGGGTTCAACCATTCAGGTCCGCCGGCGCGTCGTGGGGCAATTGACGCTGGATGCGGGCGCCAAACGTCACTTGATGCTGGCCACCGTCACCGGAGTAGCGCCGTTTGTCAGTATTCTGAGAACACAAAAGCTTGATCGGGAGCAGGGAGGAAAGCCGGCCGACCAGTTTCTAGTAATCCATGGCGCCAGCCATTCGCTAGACTTTGGTCCGTATCTCGCCGAACTCGAAGAGCTGTCACGCGCGGGATGGCTCACCTACATACCGACGATCAGCCGGCCATGGGCAGAACCGAACTGGAAGGGTGAGACTGGTCGGGTCGAGGATGTCTTGCGCAAGCACGCCGACCAGCTCGGTTTCGATCACCGTAACTCCGTCGCTTATGCTTGCGGTCACCCGCAGATGACTGCCGATGTCCGAGATATACTGTCACGCGCACGCTTTCTCAAGAACCAGATCAAAGAGGAAGAGTACTTCTCCTTGGTATGATTTGCCGTCTCACTCTTGAAGAGGCCCATTTCCATTTATTTGCCACTTTTCATTGTCCATTTGAGCTACGCTGATCACAAGCCTGGAAGGACGGAATTTATCCCAGTTGTTTGCGAAAGCGCCAGGCGCTGACGGACACCATCACCGCGGCAATTGCGGCCAGCGCCAGCAGTTGCGGATAGAGCACGTCCACGCCGTTTCCTTTCAACATTATGCCGCGTGCGATGATCGCAAAATGTTTGACTGGATTAATGGCGGTTACCGGTTGCAGCCAAGGCGGCATGGCCTCGATGGGCGTCGTCGCACCTGAAAGAATAGCCAGCGGCGGATTGGTAAAAAAGCCCATCAGCTGCGCTTGTTGCTGAGTTCGCGTAAAGGTCGCGATCATCATCCCCAGGCCAATACCGCAGAGGACACATAACGACGCAGCTAGAAAAAACAACAGCAGGCTGCCACGCATCGGGACGCCGAAAGCCAGACGCGAGACTAACAGCGCCAGTCCGATGTCGAGAGCCAGCAGCAGGAAGATTGGCACAACCTTGGCGATAATGATCTCGGAGCTTTCGGCGGGCGTCATCAGTAATTGCTCGATTGTCCCAACCTCTTTCTCGCGCACCAGCGAGGCTGAAGACACAACCGATCCCTGCAACACCAGCAGCAGGCCAATCATGCCGGTAGTGATAAACCATGCGCCCCTGAGGCCGGGATTGTAGAGCAACGTCAGGCGCGGAGTTACCGACGCGTGCGCCGCAACAGGATTGTTTGTGTTCAGCGCTAGGCCCGGGTCACCACTCGGTTGAGAACGTGGCGGTTGCGCAGCAGCGATCTTTTGATTGAGGCTGGCGATTATGCGAGCCGCATAACCGCCGGCTATTGTGGCAGTGTTCGCATTGACAGCATCGACTAACAATTGCACTTCCGCGGTCTCGCGCCGCGCGCGTTTCTCCGCAAAATCCCGCGATATCACAAGGCCGGCGTCGAGTTCTCCGCGGCTGATGGCTTGACCCAACTCATCGGGTCCGGCGTAGTAGCCCCTACTCTCAAAAACCAACCCTTCGCCGAAAGCCGAGACGAGTTCGCGGCTTTCGGCGGTCCGGCTATAGTCGACCACACCGAGTCGCAAATTTTCGAATTTCGGATTCAGGGCCAGCCCAAACAGTACGATGTTCAGGGTTGGCGGAATGATCAGCATGACCACTAAGCGCCGGTTGCGCCTGATTTGGTGAAACTCTTTTACCGACAGGGACCAGAGCCGCAGGTTTAGGATTTGGTTTAGCAGGCGCATGAGTCTTTGAGATCATTTTCCATTTGAGATTGGACATTTCTCATTTGTCATTGAAGAGCGGGCTCCTCGCAGGAATCGGCTCTTTCGTATTCTGACAACTAACAGCTGACAACTAAAAGCTAACCACTGACCTCTGACCTCTGACCTCTGACCTCTGACCACTGACTACTGACCACTGACTACTGACCACTGACCACTGACAACATTATCAACTCTCTGGCAATAACAAATGACACCTGTCAAATGACGAATGGAAAATGCTCAGGCTTTCACCTGCATGTCCTTCATCCCACTCCATGCTCGCCAGAAAAAGAATGTGCCCAACAGAGCCAGGATAATTGGCGCATGCCAAACGCCCGGCCACCCGCCGCCACGCACAAACGCATCGCGGATCACTTCCAGGTAGTAGCGCATCGGCACGAAGTTCGCCAGAAACCGTAACGGCTGCGGAATATTGGCCACGGGAAATATGAAGCCAGCCAGTAAAAACGACATCAGAAAGCCGCCCAATTGCGCCGCCTGGATCGCCGCGGCTTGATTCGGAATGGTCGCCCCCAGCATTGTTCCAAAGCAGACCTGGCAAAGCAGGTAGAAGAAAGTCGTAACCAGCAACGGCGTCGGATCGCCTGCAAGCCTGAGTCCGAAGACCAGGAACAGCACAATCATTCCGCCAATCCATTCCGCCCAGGCCACCATCGTGTAAGCAATCACTTTTCCCAGCAAGTACTCAAAGGCCGTGATGCTCGAGACGTAGACTTGCAGGATGGTCTTCAACTCGCCCTCGCGCGAGAGCGCCAGCGCTGCCAGTAACGGCGGAAACATCGCCATGCCGAAGGCCAGCACGCCCGGTCCAAAGTACGCGATGTCTGATCGGCCCGGATTGAACCAGTAACGAAGTTGCGGTTTGATAGCCGGGCTCCGCGCCACTGGTTGCAATTGTGCAGTGAACGCCTGTGTAATAGCCGCGGCTTTACCGCGCATGACGTTTGCCGTGTTGGCGTCAGTGCCGTCGATTAGCCACTGGACCTCCGTATTTTGCCCTCGTCCCAGATCGCGCTCGAATCCGGGGGCAATGATCACTGCCCCCCTCGCCAGGCCGTGATCCAGCGCATATTCGGGCGACACCTCCGGAGGCAGCGCGCTTATCTTAAATGACAGTGAAGTACTGATCGCCTCGATATAGCGTCGCGACATCGGAGTTTTGTCCAAATCCTGGATGACGAGGGGAATGTCTGTCACAGAAAGCGACGTTGCTTTGCTCAGCAGCAGCAGCAGCACGACCGGCAGCACCAGCGCCAGAGCCAGTGTCAACGGATCGCGCGTCAGCTGCGTAAGTTCTTTTCGTACCTGGGCAAGAATTCGTTTCATTACTTCCTCGAATTACGCTTCCGCGCTCACCTTGCCCTGAAGGCGAGCTTGTTCGACCTCGGCGATGAAGACATCTTCAAGGGAAAACGTTCTCAGTTGCGCGCGACTTACGGTGATACCCGCTTCCCCCAGGCGTTTAGTGATGCGTTCAATGCCGGTCTGAGGGTCCTCGTCTACAATCACATGCAGGCGATCGCCAAACAGAGAGACGCGCCAGCGTTCCATCTCCTGCTTCAGCAGGTTATTGGCGCGTTGCGGCGCGTCCGTAAGAAATTCGATCAAGTGTCCTTTCTGTGCAGTTTTCAAACCCGACGGCGTGCCCTGGGCCACTAACTCGCCGGCAACCATCAACCCGAGACGATTGCATTGCTCGGCCTCCTCCAAATAATGTGTCGTGACCAGGATCGCCATGCCTCGATCGGCAAAGCTGTTGATCATTTTCCAGAAGGCGCGCCGTGCCAAAGGGTCGACGCCAGAAGTCGGTTCATCAAGAAAGAGCACACTGGGTTCGTGCGTTACTGCCGCCCCAAAGGCGACCCGCTGCTTCCAACCGCCAGGTAAACTGCCGGTCATCTGGCTGCCGCGCCCCTGCAAGCCGGAAAACGATAACACCCACGCCTTTTTTTCCGGGCGCTCAGCCAATGGGACTTGGTAGACCCCGGCAAAGAAGTCGAGGTTTTCATCAATTGTCAGATCGTCATAGAGAGAAAATTTCTGCGACATATAACCGATCCGCTGCCTGACTGAACTCGAGCGCAACGATCCGGTTTCGCCCGCAAGTTCCGCCTCGCCGCTCGTTGGTTCCAGGAGGCCACACAGCATCTTGATGGTGGTGGTTTTCCCCGCCCCGTTCGCGCCCAGCAAGCCGTAGATTTCGCCGTACTTCACTTCCAGGTTGATATTCCTGACAGCTACAAAATCTCCGAAGCTTTTACTGAGATCGCGGGCGCCAATCGCCAACGCGTCGGGTGCCCGCTCGCGAAATTTGCGCTTCATGGGAAAGGGTGCGGCCCTTACCTCGTCTTCAACATGGCGCAACAAGGCCACAAAAGTGTTCTCGAGGGTCGGCGGCTCGACCATAATTTCCTGAATCTCAATCCCCGCCCCTGTCAGAGTTTCACGGACCACTCGCTCGCCGCGGCTGGCGTCGGCCACCATTACGTCGAGACGATCACCGAACCGCTGCGCGTCGTCGATGCCTTTGGTTGCGTCAAGCAGATCCTCGGCGCGACTGAGCTGCGCCGCGCTCACTACCAGCCGCTGCAGCCCCAGGTTGTCGCGCAGTTCGCGAGGTGTGCCCGATTGGAAAATACGGCCCTCGTGCATCAAGGCTACGCGCGTACAGCGTTCAGCTTCATCAAGGTACGGCGTGGCTATCACGATCGTCATCCCCTGGCTGGAGAGGTCCGCGAGGGCATCCCAGAACTCGCGCCGCGAAACCGGATCGACACCGGTGGTAGGTTCATCCAGGAGCAAAATCTTTGGCTCGATGATCAGGGCGCACGCCAGCGAGAGCTTCTGTTTCATGCCGCCACTGAGTTTGCCCGCCAGCCGATCCTGGAAACGATCCATATCGAACATGCCAAGATATCGCCGGCCGCGACTTTCGATCTCGGCGTTGGATAACCGGCGCAACTGGCCCATGTAGCGCAGATTCTCAGCCACGCTCAAGTCGTGATAGAGACTGAATACCTGGGTCAGGTAACCGACGTACGAACGCGCCACACGCGCCGAGCGACCAAACATGAGCGCCTCGCCCGCAGTCGCTTGCATGACGCCGCCGAGAATCTGAAAGGTCGAGGTCTTGCCGGCGCCGTCCGGGCCAATCAGGCCGAAGATCTCACCCGCCTTGACCTCTAGATCGATGCCTTGGACCGCTTCCACCTTGCCGTAGCTCTTGCGCAGATGTCGAACCGAGATAGCTGTGGCTGAGCCTGGCTCTTCCGGCGCGCGGCTGACTTTTCGGGAGCTGCCTTCTAATGGTGGCAAGGGATCCATTTTTCAATTGTCATTTAGCATCTATCAGTTTTCGGCCAGACAGACTCCACGCGCGCTTGTGCCGGCTTGATAATATTTCGAACCCTTTCTAAGGGCATCTACGGAACCGATGGCAAAGAAAAATGACGAATGGCAACTAGCAAATGGCTCATCGTCTTCCGGTGTCCTTCGGCCAGGCGTTGCCTTCAACAAGGATCTCGCCATCAGCGGGCATGCCCGGCTTGGCTGCTCCGACCGGATTGGTGATCTGCAGCTTGACGCCAACAACCTGCTTCACGCGATCGTCGCGAAAGTAAGTATTCTCCGGAGTAAACGATGCTGCAGGGTCTATACGAGAGACAACCGCGTCGACCGGATGTTGGGGATCGGAATCAAGATAGACACGCGCGGCCTGGTTTAACTTTACGCGGCCGATATCGCCTTCCGGAACAAAACCACGCAAATAGATTTTGTTCAGATCGACCATGGTGACAATCGGCGCTCCGGGAGTGACCACTTCGCCAGGCTCGGCGCTGCGCGTGGTGATGGTACCGTCAAATGGAGCGAGGATAGTGAGATCGCCGCGGTTGGCCTGCGCTTCTCGCAATTGTCCCTGCACGCGCTCGGCATCAGACTGGGCCGCCTGGATGTCTGATTGAGCCTGGGAGATTTGCTTTTGAATCGCCGCGGCCTGAGAGGAACGAAGCGCCGGATTAGCAAGGTTGGCCCGGGCTGTGGCCAGCGCTCCGCGAGCCGCCGCCACCTGTTTCTTGACCGACTCGACCACGGCCGCCTGGCTTGCGGCAGCCGTACGCGCCTGTTCGCGCTGACGATCCGAGACGTCTCCGGATTTCGCCAGCGCCGCGAATCTCTCGGCGTCATAACGCGCTTGTTCGTAAGCGGCTTGGGCCTGTGAAAGATTCGCTTCGGCGCTCGCCAGCTGCGCCTCTGCCTGCTTCACTCGTCCTTCAGCATCCTGACGGGACTGCTCGACCGTAATCTGCGCCTGCTTAAGTTGCTCCTGGAGGATTGAAATCTGTTGCTGGGACCGCGTTACTTTTGTTTGCGCTGTTTCGGCGGCCGAGCGCGCCTGTTGTTCACGCGCCGTAGCTTGCTCGTCATCAAGAATGGCAATTACTTCACCGGCTTTCATTGAGTCGCCTTCGCGCACTCGTATTTCGCGAATGCGGCCGGCAGTTTTAGCAGCCACGACTGAATCGTCGGCCTCGATCCGGCCACTAAGGGCAATGATGTTTCCGGGGAGCGGAGCCTGTCGAATCATGAACCACCAGACCAGGAATGCGGCGGCAAAAATAAGAATCAGAACTGCGACAACACGAAGCAATCTCAGGAGTTTTTTCTGCGGCATCGTCGAAAGGAAGCGGTCAAATTTCCCTGGCTCTCTTTTTTAGTCTCTTTTGCCCTGAAGTCCATTCTTCGGAATGGAAAAGGGGACATTTCAACTTGTGACAAAGGGGACATTACTACTTTGGACTAACACGCGCCAGAGCCAGACCAGGCCTGTGCGACATTCGGCAGGCAGGCTTCAAGCGACATGAGGGTTGAGACCCAGGGAAAGCTGGTTACACCGTCTGGTCCAAGTCCGAAGGTTTGGTCTCGTAGTAGTTGATGAGATAGGCGATCATGTCCCGAGTCAGATCGCCGAGCAGCAGACTCGCGGGTGAGTTGTCGACGCCAGCAGAGTCCAGGAACGCCTGCCACCAGGGAATGGTCTTCACCAAATCCTTCGCGAGCACATCGCGCACCGCCTGGCCAATGATGGCAGAGCTTGGATCAGAGGCCCCGATGCGAGCACCAACCATGCGCAGCAACAGCTCATTGGCCACGAGGTTGGGCGGCACGCTGGTGTCCGGCGCCTGTGTGTCGAGGGGAAATACCTGGAATTCGGGCGGAATGCGGCTCACGAAGGTGACCCGGTGCAGGATGCGCCAGGGCGGATTGGGATTGCTTTGCGCCTCGCGCAGAGCCGCCGCCCGCGGGTCGTCGGATAACTTAAGCCATTGCTTGTCAACCACCTTGGAGAAAAAGTGATCGAAGTGCTCTTCCTCGGGACTAAGGTAGAAACTGAAGAAGCGGTACGTGTCGACTTTCCCCGGCACGCTCTTTTCCGAGTACAGCGTCTTTCCGTCCTTCTGTTGATAGCGCCTGAGAAATCCGTCTGGATTGGCGCTGACGTCCAGCGAAAACGATTTTGATTCGGTTTTGGTTTTTTTGACCGTGATGGTCCATTGCGTGCCCCCCAGCAGGCTTGCGTCGAAATAGAACCCGGTCGTAATTCCCGGCCCCCCGAACAGGAATTTGCCCGCAGTTGTAAAACCGAGATTCCACTTAAAACTGTACACACCGCTGTGGGATTCCTGTCTCACTGCAGTAGCGCTTTCTTTTTCCGCGAAAAAGCCGCCGGCCGCCGTCCAGACATACTGGTTGACCATGTTGAGCCGGGGCTTGTCGCCGGCGAAGTCGAAGACCGGGTTGTCCCCGATGGTTTCGGAAAGGTCGTCCTCCTGGGCCTGACCGCGTTCGACGGCATTGAACTGCTCGTAGTAGGCAAGCATCTCCTGCTCTTCTTTTTCGATCCGGCGCTTGAGGCTGTAGGCCTCCACCGGTTGAAAGTAGCTTTGCTGATCGCCGCGCAAATCCGGGTCGGCCTGCAATCCTACTCGCCCGTCGAGGCTTCCATTCTTCGTGTAGCCGGGATCGATCGGAAAGTAAATGATGTTATTGTCCGCCGGAATATCGAGGTTGGGTACAATGGAGAATCCCACCATCGATCCGGTAGTTTTGAGGTAGAGCGCATACATGTCGGCGGTCATCGACTTGACCAAAGCATATCCGGTGTTGGCTGGCAGGTAGCGTCGTTGTCCGGTTTTCAGATAGTAGGTGCTGTCCAGCGCTTCCCAGTCGCCGGAATTGGCCAGTGAATTGACACTGGTTGTGGTCAGTCCATAGGTGATGCCGGTGTCCGTACTTTCGGAAGTGCTCCAGTTGATGTCCGAGGCTGGCCCGATGGAAAAAGAAGCATCCGCCAGACGTCCCATTACGAAAACAGCGCCCGCCGCGACTTTGCTTCCCAGGGCGAACCCTCCCTTGATCCCGAATGCGAGTTGCGAACCGGACTGCCGAGTGGATGAGAAAGCCACCGACGTGTTGTCCGCTTCGCTGAGTAACACGGTAGCGATATTATTGTAATTGGTATACGCCGTGGCACTCTCGTAATAGGGCCGCGTCAGGTTCTCGCTGGGCAGCGGCGGCGCGCCTTCGATGTAACCAATCAACGAGGGCTTGCTTTGCACTTGACCGAGATAGACGCGGCTCAGGTCGCCCACTTTGAAGCTCGTGTCTTCCTGGACGATTCCGTTTTGATCGAGGTAGATATAACAACGTTTGTAAATGCTGAAGGCTTCCTTGCGATAGTCCAGTTGCGTGTCGGCGTATTCCACCACCGCAGGTCCGGCGCTGATGCGGGTAAGAAACCGTGTCTCTATGCCTCCCAACGCATTGAGCACGATTCCGGCTTCGTTGCTGATCGGCGCTTCCGACCCTTGCCACACAGGTAGATCATCGGCTTCGAAGGCTGCAAAGCGCCCATTGTTGCCCAGCCCGGTGTCGTCGACAATGATGTCGCCCGAATGTGCGTTGAAGCGCCAATAGCCGACTAGATTCTTTTCGTTTCCGGCCTGGAACCGCTCCTTGTTATCGCGGATTTGATCCAAAGTGCGGACCTCTGCCCAGACCCTGAATTCGTCCAACTTTCCGATGAAAGTATTTCGATAAGCCCCGTTTTCGTTGCGCATGCCGCCGAAGCAAATCTGCGTCTGTTCATAGCCGGCGAAATCGGATGGCTGTCGTTTCAGCAGGGGCGCCTCCTGACCGTTGAGCACCAGGCGCAAGACCGCGCTACCGTGATACGGAATCCAAAGGTCGCGGTTACTAAGGGTGGCGTTGTTTTCGGACTCGCTGTCAAAGGCGACTCGGCCCTCCTGCTCGCGAAAATACCAGGCGGAAACCAAACCTTCTCCCTTGATTTCCTGGGCCACTGACTGGAAGTTGCTTTTCACGTCGTCGCCACTGAGGGCCCGGTTCCACAATCGCAGGTCCGACAACTGGCCATCGTAGTAGCTCTGTTCCGCAGGCGGAGCGGTTGGCTTGGTACGACCGATGTTGGCTGGCACGCTCGACTGATTGATCGTCACCGCACCGTACATATCCGGAGAAACGAAGGGCGCGCCACTCGGTTCTCCGTCTACATAGATTTGAACCTGCAGGGTGTAGACGTTCATCTTCTCCGTTCTCGTTGCGACGACTACTTCTTTTACTTCGCTGGTGATCGACGCGGTTGCACAAACGTAGTAGTCCCGAGCAGGAAGAATGGCCCTGGTGCCGGCAACGGTGAAATAGAGATCTTTCTCAGCGACATCTACCTGCTTGATTTTGTCGTCAGCGAGAATCAGCCGTTTGCGTCCCTTGAGGCGCAGTTGCAGGTAGGGCCGATTGTTGCCATTAACGCCAACCTCGTAGCATTGTGCCCCTGGCTTAACGTCGAATTTGCTGAACAGGACCTGATTTGCCCCGACGACCTGCTTCTTCTGTTTGATCCACGCCTCCAGGCTGAGAGCCGTTTCCATGTTCAGATTGTCTTCGTCGCCACAGTCCCCGAAAGCCTGTTCAGATAACTGTACTCCCCAATGGGCTTCGTAAACCGCACAAACCTGGTTCCAGACTCCGCTGGCCAGCAGGGCGCCACGCGTTGAGACGCCGTGATTGCGGACCGCCGCGAAGGCCTGCAGGAATACTCCCGGGAATTGCCACGAATAGAATCCCTTGACCTGCGCGTCATAGTCGGCCCCGGACTGGAGCGCATCATTGACGATCTTGTCATCGGCGCTGTAGGTGTCCATCCGCCACAGCAGGATCAGGCTTTCGTCATCCACCGGCAAGGCCAGGTTGAAGCGGCTCTTCACATCGGCGGGGCCCAGCGGCCGCTGCCACACGGCGAATTGATTGAGTTGCATTTGAAAAGGACTGGTCTGGCCGTTGTCGCCTACCAAAAGCCGGTGATGCATCGGCATGCCGGGATAATCACTGATGGAAAACGCGATATCGGGGACACCATCCACATAGGTGTGGATCGTCGTTCCTTCCCGCGAGATGGTGACCATGGTCCAGGTTTCGGAGTTCAGCTTTTGATTCAGGGGATGAGGCGTTGTGTTTCCGTTTTGGGTTACATCGAGAGACAACACCCCTGCGCCTGAGACAGTGAGACGCTGGGTTGGAAAACCCTGGAGGAGTGGCACAATTTCGAAGACGCGCCCCGGCGCTCTCGCCGCGGTGGACAGATCCGCTTTGACATAAACGCTGACGCTGTAATTGGCACTGGGAAAGAGCCAATTCCTGTTGTTCAAAATCGCATTGTCGTCGATTTCGATCTTCCCCGCGCCGCGCTCCTGTGCCCAAAGAAACTGCAAAGCCGCGCTGTAGTTCGTTCCCATTAGGTACTTGCTGCCGTCATCCCCCGAGTCGAGATTCGCGTGAATGAGCCTTGAATAAGGAACACTCAGCGCCTTTTGCGATTTGGTAGGAGGCTGCGGCTTTGACCAGGTCTCCAGGGTGAGACTACCGCTAACTGCGAGCGGCTTGTTGACGGCGGTATTGGGCGGAATTTCGACCAGCGAACGCTCAGAATTTATGGCGACCGCTCCACGTGGCGACTCGGCGATCCATCCCCCGTCACGCCCCGGTTGCAGTAGTTCCGCGTCGATTGGTTCTCCTCCCACGCTATCAATAATCTCCGGGAAACCGTTGTCTGCGGGGCGACCGTTGTAGACCGCGAACAGCAGCGAGCCAACGCCCAGTTTTCTCGAGTTGTCGTTTTCGTCAATCGATTGGATCTTCCCCAGCTGCAACGTGAATTTTCCGATCTTCCCATTGGCGTTCAGCGAAAACACGTCCACAAACGAAGTAGCCGCGTAGAGAGCCGCCTCCTCGTTGACGAAGCCATCCTCAACCATTCCGGCGGCGCTCTTCAGGAAAAATCGCAGATGCTCCGCAACCTGTTTCTGGGGATCCTCCTTGCTATCTCGGATGGCAGCCACGAACTCCTCCGGTTTCCGGGAGACGTTCGTCCAGTCCGCTGCGAGTCCGCCGGTCGTGAGGCTCAGTTCAATTTTCACATCGCAGCAAGTTCTGGGATCCTTGGTGGCAGGGGAAATCTCCATCGCCATCTGCGTCACCGTTGGGTCCGCAATCGCAAGAAAGCTTGGACCGCCGGCAGGAATCTCGTAAAAGGACGCCCCACCACTGGCCGCATTGGCCTGATCTGCATAGTCGTAGCTGGTCGAGACGCCGTTAATCGTGTCGGCGAAATCCAGGGCTCCGACCGGCACATTGAGGAGCGTTTTCGAAAAGGTATTCGAACCTTCGCCTTTTTCGTAAGCAATCGTGAGACGGACCGCGCAGGTTTTGCCTCCGCTGTCGGGCTCGACATCTATCTCACGGAAAACATAACTGTCCTTATTCCTGCTCACGAGCTGGAGCATCCCATGCTGCAACGGATCCCCTACCGGTTGAAATCCGAGTCGACGCTGACCGGCGTAATCGTAGAAAACTCGTTCGCCGATCAGTAAGCGGCGATCCGCCGGGTCGTCCACTGATTGTCCGCTCAGAACTGCCGCGATGTATTTTACCGTCGGCGGCAACCCATTCCAGGTTTCCTTTCCGTCCTGACCATCGTTGAGCGACAGCTTCCACAATCCGCCCGGGCTGGAAGTGAACTTGATCGTTCCCCGATTGAACACGACACCGGTCTGGCGCGACGAGAAGACCAGGTAACCTCGTTGTGGCTTGTCGGGACTGGACACGCCGGCGATCCACTTGACGCCGTAATGGGCTCGGTCACTGGAGGTGTCGTAGTGGGCCACCAGAAATTGATGGTTGGTCCCTTGATAATAGAGGTGCAGGTAGCCATCGGCGCTGCTCAGCAGATTTGGCCTCGAGCCGTCGGCAAGCCCGCCGAATTCTGGAAAGCGCTGATCACTTCCCGGTTGGATATACCCCCCGTAGAAGGTCAATCCTCTGGGATCGATATAGGCATGGGGTGTTGACTTGGCCTGCAAAGGGGTGGTCATCGACTTCCATTGTGCTCCATGGAGCGCACCAGGACGCTTACTCGCCGGCACAAGGTTTTCGATCTTTGTCCCCTTTCCCTCGTCCAGACGGTAATAGGCCTGCAAATCGGGCATTGTGCCGATTTCGTCGTCGGGAATCCGCTGGTAAAGATATTTCAACGCCAGATCCTCGCGCGCCGCACTCCAGATTCTCAGTTCCGCCAGTTCCCCCAGAAATGCTCCCTGGGAACGTCCCCCAATTCCATCGATCGGGAAGGTGCCTGGGGCTGCGAAATTGTGTTCTTTAAGCGCGACGCGTGCTCCGTTGACCAATAAGGTGTAGCGGCCGTTTTCGAAAATCGCGATGACGTTGTTCCAGGAATTCGAATTCAGTACGTTGTCCACCGTTTCGGCGCTCAGAAAATCAGTCCCGGTACCGAACCCGATACCAATCCGAAAACGGTCCTTGATCCAAATGGAAGGTGGGCGCTCCGCCGGCTTAAGGGACGCACCTTCGCCTCCGACAATCGTATGGGCATCTACGTCACCGATGGAGGAATAGACCCAGATCTGCTGCGTGAATGCGGCGCCGAGCGTCAAGGCCTCCCCTCCGAGTGAAACCCAAGCCTGGCCGTCGAAATGTAAGCCGTAGGAGGCCGGTTGAATGGCCCCCAAAGTGACCGGAGCAGGCGCCGTCTGGTTGGGCCAGGGCGGATAAACCAGCTTGCCGTCATTGGCGATCGCGATATCCAGCACCCCCAGCCTGGGGGAATTCGCGGCGGTATTCACCTGGCAACACGCCATCAAGCGATAGGCCTGGCGTAGGCGCAGCACGGTAGAATCGGCGGCTTCGACCGGTTCCTGTTTGTTGTAGACGACCACGGCCGGCGGTCCCGCTATGCGAAGCGGCGCCTCATCCTGCAGGAATCCCATCGCGATGTCGGGGCGAATCAACTTGTTGGACTCGTCGAACTGGTGGTTGGCAAACTGGAACCATCCGTTCTTCGAACGGTCCAGGGAGTAACTCAACAATGCACCGGTTTCCTGATCGGCCACCAGAAACAACCAGCGCAACACTCCCGCGGTGTTGGTTGGGAGGAGACTGACGTCGAACCATCCCTTTGAAAAATCGAGTCTCCTGTCTCGCCAGCCTAAGGGCAACTCGATGACCGGTTCAATGAACTCTTTGCCGTCCAGATTGAAGAAACTCTGCGTGTCTTTAGTACCGGACGGCGTGTCGGGTTTCCCGCTGCGCTGAAAGCGCACTTCCCAAGCAGGCTGCAACTCGAGCTTGGTTTCACCTTCGATATTGGCATTCGGCTGTTCTACCAGCACATAACGATTGACATAAAGCGCATCGCTTGAAGCACGAAAAATGTAGATGTACTGCTGATCTGTGAGCGCTCTGAAAAATTCCCGGTTGAGTACCGCGCGCTCAAGCCGCAGGATGTCCACGCCGGCAACACTTATCTCAGAAGGAAACTTCAGCTCGGTGTAGCCGTCCCAATCTTCGGCTTGGTCCGCCGACTCCGGTTTCGGATTAAGCACGTTATAGTAGATGGCATCACCCTGATTTGCTTTGCGCGGCCGTGAAACGAAGTACATCGCTTTGCCGCGGTGGTTGAGGGTGGTCGGATGGTTAAAGGGGTCGGTGATCATCAGTTTGTACTCCGCCGTTTTCCCGAGCGGGAGGCACCCGTCCGGCCTATTGAGACTAGGAACGACTTTTGATATAGCAATTGAGGTAAATATTGATCGGGCGGGACTCTTTGTCGCCGCCTGAAGTGCAGGTATCTTGCAGCGCAGTGGATGAGCTGCCATAGCCGGTGTTGTCCGGTTTGGTCACGCCGTGGGTCGATTTGGAACTAATGGGAAGATGGTCAAACCTCGCGATGAATCCCTTGTCCTTGCCGCTGGGCACTTTCGTTGCATACTCCTGCACTGTGCCAATTCCCTCAGGCTTGTTTTCCTTGCGTGGATGGAGACTTTCCCTTCTTGTCCGATCCGGATCGACGGGAGATTCATGCGCTGCGCCGCGCAGAAAACGCCCGCGGTAGTCCGGTATTTGGAAGAGGCCAGCCTCCGGATCACCTCCGTAGATATAGTCGATCGCGGTGAACAGTTCCGGGTAATCGCTGGTATTAAAGCCCCGTCCGTCACAGAGTAGCCAGTCGCCATTTTCGGGCAGCGTCCCACCGAACAGGGCCACCGCCCCAACCGGATAATAATCAGTTCTAATCGACATCACACCGACTCCTCACGTTGGGCCTGCTTCACACTTTTATCTCAGTCTCTTTCAAACTTTATGTACCAATCTACGCTGATGTTCGTCGGGCGAGTTTCAGTGTCCCCGCCAGATTCCGTCACCTTACAGTCGACTGAGGACGCATTCCATTCGTAAGCTTTCTTTTCCAGACCGTTGATCGTCTGGTTACCCTCGGACGACGGTAGCCGAGGAATCTTCGTAAAGAACCCCTGGGTCAAGGGATAAGCAGTAGCATCGTCCTGAACTGATCCGACACGGTTTCCCCTATTGCCACCATCGCCCGCGGGCCTTTTGGGAAATGGGGCAGTTCGCAGTTCGGCATCCGGATCGCGGCGAAACTCAGCGCTCTGGGTATCGACACCGCGCAAGAAGTAGCCCCGATAATCGGGTAGGTCGAAGTCGTTGCCGACTTTTCCGTGCGCGTCGCCGATAGCTTCAAACAGCGCCTTGAACTTGCCCGGTCCCGGCACTGTTCCGCCGTCGCATCGAATGAACTGCGCCTCAATGGAAAGGTTGGGTCTGCCGGCGAAAGGTATGATGCAGCCTACCGGCAGTCTAACTTCTTCCTTGTACTTGTCGAGCCGGCTGTGTTTGATCAGAAAGTAGACATACTTGTTCTTGGGCCGGGTTTCAAGATCGCCGCCGCTTCCCGTTGTGTTCCCGCCCGCAGTGAGTTCTCCAGGCCTGGCACTGGTCGATGTATTGCAGCCCAGGTCCACGCTGCGATCCTCGATGACATTGTTGGTAATCGTCGCTCTAAAAGGTAGCTTCGGTACTCCGGTGGCGTACTTTTGATACGAGCCCACCGCGTTGCCAGAATTGCTGCCTGCGGCCAGTTGTCCGCGCCCAGCAGCGTCGGGGTCGACATTCGAATTGCCGCTCACCACGCGAAAGAACAGGCCCCGCAGGTCGGGCAAATTGAAGAGTGCTTCGTTAGCTGATCCAAAAGCAGATTGGATGCTCTCGTATAGTTCGGAGTAATGTCCACGTTCCAGCTCACGACCATCGCAGACAAGCCAACCGGCATTCTCCAACTCGATGTACCGGTCTTTGACTTCTCCACCGTAGGCGACAATCGTCCCCACGGGGACGAACTCCGATTGGATCTTCATATGGCGCTAGTCCGAGTTGAGTTGAAGCATTGACCAGGCGTGAAGCAGGACCAGGGTCTCTCGCGAATCATTCATGACAGACTTTCCTTCACCCAGGCCAGACGTCGTTGGTTTTCCGTTTTGACTGAATACACTTCGTTGACTGCCCTGAACACCTTGAGTAGAGCTTCGCGGGGATCTTCATCCAGAGCCCCAAACGCCGCACTCGCAGCTGCGATGACGCGAGGTTCTCCCATTTGGGAGCCATCCACCAATAACCGGCTGGCCTCGCGTTGCACATGATAGAGCTCCCCGAGGCTGGCGCTGCGATCGGCCCAGCGCTTCTTGACCTCGAGCATGGCGGGATAACGAAAATCGATTGGGACTGAATCCTTTGCCAATCGCTCATGAAAATCCTGGCAGAAGCTTACTGCCCATCCGTGCAGGAGACTGGGCGGAATGAGTTCCGAACGCAGCACAACCCAGAGCAGAAAATGAGGATTGAGGCGACAGCCGAGGAGGTCACTCAGCCTGACAGGTCCCTTTCCTTCCAGACCCGCCAAACGCCGGAAATCCTCAAGGCGTTCAATGGAATTAATCCCAATCTTTGCGCTGTAGTAGTTTTTGAGCCGGCTTCTGGCGTCGAGAAGAATTGGAAGCGCGTTCCAACGATCCAAATCACCAAGATCGATTGTCCGCTTGAGCAAGACGGCCTTCGAGGCTTTCGATAGCTTCATAACCATCCGCGGAATGCGCTCTTAGGTATGAGCTTTTGCACATTCCGGATTTTATTGAGTTGAGCAGCGTCACCTTACACCAGCTTGATGTGGTCGCGCAAACAATTTCTCGCCCAAGGCCTTTTCTTATACACTCTTGCTCGGCTATTCCCGTGCTCCTGCTTTTCTCAATATCTCAGCCACCTCGGTATGTTTCTTGTTCAGGGCCAGGGTAAGAGCCGTGGCTCCGTTTTTCGAGCTGAGGTTGAGATTTGCTCCACGAGCGAGCAGCAATCGCACCGCCGCCGTGTGTCCCTGAAACGCGGCAATCATCAGCGGCGTAATTCCGTTCTTGTTTTGCACATCAATATTTGCCCGCCCTTTTAACAGCACGTCGATTACTTCCGTCTTACCCAGCGCTGACGCCAGAATTAGAGCATCGTCCCCATCCACATCGCCCTGGTTGGGGCGAGCTCCTTTCGCTAACAAGAACTTGACTACATTCGCGTGTCCCTCGGTCGCTGAACCAATTAAAGCGCTGAGGCCTTTCTTATTGACGGCGTTAACGTCCGCACCCGCCTTCAGCAAAGCATCGACGGCATCCAGGCTACCATTGGTCGCGGCGTAGTAAAGAGCTCCATCACCATCATTGTCCCGCGCATTGACATCTACGCCGGCGGCTACAATGCCGGGAATGAGATCCGCGCGGCCCTTTCCGGCGGCCAGCATCAAGGTCGTGCGGCCCTGTTCGTCAACCTTCAGAACTTCGCTACCAGCAGTTGCACTGCCCTGGGCCAGTTTGCGCAGATCGGGACGTCGCAACCCAACGTACTCGGGAGCAATCTGAGCGGCTCGGGCGTCGGTTACCCGTGCTCGCGAATCATCGCCGAGGGCGCGATAAACGTCGCCCAGCATTAACCAGCCATCTTCGTCGCTGTTACTCTTTTGTGTGTATTCTTCGAGCTGAGTGCGAGCGTCTGATAAACGCCCGTCAAGAATCAGCAGGCCGATGGGGTCGGGAGTATATGTCGAGCCCAAACCTACCGCGGCGGTCCAGTGCTCGCGCGCAGCGGCGAAGTTTTCAGTCATGTAGTAGATCAGGCCGATGTTCGATCTGGGCGCGCCATCTTTCGGATTCAACTTTATGACTTCCAGGTATTGTTCCGCCGCGGGCACCAGTTGGCCAAGCTTTTGCAGCATGACCGCGTAGCTGAACCTCGTTGAATAGTCCTTGGGATCAATGTCGACTCCCTTCTTCGCTTCCTTGGCGGCATCGGCATAGCGTCGTTGCTCACTCAGAATTCGAACT
Source organism: Pyrinomonadaceae bacterium (assembly GCA_036726305.1). Taxonomy (GTDB): domain Bacteria; phylum Acidobacteriota; class Blastocatellia; order Pyrinomonadales; family Pyrinomonadaceae; genus JAOAPY01. The sequence goes on along the minus strand of DAIMCP010000029.1, from coordinate 3,979 downwards.
AACTCCTGTTGCAGCACGAGGAGTGGCTGCGGCGTCAGCGACACTGACTTGCGATAGGCCACTTCCGCTTCCGCGTAACTGTGCCGCAGGGAAAAGACGTAGCCGAGCGCGAGATAGCCATAATAGTTGTCCGGTTGCGCCGCTACTGATTTGCGCGCCGCCGTGAGCGCGTCGTCCAGACGCTGCAATTCAGTGTAAGTAAAGGCGAGCCGCGCATAGGGCTCGCTGTCACCGCGGCTCAGGGTTGCCGCACGCGTATATGACTGTTCCGCCTCTGTGTATTTCTTCTGCTTGTAATAGACGTGCCCAAGCCCAAGATATGGTCGCGGGTCGGTCGGGGCGAGTTTAGCCGCCAATTGATAGCCGCGCAGCGCGGCCTCCCAGCGTTCAGCCTGACGCGCATCGTCAGCCAGGCTGAGCGCATCTGCCAGCTGCGTCTTGTCCACCGGGGGCGTGCGCGTCGTTGGTCGAGGTTTTGAGCTACTGGGCGCGGGGCGCGTTACCTTTTTTGCCGGCAGCTTCATGACGGCGCCTGCGTCAATGACTGTGCCGCCACCGGGGGTGGAACCATGCTGCGCACTGGTCACCGTGGTCGAACCGCCTAGCGCGATTGCCAGGCCCAGCATGAAAAGTGCGCGCGCTCGCGCGGTGATCTTATCCATTGAAAGATTCCATTCCTCTGTCTGTCAGATCGAAACGTCTTTGGCCCCTGGGTTGAAACGCCTAAAGGATAAGGCCTCGCGACACGCGCGCCAAACGCTGCGCCTCCATTGCAATGATAACTGGCAAATAGCTATTCCGCCTTAAGCCAACACTTCTCTATTCCGTTGTTTTACCGTCGAAGTGTTCATCATCTGCCTCGGCCTCGGCGCGGGTGTGGTGAACAACGCGGTCCCGATGGTTCGGTGGAGCGTAAAGCGTATACAGCTTCAGTGTAACATTGCCTGTGTTGATGATGTTGTGATTGGCCCCAGCAGGAACCAGCACGGCGAAGCCGGCGCTGATCGCCGTGCGCACGCCATTGAGAATGGCTTCTCCGGTTCCTTCTTCCACGCGAAAGAACTGATCGAGATGGTGAACTTCCATGCCAATCTCCTCGCTCGGTTTTAGCGCCATGACTACGAGCTGACAGTTTTTAGCCGTGTAAAGCACCCGGCGAAAATCTTCGTTTTTGACAGTAATCTCATCGATATCTTGCACAAAACCCTTCATGTCATTCCTCCAATTGACGACTTAACATCCGCAAACTTTCCTTCCCCCTAAGGCACCATTGAGCAGCAGCAGAGAAATCCGCCGCAATGACTTAAAAGGAGAGTCATACGAGCGTTGCTCTACTCCACGACTGAGACAGATCTCAGGCGAACGAAGAAAACAAATGCAGGTTCGGTGCCGCGAAGGACCGGGGCTATGCGAAGCCTGAGGTCAGTTTTATCCAGTTTCTTCAAGCGAATTTGTATTGCCCTCAGGGTTCTGCGCACAATCACCCAAAATGTGCGCAGTTTTCCGAATTGAGGTCTGCTTGTCAGCGGAGCCGCATTTTCGTCCGTCGGCGGGTGAACGCCTTTGTGTTGACGATGATTCGCTCTCCCGGAACGACGTCCATCAGCGAGTATCGTACCTGGCTGTGATGCATAGTGGCATGACGCTCGGGCTGCTCTTTTGTACTGGCCGCTGGCGCTCTTGGATGGCCTACAGGTCGACCGCTCGAAACCTATCGTCCAGTGGATTTCGCCCGTAGAGAATGGAACGACAATATGGATAGAGTGCGTCCCAGCACGGATTCAGGCAAAACAGCCCAATGCAAGACTGCGGTAGTGGTTATCATCCTGCTCCTCATCGCACTGATGCACTTATTCCGATTAGGCACTTACCTGCACGGTTCACTGATTAGGTTTTAATACGGCTCTTCCTCCGACATAGTCATTCCCTTTGGCATGTACTTTCTGCTCTGCCTGGACAATATGCGCGTTCGCCTCCTGAGAGATTGGCGCGCCAGGGCCATGCTTGTTTTCGGCGTCGCGTCTCTTACGGAGGTAGCTCAAGCATTCGGAGTGCCCTTGTTGGGACGGCCCTTTGACCCGCTCGACTTCGCGATGTTCGGCGCCGGAGTGCTCCTGGCAGTCTTTGTGGACAGATTTCTTCTGGCCCGATTTCTGTCCTGCTGGTCTCTGGAAAAGAGAGCTTCCCCGAATGCGTCCTGGTAAGATCCTTGTGCCTGAGTCTTGCCCTGAGCCAGGCGCTTGCAACCAACCGTCACGCCGTCGCATGATTCCATTCACGAGAATGCATCTCGGTTAAGGCCGCGCCTTTTCCAGGGAGGACCTTATCGTGTCGGGGGTTACGCGGACAGGCGACAAGATTTCCCATTACGAGGTTCATGAGCTGCTTGGCTACGGCGGCATGGGAGAGGTGTATCGCTGCACAGATCTCCGGCTCGGACGCCGCGCCGCGTTGAAGTTTCTTCGTCCCCTCGCGGATGCTTCCATGCGGGCACGGTTGCTCAAAGAAGCGCAGGCCGCGGCTCTGCTGGACCACCCAAACATCTGCACCATCTTCGAAGTCGATGAAACGCTGGCGGGAGAGGTCTTTATCGCCATGGCGTACTACGAAGGCGAGACCCTCGACCGTGTCCTGGCCCGCGGCCCAATCGCGGTCGAGCGGGCGCTCTCCATCGCCGTGCAGGCGGGTCGTGGCCTGGCCGCCGCGCACGAACAGTTGATCGTTCACCGGGATATTAAGCCAGCCAACCTGATGATCACTCATGACGACACGGTCAAGATTCTTGACTTCGGCATCGCCCGGTCGCGTGGCGAGGCCGGCATCGAACGTGACTCAGTGGTGGGGACGCCGGCGTACATGTCACCGGAACAACTGTCAGGTGACCCGGTGGATGAGCGATCGGACATCTGGTCCCTGGGCGTGGTCCTATATCAGATGGTAATCGGCGTTGCGCCATTCGGCGCCGGTCCCGTGGAAACCATAGTCGCCTCGGTCCTGAACAACGAGCCGCAGGCTGCCTCTGCTGTACGTGCGGGTGTCTCGCCGCTGCTTGAAAAGATTCTCAACAAGGCGCTCTCTAAGGACCGGCAGTTTCGCTACGAGCGGATCGACGCGATGGTGCGTGATCTCATTGAGCTGCAGGCGACCCTCGATTCAGGCGCCATTACCCGCCGCTTTCCGGCCGCCGCGACGCGTTCTTCCATCGCCGTCCTGCCCTTTCAGGACATGACGGCAGAAAGAGATCAGGAGTTCTTATGTGACGGCATCGCCGAGGAGATCCTGCGCGCGCTCACGCGGATCCCGGATTTGCGCGTAGCCTCGAGGACCTCGGCGTTTCAGTTCAAGCACCAGCCAGCGGACATTAGGGAAATAGGCGCGCGCTTGAATGTCAGCACAGTTTTGGAAGGCAGCGTTCGCCGGGTTGGCGACCGTGTGCGCATCTCGGCGCAACTCATCAGCGTCAAAGACGGCTATCGCCTTTGGGGCGATCGCTTTGATCGGGATATGAAAGACATCTTCGCCGTTGAAGACGAGATCGCGGATCAAATTGCACGTGCCCTCAAGGTGGCGCTGGCGAAACGAACTGCGCCGTCCGCCGCGCCGCACACAGCGATTGATGCGCAGGCCTATGAGTTCTACCTCCAGGGACGCCAGTTCATCCACCAGCATCGGCGCAAGGCTTTCGAGGTTGCGCTCCAGCTCTTCTCGCAGGCAATCGAAATCAATCCCCGCTACGCGCGCGCCTATGCGGGTATCGCCGATTGTCACTCGTTCCTGAGGCTGTACTTTGGCAAGGGCGAGGAAGCAATGACGGCAGCAGGCGAAGCCAGTGCCAAGGCCCTGGAGTTGGAACCGGAACTGGCCGACGCTCATGCCTCACGCGGGTTGGCTCTGTTTCTGCGAGGCGAGTTCGACCAGGCCGAATTCCACCTGCGCCGGGCCATCGAACTTGATCCCTACCTTTACGAACCGCGCTATA
>DAIMCP010000028.1:0-62567 GCA_036726305.1 Pyrinomonadaceae bacterium | reverse complement strand
GCCAGCGGCTGCGCATCCGTTGCAGTTCCTGCTGGTTTTTGGCTTCGATTAGTTCCGTGACCAACTCCGCGGCCGTAGTGAACCGCACTCGCTTCCGTTGCCGGCAAGCAGCCACCGCCAACCCCGTGGCCAAATGCGTTTTGCCAGTCCCCGTTTCACCCAGAAGGATGATTGGTTCGTTGCGTGCCAGGTAGCCACCCTCGGCCAACTCACGGATCTGCGCCGCCGGAATGTGTGATCATCGAGCCTTGGCTTTATGGTTGCCGGCCCAACTCTATCTGCTGGCATTAGCGCGAGAGACATCATGAACAAATTAATAGGGCTTAGCACAGCGGGTCTGGTCTTGCTGCCGGCGACGATTGCGTCATCGATCGCCCAACCGAAAACGAAGACTCCCGTGTGCAAGCCCGAGGTACTGGCGGCTTTCAAACCCCTGCCGAAACTGAAATACCGTTGCGACACCGAACTCAATGATTACGACGAGAAGGTGTTGAAACAGCCCAGTCGAATCAGGGCGATTAAGGCCCTCGAACGCCGGCTTGAGTCATTTACCAACTCTGCCTGGTGGCAAGCAAAAGTGGACGATTTGAAGTTTTGCGAGTTGCGCCGCAAACCCGGCGCGCTGAGCCCGGAGGAACAGGAGAAGATGCGCATCCAGGACTATACTTACGACCTCTTCGGCAATCATTCGGTGCGGCTGGTACTGTTGCGAGATCCTTGTTACATGAGCCGGTACTCCTCAAATGCTTTTCTGCTTTACCGAAAGGCCAGCAAGGTTTTTGTCACAGAGGTGCTTGATGGTTTTTCTTCGCGAGCCGACAACCCGGTCGATATGAACTTCGCCGACTTGAACGGGCAACGGATTATTGAAATCTCGACGGGCACTGGCGGGCTGCATCCGTCGATCACTTACTACTATTTTGCGATCGACCCGAAGACAAACAGAGCAGTGCCGAAGAAACTCCTTAAATTCGGTGACAAAGAGCTGACAAACATGGTCTCGTCGGATCTGCTGATGGCCGATCCGGAAGATTTCGGTCTGCCGAAGGATGCTACCGAGCTGAATATCATTCGCGGACACAAGTTAGCGCCCTCTTTCAGCCTTTATGCCGAGGACAGCGAAGGGAAAATAGAATCCGAGCAAGGTGGCAAGTTTACGAGAACAATCTTAAAGTGGAACGGTCGCTTCTATCAATAGCATTGGAAGAATCAAAATGCGAGAAGGAAACAACAACGACTCAAGGCCTGGTTGATTGCGGGCTGTGATGCGTATAACCTAAGATCTGTTCGATCCATCTATTCCGACGCACCAGCTCCCGGTCCGGCCACCTATGTCTCAGCCAATGAAGTCGCGCGATCGCTCAGACCAGCGGGGCAAACTACGCATCGGCAACGACTGGAATGCGATCACGATCATCGCCCTCTCGCAGTCGAATCCGCTCAAGGCCATCGCCGAGTTGGTGGAGAATTCCATCGACGCCCGCGCGTCGAAAGTCACCATAGTGCGCGGGCGCAGCGAGGGCCGCCATTATTTGGAAGTCCGGGACAACGGGCAGGGGATTCCCCGCGATGCGGCCGGCCAGCCGGACTTTCGCTACGTCGCCACACACATTTGCGACTCTGTGAAGCGACGACTGAAGGTGGAAGGCGCCGCCGGACTTCAGGGTGAATTCGGCATTGGCTTGCTTTCCTTTTGGACGCTGGGAGAGGAACTGACGCTGACCTCCGCAGGCGCAGACAATCACGCCTGGCAGATGGTGATGCGCAAGGGCGACCCGGGTTATGCGGTCAAAGCCAAACGCACGCTGTTTGTGGAGCCTGGCACGCAGTTGCGTATTGCCAGGCTGCTCGAAGGAATTCGTTCACTCTCAGGAGAGAAGATCCAGTGGTACCTCGCAGCCGAGCTGCGCGATCGGATCCGCCATACCGGCGTGCAAATTACCGTGCTCGACAAGATAGCGCGGAAGCAGTACGCGGTTGAGCCAAGGCAGTACGAAGGCCGCCTGCTGCATCAATTGCCGGCTGTCCGCGCCACGCTCGGCGACGTCTATGTCGAGCTGTACATGAACGAGCCGAAAGAAACCAATCGCGTGGCGTTGTTTCGGCACGGCACGCGTGTGTTTGAAGACATTTCCGTGGCGGACGAGTTGGCCAAGGCCCCCTGGACCTCGCGCTATCTTCAGGGTCACATCGATGCTCCTTTCATCAACCTGACTCCGGGCACACGCAGCGGCATTATTCACGATCAGGCTTATGCGACGCTTTGGGATGCGTTGCTGCCGTTGGAAGAGAAGCTGAACGAGATGCTCGAGGCGCAGCGTCGCGCTGAGGAAGAACAAACCAGCCGGGCACTGTTGCAGACGATTCAACGCGCGTTTCGGGAAGCATTCCTGGCCTTGCCGGCGGAAGAGTACGACTGGTTCGATGTCCGTGCCCGTGCTCAACGCAGCGCGGGGGCCGGCAATCGCGAAGCTGAGCCGGGCGAAGAAATTACTCCCGGAGTCAGGGAACCCGAGGGCGCAGATGTGAAACAGCGCAAGTTCTTTGAGTTCGCCGGGCCATTGTTCAGTGTCGCAGTTTCGCCAGCCTCGAGTGTCGTCCAGGTGGGCAAGGAGAGATCCTTGCGGGCACTGCCTTATGACCGATCCAGGCGACGCGTCGAGACTGATCTCACCTTCAGCTGGGAAGTGTTGGAAGGTAATGGCACCTTTGATCGCCTTCACGATCAAGCCACGAACTTCCTGGCTCCGGCCGAGCCTGGTCTCGTGCGCGTGAGGGTCTCAGTGCGACAGGAAGAGATTGAGCGAGCAGGTGAAGCGCTCATCACAGTGACTCACGAACTCATTCCTCTGGTTGAAAATGCAACCGTCGCAACAGCCGGTTTGCCGGGCTACACTTTCGAAAGCGCGCCGGGCGATTCGTGGCGCTCCAGATTCGATTTGACCCGGAATATCATTGTGGTAAACAACGGTCACCGCGATTTTGTTTACGCCGCCCGCAACAAGTCGCTCAAACTTCGTTACCTCGTTCGACTCTATTCCAAGGAACTCGTGTTGAAGAACTTCGTTGGGTTACCGGCAGATCAGCTGCTGGAACGAATGGTCGAGCTCTCGCTGAGAACCGAAGAAAATCTTTGACGCTTTAGCGCGCTAATACTCGCCTCTAGCGCCGATGACAGACTTCTCGATGTGACGGAACCGAAGAGACGGAAGCTGGCACTGACAACGAGCAAAACCAAGGATCCGCCAGTGCCGTCAAGGCAAGAGACATTGTCGGGCAGCAACAAGCTCCAAACTCTCACTCTCTGACTTCATTGAAAAACTAAACACCGTGTGCTAAAAGAGCGTCACTTGCCTGGTCCATATTTCCGACCACACAAGAACCATACCCTCTTTAAGGGAAGAACTACCTAATTCAGCATATTGTATGGATAACAACTTTTGTTACCCATGCTCTCGCTAAGTCAAACGACTATGTACAAATCCCCTGTTCGGCATTTTTCGCAAAAGTGCTGAACCTTTTTCATTCCTGGAGGAACCTATGACTAAGTACTTATCCATTCACGTCTTTGTGCGCCTGGCCCTGGTAATCTGCGTCTGCGCCGCCGGGCTGCAAGCCCAGGGTGGTCCAAAGCCAAAAGCCATCGAAGGCACACGCATTGTCACACGCATCACCAACGCCGGAGATACACTCGAGCCGCAGGACCTGACAACGGCGACCATCGCCGCACATGTTTCCAATGGGATGGGAGGCTATACCACCATCGCTGGGGTGGGAACTCCGGCTGGCACTTTTACTATTCCGGCCGTCCCCAATCGCCCGGTGTGGGTCCAGTTCAATAATTCCTATATCTGGACCAGCCATTCGAAGCTGGATCTTGACGTTTTCGCTTACGGACGGGCCAACGGCGCTCCGGCATTGAACCTGACGCCCCAGTTTTTTAACGTCACGGGCCTGAGTCCGTGGGCGTCGACGGATGTTCTGCAGTGGTATTCCACCAACCTGGAAAGCGTTTACGGATACCTTGGAGACTACGACCCGGCCAATCAACCATTGCCAGGCGCAACCTCGCTGGCTGGATTGAACCTGAATTGGGCGGACACCGGATTCAATCTGGTGGATACCACCCAAGGCGATGGTCCTTCGCTGACGCAATTGAGATCCACGACGGTGGCCGGCGAAACCTACACGGCCCTTTCCGGAATTTTCGCGCCTACGTCTCTAATTCAGCTGGATGGAATTTCCAACACTTTGAACGGCGCCATGACTCCGGTGCCGCAGACCAACAGCGTCCGCATGGCCTGGCGACGCAGCGTCGGCATGGGCTTTCAATCGCAGGTGAATCCCGCGGCCGTCAACATCTTTCAAAGGATGGTTGTGCACACGCCGCCCTGGGGCCTGCAGCGCGGCTTTATCGCCGCCACTGCGGATCTGGTCAACCTCTACCCCAATCCTGGGAGTAGCGATCTTGACCTGGGTGATGCTGTGTACGGGAACCCTTTCCCCGCTTCCGGGGGGACCGTTTATTCCATCAACCAGTTTTTCCGCGTTTCCTACCTGGCGCCGGGAGCGATGATTCCGGGCTCTCTCACTGGGTCGCTGTCGACCAATAGTGTGGATGCGCCCACTGCCGCCGCGCCGCTGACGCAATCCATCGGGCCCGTCACTAATCTTGCCATCGAAGGCGTCGATGGCTTCATAAGTCAATCCGGTTTGGGGCTGACGCCGCAGCTAACCTGGTCTGCACCGGCTATCGGTTCACCTAAAGCCTATTCGGTCTCCGTCATTCGCGTTTTCAAAAGCGGAGTCACCCCCAATATCAGGACGCGGTTCACGACAGCAGGAACATGCCTGACTCGTGAGACTTCGCTCCAATTGCCGCCGGGATTACTACAGCCTGGTCAGGACTATGTTCTCCGGGTGCGGGCCATCGAAACCAGCGGCCCCGATGTGCGGAGTGTGCCGTTTCGCACCAACCGGTTCCCCTTCGCAGCCGCAGACATGCTGAGCGCCATGGTGAGCACTGCCCCTTGAGCGCGAAACCGTCTTGAGATCAAAGATCCCGATCGCATTTCACGAATAGTCGCTTCCGGGGCCGGAGAACCTGCCGGCCCCGTTTGCGGCGCTCGGATAAGCGCTGCCGTCGCGCAAACCACCTTTCCTCCGCAGGCAACTTCTTTTTTCCGTCAAGCCTGAAATAAACATGCAAATTTTTTATATTGTGACTTCTCCACGGATCTGCCGTCTGGTGGGGTTGGAAGTTTGGAAAAGTCTAACCACACAGGGCGCTTGACGGCTTTTACACCGCACAAATGTTGTGCTATACACTTGGCCCCTTTCAATCTGGAATTGATCTGTAATGGCTCAAAGAGTCCAGGTTTGTGGTTTCATTCGACACCTTGGAGGAGATGAACTATGCGAAATGATATGGGACGAAAAATCTTCGTCGGACTCGCTTTATTGTTGTTGGTAGTGTTTGCTCAGGCATGTAACAAAGGCCCCGACGATGCCACTGTGACCAGCAACGTTAAGGCAAAGATTGCCGCAGACAGTCCGGCGTTAGCTAATGCCGTGACTGTGCAAACAGCTGAGGGTGTGGTCACGCTTACTGGCGCCGTGGATACGGACGCCATCAAGAGCAAGGTTGAAGCAGACGCTAAGAGCGTCGCAGGGGTGAAGTCCGTCACCAACAACCTGACCGTAAAGCCTAAAATCGTGATCTCGGAGGACACGACAATCAAGAATGCGGTCATGGCCAACTTCGCCAAATATAACGTCACCGGAATAACGGCGGTCGTGGTCAACGGTGAAGTAACTCTGACAGGCACAATCGCGCGCGCCAAGCTTCAGGACGCAATGAAAGCTGCGAATGAAGCCAAGCCAAAGAAGGTCAACAATCAAATGACCATCAAGTAAGAGTGCGTCAGATTGCATAAAGCAATGGTTTCAAACATGAGAGGAGCAAAGTCATGGCATTAGCCGATAAGTATCAAGCGGTGGTGGATGCGGCCAATCAGGGCGGCGTCAGTGGTCTACACGTTCAGGAGCAGGACAACGTCCTCTACGTCAGCGGTACGGCGCCCAGCGAAGCGGCGAAGCAGGCAGTGTGGGATGCCTACAGCGCTATCGATCCTGACATGAGGGCCGGTGATATGGTGTTAACGATAGAAGTTTCCGGCGGCGGAGAGACTTTCTATTCAATTAAGCCGGGCGATAATTTGACCCGCATCGCTTCGCATCATGGAGTGTCCTTGCACGACTTGATCGAGGCCAATAAGGACTCGATCCGCAATCCGGATCGAATTTTTCCCGGTCAAAAGCTGGTGATACCGAAGGCCGGATAATCTGCGACCCAGTCTGCGCGCCCGCGACAACGTCAGGTTGTCGCACGGCGCCGCAGCTCCCGATGATGGACGCAACTTTGAGCGATGGGCTCGGCAGTCCTGGGAAGACAGGACAGGGAACGGGCTGGGCGACCGCGGACGGCTGGGCCGGGCGATCCTATTGATCCCCAATCCCTAAGCAACGGATCAAGCCAACATTTACAGCAAGCAAAAGGAAATCTGAGATGAATGCAATTACGCAAATGATTACGCAACAACTAACCGGATCGGTCGTGCGTCAGGTAGCGGGACGACTGGGCGTCAGCGAAAGTACGGCGAACGTAGCCATGCAAATGGCAGTTCCCCTAATCGTATCTGCAGTGGCGCGGAATGCGTCACAGCCCGCCGGGGCAGACGCGTTGCACCAGGCAGTGACTAATGACCACGACGGCAGCATTCTGGATAATTTAGCGGGTTACCTGGGCAATCCTCAGGCGGCGAACGGCGCCGGAATACTTGGCCATGTGTTAGGCGATCAGCGGGGTGCGGTTGAGAATAATTTGGCCCAAGCCACCGGCATGGATCAGGATAAAGCCGGAAGTCTGATGGAGATGGTTGCGCCGTTAGTCATGGGAGCAGTCGGCCGCACTACCCAGCAGAACGGGCTCGAGGCAAACGGGCTGGCACAGTATCTCGGCGCGCAGCAGCAGGAACAAGCCGCTGCCGCTCCCGGCGTGATGGGTATGCTGAGTTCGATGCTTGACTCGAACAAGGACGGCAGCGTGACAGACGATCTCAGCCGCATCGCGGGCAGCTTTTTTAAGTAATCCGGGCCCGGCACAACATCAAAGGTTCCGTCGCCGGTTGGTCGCGCCCTGACATTGCGCGAGCCGACTGCGCCTGGCCGCAATGGATACGTCGTTGCCCTCTGCCGCCGCCTCACCTTAGCTAAAAACGTCGAGGATTTATTCCAGCAGTTGCAGCCTGCCGATCGCACGCTGGAAGCGTGTGGTACCAGGGGGTGAACTGGACATTCTTTGGTGACGCAACTCATAATCCATGAGCAATACTTGGAATTTTGCCCGCAGTCGCTATGAGTTTCCGCAACGAAGCGTGAGTACTCTGCGGGCCGCACTGGAGCGCCGACTTGGGAAAGAAAGTCATTGGCATCGGCATTATCGGCGCGGGCTTTGCCCGCACTACCCAGATTCCTGCCTTTAAAGATTGCATCGGCGCGCGCGTTGTAGCCATCGCCAGCGCTCATCGTGAAAATGCCGAAAACGTCGCGGACGAATTCAAAATTCGTCATGTGGCCAACGACTGGCGTGAACTGGTCGCAAGCAAAGACGTCGATCTAGTGAGCGTAGTCACGCCTCCCGCTACACATTTGGAGATGACCCTGGCGGCGCTCGATCATGGCAAACACGTTCTTTGTGAAAAGCCTATGGCGATGAATGCAGCGGAAGCGCGGCAGATGACCGAGCGGGCCGCTACAGCCGGGGTGCTGGCTTTAATCGATCACGAACTGCGCTTTCTCAACAGTCGACGGATGATGCGCGCGATGCTCCACGGCGGGGCCCTTGGTACGGTGCGCCATTGTAATTATGTGTTTCGTTCCGATTATCGTGGCGTGCTGGAGCGACCCTGGGACTGGTGGGCTGACGAGACAATGGGCGGCGGGACGCTGGGCGCGATCGGTTCTCATGCCATCGATTCGTTTCGCTGGGTCCTGGGAGCGGAAATTTCGCAGGTCTTCTGCATGCTCTCATCGCATATTTCGCAGCGTCCGGAGAAGGAAAGCGGCGTGCTGCGGACCGTTACTTCCGATGATGAGGCAAAGCTGCTGTTTCGCTTTGCAGATTCCGAACTCACTAAGAACACAACCGGCGGGGCTTCGCTCTCGGTAGTTGAATCCGGAGGCCTCGAGAACCGTTTGGAAGTTTACGGCACGACCGGGGCGCTGATGGTTGAGGAAACCGGCGAGCTGTGGCATTCGCCGGCTGGTTCCGGCGCCTGGCGACCGGTGCCGGTGGACCAGGATTCGATGGCTGCGGGCATGCGAGCGGGTAGTTGGTCCCGTGGCTTTACTGGATTTTCAGGGGCCATCATCGACGCACTGCACGAGGGCAAAACGACCGTCGAAGGGGCAGCGACTTTCGCCGATGGTTACCGCGTGCAACTGGTGCTGGATGCGGCCCGGGCGTCCAATAAGAGTGGTTGTTGGGCAACGGTGGATGAGTAGGCGGAAGGCGGAAGGCGGAAGGCGGAAGGCAGAAGGCAGAAGGCGACCTGGTCATACTGCTTTCTGCCTTCTGCCTTCTGCTTTCTGTTTCTGCCGGTCGGAGCAAAACTGCTACGCCATCTCTAGAGTCGTCAAGAATGAAACGAAAGAGACGATGGACGCTTTAATCCCGCGTAAGCATTTCTTGTCAACGCATTTACTTCTGTCTATATTGACTGCTGAAAAACTGCACTTGTCGATTCGCATCCAGGCCAACGGCTATGAAGAAACTCCGGAAACGTCCAGCAACGAACCGGAGCCCAGTAGTTCGCGTGGGCGTAGACACAGGCGGCACATTCACGGACTTCGTTTTTGAAGTAAGCGGACAGCTACAGGTATTTAAACTTGCTTCGACCCCTGCCGATCCGGCCCAGGCAATCGTTACCGGCTTGCGCCGTATTGCGGAACTGACCAAGAGCGAACTCGCAGATCTTGAGGTAGTCCACGGCACCACCGTTGGCACTAACGCCCTGCTGCAGAGGCGAGGTGCGCGCACAGCTCTGATCACCACCCGAGGTTTTGAGGACGTGCTGGCCATTGGCCGACAGGCACGGCCCGAACTATACAATCTGAACGCGATCAAGGCGCAGCCGCTGGTTGCGGACGAGTTGCGCTTCGGGGCTGCTGAGCGCGTTACTGCGGATGGAAAGATTCTCCAGGCCTTAAGCGAGGCAGATATTAGCCGGCTGGTTCGCAAAGTGAAACGGGCGCGAGCCGAAGCCGTTGCCATTTCGCTGCTGTTCGCGTTTACCAACCCGGTTCATGAGCAACGCCTGGCTGCGGCACTCGCCGATCTGAAGATCCCACTGTCCATCTCGCATGAGATTCTGCCTGAATACCGAGAGTACGAGCGCACTTCCACGGTCGCCATCAACGCTTACCTGCAACCGCTGATGGGCGCATATCTCACACACTTAAGCACAAATACTGAAGACACGGGCGCCCAAGCCGAAAGCCTAAGGAACAAAAATCAAAGACGGACTTTTGCTTTGCGCGTCATGCAATCCTCAGGCGGCAGCATTTCTGCCCGGGCTGCGGCTGCTGAACCTGTCCGCACGATCCTTTCCGGACCAGCGGGTGGAATTGTTGGGGCCTTGCGGGCCGCTCGCACGGCCGGTTTTCCCGATCTCATTACCTTTGATATGGGCGGCACCTCGACCGACGTGGCCCTCTGCGATCGCGGTACGCTGCGCACCACCAACGAAGCCGTCGTCGCCGGTTTGCCCGTTGCCGTTTCGGTCATGGATATTCATACGGTCGGCGCTGGGGGCGGTTCCATCGCGCGTATCGACGAAGGCGGTTCGTTGCGTGTTGGTCCGGAATCAGCAGGCGCGGATCCGGGCCCGGCTTGTTATGGTCGCTCGTTACTCCCCACGGTGACAGACGCTCACCTGGTGCTGGGCCATTTTGCCGGTAGTGGCCTGCTGGGCGGCGAGTTCCGGCTGGACGTCGCCCGTGCGCGCGAGGCCATGGCGGAGCTGGCAGGGGAAATGACAAAAGCCGCCGCACGAAGAGTGAATATTGCACAAGCCGCACAGGGAGTTTTGTCCGTCGTCAATACGAACATGGAGCGGGCGCTGCGACGCATCTCCGTCGAGCGTGGCTACGATCCGAGAGGTTTTACACTACTTCCCTTTGGAGGCGCGGGGGGATTGCATGCAGTTGACCTGGCGCGCGCATTGCGCATCCCGAGGATTATTCTGCCCGCCGCGGCCGGAGCTTTGTCGGCGATTGGGGTGTTGGCTGCCGCCGTCGTCAAGGATCAAAGCCGGACGGTGATGCTCGAGGTTCGCCCGAGCATCGGCCCTGAACTGGAAACGACATTCAGCACGATGGAGCGAACAGCGCGGAGTGCTTTACTCGGCGAAGGCTTTCTCAATACCAGACAACGGCATCAGCGATCGCTTGCTGCTCGCTACAAGGGCCAGTCTTTCGAGTTGGAGATCAAGCAAACTGCCGGGAACATCGCGGCTGCGTTTCACCGGGCGCACCTGGCCCGCTATGGCTACGCGCAGCAGGACAATATCGTTGAGATCGTTGCTGTTCGTTTGCGGTCGCTGGGCCTGACGCGGAAGTTGAAACAGAGCCGTTTAGCAGGTTCTACTCCGCGACGAGCAAAACCCTCAGCTTACGTCGCAGCGTTCTTCGCGGGCCGCAGGGTTCGCGCAGCTGTCTACCAGCGAGAGGAATTAGCCGCTGGCGCCCAGCTTGAGTCGCCTTGTATCGTCACTGAATACTCGGCAACGACGCTGGTTCCCAAGGGTGCACGTGCCCGAGTCGATGTCTATGGCAACCTGATAATCAACCTGGAGGGACATTGATCCTGGAAGAGGACATGCTTCCCGGGGCACCGTGCAAGTCAGGACAAATTGCAGGTTAGGACAAGCCTTGAAGCACTGAATGAAAAAGTTCGACCCTATTACGTTGGAAATCTATCGCGCACTCTACACCTCGGTGGCGGAGGAGATGGGCATAGCCCTCAGGCGCACGGCTTTCTCGCCGAACATCAAAGAGCGGCGCGACTATTCCTGCGCTGTCTTTGACCACGCCGGGCGAGTGATCGCGCAGGGCGATCACATGCCTGTTCATCTCGGATCCATGCCGATGGCTGTTGCGGCAGCGTTGCAGGCCGTAAAGATTCACCCCGGTGATGTTGTTATCTTGAACGATCCTTTCGCCGGCGGTACGCATCTGCCGGACGTGACCCTGGTGTCAGGAGTGTTCGGGGCCGGCCAGGCCGCGCAGATGCGGAGACCGGTCACCGCCGCGCCACGTCCACTTTTTTATGTAGCCAATCGCGCGCACCACGCCGACATCGGCGGCGCCACTCCCGGATCGATGGGCATAGCGACGGATGTCTATGGCGAAGGGGTGCGCATCCCGCCACTGCGACTTGTGCAGCAGGGCGAGCTGGCTGCTGATCTAATGCAGCTAATACTTGCCAACGTGCGCGGGCTCGACGAAAGGCGGGGCGACTTTCAGGCGCAGATTGGCTCGCTGCAGACCGGCGCCAAACGCCTGTTGGAAATTGTCGAGCGTCGTGGCGCTCGCGAGGCCGCCGATTATGCCGAACAGCTGATTGCTTATTCGGCGAGGCTGATGCGGCAAGCGCTCAGGGCGATTCCCGATGGTACCTACGTGGCTGAGGATGCTCTCGATGACGACGGCATCAAGAGCGAGCCAGTACCGATTGTGGTCAGCATCACGATAAGCGGAGCTGAAGCGCTGGTTGATTTCACCGGTAGCGCGTCCCAGGTTGCCGGTGCCATCAACGCAGTCGAGGCCATCACCGTTTCAGCCGTCGCCTATGTGTTTCGTTGTCTCCTTGACGGCGATGTACCGGCCAGCGCCGGCTTGATGGAACCTGTCAAGGTGATTGCCCCCCTCGGTACAGTGACTAATGCGACGCATCCCGCGTCCGTGGCGGGCGGTAATGTCGAGACCTCGCAGCGTATCGTCGACGTGCTTTTCAAGGCGTTGGCCCAGGCACTGCCTCACAAGATTCCGGCAGCCAGCCAGGGCACGATGAACAATCTGACGATTGGCGGGCGGGACACCCGCACCGGCCGCGAATTCTCGTATTACGAAACCGTTGCCGGCGGCATGGGCGCGCGACCGGGTCTCGATGGCGCAAGCGCAGTTCATACTCACATGACCAACAGTTTGAACACGCCGGCCGAAGCGTTGGAGTATGCCTATCCGTTGCGCGTGCGGGAGTACGGCATCCGCCGGGGCTCGGGAGGTAAGGGGAAGTACTCAGGTGGCAACGGAGTCATTCGCGAGATCGAAACTACGGTACCGGCGCACATGTCTTTGCTTGCAGATCGAAGAAGACTTGCACCCTATGGTTTGAGCGGCGGCGCAGCCGGAATGACCGGCAAGGCAACAATCATTCATGAAGGGCGTGCGCGCAAGATCGGATCAAAGGGCAGCTGGCAGCTGCAGGCAGGCGACCGTATTCGCATCGAGTCGCCCGGCGGTGGCGGTCATGGCAAAAGAGAATAACTCGAGTGGAGCTGTTGGCGGCGATGGTGTCCTAACGCCCTGGGCTGCTCGCAGCACGAGAATTGTGCCGCGGCACGCTCTGCCAGCTACAATAGACAACCATTCGTAAACACTTCTTCGCGGAGGGAAATTCCATGCGTCGTTCGCTATCAGGTCTTGCCATTCTGACTTGTCTGGTTCTCTGGTCTCTAACCGCGTCCGGGCAAACCGAACTCTCCCCTGACTTGCGCGATAAGATCGATAAAATCGTCGCTGAAACTCTTGCGCGGAGCGGTGTCCCGAGTGCATCAATCGCGATTGTGAAGGACGGGCAGATCGCCTACGTAAAGGCGTACGGCGATGCTCGACTCGAGCCGCGCACGCCGGCCACGGCTGAAATGTGCTACAGCATCGGCTCGATCAGCAAACAGTTCACGGCGACAGCAATACTCATGCTCCAGGAACAAGGCAAGCTGTCGCTCGACGACAAAGTGGCGAAATTTGTTCCGGACCTGACGCGAGCCGGCGAAGTCACCATTCGTCAATTGCTTTCCCATACCTCCGGGTACCAGGATTACTGGCCGCAGGATTACGTGATGCCCATGATGCTGCAGCCGATTTCCGCGCGGCAGATCATGGACCAGTGGGCGCGCAAACCCCTGGATTTTGAACCGGGCACGAAGTGGCAATACAGCAATACGAATTATGTGATCGCCGGCGTGATCGCAGAGAAAGCCGGTGGCATGCCGTTTCTAAAGTTTTTGAGCGAAAAGATTTTCGCGCCGCTCGGCATGAAGAGTGTGGTCAACATCGATGAGGAAAAACTCGGTGAGACCGATCCGACCGGCTATCTGCGCTACGCGCTGGGTCCCTTGCGGCCGGCACCCAAGGAAGGGAAGGGATGGCTTTTTGCTGCGGGAGAACTTGCCATGCCGGCACGCGATCTGGCCAGGTGGGACATCGCCATCATGGATCGCAAGTTGTTAAAGCCGGACTCGTATCGCGCGTTCGAAACTGATGTCCTGCTAAACAATGGGGTGAGCACGGGGTACGGCCTGGGCGTCGACGTCGGCGTCGAGGCGGGACATCGAGCGCTCTCTCACGGTGGCGAGGTCTCGGGCTTTACGGCCCAGAACATCGTCTTCCCCGATGACCGTGTGGCCGTGGCTGTACTCACCAATCAGGACGCCGCCGGCGCCGCGGGGCCGATCGCGCAGGCCATCTCGCCTTTGCTGCTGGCTACCGAAGATCCGGCCATGACCCAAAGGCTGGAGCAGGCGCGTAAGATATTCTCCGGGCTGCAACAGGGAACAATTGACCGTACGCTATTCACCAGCAATGCCAACAGCTACTTCAGCGCTCAGGCTTTGCAGGATTTTGCCGCCGGCCTGGCTCCGCTGGGCGCGCCCCAGGAGTTCACACAGGTTCGCCGGGGGCTGCGTGGCGGCATGACGCTAAGGGTTTACCGGATCAGATTCGCGCAGAAAACGCTGCGCGCGTGGACTTATGAAATGCCTGACGGCAAGCTCGAACAATACCAGATCGCGCCGCAGAACTGATCCATGGATGAACGGTTTGGTACCTTGACCGGGACGGGTGACTCATGCGTGTAACCATTGGCCAAATCAATACCACCAACGGAGATTATGCCGGCAACACGGCGGGCATTATTCGCGCGCTCGAACAGGGGAAAAAGGACGGTTCCGACCTGGTGGTGCTGCCCGAGGTCGCGGTGCAGGGTTATACCTCGCTCGATTGGTTTCTGGATCGGGATATGGTGGCGCGTTCACTCGATCCGCTGCCGCAGATTATCGATGCCACTGAAGGGATCGCGGCGGTAATTGGCACGGTGCGTCCTTCGAATCTCGTTACGGGCCGGCGGCTGTTTAACTCCGCGGCTATTATTCAAAACCAAAGGCTAATTGGGTTTGCTGACAAGACTCTGCTGCCGGAATACGACGTCTTTGACGATCCGCGCTACTTTGAGCCGGCGCGCGAGCGCCATCTTTTCCAGCTCGACGATTGCGAACTTGGCGTGGCTGTTTGCGAAGATTTCTGGAATGACAAGACGTTCTGGAAGGAGCGCTTGTATACCCATGATCCCGCTGACGAGTTGATTGATCTGGGCGCCAACGTGCTCGTTTCCATCAATGCCTCGCCCTTCAACAAAGCCAAGATGGCCCAGCGCTGTGCGATGGTGTCGCACCGCGCCAGGCTGGCCCGCCTGCCGGTAGTCTTCGTCAATCTGGTCGGTGGCAACGACGGCATAATTTTTGACGGCGCCAGTATCGTTGCTGACTGTGAAGGTAAGATCATCTTGCAGGCGCCTCCCTTCGAGGAATTTATCGGTACTGTCGATCTTGACTGCGGCGTGGCCGACGAGCGCTGCCTGCCGGGTGACGATATTGAGACAGTGCACCGGGCGCTCGTGCTGGGGGTGCGAGACTACGCGCGCAAGAATCGCTTTCGCAAAGCGCTGCTGGGGCTGTCTGGTGGTATTGACTCCGCAGTCGTGGCCGCGCTGGCCTGTGAAGCGCTGGGCGCAGAGAACGTGCTTGCAGTCATGATGCCTTCGCCCTATTCCTCCCGGTCGAGCATTGAAGATTCGCTTGAACTGGTGCACCGCCTGGGGATGAGGGTGATTGAGCATTCGATCAGCGCGCCCTTCGAAGTAATAATCAAAGAACTCAAGCTCCCGCCGCCGTCGGCTGAAAGCAGTTCCACGGCCGTCGAAAACCTGCAGTCCAGACTGCGTGGCAATATCCTGATGACCATCTCCAATGCGGAAGGCCGATTATTGTTATCCACCGGAAACAAGTCCGAACTGGCGCTCGGTTATTGCACGCTCTATGGCGATACCAACGGCGGGCTGGCGGTGATTGGCGATGTGCTGAAGACGGAAGTATATGCCCTGGCTGGCAACCTCAATCGCGAGCGCGAGATCATTCCGCAAAATATTATCGCCAAGCGGCCATCGGCTGAATTAGCTCCCGGACAATTTGACGATCAATCGCTGCCCCCATACGACATTCTCGATCCTATTCTCACGATGTACTTCGAACAGAAAGCAACTCCGGAAGAGATCATTGCCAAGGGCAGTGACGCGCAGCTTGTCTACGAGATTTTGAACCGCGTCGAATCGCCGGCCAACGAGTTCAAACGACGCCAGCTACCTCCGACTTTGATCATTTCCCGCAATGCCATTGGTGTGGGACGGCGCCGGCCGGTGACTCATCAGTATCGTCGTCGCCGGCAGCAGTAATTCAATCGCCTTTTCACACTTGCCTTGCCGCGCATTCCTGGAGCATTATCGGCGCACAGCCTTTCCCGAAAAATCAGAATACAGAAGATGCAGAAAGCCGGAGGCGGAACATGAAAAGAAGGTCTTTTCCCTTGCAGGCAGTCGTTCTTTGTTCGCTCGTGCTGCTGGCCAACGTACCGGCCGGCGCGCGGGCCATAAATGGCCAGGATAAGAACAAGCCAAAAATTCCCGAAGCTGAAGCCAAAGCCGTCAGTGCAATCGAAGCAGCTCCAACCGTCGGCGCGAAGATTGACGCTGCCGACGAGTTCGTCAAGAAATATCCCAAGAGCAGTACCCGGACACATGTGGCTGAGTACATCGCCGATCAGATCCTCGCAGTCGCCGATCCCGCGCAGAAACTGGCCCTGGCGCAAAAGTTCCCCAGTGTGTTCAGCGGCAAGGACGAGGGCGACTTGATAAAGCCCGCTTTGATTGATGCCTACATTCAATCGAAAAAGTTTGACGAGGCTTTTGCGGAAGGTGCTACGCACCTAACAAAGAATGGCGACGACATCTCAGTCCTGATCAATCTGACGATTGCCGGGGTCGAGCAAGCCAAGCAGAAAAATCCGAAATATGTGACTGCCAGCCGGCAATATGGCCTTAAAGCGATCGAGATGTTTGAAGCAAACAAGAAACCGCCCAGCATGGATAACGAGGTTTGGGAAAAGCAGAAGGTTATGCTGCCACAGGTCTATCAGGAAATGGCCGTAGTCTCGCTGATGGAGCAAAACCCGGTAGAAGCTCAGGCAAGGCTGGAAAAAGCCGTCAAGCTTAATCCTAACGATCCCTTTAACTATTTGTTGCTGGGCAGCATCAGCAACGATGAATATCAAAAGGTCGCAGCCGCGTACAGAACCATGGCTGACGGCAAAGCGAAAGAGGAGACGCTACAAAAGGCAAACGTGCTGCTGGACAAGGTCATTGACCTGTACGCTCACGCGGTGGGACTCTCTGAAGGCAAGAGTGAGTACCAGCGGTTCCACGACGAACTGCTGCAGGATCTGTCCTCGTATTATCGTTATCGTCATAACAACTCCAGTGATGGGTTGCAGAAGTTGATCGATAGTTACAAGCAGCCCTGAAGAAGAAATCTGATTGCGATTCAGGCGCCGGAGGGAACCGGCGCCAATGCTTATTGACAACCAACACCGCCGATTCGCGAATCATCCATGACAAACCCATTCACCCGCCTATTGCTCTGCACGCTTGCCCTGATCAGCTGCACTGACTTTTTGACTGCTGCGCAAAAGAAACCGGCCAACGAGCCGTTGCCAAAACTTCTCTCGGTGCGCGAGCAGCAGAATGTGCGCGAGCGCTGGCTCAAAACGCGACTCGATACGATGCTGCTGCCGATGATGCGACGCCACAAGATTGACATGTGGATCGTGACCAACGAGGAGTTTCATCCGGAAACTGTGGTGCCCTACATCGCGCCTCCGATTCCTTATCAGGGCCGTCGCGACTTTTTTATCTTTGCCGACCGCGGGACCGAAGTCCTCGACCGGATCGCACTGGTACGCTATCCGGAAGAGCATTTGCAGAATTTTTTTGAGGTCGTTAATCCTCCGGGGCGGGACACAGCGGCCACGCTCAAACGAATTGTCGCCGAGAGAAGTCCCAAAGCGATTGCGCTGAATATGGGCGGTATGCGCGGCGCGACTAATGGCCTGACCTACGATGCGTATCAGTTCCTCGCGGAAACGCTGGGCAAAGAGTATGTCGCGCGCTTTGTGACCGCCGCCCCGTTGATTGTCGAATACCTGGACACACGTTTGCCCGATGAACTCGAACACTATCGGACGGCCGTGACTCTAACGGACATTATCACGCGCCGCGCTTTCTCAAATGCAGTGATCACTCCCGGAAAGACGTCGGTTGGCGACGTGCGTTTCTGGTGGTTGCAGCAACTGAGCAACCTCGGGCTCGATACCTGGTTTCAACCGGACCTGCGCGTTCAGCGCCGCAATCAGGAAACCGGAAAGACGCAGCAGTTCCTGAGCGTCGCTAAAGAGAACGTAGTTATTCAGCGGGGCGATGTCATTCACATCGACTGCGGACTTAACTACATGGGCCTCAGTTCTGATTGGCAAAAGATGGGTTATGTTCTGCGTCCTGGAGAAAAAGACGTGCCCGCGGGTTTGCGGGCAGCGTTGCTGAACACTAACCGTTTACAGGACGCCTTGTTCACTCACATCAAGCCGGGCGCGCTAGGTTATGAAGTTTACGATGCGACGATGGCCGATATGAAAAGCGCTGGTATCGAAGCAATGATCTATTCCCACTCAATAGGCAATCAGGGTCACGCCCTCGGCGCCGGCGTTGATTTTCGCCGCCCGGTAGCCGGGGCTATATCGTTTGAACCGCCATTCCGCGAAGGTTCGTATACTTCAATCGAATTGAACACCAGCACTCCCGTGCCGGAGTGGGGCGGACAAAAAGTTACGATCATGATGGAAGACGATGCTTATCTGACGCCGGCGGGGATGAAGTGGTTTCGGCCCCGCCAGACTGAGTTTTATCTGATTCGCTGAAGCGTGGCCCATACGTCTCGCCCCGGGTGCCGCACGGGAAGAATTCGGAATTTAGTAAGACTAAAAGACACGCGCAGGATGCGCGTGACACCCTCACCTGGCATACTGCGCGTAGACTGACTTTACCTTATCCAGAAAATCCCTGCGGTCCACGATGTAGTAGAGTTTGACCGAACCCGGGCCGGCGAGGTCGGCCAGCAACTGCTCCAGAATCTCGAACTGATCGCTTTCGCTGATGCCATGCGTCTGCAGGTAATCCCCGCGACGAAAACGCCGGGCCAGTTCCGGCAAGGTTAATCGACCAGCGAGGGTGCTCCCGCCCGATTGCTGAGAGCGGCTGAGCAGGTATTGCACCAGCAGTACGTCATTAAAGAGAGCCGGCGCCAGAAACAGACGCGAATCTTCAC
Source organism: Pyrinomonadaceae bacterium (assembly GCA_036726305.1). Lineage (GTDB taxonomy): Bacteria > Acidobacteriota > Blastocatellia > Pyrinomonadales > Pyrinomonadaceae > JAOAPY01. The sequence goes on along the minus strand of DAIMCP010000028.1, from coordinate 43,737 downwards.
GCTCATAGTTTTCATTCAAGCGGCTCGAGCGGCGCACCGTGCGCACCCCTGCGAATACATTCTCCCAATCGGTCTTGGCATCACGCCTTTCGAGCCAGGCGCGTGTGGCCGCTACCAGCCACGCATCGTCGTCGAAATCCATCCTTGAGCGCAACGTGTCCAGCCAGTCAAAAAAGACGGCGCGGCGTTCGGACCTGGTTTCAATAATCTGAAACTGGCCGTCTTTCCCGGGTAAACGCTTGAGCAGGGCCCGCCGCGCCGCGTCCGTTGCTTTTCCGCCTTCAAGTCGCAATGTATCCAGGCGCGCCTGCCAACGCTTGACCGCATTGCAGTAGGGACAATGCGGGTGCTTTTCTTCGCTGTCGAAAAAAGGACGCACGGCGACGGGCGCCGTTAGTTCCGGCACCGTCGGCGTGTAGCGCTTGATCTCGGAGTAAGCGGTACGTGGCGCCAGACCCAATTGCGAAGTAAAAATGTCAAAAGTACAGGCGAGGCACAGTGAGGTGGAGTATTCAGAGACTGCGGCCGCGGGAAACTTGCTTAGATCGTGTTCGTAACGTTTGCTCGCGGCGGCCATGGGCCAGATTCTAACCGCAAACCGCGAAGCGATGAAAAGGAAGTAAACGTGCGTAGCGTGCCGGTTGGTTAACGCCGGAATCCCCGTGAAACCTCACATGAGCGACACCAGCGAAGGTGTCAGGCCTTCGTCAGTGTGCCCAACAGCAAGGTCGAGCTCGGATTCGACGTCACCAATGGGCGTCGTGTCTTTCATGAAATCGAAGATGCGGCGATCAAGCAGATGGGAAGGAACAGTGTTTCCCAATGCCGTCATCATCGAGCTGCGGATGTGTGGAATTTCCTTTTCGAGCTCGGTAATCAGCAAGTTGATGCGCGCCCGCTTCAGGTTTGATTGGGAGCCGCACAGATCGCAGGGAATGATCGGAAACTGTTTGAGCGCCGCAAACTCAGCAATGTCCGTTTCGCGACAGTAGGCCAGCGGTCGAATGAGCGTGTTCCGGCCGTCGTTGGAACGAAGGATAGGCGGCATGGCCTTGAGCTTGCCGACAAAGAAGAGATTCAAAAGAAAAGTTGCCAGGATATCGTCCGCATGGTGGCCCAACGCGATCTTCGAGCATCCTTCCTCGACGGCGATGTTATAAAGAATCCCGCGGCGCAGGCGCGAGCAGACTGCGCACAAGGTCTTGCCCTCCGGCACCAGCCGTTTGACGATTGAATAGGTATCGCGCTCGACGATGCGAAACGGCACGCCTAAGCGCCCCAGATATTCCGGTAAAGTGTGCGCGGGGAATCCCGGTTGCTTCTGATCCAGATTGACGGCCAGGATCTCAAAGTCGACTGGCGCGCGCTGCCGAATATCGAGCAACAGATCCAGGAGGGTATAACTGTCTTTGCCTCCGGAGAGACAGACCATGATGCGGTCACCATCGACAATCATGCCGAAGTCACTGATGGCTTCGCCCATACTGCGCAATAGCTTTGTCTTGATTCTGCTTTCCATAAAACGAAGCGCTAACGAGCTGTTAGCATGCCATGCGCGGACGAAGATTGCCAACGAAGAGCAAGGAGACTGGGCTGCACTGGCTGAGTAGTCGCATTAACTGATCCCCGGGCTGAAATAGGGAACGCAATCGAGTCAAATGATTCACCCCGTAAAGTTAGTTACCCGGGAAATTCACCCGGGCATCGGATTCCTGTCTTACTCTTGACGGGGGTCTTATCGCGGCCACACAATGATCCTTCGGTGTCTTCACTTAACATACCTCAGAGAAGCGGTTCCCGAAGAAAAGCCATGAATAAAAAACTAATCGCAATCGCAATCCTTCTTCTTTTGCCTGCGCTGATCATCCCTCTTTCTGACGCGCGCGCCGCCGGTGGACGCATCGAGGGCAAAGTCACCGACGCGAAGGGTGGCCCAATCGCGGGCGCCGCCATCTCGATAATCGACCCTGCCAATAACCAATCATTCACTGCGGTCTCCGACAGTGCCGGGAATTATAGGATTGAAGGACTGGCGGCGGGCATCTACAACGTGGCTATCTCAGCCAAAGGTTTTTCGACCGGACGAGTTGAGAACGTAAAAGTCGACGAGTCCGGTGTCGTGCCTGTCAATCTGACACTGGAGATTGCGCCCGTGGAGGCTGAAGTGACGGTCGCCGGCGCAGGGTTCAAGTCGAATGCCGATCCCACCTACCAAAAGCTTCGGCTCCAATCGAAGAGCGAACAGGCTTTTGCGGGTGACTATGCCGTAGTCAATAATCTGATCCTCAAACGCGACGCTGCTATCTTTACCCTCAAGAGCGGCGAGGTGTATTTCCTGGCCCCGACTGAGGGCCGTTATCTGGGCGCGGTGTTTTTCGGTGAAGGGCAGATGACCCTCGTACCCCCGAGCGCCACCGAAAAAAGAGCGCTGCAAATCTTTACGGATGAAGCGGGTATCACTGAAGAGTTTTCACGTCTGGTGCTGCGGTTCACCGACCAGACATTCGAGGAAATTAAGCAGTCGCCGAACGCCAAAATGGGCTCCGCCGGTTCGCAGGCTAATCGAGCGCGCGATTCTTATCGCGACAATGTCCAACTACTCAAGCAGCGCCTTCATGACAATCGGGATTTACGTTCACTGGTGGACCTCTACTGCACGGGATGCGAAGGATACTTCGGCGCATTCATTGACGGGAAGAAGCACAACAAGCTGATATATCTCCTGGACCCGCTTGGGATTCCCAACGTATCACCCGAGGAGGTTGTGCTCTTTAGCTACGGCGATACTGATTGGGGATCATGGACCGCCTTCCATCGCGAAAGTGAATACAAGAAAGGCACGCCTTCAAGCGCCGAAGACCACCGTTTAGTTGACATGACTCGGCACGAGATCGAGATGACTATAAAAGGTGCGCGGCTGACCGGCAGCGATCTGTTCACCTTTAGTTCGCGCCTGTCGGGTATTCGGGTAGTGCCCCTGGATCTGTTCCCCACCTTGCGCGTGAACCGGGTCCAGGATGAACAGGGCAACGACCTAAATTTTATTCAGGAGAGTAAAGATGAGGATGCGGACTTTGCCATAATCTTCTCCCAGCCGCTGGAAGCGGGAAAGATCTACAAGGTTAAGGTGCATTACAGTGGCGCCGATGCCTTGATCGATTCCGGCGGCGGCAATTTCATTCTCAATCCCGGCGCCCGCGGCAACTGGTACCCCAATAATGCCGGGACGCAGTTTGGCGACCGGGCCCTTTTTGATATGACCTTCCGTTTTCCGAAAGGATTCACTTTGGTGGGTACCGGCGCTTTGGCCACGCCCGAGAAGCGGGAGGGGGACACCACTGTGGCCAAATGGACCAGCGGCAGCACCGAGTTGGCGGTGGCTGGGTTTAACTACGGAAAGTTCAAGAAAAAAGAAGTCGCCGACAAGGACACTGGCTACAACATAGAGTTCTATGCCAATACGGAAGTCCCTGACGAGTTACGGCAAGTACAATTACAAATCGAACAGGCCGAAGCGCAGGGGATCAAGACTGGGACCACCCTGGGATCGATCTCCACCACAGGCATCGCCGACCAGGCGATCGCCGAGGCACAAAACGCCACACGCATCTACACCAATTTCTTCGGCAAGCTCCCCTACACTCGTCTCGCCATGACGCAACAACCGGCGGCGGGCTTTGGCCAGGCCTGGCCCACCCTTGTTTTCATGCCGTACACGGCTTTCATGGACAGCACCCAAAGGACACAGTTGATAGGTGTCAGGGGCGGCACCGACAACTTCTGGCGCTATGTAGCGCCGCACGAGGTGGCCCATCAGTGGTGGGGCCACCTCGTAGGTTGGGACAGTTATCACGATCAATGGATGAGTGAAGGCTTTGCCGAGTTTTCGGCTTCACTTTATGTCCAGTTGACACGCAGCCAGGATAAGTTCATCGATTTTTGGGAAGATTTGCGCAAGCTCATTATCGAAGCTTCTCCAGCCACGCGTGATCGCAAGCCGTATACAGTCGGCCCGGTAACGCAGGGGTATCGCTTGAATAACGCCAAAACTGGCGGGGTTGCGCGACGAATGATTTATCCCAAAGGTGCGTACATCCTGCACATGATTCGCATGCTGATGTACGAACCAAAGACGGGCGACGAGCGCTTCAAAGCAATGATGCAGGATTTTGTAAAGACCAACTTCAACAAGGATATTTCCACCGAAGATCTGAAGCGGGCCATCGAGAAACACATGACCAGGGAAATGGACATTGACGGCAACCACAGCATGAACTGGTTTTTTGACGAGTGGGTCTACGGAACGGAAATGCCGAGTTATCGGTTTGATTATCAAATCAGCGCGGACGGCTCACTTTCCGGTCGCATTACCCAATCGGGAGTTTCCGACAAGTTCGTGATGCGTGTGCCCCTCTATGTTGATTTTGGCAAGGGCTGGGCTCGCCTTGGGTCGGCCACGATGGTTGGCAATTCAGGTGTCGATCTCGGCCCGGTCAAATTGCCGCCAGGCTTGAAGCGCGCGGCGGTTTGCGCATGGAATGACGTGCTCGCGCTCGGCGTGCAGAACAACAGATAGTCGTCTGACTGGTTGGTGGCCTGCACTTGCCGCTCAATTCGCACCGCTGCTACCTCGGGATCGCCAGTCTGCCAATCGCGGATTCGCCGATGCTGCCAAAATAGAGCATCCCATCTCGCTCGACGACATTGGCAATCTCCGCGTAGCAATCTTTTGCTCCATCCTGGAGGTTCTCAACCACCTGACCGTTCGTATCCAGCCCCAGCACAAAAGAGAAACGTTGGGGAGCGGGTTGGAGAAATTTTGGCAGGCGCGTGACCATGCGGCGCAAGAATGGATGGGGCAGCAAGCGATCCAGCACCGAGTCGCGCGGGGTAACCAACGCCAGCCAAAACTTGTCCCGTCCGTTCGACATAATGCCGTCCGGAAAGCCCGGCAAATTATCGACAAAGATTTCCGCTTGTCCTTGTTTGGGGCCGGTGAGCCAAACGCGGTGGATGCGGTACTTGCCTGTTTCCACCACCAGCACATATGACTGGTCGGGACTAACCGCCACGCCGTTCGCAAAACAAAGATTGCCCAGCACCTCTCGGGTCGTCCTGGTCCGAGGATCATAAGCGAGGAAGCGCCCATTGCCCCGATGCTCAATAATATCGAGGGTGAAAGTTGTGAGCGGAAATTTGCTGGACGCGTCGGTAAAGTAAATGACACCGTCGGCGGCTATGTCCAGATCATTAGTGCAACGGAAGGGAACCCCGTCGACCTGCGTGCTAAGAACGCTGATGGAACCTTCGTGAGCGATTGCGAGCAACCCCTTGTCGGCATCAGCCACGATCAGATTGCCGGCCCGATCAAAGATTAATCCGAGCGGCCTTCCATGAGTGTTGGCGAAGCCTTCCGGACTGGTGCCATCGGCCCGCAGTCGCACGATGCGGCCACTGTCCATTCCGGCATAGATGCGGCCCTGGGCATCCAGCGCAACATCTTCTGGCGCAAAACCTCCGCCAGTTTCCAGTCTTTGAATGGCCGCCAGTTTGCTGTTCCGCTCGTAGGGTCCGGCAAGTTCAGGCGCTCGCGGCGGAGTCCAGGCGACAGGGACGACTGGCACTGGCCAGAAAAGCAGGTAAAGGACCAGGGCGACCACGATTAGTCCCAGGCTGCGCTGGATGAGCTTCTTACGCATAATGGGAATGGTTTTTTTGTCAGACAAACTTCTGTGGATTGTTACCCCGATGCGATGAGTTTGCACCGTCTTTACGCATCAGACATTTCATTCCCGTAACAAGACGAATAAGCAGGTGTATTGGACTCTAGCGTTCCCCACGCGATTTTTCGACAGCGCTTTCCATGGCCACGTTGAGTCTGCGGATACCTGGTTGATCCATCGGTTCGATCAATCGCAACGCTTCGTCCAGCACGCGACGTTGTTGCTCGGGGAAATTTGGCCGCCCGGCAACCGTGCCAAACTCTCCGACGTATAATGCCGCTCGCGGCGGCCGCACACTCTCGATAACTTCCTTGTTGACGGCCAGCGTCATAGTAGGAATTCCGGCGGCTTCGATTGCGCGAGCGGCCAGGGAGACGGATTGATGACAGAGACGCGAAGCTGGAATCAAGAGGGCCGCCTGAACTTCATACCTTGCCAGGCGCTGCACCAGCTGGGGCAACAGTTCGTCTACGAAGCGCGCGGCATCAGGAATGAAGCCCTGGATACTCCAGAATACCGGGTTGAGCTGGCCGATAATTCCGTTTTGCTGAAATTCAATTAGTCGAGTTAGGGGGATCTGCGAGTTGAGGTCCTGGCGGACTGCGGCTGAATCATAGCCGCGCGCGATGAATTGCAAATCTGCACCATCTATTTCAGTTGGAATCTCGCGATAGGTGAGATCGCCATCAGCTGCCCTAGCGTCAAATGGCTGAGACCCGTCGAGGTAGGCGCCGGCTGAGGATATCAACGCCAGGTTCAGCATGGGTAACGCCCGGCGCGCCGGCAAAAATGGCGCGTGGCGATTTGTGATAATGGGATACGATTCGTCTATCTCATCCTGCTGGGCGATACTTCTGTTCTGCTTCCAAGCGGCGAAACGCTCTCGCCAGTCATCGATCTGCTCAATTATTTCCACTCACCTTCTCCAATGCTCTGTCTGATTTTCATTTTGGACAAAATCAATTGACGTAACAGGGAGTCTGCCGATCAATCGATGGCCAAGGCCGCAGGCCATGCTCGGACACTCGCGCTTAGCGACCAAACTCAACCAGCAGGCTGCCAGTCTTATTTTTTCTCCCAGTCCTCAGGTTTGGTAAAGCAGTCCGGATACTCCGCAAACTTTGCTTTATCAATCGGCACATTATGCTTGATTTCGTTCAAGCGAACCACCACGCCAAAACCAAGCGACGAGTCGTCGGTAATCTTGAAAGGCAATTTTACGCCATCGACTTCGCGGTAATCATCATAGTAAGTATTACCTCTTCGCAACAACAGTCCAGTCAGCGTATCGAAGTAAAATTTTTCCACTCGCGAAGAGATGGAACTGAGGACAAAGGCATCGCGCTCTCCGACTTTTTCTTTACCAGTCACGACCAGCCCTGGATTCAGGTCTTTGAGGCGCAGTTCACGATGAAAAACTGCCTGATCGTGAAGTTTGGTCGCAGCGGTGGGAGCGAATCTGATGTAACCGTCAAGCGGATCCTGCAACCACGCTGAAACTCCATCAAAGGTTTGTTGGATAGTGCCCAGGCCTTCGACATTCAGGATCAGAGTGGATTTGGCGGGAGCTTCTTCGTAGATTTCGGCGCTGCCGTTTAGGCCCATTGACTGTAGTTCAACCGAGCCGCGGGAAACGCGGCTGGTGAGTTGCTCCAGCGCCGTGCGCCCTCCGATGGCCTCAAGATAGTGACGAATTATTTCGTCGACTGAGGGCAAGCCCGAGGGCTTGGGACTGGGCGGAGCACCGATGGCCACGATTGTTCTAACTGGTGGCGGCTGGGGCGGCGGAGGCGCGTCACTGTTGCCGGTCGGCTTGCCACTGGGCCGGGGGGCCACGATTAAGGCCGGTTGTTTTTGGGCTGGCTTTGGCGGCGCCGCGGTCGTCACTGTTACGTCCGCGATAAGTTCTTTCGAGCGGCTCCCGGTTACAAAGCCGGCCAGCTCGCGAATTTTGCGCTGTGCCGCCGCCAACTGCGGATCAGGACCAGACAGTAAGGACCGACGGCTCAACTCCACGCTCACGTCCGGGATGATGCCGCGACCTTCAAGTCTCTGGCCGGAGATCGTTTCATAGTCCGCAAAGCCGAATTGAAACAGGGCTCCCGTCGGCAATTTTGTGATAGTTGAGGGCAAGGTATTGCCCGCGCTCTGTTCGCCTACAACTATGGCTCGTCCGCTTTCCTGCAAGCCACTGGCAAACATTTCCGCGGCTGATTGTGTCGCTCCATCGATTAGGATCACTAACAGCCCTTCAAAGGGTGACCTTTGAGGAAACGCCACGAGGGTACTGCGGCCGGCGCGGGATTTCATGTAACCCAGCGCCACCATTCTGGATTCCAGGAGACCGCTTAAGCCGCCAATCATGCCGAGCAGTCCTCCCTGATTACCGCGCAGATCGAGGATCAAACCGCGAGCATCGTGGTACGAACGCATTGCCGCGCACACCTTCTTCATCATGTTTGGCATGAAGGCATTAAAGCGAATGTAACCGACGCCGCCCGGCAGGCTGTGAGTTGCAAATTCGGTGTACATCGCCGGCAGGTTGCCAATGGCCGGCGACATCTCTCCCTCCAGTTTTTCACGGGTGATCCGCACCACACGTGTGCGGTTGCGGCCATCCAGATAGCCAATCCTTACGGGCGAGCGGCGTTCGCCGTTGATGAATCCGGCCAGCAGAATCACGGGCAGCTCGCCACGAAACGCCGCTTGGAAAGTAGGATTACCCTGGAACTGCGCGATTAGGGGAGCCAGAGAGTGACTGCCAACACTCTGGATAATATAGCCTGGCCGCAAGCCTGCGCGCGCCGCCGGGGAGGCCGGCGTAACCCTCGTTATTACCGCTGCTCCCTTGAGGATACGCAAATCAATGCCGATACCGGTGGAGAGTCGCTCAGTCAGTTTGTAACCGATACGGTCCAGTGGTGTAGTTGACTCGTCATCCGCGAGTTCCTCCAGCATTTCCTCATCGTCCAACTCCTCCTGGTTACCGGCCCGGGCGTCTGTCTTTCTCTTGATTAGTTTAGGAATCGACTCTTTGGGAATGATCACAAAGTGCGATTGGTGCAGCTCATTAAGCATTTGCTGCAAAAGAGTGTGGAAGTCATGATCGCTTTGCGCGGCAGCCACGAGCGGAGCATAGCGCTCGCGCACCTTCTTCCAATCCACGCCGCCGAAGGCGGGATCATAAAAACGTTCATTGACGGTCTTCCACACGATGTCAAAAGACTCCAGGCGCTTCTGGGCGTCGGAAATCTCTGCGGGCGACGGAGTTGGCTGGGGATCTTGTGGGCGCGCCTGCGAGCTCGTGCAAAACAGCAACAGGGAAAAGAGTAGAGTCAGGTATTTCTTCATTGGCGAGGATATTTCCTTTACTTGACGCGATACAAATCAGTTACGACGACCATCAAGGGCGTTGCTCTGCCCGCCGCACTCCAAAGAGGACGAGGGCCAGGACGGCGGCAATCATGGCCGTGCTGAGCAGCAGCACGGAATAGTGGTGCAGGTTCGCAAACTCCTGGCGCCGGGGGTCGCTGATGCTCAACTGATCAATAGTGGTGGTCAACCCCGCGCGCAGGATGTGCATCCGCGCGGCCACCAACCATTTGCCCGCAGCAGTTGCGCTGGCTAAGACGACCAGCGATAACAGCTGTAAGAGGAATCCCAGTCCCAGGCGTTCTCTTTTCCAGAGCAGAGCGGCGGCCAGCAGGACGATACCGATAACGAAGCCGCTGAGGTTAATCACCGCCAGCGCGCGCGACACGATAGCGCCGGCAATCTCATTGGCACTGGCCAGATTGAATTGGCGTAACACGGCGAATGCCGCCGGGGCTACCACGGCGCTGAAAAACAAAGCTGCGCCGACCCAGGCAGCGACGAGACTTGCTTTGAATACTCTGCTCATATCCTCGGGACCGCAGGCATCCTGCCTGCCTTAAGTGTCCATGGTTTCAACCTTGACTTTGCCAGACGAGACCTGGTGAGTGGCTGTTTAGTCATAGTCGTTAATCTCCGGCAGCAAGCGGATTGTTGGCGGCGCAATCTCAGGCGGTGTCACCTCACGCGGATCGGACACTGTCAACAACCATGAGAGGGCGCAATCCAACTGGGCCTGATAACCCTTGATATCGAGCGACATAAACACGGGCCTTCCCAATCGCTCAAACTTCTCCATGGCCCGCAGATACATCTGCCGCGCCGCCCCTGGGCGACTGATTTGTAGATGATGAAACGCAACGGCTGACTGGATCATTGCCTGGAGGAACAATTTCTCGTCGCGGCCGACCTCACCCATCCAGCGATCTTCCCACGCATCATGCGCGGCATGGAATTCGCCGGCGTTATAAAGATCGATGCCGGCAATGTACTCGACCGGATAGGCCAGCAGATGGGCGTCGGTATAAAACGGCTGACTTTCCATAGTGCCTCTTAAGTTCCAGCTTGCCCTGCACTCCGAAAATGCGCTCCGTTGCTGGTCTATTTCTATCCGCGGGCAGTTAGTCGACCGGCCAGAACTTTGGCAGCAGTCGCACCCGCTCCGGTGGCACCGCTGATCGTAGGCGCCAGGGGACTGGAAACATCGCCGATGGCGAAAACGTTTTCGCTGCTCGTTTCGCGCTCGCCGTTTGCAATGATGTAGCCACGCGGGTCAAGTTGCAATTGCCCGCGGAAAAGTTCGCTGTTGGGCTCGACGCCGACGCGAATCAGCACGCCGCCAACGGCCATTTGAAAAGGCTTGATGGCTCCAGCGCGCAAAATTTCCACTGCCTCGATTTGCTCGCCTCCCAGGATGCGTTGGACTTGCGCTTCCTTAAATACCGTGAGGCAATGATTTGATTGTATCCGTTCCCTGAATTCCTGACGGGCTCGCAGTGTCTTACCGCGATGGACAAGTGTTACTGTCGGACAAATTTCGGCGAGCAGCAAGGCATTCTCAGCTGCCGCGTCGCCACCCCCGATTACGCATACATCCCTGCCGGCAAATAGTTGTGCGTCCCGCGCGCCCGATTCCATGATGCCATGTCCCACAAATTCATCCTCGCCGGGAATCCCAAGCTTTCTCCGGCGCACGCCTGTGGCGATAATGATCCCGATTGCCTGCAGGTCTTCGCCGCTCGCCAGCCTGATGCGCCTGGCTTTCAGTTCGACGCTGTCAATCGCCGTGTTGGTCCAGAGATCAAAATCGGCCTGGTCTACGCCGGCGGCAAACCGATCGAGCAACTCCTGTCCGTTTGCCGCGGCTACACCCAGGTAGTTGTTGATCGGATTGTAAATTTTTTGAAGCTGGCCACCCACGCTTTCGCCTTGCTCGAGGACGAGTGTGTCCAAACCCAGTCCGTCACACCAAAACGCGGCCGCTAAGCCGGCCGGGCCGGCGCCAATGATTATTACGTCGTGCATATCCGCTTGGCGGCACCCAAAAAAAACTTCGATTACACCGGGCGCCGCTTTTCTTATTCTGCCGCCAGAATCTCAGCCACTCTCTCAGGCGGGAGTTGTGAGCAAGCCAGTGCGCCGTCCGCGCCCAGAAATTTTGCCGCTGAGGTTAGCTCGCTGGAATTCGGCTGCCATTTACCGTCTCGATTCCCTTCGGCCCCATTTAATTCGGTCAAGGCTGCGGTCAAGTCGCGTCGTTTGATCTGCGGCCGCACAATAGTTTCCGCCCAGGAGTAATACGGGTAATCGATGCGGTAGGCCCAGCCTTTTTCGATAGGCGTAGCTATCAGGAACATCTCTCCGCGCGCGTATTTTGAAATCGCTGTATAGGGCGCTGCGTGCCGGGTTGGACTAAAACCGGAGGGGCTGAAAATTTCCGGCGCGAGGGAGATGACTGACAGCCTCGCCGCGGTCAATTCGATTACGCTCGAGGTACCACGCGCGAAACTGTCCAGCGCGGTGGCGATGCGGTCCCAGGCTTCGCGCCAAAGCTGCTCATAATCATCGATGTGCGTCAGGACCCGCTCAACTTCCGGCAATACCAGTTCGTAAGCTCGCGCCTCATCAACTTCCTCACCCGCCAGTTTGCGCGCCAGAGGCGATCCGCTTTCGTTAGTTGGCGAGGCCTGTTCTGCACCCTGAATGACTATACTGGCACGCACTCCGGCCTCGCTGGAGAATTCAGAAAAGTCACCAGCTTCGGCTGCGGCCGTCAGTTCGTGGTTCAAATCCAGGGCGTGTTCGCCAGTCAACACGGTCCAAACCGAAAGCACGCCATCGGTGTCAAAGTGATTATTGGTGACCAGGTCGATGCCCTGGGTCAGCCGTTGCCGGTGGGGCGCAGCAACCAGGTTAAGTGCAATCTCTGTCGAAGTATCGGCCTTTAGTTCGGCCGGGGTTTCATTTCCAACCCAATGTGAAAAGTGAATGGCATTGCCGACCGTCCCATCGACTGAAAGTTTGGGAACGTCTTCAAGCCCGGGATGATAGAACTCGAATCTCATAACGCGTTGATCCTCGGGAAAAGGATGTAGGGGAAAAGTGTAGCCCAGGCCGCCGATCAGTACCACTTGTGTGAGCGGCCCCGGCCGGAAATCGGCAGGCTGAACTAACCGGTCCACAGACGCGCTCGCCCGTATGACTCAAAAACTGAGTGTCGTGGGGTCTTGTCGCTGCGCCTTGCGGCGATTAGAATACCCGTCAACAATAATTACACTGGCAGCCTGGGGGAGACATGAACGAAGCCACACAGCAACAGATGGCCGAAATTAGCGCTACCGAACTTAAACAACGGATGGACAAGGGCGACGATATCCAGATTATCGATGTACGCGAGCCCGACGAAGTGGCAATAGCCAGAATCCCCAATACAATTCACATCCCGCTTGGCCAGATCATCAATCGCATGTCTGAGATCGATAGTGAGAAAGAGACTATAGTGCACTGCAAGATGGGTGGTCGCAGCGCCAGAGCCATCGATGCGCTCAAGCGCTCAGGCTTTACTGGGGAATTGGTAAACCTGAAAGGTGGAATCATAAGCTGGTCCAACGAAGTGGATCCCAGCGTCCCAAGGTACTAACCCCCGGGGACCGAAGCCCCGGGACCAACCTGGGACCCAACCTGGGACCGCACGCATCCTGCGTGCTGACCTCTCGCCTCAGACCAACCTTGTCATGACGTGCCTTCCGGCAAAGTTGGAAGCGCGCGGCTCCGGCTACTTATTTATGCCTTCAAGCTGAATGAAGGAATTTAGTTTGGTGATGACCATTTCTTCCGCGACTTCCATGCGACAAGCGAGACCGGGCCGATCGTCTGCTTCGCTTTGCCCCGCCTGGTGATACCAGACCTGGCAATTCGTACACTCGCCATTCCAACAAAAATCACCATAGGAAATAGTCTTCAGCGAAAGATATTGGAAACAGCGAAGCAGGCGGTTTTTTTCCGGGACTTCGGTGCGATGACCGAGAATCTCGATTGGCACCAGCCGCTCATAAGGATCGAGCAGGTCGCTTTCCAGCGCCACGGCAGTCGATGTTTGATAAGTCTGCTCCGACATGCGCCTGAGTATATCTTCAGATGGCCGATCTGATAAAGCTATAACCGTCTAAGGCGGGGGTGCAAAGAGATTTTCGGGCATTCAAGATCAAGTAAGTTATCAGCCTGCGGCGGGCTTCGCATCCTGGCGACGACATTGCTAAACTATCAGCTTCGCGGAGGTGACAAATGGGTTTGGTGATCTATAGCAAGCCGGGCTGCCCTTATTGCCAGCAAGCTCGTGACTATTACGAAGCTGCGGGTGTGGCCTTTACGGACTACGACGCACAGAATGATCGCGGCCGGCGGGCTGAGATGTTTGCCTATTCGCATGGCGATCCAACCGTCCCCTGCATTGTACAAGATGGCAAGTATCTGCAATCAGGCTGGGGCGATCCCCTGCGCGGTTGAACGGTACACGACTGAAGCGGCCGTGTGCCGCTAAAAAGAACTCCCCGGAATAGAAGCTAGCGCGAAACGGATTGGCTCCCGGAACTGCGCGCGCGGAGACCTCTAAGCAAGTCTGGGTCAAGGAAGCAAATGAAGATTCATCCTAAATTTCTGGCAATCGCTTTATTAATTTCGCTGACAATTCTCTTTATTGATGGCGCCACCCATGTCCGCGCCGCAGGCGTAGCTACAACACCACAACCACCTATGGCCGAAAAGAAACCAAAAACAACGAAAATTCATGGCGAGACACTCGTCGACGACTACTTCTGGCTGCGGGAAAAAACAAATCCCCAAGTGCTCGAGTATCTCAAGGCGGAAGACGGTTATGCAGAAGAATTAATGAAGCCAACCGCTCAACTGCAGGAAACGCTTTACAAAGAGATGCTCAGTCACATCAAGCAAACCGATGTGAATGTACCCTATCGTCAGGATGGATACTTTTATTACTCGCGCACGGAAGAAGGAAAGCAATACCCAATTTATTGTCGCAAGAAGGGAAACCTCGCCGGAGCAGAAGAAGTAATTCTGGATCAAAATGAGCTGGCTAAAGGGCAAAAATTCATGAGTGTCGGCGCGCTGGCACCCAGTGACGACGGGAACCTGCTCGCCTATACGACCGATAACACCGGCTATCGCCAGTACACCCTGCAGATCAAGAATCTGAAAACCGGCGAGCTCTACCCGGAAAAAATCGAACGCGTGGATAACCTCGCCTGGGCTACGGACAACAAGACGATTTTCTATGTAACGGAAGATGCGGTTACCAAACGCAGCGACAAATTCTTCCGGCACGAACTGGGCGCGGACCACAGCGATCTAATCTACGAGGAAAAGGACGAACTATTCGACATGGCCACTGGCCGCACGCGCGATAAGGCGGTGATTCTGTTACAGGCTGCCAGTAAGACATCTTCGGAAGTTCGCTGGTTGCCGGCAAACAATCCCAGTGCACCGTTGCAGGTCATCGCAGTGCGCCAGCCTGAGCATGAATACGACGTCGATCATCGCGGCGATCTCTTCTACATCCGCACCAACAAAGGCGCCAAAAATTTTCGCATCGTAACCGCGCCGGTAGCGGATCCGGCTGAGAAAAACTGGAAGGAATTCATCGCCCACCGGCGTGCGGTAAAGATTGAAGACGTCAGCCTGTTTGCCAACCATGCCGTTCTAAGTGAATGGGAGAACGGGCTGGAACAGATTGAGGTCGTTGATTTCAAGACCGCAAAGCGCCACCGTATCGAGTTTCCCGAGCCAGTCTATTCGGTCAGTATCAGCAACAATCGCGAGTTCAACACCACCACCTTGCGCTATAACTACCAATCAATGGTGACGCCTTCGTCCGTGTTCGATTACGACATGACTACGCGCCAGGCTGTTTTGCAGAAGCAGGACGAAATTCCCGGTGGCTTCGACAAAGCAAACTACAAAGCGGAACGCGTCTTTGCGACGGCCAGTGACGGCACGAAAGTTCCCATGTCGATGGTTTACCGGCGCGGGGTCAAGCTGGACGGCTCGGCGCCGCTGCTGCTTTACGGTTACGGCTCATATGGCTACTCGATACCACCAGGCTTCAGCTCCAGCCGTCTGGCTCTGCTCGATCGTGGTGTGATCTATGTCATCGCGCACATTCGCGGCGGCGGGGAGTTAGGCGAAGAATGGCGCGATCAGGGTCGCATGATGAAGAAGATCACGACCTTTACCGACTTCATCGCCTGTGCCGAACACCTGGTTAAAGAGAAATACACAGCGAAAGATCGGCTCGTCATCCAGGGCGGCAGCGCTGGCGGCCTGCTGGTGGGCGCCGTGTCAAACATGCGGCCCGACCTCTTCAAGGCAGTCATCGCCCAGGTGCCCTTTGTCGATGTTATCAACACCATGCTCGATGCTTCACTGCCATTAACTACCAGCGAATTTATCGAGTGGGGGAACCCCGCCGAAAAGCCCGCTTACGATTACATGAAGACATATTCACCCTACGACAACATCAGGAAGGTGGATTACCCAACGATGCTGGTAAAGGTTTCGTACAACGACAGCCAGGTGCCGTACTGGGAAGGCGCGAAGTTTGTGGCCAAGCTGCGGGCGATGAAGACCGACAAAAACCCTTTGCTCCTGAAGGTCAACTTCGGAGCCGGGCATGGCGGATCATCAGGCAGGTATGACGCGTTGAAGGAAACAGCTTTTGATTACGCCTTCATGCTCTGGCAGATGCGGCTGGCTGGATAGTACTGGCTGGATAGTACTTTATAGTAAAGGACACTCACACCGCTCGCCTGTATGGAATGTCCCCGGTGCAGCCCGGGGACTTTTCACCTTCAAGCTCCACTGAAACTCGCTGTGTGCGCCGCTTCATGTTCGCAGAAAAGGTGGTCAGCTCGTCGCAGTTTGAAACTACAACATTCCCACCTGTCACCATCAGCATGAGAACGCCTTGGACGCCTGGTCCTGAAGAGCCAGGGCCCGACTGCATCCGCCTCAGCTGACAATCCAAATCCCTGCGCCTGCGTTGCGATCCGACTCTAATGAGAGTTAAATAGAGCCGTCAAAACGCTGCGATGATCGGAAGTACGCTGGGAAATTATAGGATCCTCGACAAGCTCGGTGCGGGCGGGCAGGGAACTGTCTACAAGGCGGTCGATAACAAGCTGGGCCGCACCGTCGTCATCAAAGTCCTGCCGGCCGAGTTGACAGCCAGAGAAGCAAACCTCAAACGATTTGAGCGCGAGGCCAAGCTCGCTTCTGCCCTGGACCATCCCAACATCTGCACCATCTTTGATCTGAACGAGATCAATGGCATCAACTTCATCGCCATGCAGTATCTCGAGGGCCGCAACGTGCGCGAGCTGGTTGCCGGGCGGCCGCTGGAGCTGGAGAGCGCACTCTCGATAGCGATCCAGGTGACTGAAGCACTGGTTGCAGCCCACGAGCGTGGCATCATTCATCGCGACATCAAGGCCGGCAATGTAATGGTCAGCAGCAGCGGGCAGGTCAAGGTCCTGGATTTTGGCCTCGCTAAACTGCTGGACGATGACGCAGCACGTACTTCGGGCATTCATCACACTGAGTTGACGGAACTGGGCGTCCCCTACGGCACTGCGACCTATGCGGCGCCGGAACAGGCGCGTGGCGACCGCGTCGATTCACGTGCGGACATTTTTTCTACGGGGGTGCTGCTCTATGAAATGCTGACCGGGCTTTGGCCTTTTCGCGGCCGGACGGCAGTCGATGTGCGCCATGCGGTGCTTCATGATAATCCGGTGCCGTTGGCTGAGGCGCGTCCTGGGCCAACGCCGCCGCGTTTACAGCAGATTCTGGATCGCGCTCTGGCCAAGGACCCGCGTAATCGCTATCAAAAAGTCGTGGAGTTGCGTGACGAACTAAAGAGCGTGCTGAGCGAAATTCGCTCTGCCACAATCTCGCAGTTCGACGAGACCGCCTCCCTGGTGGCGCCACGCCATCTCAATTCACAGGGACCCATGGCCCGGGCGCTGCGCTGGTTCAAATCAATTACCGGCAGTGAGTCGGCGGGCTCTGCCACTTCCGCAACTCGACCACAACCTGCGGAAGCACATGAGACACCCTCGACCAGCATAGGTGATAAGGCGCGCTCCAGCGTTGCCATCCTGCCCTTCAAGAACCTCAGCAACGATCCGGAAATGAGTTTTTATGAGTTCTCTTTGGCCGACGCAGTGATCACTGAACTTGCCCACGTTCGTTCGCTGGTCGTGCGACCCTCTTCTGCGATTGTTAAGTACCAGGCCCAGCAGGTAGATCCCCTGGAAGTCGGACGGCAACTGAGCGTGGGGGCAATTCTGACAGCCTCATTCATCCGCTCGGGGCAGCACATTCGCGTAACTGCGCAGTTGCTTGAAGTGCGGACCAGCGAGATTCTCTGGAGTGATCGCATCGATGCCGATGCAGACGACATCATCGCCGTGCAGGATGCGATAGTGCAGCACATCGTCGATGGCTTACGCCTTGAGCTCAGTCCTGACGAGAAAGATGAACTCGCCAAAGGCCTTTCGGCCAACCCCGCCGCTGCCGAGGAATATCTCCGCGGCCGCGATTGCATGGGCCGGTTTATCTATCACACAGTTGCCCGGGAACAGGTTGACGAGGCCATTAGCCATTTTGAGCGAGCCATAAAACTCGATGACCGGTTCGCGCTTGCCTATTCGGCATTGGGCGGCTGCTACGTAAACCGGGTGCTCAAGGGGTTGGGAGAAGCTGGCGATCATGAGAAAGCTGAGGCTGCCTTTAATCAAGCGCTGGCACTCGAGCCCCGACTGCTGGAAGCGCGCATGCACATGGTCTTCATCTATCTTTCACGAAATCTAAAGGCCGAAGCGCGTGCCGAGGTTGAGCGACTGCGCCAGGAATACCCCAACGACGTCGGCGTGCACTTTGTGCGGGGAGTGCTGGCCCGGCTGGATGGTGAATATGAGCGCGCCCTGCGCAGCTTTGATCGTATGGTGCGTCTGAACCCGGCTGAGCGGGTGGTGGTCAGCTACAATCGGGCGCGCATTTTCATGTACCAGCAGCGTTGGGAGGAAGCGCTGGCGGAACTCGATCAGGGCGCCGCGATGGAGCCCGACCATCCTCTCATCAAGACCTTCCGCGCCCGTACGCTCTTCTATCGGGGTGAAGTCGAGGCGGCCAGACGCTTGCTGGAGGGAGTGCTCGAGGACCACCCGAGAATGGATGGCATCCGGCCAATCCTGGCCACCTGCCTGGCGGCCCAGGGCAAACGAGAAGCCGCCCTGGAGCAATTGAACGAAAAAGTTAAGGCAGTAGCAGCGGCTGACCACGACATCGCCTACTGGCTGGGCTCGACCTACGCTCTATTGGGAGAAGAGTGTGAAGCTATTAATTGGCTCGAGACCGCCATCAAACTGGGCAATGAGAACTATCTCTGGTTTGCCTCCGATCCCAATTGGACCTCTGTCAGAGATAATCCGGAATATCAGCGCTTGCTCAAACGAGTAGCAGATGATTTCAAGTTGCGGCAAATGAGCGCCAGCGCCGCTTAGTTGCCTCGACATTTCTTCAACTCCTGATTGCTGAGTTTAAGCTACACAACAATTCGCAAAGACAGTGGCATGATGGCATAGTCAGCCGGGGTGCGGCCGCTGACATTCCCGTCGACTTCAATCAGCAGGGCGTTCTCTTTCCCGGACGTTTGAATATTCACCCGTTGTCCCTGAAAGATCTTCACCTTCTTATTGGCCACGTGTCCGCCCTTACGTATGCGCAAAAGCTCTCGCAGAATCTCGGCTCTGGCCAGTCCACGGGCCGTTACCACATCAAGCCGGCCGTCATCAATTTCCGCGTCCGGCGAAAGCATCATGCCTCCACCCGCATAGCGCGCGTTAGCAACCGCCACCAGGTTCATGGGACCTTCAATTGTCGTCTCGTCATCCACCCGGACCGTGACCGGCCGTTCACGCCAGGCTGCCAACGCGCCTAGCGCTGCCGCGACAAACCGAGCTTCGCCCGAAAATTTGCGCATAGATTTTCCCTGGGCCGCCACCCGGGCCGCGGTTTCTCCGCCCAGACCCAAGGTGGACGCATTAATACAAATGGTCTCACGGCAGTAATCTTCAGTGCGTACGCGAATCACATCGACCAGCCGCGTCGTGGCCTCGCGCGAGCCCTCAAGATGTGAAATAAGGGCCCCGACCCAATGCCCAAGCAACGCTCGCCGGCCCACCAGGTTGCGCGCAAAATCATCGCCGGTGCCGGCTGGCAGAACAGCCAGCGCGGCTTGCGGATTGATCGGCACGGGCAGAGCATCTGAGTCTTTCTTATCCTGAAAGAAATAACCCGCCGCAGCTTCGCTGAGAGTTCCATCTCCTCCAACAATGGCAATCAGCCGGCAGCCATGTTCAAGCGCAGCGCGCGCACGCGTGGTTGCGTCACCGGCCTTTTCCGTCTCATAAACGTCGTACGCGATGCCGCTTTCATCCAGGCGCGCGCGCATGAGCGGCCAGGCCTGGCGTGCTCGGGCAGCGATATTGTTGATGATGATCAGCGTTTGCGGTGATGAACTCACGCCGGGATGGTAAATGGTAAAGGCAAAATGACCAATGGGAAAGCGCCGTGGCTAAGTAAGATTTTTCCATTCCGCATTTTTCATTTACCATTTCCCCCATGAGAGCAGCAGTCATTGTTTCACCCGGTGGAGTTGAGGCACTGGAAATTCGCGAAGTCGAAATACCTGGGTTACCAACCGCCGATCGAGTGCGCGTACGCGTCCATGCTGCGGCCTTGAATCGCGCGGATCTCCTGCAGCGTCTGGGTCGTTATCCTGCGCCTCCAGGATATCCAACCGCGATTCCCGGGCTGGAGTTCTCGGGCGAGGTGGAAAGCGTGGGCGAAGAGGTACGTAAGTGGCGACCAGGCCAGCGCGTGTTTGGGATCACCGGCGGCGGCGCGCAAGCTGAATTCGTAGTCGTGCCGGAAAGCACGCTCGCGGAAATACCCGCGAATTTGGATTGGATCCAGGCCGCGGCCATTCCTGAGGTTTTCATTACCGCTCACGACGCATTGTTTACACAGGCCCGTCTCATGATCGGAGAAAGCCTGCTCGTTCATGCAGCCGGATCGGGCGTGGGCACCGCAGCGATTCAGTTAGCTCGCGCGGCCGGTGCGACGGTTTACGGCACAGCACGCACTGCGGAGAAACTCGAGCGCGCGAAGCCATTTGGTCTTACAGATTCGCTGGCGCTCGGTGACAATCCAGGTCTGATAGTCGAGGCAGTTAGAAAATGGACCAACGCTAGGGGCGTAAATGTCATTATCGATTTGGTTGGCGGAGCGTACTTCGACGCCAATCTGGACTCGCTGTCTCGGCAGGGGCGAATGATGCTCGTGGGGACCACGGCAGGCTCTCGGGCGACTCTTGATTTCGGTAAGGTGATGGGGAAACGATTGCAGATTCTGGGCACCGTACTGCGTGCGCGCAGCGGCGCAGAAAAGGCTCATGCCGTTCGGCTATTCACGGATCAGGTTGTGCCGTTGCTGGCCAGTGGCGCGGTGCAACCAGTCGTCGATAGAACCTACGCACTGGCAGAGATTCGCGAGGCCCACACACGCCTCGAGGCAAATCAGAGTTTCGGCAAGATAGTGCTCTTGATCAAGGACTGCTGAAATCCGGCATTTTTCAATCACGCGATCACAGGCGATGCCGTCGCACACCCATCGACAACTGTAGTTCGGTTGAGCGAGGAGCGGAGTCTATTCGGATCGTGTCTGGGCGCGCAGCGCTGCCAGGGCCAGTTCCCGAGCCCGCGGCATCACCTCAACTGCGCGCGCAATCTGGGGATCGTCTTCGTTCAGGACCTGGAAAGCTGTGGTCGAGCCATAGGCCGCGGTCGCCAGTTCAAAACGCACCTGGCGCAGGACAAAGGCGCGATCGCGGTCCAGTTGCTCAGGCGCAATCTTGAACTCCGGTTTACTGGCCACGTAAGCTTTCAGCGCTCTAAACACTGCATCTGTCATCGGGAAATCCGCCGGTTGAACATCGTGTTGGAAATCAATCGGTCCGCTGACTACGTACTTTGCAAATCCCGGAATGCGGCCGCTGGCTAATTCCAGGGCAAAGCCGAAAGCCGGATTCGCAAGGCGCACTTGAGCACCGGTAAAACCTGGCGACTTTACGACTTCATCAGGCGAAATGCCGCCGCCGCCGTAAACCGGTCGCCCGGTGTCAGTGTGACTTTCAGGACCGACAGGTTTGCCGTCTTTTTCCCCGGCAGTTGAGCCACCTTTGGTGTAGTAGTCATAGAATCCGCCATTGGAATAGTCGCGTTGAATCAAGCGTCCTGATGGAGTGTAGTACTTGGCTACCGTCAGCAGCAGCGCGGAATCATATGCAAGCGGATAGGGATACTGCACCAGACCCTTGCCGAAAGTAGTTTCACCTACAATCAAAGCGCGATCATGATCCTGTAAGGCGCCGGCCAGGATTTCCGCAGCCGAAGCGCTGCCGCCGTTAACCAGGACCACCAGTGGAGTCGTGTCGGGGGTTTCGTTGAAAGCGGTGAAGGAATCCGAGCTTCCCCTGATTCGTCCTTTTTGCGTCAGAATCGACTGACCTCGTCTGAGAAAAGTATTGGCCACGCGCACGGCTTGAATGAGCAGCCCGCCGTGGTTTCCGCGCAAATCCAGAATCAGGGTGTTCATCCCTTTCCGGTGCAGATCAGAAAGCGCGTTATCGAATTCCTCTGCGGTGGTGGTATTGAACCCGCCGGTCATCGCAATGTAACCCACACCCGGACGGACGATGTAGGCATCGGAAACTGAAGGCTGGGGCACGGCGTCGCGAATAATCTGGACTGTTTCAATCTTGCCGGTCGCGAGGTGCTGCACGGTTACTCTTACCTTGGTTCCCTTGGGTCCGATCAGAAACTTGCGGACTTCAGGGTAGGTCTTATTCTTCATTGACTGGCCGTCGACTTCAACAATCTTGTCGCCAAAACGCAATCCCGCCAGGGAAGCCGGCGCTCCCCGGAAGGTCGCACGGATATAGGTGTTCACCTCGCCGCCTTCACTGAAATCGCCGATGGTCGCGCCAATGCCGAAGTATTCCGAGCGCTGCTCGGTCTTGAATGACGCAAATTCAACCGGATCCATGTAGTTTGAATGCGGATCAAGGACGCGCAACATTCCGCTGATGGAGGACTTGAAAATCGAGTTGTAGTCAAGCTTGTTCCCGTCCACATAGTTATCCTGGATGATTGCGAGGGCGTCGCTGAGATCGAGCTTAATATCGGCTGGGGTAACCGCTTTGCCACTGGAAACTCCAACCGGGGTCGATCTATCGCGGATGGCAGCGCCGGTCGTGGCTCTGTTTTGCTGCGAAAATATTATTAGAGGAAAGCAAAGGGCAATTAATACGACAACAATCCCCGTTAATGCTGATCTATGTCTCACGCAACCTCCTAGATGGCCCTGGTTGATTGATGCAGTCCCGCGCGCCAAAGCCGGGAAGCCAGAATAACACGAAGCCGCGGCCCGATTGAACTTACGCTGACTGACATCTGCATGTTTCCCTGATGGGCAGCGACTTTGAAGCGGAAATTAGGGTCTTTAGTTGCTCGGTTAAGTAACCCCCAGCCAGAGATTTAAAAGGTTGCCTTGGCAAGTCCAGCAGAAAAGAAGCGAGCTGCACTTTTCTCCGGAAGTCCTCAGGCAGCAGATTCGCCCTCCTGCCGGCCGCCCTCGTGTTACCATGTCCGGCCCGAGGTTAAACCTTAGTCAAATTTCTGGAGGACTGGTGAATGCCAAGAGAATTGAGCCGCGACAGCCTGGTCTCGTTTGCCAAGAACCACCGAGCCGAATACGAAGAACTGCTGAAACAATATGTAGAGACTCCTACCGTCTCGGTTGATCCGGGACATGCTCAGGACATCGACAAGGGCGTTGACATGGTGGTCGAGACCTTCAGGCGGTTTGGCGCCAAGGCTGACGTGTATCGAGTACGTCAGGGGAATCCAGTTGTCCATGCGACATTTGCGGCCGGTAAGAATTTGCCTACCGTGACGGTCTATAACCACATGGACGTGCAGCCAGCTTCAAAAGAGACCGAGCCGTGGGATACAGAGCCTTTCGTCATGACCACGCGTGGTGACAGCTATTTTGGACGCGGGACAACTGATGACAAAGGGCCCGCACTGGCCGCGCTTTATGGAGCCAGGGCGGCGGTCGAGGCGGGTTTGGCGGTGAACATACAGTTCCTCTGGGAGTTCGAGGAGGAGATCGGGTCGCCTAACTTTGAAAGAATCATCACCAGTGCCGGGAGGGCCCTGGCCACCGACTCTGTTGTTGTTTCAGACACTGTCTGGGTGTCGCGGCAGCGTCCGGCAAATTCGGCGGGCCTGCGCGGTTTACTTGGCTTCCTGCTAACCCTGGAGACTGGCACTACCGACACACACTCAGGTGAAGTCGGCGGGGCCGCCCGCAATCCGATTGGCGAACTGATGAAGATCGTTTGCGACCTTTACGATCCAACCTCCGGCAAAGTCAAAATCCCGGGCTTTTATGATGATGTAGTGCCACCGACAAAGAAGGAGTTGAGTGACTGGGCCAACTCGGGTTTCACCGTGAAATCCTTTAAGAAGGCGCACAAACTCAAACTGATGCGCTCAGAAGACTCGCTCGAGGTGATGAAACGAATCTGGGGCCAGCCAACGCTTGAGATTCATGGAGTATCCGGGGGCTACCAGGGGCCAGGATTGAAGTCAATAGTTCCCCCGCGCGCCGAAGTGAAGGCCTCCTGCCGGCTGGTGGCACGCCAGGATCCAAAGAAGATCGCCCGCTTGATTGAAAAGCGGATCAAGGAGCTGAATCGCGACGTTCGAATTTCATTTGAGTCTATGGCACCGGCCTTTCTGACTTCGGTCGAGGGCCCGCTGCCCGAAGCGCTGAAGCGCGCCGTGAAGTTTGCTTTCAAGCGCGATCCGGTGTTTGTGCGCGACGGCGGAACAATCGGCGCCATGACAAGTATTGAAAAGGTTTTGAAATGTCCGGTGTTCTTCCTGGGACTGTCGCTGCCTGAACATGGTTACCACGCACCTAACGAGAACTTTGATTGGCAACAGGCCTCAGGCGGAATGGTGGCGTTTGCAAAATACTTCGAAGAGATTGCCAACCTGCCCAGGAAGTAGGAGAAGATGAGGTCAGGGGCTCAGGCGGGTTTTGGACCAACTAAGAGCCCGCCTGTAGGTGGTACTCTGAGCGCCTCAGCGGGCTATTACAAATGACCCCAGTAGCAACCAGCGGCGCGCCTCGGCCTCGCGTCCGGGTTTTGCCTTTAGCGGCGTGGTGAAGTGCCAGAACGGAAGCTTGTAAATTGAAATTGCACCATGGATGTTAATGTCCACGATTTTTGAAAAGTGACCCTCCTCAGCGTAAACCAGGTAGTGATGGGCCACGGCGCCGTTGGCAAACATCACGTGAAAATCGATGTAACCATCTCGGATCGCTGGAAACTCTGGATGATGATCGTTGTGCGGTCCGGCATAGTCGCCCGGCTGGTAGCACGAGACCTGCATGCTCGGATTTCGTTCCAGCCTCAGGCCGGTAACTACTTCCGCAAATCGTGCAAAGCTTTCTGAGCGCATCATCTCGATTAAGCCAATCCTCTCAGCGGCCCGATATACCTTCGACGTTTTCGTCAGCAGGCATCCGGTTTTTACATGCATCGTCTTGGTAAGCGTGTCGCTGTAATTCTCTTTCATGCCGGAAATTGAGTCCGGCGCGATCCGCCTTTGCTCAACGCGCAGGTGATCATAGAGATGCTGGTCGAGAAGCTGCATGCATGCGGAAGCTTTGGAGCGCCGGATCAGTTTTGGGAAGGTCGCGAAGTAGGACTCGCTACTGTCGAACCGCGCGCATGCTTCCGGCGCCAGGCCGTGGAGTATTCTTAACCCTCGCGGAGTCAGGAGTTCCGAGAATTCTCGAGGAAATTTTGTTGTGAGCGATGTTGACAATGTAATTTTCTGGTGAAGGACTCACGTACAATATTCTTGGGGCGACGTTGGTGTCAATCTCTTTCTTGGCTCCCTTTCCTGGATCTAACTCGGAGCTAATGAAGGCCGGCTTCTTCGGAATTAATTTTCTTTTGGAACGGGACAACGATTGAACGACTATGCAGTCTGACAAGAAAAACCTGAAGCGCAAATACCAGCAGAGCGCTCGTCCCATGGGCGTGTTTCTAATACGAAACAACCTCAACGATAAAGTGTTTCTTGGCGCCAGCCTCAGTCTCGACGGAGTGATTAACCGGCATAAGTTCCAATTGCAGAGTGGCCTGCATGCGAACAGGGAACTCCAGGCTGATTGGAACACGTTGGGCAGCGACAGCTTTGCGTTCGAGATAGTAGATGAGCTGACTCCAGGTCAAACTCACCCTCGAGACTATCGTCGGGAGCTGGAGGCGCTCGAGATTTTATGGCTGGAGAGGCTTGCGCCATTTGGCGAGCGAGGATACAACGTACGGAAAAAGACGAGGGACCAGATATTGCGAGAAATTGCCGCCCGGCGTCTAGAGTAGTTGTCAATATGTGGCGCCGGGATTAGGAAAAGGGGCTCTTTGCGGCTGAGAGTTGTAAACAACTGCCTCGTGCCAGGGCGAGTGCTCACCGATTAGAAGAACCTGACCGTAGATGGGGGCGCCATTCTGAATCCGTCTGAGGTGGAGAGAAGGAGTCCGTGGATGTCCCTGGCTGGCGGGGCCGTTTTGCTTTGCAGTGTGGTAATACTGCGGGCGGAAGGTAGATTGTGGATCTGTGCCTGCGGTAGATTTTCCATCTGGGCGGGTGAGGTTTGCAGTGCCAATAACTCCCAGCAATTCCTGGATCCCTATAGTTTCACTCATGTTCTGCACGGCTTCCTATACGCCTGGTTGGCGATGCTTCTGCTGTCACGGCAAAAAGTCTCGCGTCAGTTTTGGTTCGCGCTTGCGCTCGGTTCGCTGTGGGAAGTGTTCGAAAACTCTGACTTTGTCATCAACCGTTACCGGACGGAAACAGCGGCACTCGGCTATCAGGGGGACACGATCGTCAATTCCATGGGCGACATCTTATGTTGCCTTGCTGGTTTTATGATTGCGCGGCGTCTCGGCTGGCGTCGCTCGGTACTCGTGTTTCTTGGCATTGAACTCATTCTGCTCGTCTGGATCAGGGACAGTCTGCTGCTCGAGATCATAATGCTTGTTCATCCGGTCAGTTTCTTAAAGACCTGGCAGTTGTGTCGCTAGTTGGCGGCGACAGAGTTCTCAATTTCGTCAGACGACTATAGTCAAATGGCAGAGGAAATAAGACTCTCCTACATATCTCCCAGGGCACTGGTGAAAGAAAGCGCCATTCACGGCCAGGGCCTGTTCGCGCGCGAGCCGATACCCGAAGGTCAAATAGTCTGCATCAAAGGAGGCTACATCCTGGATCGCCAAACTCTCAACTCCATGCCTGCCTGGTTTCGCGCCGCGGAACTCCAAATCGCCCCTGATCTATTCATCGGCCCCCGCAACGAACATGAACGTGAGGGTTGTATGATTTTCAGTAACCACTCGTGCGAGCCGAACATCGGCGTGCAGGGTCAGATTGTGTTTGTGGCCTTGCGAGATATCGACGCAGGCGAAGAGTTGACACATGATTGGGCGACTACCGACGATGACGATTACGAAATTGAATGCCGGTGCGGGGCCTTGGCTTGCCGAAGAATCGTGACTGGGAAGGACTGGCAAGACGTAGCTTTACAAGCCAAATACACAGACCATTTCTCGCACTACTTAATTGAAAAGATCCGTCTTCTGAATCGTTCAACCGTCTCCTAGACTGGCCCGACATGCAGTCGCCTGAAACTGGTACGTTAAATCGGTTGACAGCTTTCGCAAGAACACATAAAGTCCTCCGCGTCTCATAACCCACTAATTCCCTGACATCAGGAAAATTCGCCTGAAGCGGGATACACCTTCACACCAGGGAGAACAACATGAAGAGCGAACGAAGACCCATTGTTAAAAGTGGAATGGCACTCAGCCTCGTCTGCTTAATACTCGGCACCCCCTCACTGTCGCTGGGCTGGGGAGCAGGCGGACACATGATGGTGGCGCAAATCGCTTTCCGGCGCCTCAACCCCAAAGCAAAGGCTAAGGCAAACGAATTGCTCGCCTTGGCGATAAAGCCAGCTGCCGTCACGGCCAAGAGCAAAGACTTTGTTAACGCCGCCCACTGGCCGGACGACTTGAGAGAATTCCCGGAGTTTGACTCCTTCAAACCCTTTCACTTCATCGACAATGCCTTCGCCACTGATGGCACGGCTTTGCCAGCGGGCGTACCTGAGCCGGAAAACATAGTGAAGGCGCTTGAGGACAATGTGAACATCCTGAAAACCAGTAGGGACAAGCACGCTCAGGCCCAGGCTTTACGTTTCATCATTCATTTTGTTGGTGACATACATCAACCTTTGCACTGCGCTGCCAGAGTTGATGCTGCCCACCCTGACGGAGATCGGGGCGGCAATCTGGTAGCGATCAAGGTTCCCGGGGCCAACGGCAAACTGAAAGATACCAATCTACATAGTTATTGGGATGGCGGCATCGGCAGCTTTCCGCCCACAGGCGCTCATTTCAGACCGCCAGCGCTGAGAACAATCCCCGCTGCGGCCGCGCGCGCGAGGAGAGGGAATCCTGCCAGTGATCCCGCCCTGAATCTCACTGAGCCGTTCAACTTCAGCAGTTGGGCCGACGAGAGTTTTGCTTTGGCCAGGGAAGTCGCGTACGACGGTATCACGGATGGCGCACGCCCTTCGCTGGCCTACCGGCGCCAGGCGCTTACGGTCGCGCGCAAACGTGTTGCCTGGGGCGGGTACCGGCTGGCGGCGTTGCTCAACGCAATCTGGCCGGACTAAAGGCTACTCAGAGTTGTATCCGGCGCAATCGCAGGGCGTTACCGATCACGGAGACTGAACTGAAGCTCATCGCAGCCGCGGCAATCATCGGACTCAGCAGGAGACCAAAGAACGGAAAGAGGATTCCGGCTGCGATGGGAACGCCGACGGTGTTGTAGGCAAACGCCCAGAAGAGATTCTGCTTGATGTTGCGCATGGTGGCGCGACTCAGGCGGCGCGCTCGAACGATCCCGTTTAAGTCGCCCTTCACCAGAGATATTCCCGCACTCTGAATGGCCACATCGGTGCCGGTACCCATCGCGATGCCCACATCTGCCGCGGCCAACGCTGGGGCATCGTTGATTCCATCGCCGGCCATGGCCACTATCCGCCCTTCCGCTTGTAAACGCTTAACCATTTCTACTTTTTGCTCAGGCAGGACCTCGGCGACCACGTCGTCGAGCCCGAGTCTCCGCGCCACTGTTTCGGCTGTACGGTGGTTGTCTCCTGTCATCATTACCATCTTCAGGCCCTCACTTTGCAGTTGTTGGATGGCCGCAGCGGTCGATGGCTTAATAGGATCGGCTACCGCAATCAATCCGGCTGCCTGACCGTCAACGGCGGTGAACATGACGGTCTGACCTTCGGAACGCAGCGCTTCGGCTTTCTCTTCCAGGCTCCCCAGCGCTATCTGCAGGTCTTTCAGTAAATGCTGATTTCCGAGTGCCACCGCGCGGCCGTTTACTTTGCCGGTCACCCCTCTGCCGGTCGCAGAAGCGAAACCCTCGGCATCGCTTAACCCCACCCCGCGTTGTTCGGCGCCGGCCACGATTGCTGCCGCCAGCGGATGCTCGCTGGCCCTTTCCAGACTCGCCGCGAGGGCTAACAAATTCTTCTCGTCCCAGCCGTTGGCGGTGATGACGGTGGTGAGTGTCGGTTTGCCTTCAGTTAATGTTCCAGTCTTATCGACGACCAGTGTGTCGACTTTGTGCATGACCTCGATGGCTTCCGCGTTTCTGAAAAGTATGCCGGCGCCGGCGCCTTTGCCCATCGCTACCATGATGGACATCGGCGTGGCCAGGCCGAGAGCGCAGGGACAGGCAATGATTAGGACAGCTACGGCGTTAATCAGGGCATGAGTCAGGCGCGGCTCCGGTCCGAATGTGGCCCACAAAATAAAGGTCAACACCGCTGCCGCGACGACGAGGGGTACGAAGTAGGCTGCGACCAGGTCGGCGAGCTTTTGAATCGGCGCCCGGCTGCGTTGCGCTTCCGCCACCATGTGTACAATGCGCGCGAGCAGCGTATCGGCGCCGACACGTTCGGCTCGCATGACGAATGCGCCCGTGCCATTCACGGTGGAGCCAATGACCTGATCCCCAGGGCCCTTCTCGATGGGAATTGATTCTCCAGTCACCATCGATTCGTCAATCGCGCCTGCTCCTTCGATCACCACACCGTCCACGGGTATTTTTTCCCCCGGCCGTACCCGGAGGCGATCGCCCACGCTGACCAGCTCCAGGGCAATGTCTTCATCCGTGCCGTCACTCCTGAGGCGACGCGCAGTTTTCGGAGTCAGATCGAGCAAGGCCTTGATGGCCGCGCCGGTTCGGCTGCGCGCCCGCAGTTCCATGACCTGGCCCAACAAGACAAGCGTGGTGATCACCGCCGCTGCTTCAAAATAGAGTGGCACCACCCCCATTTGGCGGAACGAGGCAGGAAACAGGTCGGGAAAGAATTTAGCGATCAGGCTGTAGAGATAAGCCACTGACACTCCCAGGCCGATCAGGGTAAACATATTTGGGCTGTAATTGACGAGCGACTGCCAGGCGCGCACAAAGAAAGGCCAGCCTCCCCACAAGACCACTGGTGTGGCCAGCACCAGTTGAATCCAGCCCTGGGCCGGCATTGAAATTATTCCCTCCAGCGGATGTCCGGGAAGCAAATCGCTCATGCTGATTAGGAAGACAGGCAACGACAGGAAGAGACTGATCCAGAACCGCCGCGTCATGTCGAGGAGTTCCGGATTTTCTTCCTCAGTCAGGGAAATCATGCGGGGCTCGAGCGCCATGCCGCAGATTGGACATGTACCTGGACCTTCGCGGACGATTTCGGGATGCATCGGACAGGTGTAAACACCGCTGCTGGGGGCCGGGACCTGCGTATCGGGTTTAGCTGGCTCGTGCTTAGCGGGCTCAATGAAACTGCCGGGATCCTGGCTAAATTTTGCGAGACAGTGCGGACTGCAAAAGTAATAAGTCAGGCCTGCGTGCGTCAGCGAAGCAGCTTTGGAAGGCTTGACCAGCATATGGCAGACAGGATCAAGCGCTTCATCCTTCGTTGGCGGGACATCTGTGTCGTGTAATCTGTCCATCTTCACGAAATCGCGGGGCCGTTTGGTTGTGAGAGATCATTCTACGCATGGGAGGGAGATTCGACCAGAGGTCTCGGGCCGGGTCGCCAAAAACGCTGTGCCTTTTGGCGTAATCTCGCAAAAGGAAGTTCCCAGGCTGGGCGGCCTGGGGTGGGCGCCGGGCCGGCGGGCAAGACGCCGTGCCCAGGCTGGGTTAGAAGGTTAGGCCCAGCTGGATCTGAAAGGTGCGTGGGGCCACAAAATGTGTGCCGCTGAAAGTTGAGAGAAAATTATACAAAGCCACCTTGTTGGTGAGATTGAGAGCAGTAAGGCGCAGCGTCATCTTTCGCTTGCCGGCGCCGAAAAGGTTGTCCGTACCGACGCTCATGTCGAAGAGGTGGCGCGGTGCGATACGCGGAGGGTTACTGTCAGCGTTTTGGGTTCCGTCCCGTGGAATGATCAGTCGCAGAGCGCCACGAGGCGTCGCCGAGCAGTTCGTGATAGCGCTTGTCGGAGTCGCAAAGCTACCGCCGCAGTAGAGGCCAATCTGGGCCTGCTGATCAGCCGTCAGCGACAATGCCGAGGCAAAGTCGGGAACGGAACCAGCTACCACGCCACTGTCGTACCGCCAGGTGAACGACACATAGGGTTGCAGCCGCTTCCAGTGGCTGAATTCGTATTGCAGTTGGGTTGTTTGTTGAAACTTCTGGTCATGATCGATACGAAACACACCGGTCGGCAGGTCGGAATTGAAGAACAATCCACCGCTCTCGGGCGGGAAGAAGCGGGCGCGTGTGTGGCCGGCCACGACGGACGCTGAGAAGCCTTTGTAGTGGGTTAGGTTCGCCCGCAGGGACAGACCATCAATTTTTGACTGGTGCCAGGAGATTGGAAACGTAATCGGAGTATCAAACAGCGCAGCAAAATCATAAGCGTTGCGGGTCTTCTTAATGAAGTAATCAAAATCGACGATTAGCAGCTTGCCGAAGCTCTGCTGGAATCCGGCGTTGAACTGATTGCGCGTACCGGGTTGTAGCGCGCTGGTCGTGGCATTACCAAAGCTTCCGTTTCCCAGACCTCCGGCGCCCGTTGCGCTCGATAACACCAGGTTCTCGTTGTAGGGGGTTTCGAAGCTGCGTGTGTACGATCCACGCAACACAGTGCCCGTAGTTTTCAGGAGATATGAGGCGCCCAGTCGTGGCTGTAAGGATCGGCCCCGGCTGATCCCGCGATAGTTGTCGTACCGCACGCCGAGATTCATGGTCAGGCCGCCGAGCGTCATCGCATCCTGCGCGTAGAGTGCAAATTGCCTGATAACCGTACGACCGGCAAACCTAAACAAGGTCCCAGCGCGTGTAAGATCAAATGGCAACAAACCGGGAATGAAATCGGGACTGGCGGGATTGTTGAAGTTCGGGTCAGTGATTCCGAATTGAAAAGCTTCCCGCAGGAAAGTGTGCGAAAACTGGGCGCCAAATTTCGCGTTGTGCTTTCCCTCGACGTAGGAAAGGTCCGTGCGCACGCCCGCATTAATCAAGCTTCTAGTCTGACTGATCGTGGTTGGGCTGTCGGCGAAAGGGTTGGCGCTGGGAAAATACCGCACCTGGTCGCGGCGAAAATAGGGATTAACTGTGAGCACCGACTTGGGGTTAAAAATGTGCACGTAGCCGGGCGCGATATTGACTGAGTTAACCAGTTGTCGTTGATCCTGTCCCAGACTCTGCTGATCGAATGTATTTGGGATCTGGAAGCGATTGCGGGCCAATGAAAAATTGACGTGAATGGTGTCGTTGGGTCCCGCGCTATAGTCGAAACGATCGAACAGGCTCCTCGACGTACCGCGATCATGGAGGACCGCAAACTCCGGCGCGTCCAGAAAGCGCCCCGACCTTTCAAAGTTGAAAGCCACAAAGTTGCCGGCTCGCTTGCCGCCATAGGCCAGGGCCAGCGCCGGCGCGACGGAGGCGAATGACCCATAGGTGGTGTTAAAACTACCCGTCGGCTTCTTTTCGTTCAGCCCGGAACGAGTAATCACGTTGACGACCAGACTCGTCTTGTCGCCGTACTCTGCCGGCGTGGCCCCGGTGATTACTTCCATCGACTGAACGGCATCGGGCGGGAGCTGGGTTGAAAAGGCCTTGCTTTGCTGATCTGAAATCGGCTGGTTATCGACTGAAAAAGTCGTTTGCGCGTGATCCCCGAGCGGGTGGAACATCCCGTTGGACTCAGCTACTACGCCCGGGGCCGCCAGCGTGACGACGTCGCTTAAGCCTGAGCCTGGTGAGCGCACCGCCATTCGCCCAATCAAGCCCTGATCGACATCGGTGTGGCTGGTGGGAACGTTTTCCAATACCTCATTACTACCGCCGGAATTAACCGTCACAGATTCTGTCGTTGCTCCGACCGCAAGCTGAATAGCCACAGTTATGGGTACAGCTGTGCGAACATTCAAAGTCTGACTCGCCACCGAGAATCCCTGAGCTGTGGTGGTCAGTGAATAGGTATTTTGGGGAATGCCATTGAATTTGAACGAGCCATCGCTCTCGGTGTTGACGGACCGTTTGAATCTGGTCACGGCATTCTCGATTGTGACCGTCGCATTGGGCACCACCGCGTTGTTCGGATCGGTGACGACGCCGCTGATGGTTGCGGCTGTGCCAAGTGCCTGTCCCGTAGCCGAGCAGGTAAAGATGGCCATCAGTATCAGCAGGCCCCATGGCTTAAGCGAACTGCAAAAAGATATTTTCTTAATCATTGCTTACCCCACTAAACGATCTCCCGGGACCTTTGCTTTCGCTGGATCGCCTTCCGGTGAAAGCATCCAGAGATCAGCAAGATCTGGTTCTTTAGTTCCAGGCAGTGCTGGAGCTTTTACGAACCCTGGCCTGATTATTCAGGAGATAACTGGCGGAGCGCGGCCCTGATCCGTCCTGGCTGTGCGCGAGAGGAAAGAAGATGTTTGTAAACTGACCGGTCGCAACGCAAGCGGCGGTGCAAACACGAGTAGCGGCGTGAAGAATTCAGCGCTGGATAGATTCTGTTGAAACTGGCAGAGGAGGCATTTACTTAATTGAGGGGGTGTGCTCTTTGAAGACGTTCCGCCACTGTTCTGCAGATTCGTACTGATGGCCGCTGAGGTGGCTCGTCCAGCGGGACGATGATTGTGGACGGCTTCAGTTGTGGCCCCGTAAGCGAACAGGACAAGCAGGACATAACTTAACCCTCGCGCCGTTCGGGTACGTGCTGAAAAGTCTGGAATACTGAGCCTTTCACTCACTCTTTCTAAAATAGCTGGCCTCTGATCAAGAGCACCTTAAGACGCCGCTCGCGGCCTTGTCAACCGCGTGGGTACTCCAGCGGTAGGTTTGTTTTCGCATTACTCTGCGCGTAGATTCTGGCGCAACGGGCCTCGGCTTCCGGCTACTTACTCTCATCCTATTGTTATTTTTTCCTGATACTTGTGATCATCAGCCCGCCAACACCGTTCTCGATGGTGAATTCAATGGTGTCACCGTTCTGAATGCCAGCCAACAGCGCTTTATCCTTAACCATGAATTCCATTGTCATCGCCGGCATCAGCCCTTTGATCTCCTGATGATCGATCTTAATTGAAGGCCGCTGTTCCACTAGTGCTATGACGTGGCCCTCGGCCTGATAGCTGGTCGTCGCCACGGCCGCTGCAGGGCCCGTAACTTTGGCGGGTCTTGAGGAATTGCTGTCGCACGCCATCATCCCTACCAGCGGCAGCAATACGAGCGCCAGTGAAAGATGCAGTCGTTCGCTAAGAGTCCGGAAGTTGCTTCTCAATCGTCTTCTCCAGAAGATCCTGTGTGCGCGCGAGGCTCGCTCAATACCTATGCGACGGCAGTCCCACATGAATGTGCGGCCCGGTTGCAGTGCCCGGTATTGCCTGGCGAAAAGCTGAAAAGGGAATTCCCCGGCTGCGTAAATAATCCATCACTGTTTTGCCTTCAGTACTGTCAGGATTTAGAGACAAGTCCATGGCATTGTGGTGGTCCAACCGCCAGCGATTATGAATAGCGCCCTGACCCAGCACGGCAACGGGCAGGGAGCGACCGAACTGCTGGCGAAAGAAAGCATCAACCGACCCCTCCTGAGCAATGGACCAGGGACCTGCGCCATTGAATCGTATGAAGGAGGTGGTCCGTACCATACCGCCTTTGGGGACGCGACGTAGCCTGGCCATTTGTTTTTCACTCTCGACCTCGACCAGCACCTGCGCTATTTGTGTGTCGGCGCCGGCCATTTGTTTGCGCACGTCCTCGATCTTGATTGTCGCCTCGGTCACTGCTGTCAACGCCGCATCGAGGTCTTTTTTGGCAATTAATCCCTGCTTGAATAACTCCTGGCTCTGGGCCGCACGCGTTTCGACTTTCTGAAGATTCTTTTCGTACAGCGGCAGCAGCTTTTCCAGGCTCGCCTTATAGTCCTTAGTGGCGCTTATGTACTCATCCCGAAGCTTCTCGAGCTGCGTTCGTGCTGGTGGCGCGGTTTTCGCCGCCTGCTTTGCGGGGCGCTTCTGTTGCGCGCTCGCAGGTGTTGTAATGCCAGGCAGCAAAGCGACTGTGAAGGCGACTAACGCCATTAAATGGAGATAACCCGGGAAACGCAAAAGCATGGTCTGAGTATAGCAAGTGGGCCCTTTAGTGGCGGAATGGACCTGCGGCGCACTTCTTTAATCATGCGGCCTTGAAGAATAACCCCGCCCCTATCCTTCGTGTTGTTGTTGATACGCAGCAAAGCCTTCGATGGCCCCTTCGTGCATCTTTTCGGGGCGTACATAGAGCCAGTGCTTTTCAAATTCCTCATCGGTCATTCCTGCTTGATTGGTCCGCTCTTTGTTCTTCAGCCACAGTTCAACCCATTGACGAATTTCGGGATCGTTGTTCAGGGCCATCCGCGCCGCGTGCATGTTGATTGGTGTATTCATGTTTCTTTCCTTCCTAATCGGTTTCCTGTAGACCAGGAACCAGGATCAAAGCACTTCTAGAGTTCCCATTTTGATTCAAAGTCCATTTCCCTGCCTGTCACCGGATCCCGGAACGCAATCGATTTGGCCAGCAGTTTCAGTGGGCGAGAGAAATCATCAATGCCCGCAGCGTCCCGCGTATAAGACGGATAAAGCCGGTCATTGACGATGGGAATTCCCAACGCTGCCAGATGCAATCGCAGTTGATGCTTCTTGCCTGTGGTGGGGCGTAGGCAGTAGATATTCTTGCCCGCAATACCAGTTGCCTTAAGCTCGATTTGTGTTTCCGCATTCGGCTCGCCGGCGATTTCCTTCATGCGAAAGAAGGGCTCACCGATGACTATTCGGCTCTGGCGCGTTATCGGGAACGAAAGTGCCTCGCCGGGGCTTGCCGCGAGGGCTTCATACATCTTGCGGACTCTGCGCTCACGAAACAGGGCCGTGTATTGTCCCCTGGTTTGTGGATTTACGGAGAACAGCACGACTCCAGCCGTCTCACGATCGAGGCGATGAAGCGGCACGAGGCTCGCCGGCTTGCCGCAGTTTCGCAGGCGCACCAGTAGTGTTTCCCGCAGGAATCGTCCGGCAGGAGCCGTAGATAAAAAATGTGGTTTATCGGCCACGAGGATGTGCTCATCCTCATAAAGAATCTGCTCCACAAAGGGAATGGGCGTTTCTTCCTCGAGTTCGCGGTAGTAGTAAATGCAGGCGCCCACACGGTAGGGGCTGTCAGTAGTAACCGGTTGACCAGTCTGGTCAATTACCAGGCAGTTTTGCATTCGCGACGCCCAGGTAGCTGGCGCTACCGAAGGGAAGTGTTCGAGCAGAAATTCGAAGACAGTCGTCCAGGAACCAGGCGGCAGCCATTGAGAACTTGGGCCAACACCCTCGATTAGCGGCAGCCGCCGCTTTAAATCATTCTTGAACACAGTCATCGTTTCGGCGTCGCGCGTGCACAATTTCTTCTCGGCCTGGTAATTGTCTCAGGTAAGATTACTATAAACACGCGTGGCACTGGAGCGTATGCGGGGAAATTGCCGGAGGATCATGATTAGCTTACCCGAATCAGATGAAGAGCTCTTGCGCGAGTGCGAGGTAAGCACCTTTCGCTCAAGCGGGCCCGGGGGTCAGCACGTCAACAAGACCGAGAGCGCTGTCCGCCTTAAACACCTACCTTCGGGCAATGTCGTTACTTCCCAGCAGGAGCGCAGCCAGCATCGGAATAAGGCTATCTGTCTGGAAAAGCTACGCGCCCGAGTTGCAGAGCTGAACTACCGGCCTGCCGACCGTGTGCCCACCCGTCAGCCGCGCAGCGCCAAAAATCGCACGCTGGAAGAGAAAGCGCGCCGTTCAAGTTTGAAGCGATTGCGCTCCAAGCCCTCCGAGGATGAATAACAGGCGTGATAGTCTCTTCCAAAAGCGAAGCGGCTGACAGCAGCAACTGTCAACCGCTTGTGCCTCGCCGCATCACTTAAAGCGTGCGGTCCCCGGAAAGTTAGTTCCGGGCTGCTGAGCTGGCGACAACAATATCCTGATCGCTGCCGCTAAAAGCTACGCGCGTAATTTGAGTGCCGTCACTGCCAGTCGCTGTACGGTACTCTGTACGACGTGCTTTGTCAGATCGCTTCTCCAGCGAGCCAGCGGTTTTGGCAATCACCTTACCGTGCTTGAGTATTGCCAGTTCGTTCGTCTTGTCATCGAAAGAAAGGTCATAGGTTCCCTTCTTCACAAGTGTCCCATTGAGCTTCACGTCCTCGGGAAACGTGACGGTCTCCCGTTTGGCGCCGAGCGCCAGGCCCGCAGCCATGGCCGAGATCACCAGTGCCAATAAAATGCGCTTAACTAGAAAATTCATGTTCGCTACTCCTTGATTTGTTTTGGACCTTCCGGTTTCGCTACTGCGATGCACCGGGGTTCTATACGCGCGATCGCGCTACGAGGTTCAATAACCTTGCCCCGGCACAAATGTTCCTCTTTGTCTGTCTCGCAGCAGTGCGTTTCATTCCAATGAATAGACACCTCCAGGCGTTCTGCTGTGACAAGTTATGAACGGGAAATAAATTGTTACTCAGCAAGTCTCCAAAAAAATGAAGCGTGCTACACAAATATGAAACGCTTGCCCCTCGGCGCATCTCTCCGTAATGCAGACGCGGCGAGCGCGAGCCGGCTGGGCGTGTGACTTCGTTCCATTCAGTTTTCCGGAACGGACTTCAAAATTCCGGAGGCGCAGGAGAACTGACTGCGACTGGAGTTGTCGGGGCCATCAATTGGAAGGCAAAGCGATCGGCGAGAATAAAATTGACAAGCGAACAGAGGACCACACTGATCAGGTTGGCGCCCGAAATGTTCAGGTGCAGGTATCCAACCAGCAGGCTCATGAAAAACAGATTGCCTGTAAGCGAGACCAGCCCGTTGGTAAAGTTGAACTTCATTAGCCTGACCAGCGTCTCGACGACAGTGGTTGACGGCCTGTCACGCCACGTCCATCGTTGGTGCCAGAAAAAGTTGTTCAGCACCGCCAGTTCAACCGCGATGCCGGTCGCCACAAGATAAGGCAGTACTGGTGCGCCGTGCGTAAGGAGGAAAAGCACCGCCGACTGCAGTGCAAAGCCCAGGACACCGACGGCATTAAACTTTAACCAATGGAGCATCGTGGCTAGCTGATCGGATTTACTTCAGTCGATTTCCGCGGTGGCGGGAATAATCCCCACGTCCTCGCCAGGCGTTGCTGGCGGCGGTAAGCGCTCAAGTTCATACAAAGCGTGTGTGTTGCTGATGGCTAGAAAAATCAGCACGATCGCCATCCCGGCGATGCTGATAACGCCACCCACATCGTACAGCAGATAGCGATGCCCGAGAATTTTGGTATACGGGCGATAGATCAGAAAAACATTCCCCACGATCAGCAGCAGGCGCATCTCTGTCGGCCCCATCTTCCACTGCGAAATCCGGAATACTCCCAGCGCATAAGCCGCGAGGTAGGAGTTGATCGCCAGCATCAGGAAGACCACCAGCACGGCGGCAGCCACGCGTTCGCTCATATAACCCGAGACGGCCAGGCCGAAAACCAGAAACAGCGCGCCGAAGGTGTCGATGATATGGTCAACATAAAAACCGTAGCGCGGTCGCAGGCGATCTCTGTAACGCGCAAGCGTGCCGTCCAGGCTGTCGCCAAACCAGTTCAGAAAGATGCAGATATTCACGAGGTGCAGCATCAGCGAGTTCTGGCGACTGGCGGCATAAAATACCCCGCCGAAAAACATCGCCACCAGCCCCAGCACCGAAAGATGATCGGAATTCACCCACGCCGGCAGCCGGCGCACCAGCGCCATTAATACCATTCGTTCAAGTGGCGCCAGAATGCTGGTCTGTTCGCGCTCGGCGTCACGGAAGTTTTTACTTTTCATTTACGTGTCCCGCTCCTGTCAGAACCGCGAGCGATAGCTAACCGATTGCATGGCAAACTATCACATTCCGCGCTTCAAAAACCTCACGGCATAAATCTCAAGGGCAAACGTGATGCCATAGCCGTACGCCAATATCCGACGCGATCTTGCGCAAACCAGGATGGGTTCAGTCGCAGGTGCAGTAATCGTCCGATACTAGAAGGAAGTTGGCTGTTCCCTTTAAACGTCGCGGGCCGGGCCGGCGAGATTCGGGTTGAGCAGGCGCGGCGCATGTGCTAACGTGACCTCCTCAAACATTGGCGAAGGAACCCTGAC
This sequence comes from Pyrinomonadaceae bacterium, assembly GCA_036726305.1. Classification (GTDB taxonomy): domain Bacteria; phylum Acidobacteriota; class Blastocatellia; order Pyrinomonadales; family Pyrinomonadaceae; genus JAOAPY01. The sequence continues at coordinate 4,638 of DAIMCP010000028.1, read as the reverse complement.
GCAGATGGCCCAGCGGAATCCACCGGGACTGAGTTTGCGCCAGGTTCTGTCCACCGTCTTGCGCAAACTGAAGAGACGCGAGCGTCCGTCGGCACGAATGGTGACCACCCATAAAGCCTCGCGGCCATGCCGGCGGAAATCAGCAGCGCTGAGAAGGTGTAAGTTGATCCTCTTCTAGAATCGCTACCCGCAAGAGAAGTCGAGCTCGTGTCCGGCGGCAGCTGTGTGGCACTCAGCCGCATTGAACAAACCTGGGGTGACGTGATGCGTTTTCAAAAAGATCTCTTCATCAGTTATGCCCACATTGATAACGAACCCCTCACCCCAGAGCAGCGGGGATGGATCACCCGGTTTCATGCGTCGCTGGAAGCCCTTCTGAGTATGCGCATGGGCGGCAAGGCCCGCATCTGGCGAGACAACAAGCTGCAGGGTAACGATGTCTTTTCTGACGAAATAGTCGATCAGTTCTCGCACACCGCGGTGCTCGTCTCCGTGCTGACTCCGCGCTATCTCAATTCGGACTGGTGCACCAGGGAAATCGCTGAATTCTGCAAACGCGCGGAAGAAAGCGGCGGAGTAGTGGTCGACAACAAAGCCAGGGTCTTCAAGGTGCTGAAAGCGCCTGTGGACACGCAGGAGTCCCTCCCGCAGGCGGTGAAAGATGTCCTCGGCTACGAGTTTTTCACGATTGAAGACGGAGCGCCGCTGGAACTGGACCCGGCCTATGGAGAGAAGTTCGCCCAGGACTATAACCGCAAGGTCGGGAAATTGGCGTGGGACGTCTCGCAACTGCTGAAAAGATTGGTGACTGAGACCGGGGCCAGCCCTGCTGACGAACAAGGGCCGGCTAAACCGGCTATCTATCTGGCTGAATGCAGCTACGACCGGAAGCAGGCCAGAGAGATTCTGGAAGGCGAGTTAAGACGCCACGGATATACCGTCTTGCCTGATCACGAGTTGCCGGGCGACGAAGAGGACTATGTGGCTTCGGTGGAGCGTCTGCTGAAACGCTGTCGGCTCTCCATTCATCTCGTCGGCGAGACCTACGGCGGTGTTCCTGATGGTCCCAGTCAAAAATCTGAGGCGATGCTGCAAAACGAGCTGGCGGCTAAGCATAGCAAGAGCGCCGGACTGAAGCGCGTGATCTGGGTGCCAGAAGGAACCCGCTCTGTGCAAGCGCAGCAGCAGGCATTTATCGACGCATTGCACCAGGATGCCGAGGCCCAATTTGGAGCCGACCTGATCACCACGGACATCGAGGGTTTGAAAACCTCGCTCCACGCCATTTTAACGAGCCTGGAAAGGCCTGCGCCTCGGTTGCCTGCGGAGCAGGCTGCCGCCGCGGACCAGGCCAAACTGATCTACCTGATCTGTAATGCGAAGGACCGCAAAGCGACAGTTCCCCTGCGCAAGTTTTGCCGCGGCCTCGGCTTCGAAGTGGCCATTCCGGCGTTTGAAGGTGATGCCGCCGCCGTGCGCGAGGCCCATCAACAGCTTTTGACCAACTGCGACGTCGTCATTCTCTTTTACGGCGCCGGCGACGAAGCATGGAGACGGACTATAGCTTGTGATCTGAAAAAGATGCCAGGTTACCGGAGCGGAAAACCCGTGTTAGCTTCCCATACCTACCTGGCCGATCCCCGCACCAGTGATAAAGAAGACTTGATCGATATGGACGAGCCTAACTTGATTAATGGCTTCGGAGAATTTTCCGACACGGCGATGGCCGCATTTGTGCAGGGCATGAACCCGATTGGAGTGACAAAGTGAGCACAGCAACCGCCGCCATTCACAAACGCGCCCTCCGGCTGGGCAGGGAAGCGGTCTACATGAACCTTGCCGAGGCCTATTAGGGATTGGAAGACCGAGTCGAGCGACGAATGAGTACAGCAACCGCCGCCATGCACAAGAATCCTTTTCCAGGGTTGAGGCCATTCCGGGAAGATGAGGAATACTTATTTTTTGGCCGGGAAAGTCAGGTCGACGCCATGGTCGAAAAGCTGGCGGCCACTCACTTTCTGGCAGTGGTCGGTACTTCCGGCAGTGGCAAATCTTCTTTAGTCAATAGCGGGTTGCGTCCGGCCTTGCACGGCGGCTTGATGGCCCGCGCCGGCACGACCTGGCGGATGGCCCAGTTTCGCCCCGGCAGCGATCCCCTGCGGGCAATGGCGCGGGCGCTGGCTGAGGACGGCGTGCTCTTCCGCGACTACCAGGAGACTGAGTTGACGCTGGCAGAGATCGTAGACACCACTCTGCGGATGAGCAAGCTGGGTCTGATTGATATCTACGAGCAGGCTCAGTTGGGCGAAGACGTCAATTTGCTGGTAGTGGTGGACCAGTTTGAAGAGCTTTTTCGCTACCGGCAACCGGGGCCTGGCCAGCCACAAAACGTCACGGGCGTCAGTGAAGACGCCATCGCTTTTGTGAATCTGCTGCTGGAGGTAAAGCAACAGACGAGATATCCGATCTACGTCGTCCTCACCATGCGTTCGGACTTTCTCGGGGACTGTGCTCAATTTCCAGGCCTCGCCGAAGCCATCAACGAGGGACAATACCTGGTACCGCGGATGACCAGAGGTGAACGCCGCGCCGCAATCAGTGGCCCGGTCGGAGTAGGCGGCGCGGAGATCTCGCCGGTGTTGCTGACGCGCCTGGTGAACGACGTGGGCGACAACCCAGACCAGCTCTCGATCCTGCAGCACGCGTTAAACCGCACCTGGAACCAGTGGGCACGTTCGGGTTACCAAGCGCAGTTGGATCTGTCGCACTACGAGGCGATTGGCACAATGGCGCACGCGCTGGATCAGCATGCGGAGAAGGCTTACGCCGAACTGACTGCACGACAGCGACAGATTTGCGAAAAGGTGTTTAAGGCCTTGACCGACAAGGCAACAGATCCGCGCGGCGTCCGCCGCCCGACTACCCTGGGCACCTTGTGCGCGCTGGCCGAGGCGGCGCCGGCGGAAGTCACGCAGGTGATCGATGTCTTTCGCAAGCCGAGCCGTTCGTTCCTGATGCCGCCTGCTGGAGAGACGCTCGAGGCGGAAACCGTGATCGACATCTCGCACGAGAGTCTGATGCGGGTCTGGGAGCGGTTGAAGAGCTGGACAGACGAGGAAGCCCAGTCAGCGCAAACTTACAGCCGCCTGGCCGAGACCGCGGTACTGCATGGCGAAGGCCAAGCGGGGCTTTGGCAAGACCCTGACTTGCAAGTGGCGTTGAAGTGGCAGGAACACAATCAGCCGAATGAGGTTTGGGGACGGCGCTATCACCCTGAATTCGCGAGCGCCATGGGTTTCTTGAAGACGAGCAAAGTCGCGCGTCGGCGAAAACGTTTGACGCTGGCCGGAGTCACGCTCTTCGTCTTCGCGGCTCTGGCTGGATTCCTGATATACGCATTGCTCGCCAAGAGCGATGCCAATAAACAAACGATTATCGCGGAAGCCGTCGGAGCAAAAGATCTGCTCGATTCGAAGCCTTCCGACGGACTGATTGCGTCCATCGTCAGCGCCGATGCTGCTCGGCAGGCATTCTCGTCTCATAGCATCCCCGCGGAGATCCGGTCCAGCTTCCTTGAAGCCTTACAGCTTCTTCGAGAGGGCGGCGTACCACGTAATGCGTGGGTCGCACACGACGGAGAGGTCGTTACTTCTGTCGCTATGAGCGATGATGGACAGACGATTGTCACCGGCGGCCGGGACAAGAAGGTCCGGCTTTGGGACAAGGAAGGTAGACCCATTGGGGTTCCATTCGCTGGTCAGCAGGGCGTCGAATCCGTCTCCATGAGTGCCGACGGACAAACCATTGTCTTTGCGGGCCTTGACGGCATCCGGAGGTGGAGCAGGCAAGGGGGCGAGCCAATCCAGTTGCGTGGACCAGCTAACTTCTTGTCCGTGAGCTTGACTGCCGACACCCGGTTCATCGCCCTCGCGGGAGGATCTGATGGCTTTCTTATGGACCGGAATGGGACGCCGCTTAACCATACGTCGTTTGCCAAAGGCGCCGATGCGTGGCCCATCGTTTCCATTAGCGCCGATGGCCAGACCGTTGTCCGCTCTGAACTCGGCAACGTGTGGCTAAGCGATGGAAAGGGCGAAGACTTCTGGAAAAGAGAGACTGAGAAAGAGCGGGACGATAATCGGGATCGGAGCAACGGAGCCAGCATCGCGGGAATCAGCCGGGACGGCCAGTTAATCGTCATTGGTTATCAAAACGGGTATATCCGACTGTGGAACAGACAGGGCAAACCCCTAGTTGCGGAACCTGAACGAGGGAAGGCCCACGAGGGAAGAGTTAGCTGTGTCGCCGTGAGCGCGGATGGACAAACAATTGTCAGCGGCGGCGAGGAAGGAACAGTTCGCCTTTGGGATCGGCGAGGCAAGACCGTTGGACCACCCTTGAGAGGGCATGATGGGATGATTAACGCTGTCGCTGTGAGTGCCGACGGAAAACTTATTGTCAGTGCTGGTGACGACGGCATGGTGCGACTCTGGGAACGGCCCGTTCCGAGTCAGCCTGCTAAAGCCTTTGAAGGGAAAGTTGATGCCATAGCATTTAGCAGCGATGGCCAGACGATCGTCACTGCCGGTCCAGGCGCGCGAGTATTGCGCTGTAATCGGGAGGGATCCCCCGGCAGGG
>DAIMCP010000027.1:48352-62974 GCA_036726305.1 Pyrinomonadaceae bacterium | reverse complement strand
AAAGCGAACGTTCTGCACCGGCCCCTGAACGGCCGGATTCTGCGGCTCCGCCTTAATTCCAACCGTCAAAGGAATTGTGGCCGCAGACTTACCGCTACCGCCTGGCGGCTGCGCCTCATTGAGTTTTGACAACAAGCCGGGTTTGCGGGTCGTGGCAAACGCTAGCGCCGTTGCCGCAAGGATGACAATCCACAAGCCTGGCCAAAGGACTTTCTTCTGTTGAGTGGACATTGGTTTACTCCCGTAAAATCTGCATTCTGGAAGAAATAGCAAGGCAGAATGCTCAATCTCGTAAGCCAACTTTATCTTAATGCAGATGAGTTGAAGAGTTCTGGCGGCGGAAATTCAGTCGCCAACGGTCATGAGGTTTAGCAAAATCTCGTGCACTTAAGACTCGCGGGGGTGGGAAGCCTTATGAGAACGAGAGGAGACCAGGTTCAATGCGAAATGTAGTCCTGATTCAAGTGCGTGTCAATAGCAAGAAACACCTCCGCTGTTCACTTGGTTTTCCAAGTCTGTGCCACTTGGCAGAGGCAAACGATATCCAGCCAAAAGCGTTAGTGGTCTTTCGCAATTGCTTTTGCGATGGCGCGAAAATCTGTAACCGAACGACAATTTCTAGTAATTCATGAACCCTGGAACACATGTTCGGCTGGGGTAAGATAAGTAGCCAAAACTGAGGCTGAACAGTCTCCCCTCAACCCCCGGAATGGCTGATACCCGATAGGACATTGGATGTGGTAATCGTTGAGTCAGTCGCAGTAACACGCTGAACAGCGGTCAAGCGATGGTGGTGAGATTGACTAGCTCGTCATTTTCTTGAGTTTGAACCAATAAATGGCCCCAGGGGCCACCTATTGGTTCAAGTCCCACTAGAAGCTGAGTTTCAGGCCAAATTGAAATTGTCGTGGATCAAATGCCGCAGTTGGCCGGCTGTAATAACGGCCGTTGCCGGCGCGCTGACGAAACGCGTTGACGTCATCAAAAAATGGCGACGCTGAGCCTTCGTTAAAGCGATTGAAGAGATTAAAGCCCTCGGCAATCACATCCAGCTTCACCCGCTCGTTCCATTTGATGGTGCGAGAAAGTCGCATGTCGACTGACATAAAACGATGGGTAAGGCCCACATTTCGTCCCAGGGTTCCGGAAGCGAAGGCCCCGGGAATGGTCAATGTGCCATCAGCGGCCACATTTGGACGATCCGTTTGGCTGGACTGGTCGTTGTTCGTATCCTGATTGGTCAGGATATTGAAAGGACGCCCGGAAGAGATTTCCAGTATTGGCGCGACCGTAAAATCAGCCAGGAATTTGTGCAGGCCATCGCCCGAGCGCCAAGCGGCCGGCGAGGTAACCACCCCGCTGAAAACGAAGCGATGTCGCTGGTCGAATAACGAATCGGCCCGTTCCGCGCGGAAGTTTCGATTATCCTGGGGCAGCAATAAGGTCTGCAGATCCGAGGAGTCGTCAATCGAATGCGACCATGTGTAGGACGCCAGGAACTGGAAGTTGTGGGAGAAACGTTTCTTGATATCGACATTCAAGGCGTTGTAATTCGAGTTGCCGTCCGACGTCTGAGCGTTCACGGACCCAAACGGCGAAACGACTCCCGGGCTACGCAGCGAACCACCCAGGGCGCTGTTTAGAGTCGCCGGCGTAACCAGTCCGCCGGACAAGGCCTGGGCCAGAAAATAGTTCGGTGCGTTCGGACGGAAGAAATTTGCCACGCCGGCATTCACAATGCGATTGCCGAGGTTGGCCAGCGGCGCCGTCACCATTCCCGGTATGATGATCGCGAATGTTTGACCCGCCGTCGGGTAAGCCGCCGAACCGGCCGGTGTCGCCTGCGTGTAGCAAAGCAGTGGCACGCCACCGGGACACGGTGTTCCGGTAGTAGGGATCGAGAAAGCGATGGCTTCTGTGGTGTTGTTCGGATTGCGACCGGCGAAACGCGCAAAGTTCGCGATCTGAAGATCAATGCGCGGTGCGTTTATATCGAGAGGGTGTGGCAGATGGTGCGCCCCTACAAACAGGTAGTTTGCGGAAATGGTCATATCCCTGGTCAACTGCCGTTCAATGGACAGGCTGCCCTGATTTGCGTAGGCATATTCAAAGTCTTTGCTGACATGGAGTGTGAATGGCAGAACGGGGCCAAAACCCGGGAAGGTTTGATCGTTGAAGCGTTGGCGTCCACTTTGATACTGCGCGCTGCTGGCCGCGCCCGGTGTGCAGTTGACGCCGGGAACTGCGCCCGGAAAATTACAAACCACCACCGTGCCTTGAAATACCTGCACAGCGTTTAGCAGTGCCGTCGGTGAAGGGCTGCCGGGGATCAGAATTCCCTGTTGTTGTTGCACGGCGTCCGCAATATCTGAGTTGAAGGCGATTGCCTGGAGGGGATGGTCATAGAAAATACCAAAGGCTCCGCGCACTACCGTCTTGGCATTGTTATTAACGTCCCAGGCAAAGGCCAAGCGGGGCGCCCAATTATTTTTGTCGCGCGGGAAGCCCTGGCGGACGTTCAGAGCATCCTGGGCCGCCAACACGTCCGCAGCCGTGAGGGTGATTCCCGACAACGGATCTTTCAATCCAATCGGCGCGATTAAGTCCGTGAGTTCGACGTCATAACGAACGCCGTAGTTGATCGTCAGGTTAGGTCTTACCTTCCAGGAGTCCTGGGCAAAGAAGGCAAACGGCTTGTTCTTCAATCGGCTCACCGGGTCGCCAAATCCCTGAATGAAATTTGCCGGGAAGCCAAGACCGTATTGCTGCACGGGCGTAAAATCAGGCGCGCCCGCGAAAGCCGGGTTCAGCGTAGTGGCCGACAATCCGCCGAAATTGAAAAGGCCGGCGAAGTTCAATTCGAAGTTCGCTTTGGGAATCTGCAAAAATGCTGCATCCCCGCCAAACTTAAAGTTGTGATTTCCCGCTATCAGACTGATATTGTCGGTGTATTCGTAACGCGTCTCCGTGCGAATTACGGGCGAGAAAAGTTCGCGGCCGATAAACGCTGTTCCCGAAATGTTGAAAGCAACGGCATCACCGTTCTGCGAACGGAAGGTCGCGCGCCGCTCACCAAAATTGAACCGTGCCTCATTGACCGCCTTGCCTGAAAGCGTTGAGGTGAGCGTGGTCACAAACGAATAGTCTTTCAAGGTCTGAATGCCGGTGCGGGAAAAGTCGTTTTGTCCGAGAGATTGGTTTTGCGATTCGACCTGAATCCCGGTGATGGTGCTCGGATTGTAGCCGAAGCGCATCGAGAGTTGATGATCGTTAGTGATTGAGTGATCGATGCGAATGGAATTGAACGTGGTGCGATCGGTAATCGGAAAAACCGTCTGCAGGTTCAGCAGCGGACGAAAGGCTATGAACTGGCCGGCGGCGTTGGCAGTCGATACCGGCACAGGTGCGCCGGACAAAATGAAGCGCGAGCCAATGGTGCCCGGCAGGATTGGACTAATCGCAGGGCAGACGCTGCCATCATTCGGACTGCTCAGCGGGTTAGAACCGGCCAAGCCGGTCGAACCGCCACTGGAAGCAAAGAAAGCGTAGGCCCTGGCAAGACATATTGCGGTGCCGCCAACCGCTACTAAGCCATTAATATATCCAGCCTGTGCGGGCGTGATGTTATTAAACGTTCTCGCAACAGGATTGAGTCCCGGCACTACGGGTATGGTCGCCGAGCCGCCTAGTCCCTGTCTAACATTGCTTGTGAAAAAGCCCGATTCGTCTCGCTTGCGTCGTTCAAAAGCGAAGAAAAAGAAGGTGCGATCAGTATCGAACGGTCCACCGATCGTAAACCCATACTGGCTGCGCCTGAAGGGTGGCTTGGCTACCGGAGCAAACGGGTTTCGCGCCTGGAAGTCATTGTCGCGGAGAAACCCGAAGACGTTGCCGCGGAACTGATTAGTGCCGCTCTTGGTAACCACATTGACCACTCCGCCTGCCGAGCGGCCAAACTCCGGGGCAAATGAGTTGGTGACGACCTGAAATTCCTGAACCGCTTCCTGGGACACGGTGGAACGGGAAGCGTTAACCGAATTGTCGGTGTTGTCGGCGCCATCTACCTGGACCAGATTCGAGCGGCCGCGTTGACCTCCGAAATTCAAACCGGTCGTCGGCGCTGGTCCAATTGGCCGGCCATTGTCACGTCCCACCGTGGAAGTGGTGAGCGCAAACGACAGGTAGTTGCGTTCGTTGATTGGCAGGTTCTCAATTCGCTGCTGATCGACGGTAGTTGAGATGGTGGTCTTTGACGTTTCCACTAATTCCGTAGTGGCTCCGGAGATCGTTACCACCGCGTCGATAGAGCCTGGTTCAAGACTCACATCCAGGTCGGCACGTTGTCCGATGGTCAGCCTGACTCCGGGCAGTGATGCCTTTTTAAAACTCTGCGCCTCGACCGTTACGTCGTATTCACCAGGCGTTAGATTGACAAGCTGATAAAAACCTTCTTGATTGGTGGTGGTGGTGCGGGACAGATTCCGCGCCGGATTTCGGGCCGTGACCGTCGCATTGGCAACTAGAGCCCCCTGCTGGTCTCGCACGTAACCACGCAAATCAGCGGCATCTGATTGGGACTGAGCGAAGGCCACGCTCGCACCCACCATGGCAATTGCCAGCAGCAGGACAGCGCGTAAAGAGATCTTAAGGTAGTGCATCGAAGAAGCAAACATCGTCTTTCTCCTTAACCAAAATAGGGGCGGTCGGCCCTGGCAATTACTTGCAATAACTAAACAAGAAGGGCTGATTGAAAACTCTTCAGAAATAGAAACGCCGTAAGCAAGGAATCCAGTGATGTGTGATGGGAGCGAATTTCGGCTGTCATGGAACCATTAATACGCCCTGCTGGAGATGGCGCTCGCGTGCACACTCGTAAAACTCCCCGTATATTTACAGCAAACCGGCCATTTGTGGCAAGCAATTGTGAACCAAAGCGACCTAACGCAGTAATTTTTTCGCCGCCCGCGGGTACGTCTAAATCACCCTTGACCGCTTTCAGGCCTGTCGGGTCCTTACCGCCAGGGCATGCCGCACTCTCACACTGGCGCCGCAAAGGCTGATGGCAACATCAGCCAGCGCAGGAACAAATGCCGCCCGGCGCAGCAGTGAGCAAAGGCGGAGACGAGAACCAAACTGGCGCTGATAACGCTGGGTGTAGTCGGCCTCGAGTGCGGCGGACCCTCTATGTCGCAGATCTGAGAGGTTTTGCAGGATGACACTCGCAGCCAGCGCGCCGCCCTCCAGAGCCATCAGCATCCCACTTCCGGTAAATGGATCTATGAAAGCGGCTGCATCTCCAATCATCAACAATCCGGTCGTGGGTACCGGTCTTCGGCGACCAAAACTCTCCAGCGCCACGGCGAGCCATTTACCCTCTATACGGGCATGAGCCAGCGATTGCGAAGCGCGTGAATTTTTTGTCACTATTTCGCGCATCGCTCTTTCGGGATCGGCCTGACAGGCGCGCACATCTTCTGCGGCTACGATAAAGCAAAGATTGCTCAGGCCTTTCTCAATATCGCTCAAACCACCATAACCGCCGGGGTAAAAATATATTTCGCAGGTACCGGGCGCCGGCGAGGCATCTCTAAGATGTGCCTTGAAGGCAACCAGCGAAGCGCGGCGAGGTGGCCCTTTGCGGGCCAAACCTGATCGCTGGGCCAAAGCGCTAGATCTCCCGGTAGCGTCGATAACAATGAGAGCCGTTGCCTCGGTCGTGCCGGTTGACGATTTTAATAGCACCCCACGAACGCCTTTGTCGCCGGCGAGGATCGCTGCCTGTGTCTCTTCAAGCACGGTGACGCCGATGGCGCGAGCCCGCTCCAGCAGTTGGTGATCCATTTCCGCCCGGCTGAGCCCGAGCGCTGGCTGATGCAAGTCAAACCAGTTGCTGGGCACCTCGACGTTGCGACCGCCGCGCGCATAAAAAACAGTCTGCGTTAGAGGTGTACCGCCGGCAGCGAGCATGCCGGCGGAAACGCCCAGCCGCGCAAAATGATTGAGACACTCGGGAGAGATGAACTCGCCGCAAAGTTTGTCGCGCGGGAATTTCTTTTGCTCGACGAGCAGTACCCGCAACCCACCGGCCGCCAGATCAATGGCAGCACTCGAGCCCGCGGGCCCGGCACCGGCCACGATCACGTCGTAACTGTCGGAAGTGGTCAACATCACACTTGGACCTACCCGTGAGAGATTGCAGGTGTCAGAGGACCTGGCGCAGCCTCTTCCATAACAGAGCAATCCCGTCGAACGTCACTGCCTGCCCACCAGCACGGTTAAGCCGCCAAAACTAACCTGAAAGGGAAATAGCGCCGGACCCGCGCGTTTCGCAGTCCGGCTGTGTGCGCCAGTCTCTCCAGTTCTCTCGGTTTGAAGCTGCGCAGTATTGAGAGTGCCCCATCCTCTCGAATAAGGCGGTTGTGCAGGAATAGACGGCCCACGGTCGTATAAAAATAATAAGCGACTGGATGGCGATGCAAATCGATGACAAAAATTTTGTAACGCGCAACTCGCGCTAGCTCCCGCAAAATGGCTTGCACCTCCTGGTCAGCAAAATGATGCGTAAACAGCGAACACATAGCGTAGTCAAAGGCTCCATCTACAAAGGGCAAACTCAAAGCATCACCACGCAGCGCCGCAATCTCAGTCGTTTGGTTCTTTGAATGGTGAGCTCTGATCGCATCTGCCGAACGCGCATTTAATTCCAGCCCCACCAGGTGCCCCCGCTTGCCCTTACCTCGTGACCACTCGTCAATAACCCGCAACAACTCACCGGAACCGGCTCCCACATCCACTACTGAGAAGTTTGTGTCAGAGGACGATTCAATTTCTCGCAACAGGGAAGAGCGCAGCGCGCGCGCATCTCCCAACCAGCGATTCACGCGTTGCAGTTCGACGATACACCCTTCGTATTCAGCAGCGGTGTAATCGCCTTTGTCGAGGTGCTCGAGCTCGGAACTGCGACGCTGGAAGCGGTCGAACATGGTTTACAGGAGCTGAAACAAGCTACATTCCAAATACGGCCGCAAACCAAACCTCTCGACTCTTGCGGGACTCGTTTCGCGGCTGACGAATTACGGTCTTTCAATAACGAGTGCACTATTCTTGGAACCAAAGCCTATGCAGTTACAGAGTGCTACTTTCACCTCTGCGGCACGCGCCTGGTTGGGAACGTAATCCAAATCGCAAACTGGATCAGGCTGGTCGAGGTTGATGGTCGGGGGGATAAGATTAGTCTGCATCGCGCACAAGGTGGCACCCAGTCCGGCTGCGCCACTCGCCCCTTGAGGGTGACCGATCTGGGACTTGGTCGCAGACATGGGAATCCCTGAGGCATGGCTATTGAAGGCCAGCTTCAGGGCGCTGGTTTCAATCCTATCATTCAAGAGCGTCGATGTTCCGTGCAGGTTTACATAATCAACTTCGCCGGGATCTCGTCCCGCATCGGCCAGGGCCAGCCGCATCGCGCGCGCCGGTTCGTCGCCCGATTCTTCCAGGCGTACACGATGATAAGCATCGCAGGTTGCGCCGTATCCGGTTATCTCTGCGTATACTCGCGCGCCGCGCCTGGCGGCATGCTCAAATTCTTCGAGTACGTAGATCCAGGCACCCTCGCCCACTACTATGCCGGATCGGTCGCGCGAGAAGGGGCGGGACGCACGATGCGGTTCGTCATTCCAATCACTGGTAAGGACCGTCATCAAATTGAATCCCGCCATGATTCCCGGAGCGATAGGGGCATCCACTCCGCCGCTCAGCATCACATCCTGCCGGCCGAGGGCAATATGCTGCGCTGCATAGGCAATCGCATCAGTTGAACTCGTGCATCCGGTCGAGATCACATGCGACAGTCCACGCAGCCCAAAGGCCATCGATAGCTCACTGGAAAGTCCCCCATGGGTTGATGAGGGAATTGTATAAACACTGGCTTTGTGCACCGGGCCCACATACCAGTACTCGTATTGTTGTTCAGTGAAAGCCAGACCACCACCGCCGGTTCCCACTACCACGCCAGTGGCCCGACGCTGGTCTAAAGAAAGGTCGGTCGTGGGATAGTTGGCATCGGCGAGTGCTTCTCGAGCGGCGGCAAGCGCCAGGGGGACCGTGCGCGGTACGTGCTTTCGGTCCTTTGGATTGAGTTGAGATTCCCAATCAAAGCCGAGCACCTGAGCGGCTATCTTTACAGCGGAATCTGAAACATCGAAGCCTTCAATCCGTCGGACGCCGCTTTTACCATCAATAAGGCCCTGCCAAAAAGCTTCCCGGCCCAGTCCGATGGGCGTCATGCATCCCATGCCGGTTATTACGACGCGCCGGGGATGCTTGAGGCGGCTCAACATTTTAGACCTCTCATCAACAAATTCATCAAGTATCTTCAGGGGATATGGGGTGTCCAGCATACCAGCACTGCGAAGCAAACCGTTAGTTTGCGCCGGCTGGCAAAAAAACGCCCGCAGATGGCATTCAAGAGTTCCAGCTTATGGGCGCGGTTGCGAACAACACGCACCTAAAGTTCTTGAACTCACAAACGCCGTGCTGCGGACGTTGAATCAGGGCGAGGCGATTTAGCCGACCTTGGTGCCGCACTCGTTACAAAACTTTGTCCCCGGGGCGAGTTCGGCCTGGCAATTTGTACACTTCGCCTTTTCCTGACTGGAACCGCACTCGCTACAGAACCTGGCGCCCGGTTGCAGAGAAGCTCCGCACTTGATGCAGGGAGCAGAGGGTGCTGCGGCTTCCATCTTTGCCCCGCACTCATTACAGAACTTTGACGATGCCGCAGTGGCGGCGCCGCACTTGTTACACTTGACCGTGGCCGCATTGCCACCCGTTGAACCAGCGGATTGCGGACTAACGGCATTGCTTATGGCACCCGCCATTACGTTGCCAACCGCAAAGCCCGCGCCCAGTCCGGCTCCCAAACCCGCGCCACCCGATGGATTCTGGGCTGCGTCGCGCATCGCATCGGCAGCCTGGAATTGGGTATATCGATTGACGTCGCCAATAACGCCCATCGATGTTCGCTTGTCCATCGCCGCTTCGACTTCGGGCGGCAGTGATATGTTTTCGATGACGAACTTTGCCAGGTCGAGACCAAAGGACTTGAACTCCTGATCCAACCTGGTGCGCAATACTCCGCCCAACTCATCATAGTGAGCCGCGAGATCGAGTGCCGCAATCTTAGATTCGGCGACCGCGTCGCTGAAGCCACTGACAAGCGTCCGGCGCAACTGGCCTTCGATGTCTTCGGTCTCAAAGCGTGCATTGGTGCCGGCAATCTCTTTGATGAATGCACGCGGATCACTAATCCGAATCGAGTAAATGCCGAACGCGCGCAGACGGACCATGCCAAAATCAGTGTCGCGCATCATCACAGGATTGGGTGTCCCCCATTTTAAATCCGTGAACTGTTTGGTATTGACAAAGTAGACTTCTGACTTAAATGGCGAAGTGAATCCATGCTTCCAGGCGCCGAGCTTAGTCAGCACCGGAGTGTTGCCGCCATCGATAGTATATAAGCCGGGCGGAAACACATCGGCAATCTGGCCTTGAAAAACAAAGACCGCCGTTTGCGATTCGCGCACCGTCAAGCGGGCGCCATTCTTGATTTCCTGATCATGCACCGGGAAGCGATAAAGCATCGTATTGCCCGAGTCGTCGAGCCATTCAATAACTTCGATGAATTGCGTGCGAATCGCGTCAAGTATTCCCATATCGTTTCTGATTCTCCTTTGCGGTCGAGCCTGCCACCCAGCATTATACGGTTAAAGCGGATGCGATGTTCAAGCACCGGCACCCCACGCAGGCGGATGGCTTTGCTTGCTAACGAACGGTTTGGACCTTTTCGCGAGAGCCCCGCCGGCGCTGCCAGAGGGCAACGACAACCAGGGCCGTAATTCCCCCAGCCATGTCCAGCAGGCTGTCGTAGATCGATGCCGTGCGGGAGGCAACAAAGCTCTGATGATACTCGTCCAGGATGGCATACAAGCAAATGAGACTCAGCGCCGCCAGGTACGAGTGTTGGCGCAGTCTTGCATGCGATGAGCCAGCGAATGCCTTAAACGCCAACCAACCCAGGACGGCGTACTCACTAAAGTGGCCGCACTTGCGCAGCAAAAAGTGAATATTGGCAATGCCCTCATCGGTGAGATGGGGAAAGAACCAACGCAGCAGTGGTTGAATGAGAGCGTTGGTATTAGCCGCCGAAAACTCTCCGGTGGAGGCAAAGAAAATCACCGCCATCCAGGCCAGCAAAGGAAGATAGCGACGCAGCCGGCCAGATTCGGATTGCGGGGGCTGGCGCAGGATTTCTTCACTCATGGACAATGGGCACTAAATAATAAAAGGGAAGCCGCGTTTGGCTTCCCATCACAATAACGCGAACCGTTATAAGCTTATAAAGCTGCGGCGCCACCGACAATTTCGATGATCTCGTTGGTAATCGCGGCTTGTCGCACACGATTCATATTCAGAGTCAGGCTGTCAATCAATTCCCTGGCATTCTTCGAAGCAGAGTCCATGGCGGTCATGCGCGCACCCTGTTCCGAGGCAACTGACTCCAGTAAGGCTCGAAAGACCTGCGTCTCAACCAGCCTGGGCAACAGCACGCTGAAAATTTCGGCCGGGGACTGCTCGTAGATGTAGTCAACCAGGTTACGCCCATCAGCGAACGCGTCTGGCGCCGGAGTGTTGTCACTGACGCGCGCTACTGGCAGCAGTTGTTCGATGACAACTCGTTGCTGCAGCACCGACTTAAATTCGTTGTAGACTATGAAAGCCTTGTCAATCTTGTCGTCTTCACTGAAACGCTTGATGACGTCACCGGCTACTTCCAAAGCTTCCGAAAAATCGACGCGACCCTTCCCAGTCAAGCCGACGTACTCGCCCACAATAGTAAACTGGCGTCGCTTGAAAAAATCCCGACCCTTGCGCCCGGCGGTGAGCAACTCGATCTGCTTGCCGGGGTTGTCTCGAATGAAGGCCTGAGCTGCCTTGATCAGATTCGTATTGAAGGCGCCACAAAGGCCCTTGTCGGCCGTTACGAGCACGAGCAAATAGCGCTCATCGCCCCGCACGTCCAGCAACGGGTGATGAAAGTTCTCATCCGTGCGGTCCGCTAAAGCTCCGAGCACCTGCGTCATCTTGTTGGCGAAAGGACGCGCGGTGACTACCCGATCCTGGGCGCGCTTCAGCTTCGCCGCGGAAACCATTTTCATGGCTTTCGTGATTTGCTGCGTGTTCTTGACCGACTTGATTCGCCGGCGAATGTCCAAAAGATTCGGCATGCAGGGTTTTTGTGATCTGTCCTTGCTGTTTCCGACTAGGCAGTGGCGCCCGCAACCTCAGCCCGCGTGGCCGCTGCCTCGCTCGCCTTTCGGTCTTTCCAGGAATCCCTGAAATCGGCAATGGCCTGTTTCAAATCTGCTGTAATCTCGTCCGTTAGTGCTTTCTTTTCCCGTATTTTCTGCAGGACGCTGGGGTGCGAATTCTCGACGAATTGCAGGAGTTCCGATTCAAAGCGCCGCACATCTTCAATCGCGACGTCGTCTACGTAACCATTGGTTGCGGCCCAGATCACCAGGACTTGTTTCTCAACCGACATGGGTTGATATTGTGGCTGCTTCAATATTTCCGTCAGCCGTTCCCCACGAGCCAGCTGTGATTGCGTTGCCTTGTCAAGATCCGAACCGAACTGCGCAAAGGCTTGTAGTTCTCTGAACTGCGCGAGATCAAGTCGCAGTGAGCCAGCTACCTGTTTCATTGCTTTGATCTGCGCCGACCCACCTACGCGCGAGACACTATTACCCACATTGATACCAGGACGAATACCGGAATTGAACAGATCCGCTTCAAGAAAGATCTGTCCATCCGTAATCGAAATGACATTGGTGGGGATATAGGCAGAGATGTCGCCCGCCTGGGTTTCGATGATCGGCAGGCTGGTCAAAGATCCCCCGCCCTTTGCATCGGCAAGCTTTGCCGCACGTTCAAGCAGGCGCGAGTGCAGATAGAAAACATCGCCGGGATAGGCCTCGCGACCGGGAGGTCGACGAAGCAGCAGAGAGATTTCGCGATAGGCGGCTGCCTGCTTCGACAGATCATCGTAAATAGTTAGCGCGTGACGTCCGGTGTCGCGAAAGTACTCGCCCATTGCAGCTCCGGAATAGGGCGCCAGAAATTGCATCGCCGCCGGGTCTGAAGCCGTCGCCTTGACTACAATGGTGTAGTCCATGGCGCCATGGTCAGAAAGAGTCTTTACAACCTGGGCAACAGTAGAGGCCTTCTGACCGATTGCGACATAGATACAAATTACGTCCTTACCCTTCTGATTGATAATGGTATCGACTGCAACAGCGGTCTTTCCTGTCTGGCGATCGCCGATTATTAGTTCGCGCTGTCCCCGACCGATGGGAACCATCGCATCAATTGCTTTGAGACCGGTCTGCAATGGTTCCTTCACCGGTTGACGATCAACGACGCCCGGAGCAATACGCTCTACAGGGTTATAAGTATCAGTAACGATTGGACCCCGATCATCAATCGGATTGCCAAGGGCATCGACTACTCGCCCGATAAGTGCGTCGCCAACGGGCACCTGCATGATTCGCCCCGTTCGCTTTACCAAATCGCCTTCTTTAATGGTTTGAAAATCTCCGAACAGCACGGCGCCGACCTTGTCTTCCTCAAGGTTCAGAGCGAGCCCGCGCACTTCGTGAGGGAACTCCAACAACTCACCTGCCATCACCTTTTCGAGACCGTGGATTTCTGCGATTCCGTCGCCGACTTTGATGACTGTTCCGACTTCCATGACCGTGACGCCGGCTTCAAAGTTCACAATCTGCTTGCGAATAATTTCGTTTATTTCATTAGCCTTAATCGGTTCCATATAGTCCTAGCTCCCTGCCAGTTTCAATTCCATCTCGCGGAGTTGATTGCGAATAGACCCGTCATACACGGTCGAACCAATACGCGCGACCATGCCTCCAATCAAACTCTCATCGGTAATAAATTTTAAGCGCACCTTCTTACCGCTGACGGTGGCAAGCTTTTGCCGTAACGCTTCGGCCGATTTTTCAGAGACGGGTCGTGCAGTAGTTACTTCAGCGGCGATGACACCGGAGCGTTCGTCAAGAATTTGGCTAAACCACTTATTAACTTCATTAATTTCACTGAGGCGCTGGTTTCGCAAAAGCAGTTTGAGAAAATTAGCGCTGGTCTTGCGCACATTCGTCCGTTGAATTAACTCGTCCAAAACCTTCTGTTTCTGGTCGTAAGGTACGGTTGGATTGCCCAATGCCTCCGCCAGCAGCCGATTTGAGGAAATCATCTCCCCCCAAGCGAGCAACTCCTTCTGCACCGCGACTGCCTCGCCGCCCTCAATTGCAACGTCTGCGAGCGCTATGGCATAGCGTCGAGCGATTGTTTGCAGGCTCAAATTCAGGGCCTCCCCAATTGTTCTACGTTGAGTTCAATCAACCTTGCGTCATCGTCGGATCCTATTTCCCGGCGAACGATCTCTTCGGCGAGTCGAACACTCTGCTGAGCGGCAAAGCGCCTCAACTCATGTTTCGCCACTTTGCCGGCACTGACAATTTCGCGCTGCGACTGCTCTTTCAACTTGAGGATCTCCTGTTCAGTGTCGCGCATGATGCGCTCCTGCTCGGTTTGTGCTTCGAACTGAGAGTGCTCTCGAATAACCGCAATTTCAGAATCCAGCAAGTCCAGGCGCCTCTGGATGTCAGCTAACTTTGCCAGCGCCTGATCTCTTTCCTCTCTTGCTTTCAGGAGTTCTCGACGGATTCCCTCTCGGCGAGCCCGAAAAGCCTCACTCAGTGGGCGCTTTAATAAGTAAACCATACCGCCAGCGAAGAGGAAAAGGTTGACGAACTTCCAAACTTCCAAGCCTGGATAGTCCCACCAAGGCTTGGTGTGAGTTTCAGTTTCGAGGAAAAGAGCAATGAAGATTACTGCGACAGTAGGGAGCATAATTAGTTAGACGCGAGCCCCCTGTCTTCAATGGGGCGATGCAGGATTCGCGAACCGATTTGAATAGCACTCGCGGTCGACTCAAGCGCGATAGCCCGCCGCGCCTCTTCCGTTTGCCGCTCGATCTCTGACTTCTCTTTGGAGACCAGAGCGCGAATCTCTTCCCGTACCTGAGAAACCTGCTGGTCGCGGAGCTTAAGGGCTTCGATCCGCTGCTTCTCAATAAGTTGATAAGCTGAAGTGCGTGCCTCTCTCAAGCCTTGCTCATACCTGGTCAGGCTGATCTCAAGGTCACCCTGGAGCTTCTTTGCTTCACTCAATCTCCCGCTTGTTTGGGCATCGCGTTCCGCGAGGATCTTGTTAATAGGACGAAAAAGGGTCCGATTGAGAATGAAGACCATCGCCACAACAATCAGAAGATGAATCAATAAAGTGCCGTCGGGCACAAGTTGGATCGTGTTTTCCGCTAGAGCGAAGATTATCATTCGAGTTTGCCGCGGCTATCGCCTTTAGAACATTCAAGGCTTTTTTCAGGTGCCCAAAAAGCTGGCGAGTCTAGCATGCGCTCGGACAGAGCGTCAAACCACCGGGCCGTTAATACCCTCTCCCAGTCCTGATCCCCTAAATGCCCGTGCC
>DAIMCP010000027.1:21470-48252 GCA_036726305.1 Pyrinomonadaceae bacterium | reverse complement strand
AACCACCGGGCCGTTAATACCCTCTCCCAGTCCTGATCCCCTAAATGCCCGTGCCAGCACCCCACACCCAAACCTGAAACCCTGTAGATAAAAAGTGGATAGTATAAAATACAGTGGAGACTAGGTGGAAAATACTATAAGGCAGACCCGGCCATCAATAGTTCATAAAAACGATCAAGGTCCCGATTATCGTAATACTCGATTTCAATCTTGCCCCCAGGTCTTGAATTGCTCGGCAGGATGTTGATCCGCGTGCCAAGCTTGCGTCGGAGCTTTGCCTCTGCAGCTTTGAGATTTGGATCTGCCTGGCCGGTCTTCTTACCGGGGCTCTTAGCAGCGCCGCTCACTAGTAGTTGAATTGCTTTTTCAGTCTCCCTAACGGAAAGTCCCTTGTCGAGAATCTTTCTCGCCACCCGTCTTTGTGCAGCGACATCATCCGTACCCAGTAACGTTCGCGCGTGCCCAGCTGAAAGCTTGCCTTCCTGAACGAGCTGTTGCAGATCGTCAGGCAAACGCAGCAGCCGGATTATATTCGTAATATAAGACCTGTCACGCCCCACACGTTGCCCCAGTGCTTCCTGAGTCAGACCTACAGCCTCAATAAGCTTCTTGTAGGCACGCGCCTCCTCGATGGCATTTAGATCCTCCCGCTGTATGTTCTCGATCAGCGCGAGCTCAAGCACCTTGTCGGTGGGTATATCCCGGATCACGACGGGGATTCGATCCAATCCGGCTAGCTGTGCCGCCCGCCAGCGGCGCTCGCCGGCGACCAACTCATAACGAGCACCGTTGGGGCGCACCAGCACGGGTTGAACTATGCCGTTCTCACGAATCGACATTGCCAACTCCTTTAAGGCGCGATCATCGAAATGACTACGTGGTTGGACTGGACTAGGATCGATCAGGTCAATCGCAATATCTGAGCTATCCACTACCGCCGTCTCTTGATCAGCTGACAATAGCGCGCTCAGCCCCCTGCCCAGAGGCTTTCGTGTCATGGGCCAGAATCTCCTTAGCTAGTTGGAAATATGCTTCGGCGCCTTTGGAATGGATGTCATATAGCACAATCGGTTTTCCATAACTGGGGGCTTCAGCGAGTCTCACATTTCTTGGAATTACTGTCGTGAACACCTGGCTGCCATAAAAATCCCGCAAGTCACTGGCAACTGCGGCCGAGAGCCTTGTTCGTTCGTCGTACATCGTTAACAGCAAGCCTTCAATCGTCAAACCAGGATTATGCAAGCGCCTAATCCTGGCAAGGGTATCAAACAACTCAGTGACTCCCTCGAGCGCGTAATACTCACATTGAATGGGGACAAGAAGGGACCTGGCCGCCGTGAGGGCATTCAGGGTGAGTAGGCCTAGCGAGGGAGGACAATCAATTATTACAAACTCATAGTTTTGCTCCACCGATTCCAGGGCTGTTCTTAAGCGAAACTCGCGGTGTTCCACGTCAACAAGCTCAATTTCAGCTCCTGCGAGTTCCTTATTTGCCGGAACTACATGAAGCGACTGGATTTCGGTGGTTAGCACGAGAGACGTGAGCGGATCCCCCAACACCAGGGAACTATAAATGCTTTTGCGGAAACTGCCCCGCTGGATCCCAATACCTGAAGTAGCATTGCCCTGGGGATCAGTATCAACGAGAAGGACGGGGATACCCGCACTGGCAATTACAGCCGCAAGGTTTACCGCGGTCGTGGTCTTACCGACGCCACCTTTTTGATTGGCGACTGCAATTATTTTGGCCATGTTGGGTAAAAAATGAACTGGATCCAGGGTCAAAACAAACTAGCACAAGACCGATCTTTCGGCTAGGTTTTTTAGTGTGGGACACGTGAAACATCGAGAACCGGCGTCGTTACGCCGCCCTTCCCCGTCGTCCGGTGAGTTCTACGAGCAGGAGCGACAGTGCTGCTGGGGTCATTCCCGGAATCCTCCTCGCGTCGCCGAAGGTCAGTGGCCGCGTCCTTTCCAGCCTGTCAGCCATCTCGTGGGACAATCCATCAAGCCCTCTAAACGCGAACAGTCCCGGTATCCGCAGACCATCATGCTGGTTCAGGCGTTCGATCGCATTTAACTGGTTCTGAAGATAGCCTGAATAAAGGGAATCAGCGAGTGCGGACTCCAAATCCTTGCTCGGAGCGGATTTCAGTTCTACCGGCAACAATCCCAATATCATCTCGGCAGTCACACCAGGGCGTTGTGCCAACTGCGCCAGGTTAAATGAATCCCCTAAATCGCCTCCTGAAAGAGACTGGGCCGCCGCGTAAACGGGATCGGACCGTCTGAACTTGACGTCTCTTAGCGCACTGCCGAGGGCTGCAATCCGATCGCGGCGGGCGTTAAACCGATTCCAATCCGAGTCCCCCACCAGGCCCAAAGCTCTCCCGTACGGTTGCAAACGTTCGTCAGCGTTGTCGTGCCGCAAGGCTAATCGGTATTCGGCCCGTGAGGTAAAGATCCGGTACGGTTCGTCCACCCCCTGGGTTATCAGATCGTTAATGAGCACTCCGGTGTACGATTCTGATCGGCTCAACCTGAAACTCTTTCGCTGCTGGGTGAAGAGCGCGGCATTTATGCCAGCCATCAATCCCTGACAGCCCGCTTCCTCGTAACCTGTCGTGCCGTTAATCTGGCCGGCATGGAACAATCCAGAAAACCTGGTTGTCTGCAAGTCCGGTCCCAATTCCCTCGGATCAATGAAGTCGTATTCAATCGCGTAACCAGGGCGAATGATTTCTGCTCGCCCAAGCCCCGGAACCATCCGCACTAATTCCAACTGCAGTTCTGACGGCAGCGAAGTCGAAAAACCATTCAGATAAACTTCATTCGTGTGATGACCCTCTGGCTCAAGGAACAACTGGTGTCGATCCTTCTCCGCAAACTTGACTACCTTGTCCTCGATTGAAGGACAATACCTGGGGCCAACCCCTTTAATCTTGCCAGAATACAAAGGCGATTCATGGAGGTTCGCTCTAATCGCCTCATGCAGTTCGTGGGTTGTGTAGCCTATATGGCAATTGATCTGATCTTGCTCAATTCGCTCGGTGGCAAAGGAGAAAGCGACAGGTTCGTCATCTGGAAATTGGGTTTGAAAAGCATCCCAGTCGATAGTTCGTCCGTCCAGTCGTGGGGGTGTTCCCGTTTTCAACCTACCCACGGGGAAGCCAAGGCGTTTGAGTGATTCTGCAAGCTCGATCGATGCCGGCTCGCCTGCCCGACCGGCGGTATGGGTTCGCCGGCCTATATGAATCAGGCCGTTGAGAAAGGTACCCGTTGCGATCACGACTGCTTTTGCCGCAATCCTGCGTGTGTCCTGCATCTCAATTCCGACAATTGAGTTACCCTTGACCACGAGGTCGACGACCATTCCCTGACGGAGGTGAAGGTTGGGCGTAGCCTCAAGGGTGCTGCGCATTTCCTTTCGATACAAGGCCCGGTCAGCCTGTGCTCTCGGGGATTGAACGGCCGGCCCGCGAGAGCGATTTAGTAAGCGAAATTGAATTCCGGTTCGATCAATTACGCGGCCCATCAGACCGCCAAGCGCGTCGATTTCTCGCACCAGGTGACCCTTTGCTATGCCCCCAATAGCAGGGTTGCATGACATCTGCCCAATGAGGTCAAGATTGATAGTTACCAGGGCTGACCGCGCGCCCATTCGCGCTGCGGCGGAAGCCGCCTCGCAGCCTGCATGGCCGGCTCCGATTACTACGACATCAAATGCTTCGTCGAAAACCATCACTCACTAACCTACTTCCCGATGCAAAAGGTGGAAAAGATTCTTGAGAGTACATCTTCAGCAGTTGTTTCGCCAGTGATCTGACCCAGAAAGCGCAGAGCGTTATGCAAACCCACGAGTACTATTTCCTCGCTGGCTCCGGAGGCGATGGCCGTGGATGCCGACTGCAGTTCGGCCTGGGTGCGACACAGCAGATCGTGGTGACGGGCATCCGTGATCAGTAACCCGCCCTCATTAGTGCTCACTGATAGAAATGGTTCCATCATCGCGTCGCGCAGTTCCTCAAGACCGGTACCGTTTTTGGCAGACACCTTTACAACGCGGGAGCTTCCGATCAGTTCACCCTTAAGTTGCTCGCGAAAGCTCGGCAGGTCAGACTTGTTGAGAACGATCACTCGCCTTTGCTCCGCTGTGAGGTTTAAGAAGTCCAGGTCATCCGCGGTCAGTTCGGCGGCTCCATCAACGATCACTAGAAGCAGATCCGCGTCCGCCATCGCGCGTCTTGTCCTTTCTACTCCCATGCTCTCCACTGCATTGTTGGACTCGCGAACACCTGCCGTATCAGTCAATACGATCGGTACCCCTTTAATATTTACAACTTCACTTAACGTGTCTCGAGTGGTTCCCGGCAAATCACTGACTATGGATCTGTTCAGCCTCAGTAACTTATTGAAAAGACTGGACTTACCGGTATTGGGACGGCCTGCGAGCGTGGCTTTTAGGCCGTCTCTCAACCAGTGACCTGAGCTAAAACTACCAGCCATGAGAGAGATCTCGCCGGCCAGGTGCTGGATCAGTCCGCCGATCCGAGCCACCTCAAACTCCGGAAGATCATCTTCAACAAACTCCAGAGCTGATTCGAGTATGACGATCAACTCTACCAGTTGATCTTTCAAAGGATTCAGCCGAGCTGAAAGTTCTCCGTTCAGTTGTCGCAGGGCCTGCTGGGCGGCGACATCGGTTTGAGAATTAATTAAATCGCGGACAGCCTCCGCCTGGCTTAAGTTCATCTTGCCAGAGGCTAAGGCTCTTAAAGTGAATTCGCCGGGTCCTGCCAACCTCGCTCCCAACTCCAGAAGTGCGTCTATAACTTGTCGCAGGATTATCGGGGAGCCGTGGCAGCTGATTTCTACGACGTCTTCGCCGGTGAACGAATGCGGGCCACGGAAAAAAGAAACTAGAGCTTTGTCAATTTGTTCACCCGTGACCGGATTTCTGAGGGTCTTGAGGAGAATCCGGCCGGGTTTGGGCTGATATGAATCTTCACCAACGAGTGAGCAAATAAACGATAGCGACTGATTACCGCTTATGCGTATCACGCCTATAGCACTGCGCCCCGAGGGGGTTGCTAATGCGATGATGGTATCCATTGCTGCTGTAGGATGAATTCAACTCGGATTTCCCGTAACAAGTGAGACGACAACGCTACTTCCGCAAGCTGACTTTTAGTTTACGGGCCTGTCCTTCACCAATCGACTCCGTCGAAAGATCGCCTTCATCTCCAAGTGCGAGGTGGATAATGCGTCGCTCATTAGCAGTCATGGGGCCGAACATGAAAGGCGCTCCCGTAGAGCGAACCCGTTCGGCGGCATGTTTGGCCATCGCTCGCAATTCAGCTTCTCTGGTGGCGCGAAAACCTTCCGCGTCGCACACTACCCGCTGACCTCTAGGTAGTTCGCGGATGAACACCTGGTTAACGAGGTGTTGCAGAGCTTCAAGTAGTTCGCCGCCCTGGCTGATCAGTAGATCTGCGTCTGGACCTTCGAGATTAAGCCGACAGCCCTCAGCCACTTCCTCCGCCGACACTTCCAGAGCGAGGTTGGCACTCGCAATAATCGATCGCAGAAATTCAGCGGGTTGTTCGCAGTTAGTATTCATAGAAGTTCCGAAGCAGGTCGCGCCGATCTAAGTCGTTCACTTTGTTGGGGCGCCACTTTTTTTCTTGCCGGGTGGGCCCTTTGCCAGGGCTTCCGCAGGAATCGTAGGGGCGTCGTCACTGGTCCAACGGTTGATAATGAACTGCTGGCTGAAGCCTACAATATTTCCCACCAACCAGTAAACCAACAAACCAGCAGGCGCGGACCATAATATGTAGAGCATAAACATCGGCATTCCTATGGCCATCATTTTTCGCTGCAAGGGATCGGCCGAAGGCGCCGGCGTGATTAATTGCAGAACAACCATGGTAGCGGCCATCAGGATGGGCAGGACATGTATGAAATACGGTTCCGGAGCTGAGAGGTCGGGAAGCCAAAGGAATTGCGCCTGCCGAAAATCCAGGGAGATTGTAATAGCGCGATATAACGCAAAGAGAAAGGGCATTTGGATCAGCAGCGGCAGACAACCTCCGAGCGGGTTTGCTTCCTTCATCAGACGGAGCTGCTCCATTTGCAACTCCTTAAGCCGAGGATCTGTCTGCTTCATTCCCTTTATCTTTTCCTGGAGTTCCTTCATCTTCGGCGCGTGCTTCTGCGCCTTCTTCATGGCTTTTGAAGAACGCCATTTGAGCGGAAAGAAGGCCGAGTAAATGATAATGGTGAACAGAATGATCGCGACGCCATAACTGCCGGTGAGCTCATACAGTTTCTTAATGCACCATAAGAGCTTTTCGGCAATTGGGCGGGAAATAGATCCGCCAAAGCCGTAATTTATCAGACCTTCGAGATCCAGTTGCGGGCGGCCCACTTGTGCCCCAATCTCAGCGCTGGTCTTCTGCAGAACGTAGTGATCCTTCGGGCCAACGTAAACGATAGTCTTGGAACCATCGGCGGGGACGGGTACCAGCGACCTGAGCAGGTACTTCTTCTCAGCCTGGCCGTTGTCTTTTTGCTCGTATGAAATCGTTAGATACTCTAATCCCTGTACCGGTCGTGCAGGAACAACCACCATCGCGAAATAACTATCGCCCACACCTGCCCAATCGACATCGCCAGGCAACAGCAGGCGATCCGGCGATCCTTTCATTTGGTTAATTTCAGCAGGAGTGTGTCGTTCGACTTTGCCGCCAACATAGGCAATGGCTTCGGGAGCCACAGAGTAAAAGTTGTAGTGTTTTACTCCCTGGTCGCCAATACTCGGTCCCACTTGAATCTTGACCTGTGGAAATGCCTGATCGCCGCGGCGCACTTTGACCTCGAGGTCTGTGGCATAGCTCTCCGCGTCGAAGGTTATGGATTTTATGATCTCGACGTTGCTGGCAGGGTCGCGTAAAACAAATTCCAGGCGCTTCTTCTCTTTTGCCGCAAGATTGATCTCGACGTCTCCACCGGTGTCTGGATAGCCTGCGACATCGTAGTTCTTTGCGGAAATCAGATTGTCCAGGGCCGTATCACCCGTAAACAAATCGAAAGGAGCTTCGCGAGGCTGCCGTTTTAACCCCTCAGGTGATACTAATTCAAGCGGTAACTGTGCCTTCTTGTTAGCCCCCGCGGAGTAAAGAGCTTCACCGTTATCTCTGTTCTTTTTAAGTATCCAACTGGTTGCAGCTGCGCCCTGCGTATCAAACCTGGCGTCGTAAAGGGGGGTCCGCACTACAAGGGACCTCCGGCGCACCGTATCGCCAGCTGGAACAGCAACTGGCGGCGAAGCAGAAGGAGTTGGTGTCGCCCCGGGTAAACTCGGACCCGCTGACGGCGAAGCCGAAGCTGGAGGCGTAGTAGAAAGTGAGGTCTGAGGTGCCTTAATTGGAAAGAGGTAATTCCAACCAAACAGGACGGCCGTTGAAATAAGAAGTGCGATTACTAAACGTTTCTGCTGCATTAATTCTCGGAAGTCAGTTGAAGCTGCCTCGGTTCCTGTCCGGCGTTAGTACTTACTTTACCGGATCATATCCGCCCCGGTTAAACGGATGGCAGCGCAACACCCGTCGAATAGCTAAAGAGCATCCCCTCAGGGCCCCATGCTTGATGAGAGCCTGAATTGCATATTCGGAACAGGACGGAACAAACCTGCAGGCGGGCGGCAGAAGTGGGGAAATCGCCACTTTGTAAAATCTTAGTAATGCGATTAATACTCGCTTCACCACTTATCCGCTTATCGATTAAGTTTCCTCGGCCGCGACTCTGGTGATTATCTTCTCAAACTCTTCGAGGGGATACGCCAGCTTTGTTTGGACCAGCGATCGCTTACCGTTGAGCACCCAATCATATCTTCTCTTCATTGACGCAAGTGAATCCTGTTTAATCCGAAACGCTTCCCTCAGCAAGCGTTTCGCTCGATTGCGATCCACGGCTCTGCTTGCAGTCTTTCGCGAAACCGTAATTCCCAGCCTATGGTTGGGTCGATCATTGGGAATCACAAAGGCGGTGATCAGGGAACCGTCGTAGCGTTTTCCATTCTGATACACGTTTCTGAACTCACTACTACGACGGAGGTGGACTTTCACTGGCGCCTAATAATGGGAAGGTGTGAGCCGCTTTCGCCCCTTTGCACGGCGTCTTTGCAAGACCAAACGTCCGTTCTTGGTCGCCATCCTGGCGCGGAAGCCGTGCGTTTTAGCTCGGCGTCTGTTATTGGGTTGGAAAGTCCTTTTGGACATAAGTGTACAATTCTCCCTTCAAACGAAACGATAAGACTAAACGCCAGTCCTCTTTGTGTCAAGAAACGAGGGGACAGAAACGAGGGGACGAGCTAGTGTTCTATCTCTTTGGCACACGACTGCAGAAGCCTACAGACTGACACTGGATCTGGTATTTATTCAATCTCCTTCACACCCTGTTCACACCCTGTTTGAGGCGGATTGTTCCCTCAGAGTCGAATTGGCGGAACCTTTTTCACCCCGGCCGTTAGCTTCCCGGCCGCTAGAGAAAGATCCAAGAACGTCCCAAAACAATACTACATAGGGCCAATCCCGGGGCTTCTGGACACTCGACAACAACGTCTTTACCCAAAGAGTGTTTTATCCTCGCGGACCCTTGATAAGTTTAACGGCAGTGTGCTAGTCTCCGGCCTTCGGATCCCCTAACTTCCTGTAAACCATTGATAACGATACAATTAAAGCTTTACTTTAAGAGTTAGGTGATTTCCACAGACCTGTGAATAACCTTGTGGAAAAGGGTTTTCAGGGTAGGTATTAGAACTTCGCCGTCCCCGAAATCCGCAGCGAACAACCGCAAGGCTACCATCTGTGGGAGTACCGTATTCGAACATTGGTAAATTTTTATTGTTAGGAAAAGCGTCTAAATGAATAAGGCTATTGACGTGGATGTCTGGCGTGAAGTTCTGAAATCAATCGAGTCAAAACTTAGTCAGGAGAGTTTCCGCAAATGGTTTCAAGCTTTGTCCTTCGAGGGTCTTGATCAGCCTCGCCGCCTGATTCGATTGCGCGCTCCAGACGCTCTGGTAAGGGACTGGGTAAACACAAACTACTCTTCGTTGATTGAACAATCGTTGGGTGAACTTTGTCTCGACGGCTACCTCATAGGGTGGGTAACGGACGACGTCGAATCTCAAGCAGGCAGGCTCGAGCCGAAACCGCCGACACTCGTCCACGGTGATTCGGGTGCCAGCAGAGGGCAAACGCCAGGTATGGCGAGTGCAACCAACTCCAACGCAACGGTTGGCCAAAAGAGAGCCTTACAACCGCCGACGCTTAATCCCAAATATACTTACGACAGTTTTGTAGTGGGTTCCTGCAATCAGTTTGCGCATGCCGCTTCATCTGCCGTAGCCGAAGCGCCCGGCAAAACCTACAACCCTCTATACATTTATGGCGGTGTTGGTCTGGGTAAGACCCACCTCATGCACGCTTGCGGGCAAGCCATCAAGCAACGCAATAATCACCTGCAGCTCTGCTATATTTCCTCCGAGAGATTCATGAACGAGTTGATCAATGCTATTCGCTACGATCGCACACAGAGCTTTAGGGAGCGTTACCGGTCTGTCGACGTGCTGCTGATCGACGACGTTCAATTCATGGCAGGCAAAGAACGCACTCAGGAAGAGTTCTTCCACACTTTCAATTCTCTTTATGACCAGCAAAAACAGATTGTCATCAGTTCCGATTGCCCACCCCGGGAAATACCGACGCTCGAAGAGCGTCTACATTCACGTTTCGAATGGGGCTTAATTGCCGATATTGAACCGCCGGATTTGGAAACCAAAGTTGCTATTCTGAAACGAAAAGCTGAGGCGATGAGCGTCAGCCTGCCGGACGATGTAGCGCTGATAATTGCCGGCCGGGTAAAAAACAACATTCGCGAATTGGAAGGAGCTCTCGTGCGAATCGTGGCGTTCGCTTCGTTGCGAGGAGTCCCGATAACCAAGACTCTGGCCCAGGACTCGATGCGAAATACGACTACGGAAGTTGAATCTGACGTAATAACAATTCAAAAGATTCAGAAAGCAGTAGCGGCAAGCTATAAAATCAAGGTTGACGAACTGATCTCCAAAAGCAATACCAGGCGTCTTGCTTTACCCCGCCAGGTGGCGATGTACCTCTGCAAACGCATGACAAAGCACAGTTATCCAGAAATTGGACGAGCCTTTGGTGGTAAGCATCATACGACGGTGATTCATTCCTTCGGCAAGATCGAAACACTGTTGAAGCGCGACGTTGACACCCAAAGACTCGTCAATGAAATCTCCGAAACTTTGGAAAAATAGTCACCACGTCAGGGTTGGTATTATCTCGCTTTCGGTCAAGACACTCGATGTTATTGCTTTTCCACTTTTCCACAATCAATTCCGATGAGACGCTGTGGATTTCCCGGTATCAGATCCACTTTAATGATTTCCACAGTTGCTAAACTGTCCGAGAAGGATTATTAGTTTGCCGCTGTGGAAGGTTCTGAGGAGTGGTTTCAATAATTTGAAGAGTTTTCCACAAATCAACAGGGCACTACTACTACTACTGGAAAGAACTATAGTAGTTTTTCTAATTAGTCATATTAGAAAGCAGCAATTTATCAACAGCGACTGAAGGAGAATTTGATGCAGTTCACGGTTAACAAACAAAACCTCCAAAAAGAGCTTGGCTTTGTTCAGGGAGTGGTCGAACGAAAAAACACTATCCCCGTGCTATCCAATATTCTGATCGAATCCGTTGGAGAATCGACAATACGCGTTACGGGCACAGATCTTGAAGTGACTATTCGCTGTGACATGGATGCGGAAGACATAAAGACCAAGGGAGCGATGTGTGTTCAGGCGCGCAAGCTCTTTGAGATCGCCAGGCTGTTGCCGGACGGGCCAGTCAGTTTCTCGAAAGAGGACAACGAATGGGTAACAGTAAAATCGGGCCGCTCACGTTTCAAACTGGTTGGCGTGTCCAAGGACGCCTTTCCGCAAGTACCTGATTACAAGTCTGCTCCCACAAAAATCGCAGCGGACGTTTTAAAAGCCTTCATTGATCGCACAATTTTTGCGATTACCCAGGAAGAGTCTCGCTATACGCTCTCCGGAGCCAAGTTCATACTCGACGACTCAGGCGCGAAAATGATCACAACGGATGGACACCGGCTGGCCTATGTCTCAAAAAAGAATGTTGTCAAGAATGAAACGAAAGAGACGATGGACGCCTTAATCCCGCGTAAGACGCTGGCTGAGTTAACAAAACTAACGGCCGGTTTCGAAGGTGATCTCAGCCTTGGTATGGATGAAAATCACATCTATTGCGAAGTAGGGCCACGACTTCTCATCTCAAGGATGCTGACCGGACAATTCCCTAACTATGAAATGGTAATACCCAAGAATATAGATAAGTCGGTTGAGTTTGATTGCGCCTTGCTCAACCAGGCAGTACGTCGGGTGGCGCTGATGTCGGATGAGCGATCGCACGCAATTCGATTTCACCTCGAGGAAAATCAACTGGTGATTAGCGCGCAGAATGCCGAGGAAGGCGAAGCCAGCGAAAGCATCCAGGCAGAGTATACGGGGGAGAATGTTGACATCGGGTTCAACGCTCAGTATCTGCAGGATTTTATGAACGTCAACAGCGATGGCAAGGTCGCGTTTGAGTTCAAGGACGGCAATTCCCAGGCGCAATTGCGACCGCTCGACAACGGGGACTACGAGTACAAATACATCGTCATGCCGATGCGGCTTTGAGATAGGTTTATCTGTTCAAGCAGGCAGTGAAATAGAAAGGCCCTGATTGCAGGGGCCTTTTTGTTCTTCAGCGAGGTCAGACACGCGGACAGGGATCTCAAAACTTAAGCAGTGGTGCGGCTGTTGAGTGTAAGCCGTGTGTTAGAATCCATTCATGCTGCTTGAGTGGATTGAGGCAAGTCACCTTCGAAATATTAGCGGCAGAATATTCTGGGGACCAGGCCTCAATATCATTCACGGCAGTAACGGTCAGGGAAAGACAAACTGGCTTGAAGCTATTCATATTCTGGCCCGAACAAAATCCTTCCGCACACAACATCTGCAAGAGGCAATCAAGTTTGGCGAACAACTGGCGGTGGTTCACGGTCGTGTGACGCAGGGTGTTGACCTTCACAGAAACCTGCAGATCTCTTTGCAAGGTAACGTCAAGTCCATTTCCCTAAACGGCAAGCGCGAGCCTCTAACGCGTTACCTGAGTCAGATTCATATTGTTGCCCTGACCGCGGACGAACTTGATATAGTACGTGGAATGCCGGACGCACGTCGCAGATTTCTCGATCGTGGCGTAGCCTCTCTGCAACCTGCCTATGTGAAAACATTGCTGGATTACAACCGGGTTATTAAGCAAAAAAACCACATCCTGCGCGATTCAGTTGAGCGAGAAACCAGCCTGGCCGAAACAGAGAACCTGGTCGCTCCCTGGAACCGGCAACTGATCGATTTGGCGGGCCTCGTACATCGAGGGCGATGCGACTATGTAGCAAGACTCAACCAGGTGCTGGAACGTCACGTTTTTGGCCGCGAGGAAGTAGCCCTCAATTATCTTTCCTCGCTCGCCGGCAAGGGAGATCTGGACGATTATGAAGGGCTGATTGCGGAACGGCTGCAGCTTCGTCTGCCGGCTGAACTGTCAGCGGGGCACTCTCTGATTGGCCCCCACCGGGACGACCTCGAAATCCTCTTTGACGGGCGCGAAATGAGGATTTACGGTAGCGCAGGTCAGCAACGTAGCGCATTGTTACTATTAGACTTAGCAGCAATTTCCCTGTATAATTCGTGGCACAATGATTATCCACTTTTCCTCATCGATGATGTGGATGCAGAACTCGACGAAAAACGTATAGGTAATCTCTTGGAATATCTTGAAGGGCGCACGCAGACATTTATCACGACCGCAAAAAGCAGCCATGTGGGCCGGTTTTTTCCGCGAGCAAACGTGTTTGAAATTGAAGCGGGCGCGGTGGTCGCCACCAGTTGTCCACAGTTGATCGGCGCAGGGAGAGGGTCACTTGAGCCGTAGTCGGAGCAACTGGCAGTCAAGACGGGTATTAGAGAGTTAAGGAGACTAGATTGGCAACAGCAGGCACAACGGTAACGAATAAGAAGAGTGGCGCCTATGACGCGTCTTCCATCAGCATCCTCGAAGGACGCGAAGCGGTTCGCAAGCGACCGGCGATGTACATCGGTTCGACCGGCGATATGGGACTCCACCACCTGGTTTATGAGGTTGTCGACAACTCCATAGACGAAGCTTTGGCCGGCTACTGTGACACGATTGAAGTCGTCATCCATTTGGATAACTCCATCACCGTGATCGATAACGGCCGCGGGATTCCCGTCGACGAAATCAAAAAGGAACGTAAATCTGCAGCCGAAGTTGTGTTAACCAAACTTCATGCGGGCGGCAAGTTCGACGCCAACGCTTATAAAGTCTCTGGCGGCCTGCACGGTGTAGGTGTGTCTGTGGTGAACTTTCTTTCCGAGTTCCTGCACCTGGAGATTTGGCGGGATGGGCTGACTTACGAAATGGAATACGCGCGCGGGATTGCCCAGGCTCGTTTGGAAAAGACCGGCAAGACAAGGAGACGCGGCACCAAGATAACGTTCAAACCAGATGCGGAAATTTTCGATCAGGTGGAGTTTAGCTTCGATAAGTTATCGGAACGGCTGCGCGAAAAAGCTTTTCTCAACAAGGGGATTCGGATCACGATCAAGGACGAACGTGAAGAACCGGAAAAGGCGCATGAGTTCTATTACAAGGGCGGCATCGCAGAGTTTGTAAAACATCTGAATAAGAACCGCACCCCGATTCACGACAAGCCTCTTTATTTTGAGAAAGAAGCGGACGCGCTTTCCATCGAAGTCGCCATTCAATACAACGATGGCTACGATGAAAAAGTCTATTCCTTTGCCAACAATATCAACACCGTCGACGGGGGCACTCACCTGTCCGGTTTTCGCTCGGCACTGACCCGGACCATCAACGCTTATGCGCAGTCGTCGGGTCTGGCCAAGAATTTCAAAACCGCGTTGAGCGGTGACGATGTTCGTGAAGGCCTCGTGGCGGTCATCTCGGTGAAACTCCCCCAACCCCAGTTTGAAGGGCAGACAAAGGGCAAGCTCAACTCTGATGTAAAGGGGCCGGTTGAATCTTTCCTGAATGACAAATTAACTGAGTTCCTCGAACAGAACCCCCCGGTGGCCCGGCGCATTGTGGGTAAGGCCCTGGATGCGGCACGAGCCCGCGACGCTGCGCGCAAGGCCCGTGAAATAGTGCGCAAAGGGGCGATGGGCTCGTCAATGTTGCCGGGCAAGTTGGCCGACTGCCAGGAAAAGGATCCGGCCTTGTCCGAGATTTACATCGTTGAGGGAGATTCCGCCGGCGGCTCTGCGAAACAAGGACGCGATCGTAAGAACCAGGCGATTCTCCCGCTCAAGGGAAAGATCCTGAACGTGGAGAAAGCGCGCTTTGACAAGATGCTGGGCCACAGCGAAATCAAAGCCCTCATTACTGCGCTGGGCACCGGAATAGGCAAAGAAGACTTTGACATTAACAAAGTCCGCTATCACCGCATCATTCTGATGACTGATGCCGACGTTGACGGCTCCCACATCCGCACTCTGCTGCTCACTTTCTTCTACCGGCAGATGGTAGAACTGATCGAACGTGGTTACGTCTACATCGCTCAGCCGCCGCTCTTCAAGGTCAAGCGAGGCAAGAAAGAGGAATACATCAAGGACGAGGGCTCCATGACTCGCTACCTGATGCGCATGGCCACCGCGGACATGAAAGTAAAGCCACAAGGCAGCACGGAAGAGGTCGAGGGCAAAGATCTGGCAAAGATTCTGGAGAAAATGGTCGACCTGAAACACTTCTGTGAACGTGCCTCACGCCGTGTTATGGGCGATGCCAAATTGCTGAAAGTCTTACTCGAAGCGTTTGGCGGGAAAAAAGGAGTGCTGCGCCGCGAAGGCGCTACGCTTCGCAAGGTTTTCCAGGACGGCGATTTAATGGCAAAGGTTGAGGGTGTGCTCTCCAAAGCCGGTTACGAGACAGAACTAACCACTGACGACGAACATGGTTTGTGGGAAGTCAAGACTCTAACCGGGTCAGGCAACAACGTCACGATTGATTGGAACTTTGCCAGCTATGTAGAATTTCAGAAAGCGCTTGAGTTGTATAGAACACTCGAAGATCGCCTCGCTGCCCCATTCACTGTTGGAGAAAATGGAACGAAAGAGGAAGTCGCCACGCGCGAAGAACTCCTGGAAAAGGTTTTGGCCGCAGCCAAGAAGGACTTGACGATTCAGCGCTATAAAGGCCTGGGTGAAATGAACCCTGAACAGCTTTGGGAAACGACGATGGATCCTGAGAAGCGAACTCTTTTGCAGGTAAGGATCGACGATGCGGTAGAGACAGATGGGATCTTTACTATCCTGATGGGTGACGCAGTGGAGCCGCGTCGCAAATTCATCGAAGACAATGCTCTCGACGTCCGCAATCTGGATGTCTAGGAATGCTTTGAAAACTCAATCTAGTTTGCGTCGCGCGCAGATTAACGCCAATGTCGACGCAATCTGACAAGCTTCGTTAAAAAACCAGCGTCTAATTACTCTTCACGAAATCGTTCTACACGAAAACGCCAGAACTTGACCGGCGCTCCAGGTTTGATGCCTGCTTTGCGCGAAGCGATCTGAACCTGTTTTTCTGGCGAGTCTATGCCTTCAATGTCCGGTAAGAGCAGACCGCGCTTCTCCCCCTGCTCATCTTCAACAATGACTCCGTAAATTTCCGGGTCAAGCTGCGCAAACTCAGCGGGCTCAGGCACGCTCAGAATGTCGACTGAATAGTGCAAACCCTCGAGTTCACTGGCGACGACCGGCTTGAACCTCGGATCGCTCGTAGCCGCCCTCAGGGCGTTGGCCACTATCTCCTCCCGCAGCGTTTCCTGGCAGGGCTCAATAGTGCCAATACAGCCTCTTAGTTGGCTGTCCCACGTCCTAATCGAAACAAAGCAGGCTGCTCGTTCCCCCAAGAGTCCCGAGGGTTCCCCCACCAACGCCGGCGGTGACCCGGTTAATACGAAGGTCTCAACAGTTTGGCGAGCCAGGCGCGTCAATGCCGGCCCTTCTTCCCCTGCGCCGGCGCGGTCTTCAATGCCATGGCTCCTACTCTTGAGCCTCGTAGCTGCTTGATTCGCAATCTGGGCTACGAGGTATCCGACGCCAAACGGAGCCTCGTAATTTAAGACTTCGCAGGACAGCGGCAACCCTTCGGTTGCTCCCAGCGCCACCAGCATTGAGCGGTATCCGCATTCGCCCGCTCTTCGCCTCAGATCCTGATCGATGTTGATGATGCGTACGGGAGCATTGCAGTTGAGCGCGGCCACAACTTCCTCGTCGAACAAATGCGCGGTTGGCTGGTATCCGGCAGGCGCGTCAGGTTTGAGCCGGTGGCTTAGATCACCGCTGGCAACGACAGCCACGGGTCGGCCGAGCCGATTCACTGCCTGACCGATGCAAGCGCCGAAATGCAAGTGATCTTCGTCGGGAAGATAGCTGTATCCGAGAGCTATCAGGCGGCCGTGCCAACCGTGTCGTTTAAGAAAATAGAGCGGCACGGCCGTGCCATGATCCAACTGCTGCGACCTGCTGTCGTGTATTTCGTAACGCGCTGCCTCTGCCTCGCTTCTAATAGCCCGCAGCAACTCCTCGTCGAGCGGAGCGGCAACCGTTGTCTCAGGAGATCGAAAATTCGCGAAGTCGCCGTGCAAAGTCGGAGCTTGGTAAGCAACAAACGCAGCTGCTTCCAAAGGAGCATGAGGCGAAATCAAGACGACTGTTTCTGCGCCACTCGCAATCAGCCTGCTTGAGAACTCGGCCATCGCCGCGATTGAGGTCTGCACTTCAGTGATAGCATCAAGACCTACCTCGGGCACCATGATAGGTGGATGCGGGGCGATGCCGGAAAATACTATCGCTGAGGCAGACATCCTCATCACTCCTCAAGCGTCGTCTGCGCGCCGTGCTGGCGTCTATTCGGCGAGATTGTCGGGTAATCGGTATTCAGTTTATCTTAAGCTTCGCTCTAAAAAGATGCCACTCGCCGGGGATCTCTGGAAATTTATGTATGCCGCGCTCCACAAAGCCGATGCCAGAACCTGCTACCAGGTCCTTGACCGTACTGGAGACCAGCACCTCGCCGGCGATGGCCCGCTCCGCCACCTGAACCCCAACCTCCGCAGCTACGCCACCGACCCTGCCAGCTAAGATCTCGCATTCCCCGGTATGCAATCCCGCACGCATCTTGACACCGAGGCGGGAAGCATATTCGGTGATGGCATTTGCGCAACGGACAGCGCGCGCCGGGCCGTCAAAGATGGCCAGCGGATGATCTCCGATCATGTCAATGGCCCGGCCTCGGAACCACTCGACCTCCTTCGCAATGTGCGAGCGCAGCCGTGTCAAGAGTTCCTGCCAACGGCCCTCGCCAAACTTCATTGCGTACCCACTCGAATCGACAACGCGCATGAACAAAGCCGTGGCCAGCACGGTGTCAGGTTCCGGAGTGTGCCTGACCCCGGTGAGGAATTCTTCGACCTCGTCGAGAATGGCGTCCTGATCGCCAACAAATGGAAGGTGGTCACGACCCGGTAGTTCTACGAACTTTGCGCCCGGAATCTGCTCCGCGACAAACCGTCCCTCCTCGAGTTTCAGGCATTGGTCGTCTTTACGGTGCACGACCAGCGTGGGCACGCGGATCGATGGCAGAATCGGACGCACATCGATTTCCGCGTTCATTTGCGTCAGGGCCAGGGCTGCACCCGGGCTTGCGCCCATCCGCAGGTACGTTGCCCACCAATCTCTAAAGCCAGGATCGTTCGCCACGCTGGGAGCCCGGTCTTCCAGGCCCACTGGCCCGCCCCAATGTGCTCGTATCTCGTCGAAAAAATGTTGTCGCTGTTCGGTTGTCGGCGCCCACGGGTATTCATCGTCCCGAATGCGCTTGGCGTACGTGCCAATCATGACCACGGCGAGGGTCTTCTCGGGATAGGTGGCGGCAAACAGACTGCAGAGCGGACCGCCCTCCGATACTCCACAAAGTGCGGCGCGCTCCGACCCGACCGCATCCATCACCGCACGGACGTCGTCCATGCGCTGTTCAAGTGTCGGAAGTTCGTTGTTCGGAACGCGATCGGAGAGGCCTGTTCCGCGCTTGTCAAACAGAATTAATCTGGAGAAGGAAGCCAGTCGCATCAGGAAGCGAGCAAACGATGGTTCGCGCCAGAAGTATTCGAGGTGCGATACCCAACCCATTACAAAAACCAGGTCGAGCGGAGCGTCACCAACAACTTGATAGGCTATGTTCACATCTCCGCTGCGCGCGTATTGTGTTTCCGGCGGCCGATCGAACAACGGTCCCCGTTTGCGAGTTTGCTCAGATCCGCTGGCCGGGCTGATGAGGAGGGCTGCAGGTTTTTCTTCAGAGAGCCTTTCCCCCGGCTGTAATTCATCCTCACAGGTTTCTTCAAGAACAAGGTGAGCGCGAACGCGCTCGCGCACTACCAGGTCTGGCTCCGCTGCGAAGCTCTCCCTGACTTCGGCAACAAACCGATATCCCCGTTTCGGCACCGTTTCAATGTAGCGCGATTCCTCCGTGCCTTCGCTCAGCAACTTTCTCAGAGTCGAGATATTCCGTGAGAGATTTCCTTCTTCGACATGGCTGTCAGGCCAAACAAGCTTCATCAACTCATCTTTCGTGAGCAGGTGTCCACTGTTTTCTACTAAGACTCTGAGGATTTCGAAGAGCTTTGGTGGGAGTGGCACTACTTCATCATCGCGCCAAAGAAATTGCTCGACCTTGTCCAGACGGAAAGGCCCGAACTCGTAAGCAAGGGGTTGTTTGCTCATTACGTTCCGAATTACTTCCGAAATTCTTCCGAACTTGCGAAGGACTCTGCCACGAGGTGGCGCTACGCTTCGCTGGTGACAACCGAGATAAAGGTCAATTTGAGAACTTGTCCACAGCTCTAACCGACGCATGAGCCTTCTTTAAACAGTAGGAAAGTCTCAGAAGGATGCATCGGATGTTACCGCAAAACACAAACGCGAACCAGACTTTTCAGGGGGAGGCTTGAGGCGCACACGCAAGTTGGAGCTGAGCGTAGAAACCGACCGCATTATGGTAGTCAGCGGGGGTAGAAGCCTGAAAATGTTTTGCCCAAATTGTCAGGCGGACACTCAGATGATTCCCGTCGACCAGGCTGCCCTGCTGCGGAAAGTAAATTCGCGAACAATCTTTCGTTGGGTTGATGAAGGAAGGCTGCACTCTGCTGAGACTCCCAGCGGCTTGCTTCGAATCTGCCTTCCTTCGCTCGCGCTGCCCGACGGTTAAGGCGCCACAGTTCGGCCCTTTGGTGCGAGTTAAGATCCTTTAACATCAGACCCGATTGCTGCAGCTGGAAACCATCCCGTATCATGCAGTCGATGTTGGACCTATTGATCGTGGGTGCCGGTCCTGCCGGATCTTTCGCCGCTGAAAAGCTGGCAAAAGCCGGTCTGCGCGTCGCTTTGTTCGATGGGCGCCCGGAGGGAGATCCAAAACCTTGCGGCGGCGGTGTCACCGCCAAAGCCCTCAAAGCCTGGCCCCACCTGTTGCATGCCGTCGCCCGCACTGTCAATGAGCTTGAGATGTACGCTCCCTCAGGCCGGCATATTCATCTGCAACTGGACGAGCCTTTTGCAATCTATTCCCGTCGCGCTTTCGATAATTATCTGCGTGAACGTGCCCGCGCCGCTGGGGCTGAGGTTATTAAAGAAAAGATTTCCGGAGCGCGAACTGCCCAGGTGGAAGGGGCCTGGCTGCTGAAGGGCCAGGACGGCAAAGAGTGGCGCGGCAGATTTCTGGTTGGCGCTGACGGCGCCAACAGCGCCCTCGCGAAAATGCTCGCTGGACCATTGCCGCCCGCGGAAATGGAAGTGGCATTTGGTTATCGTGCTCCCCTGCCGGCTAACAACAATGCTCCAACCGTAGTTGCTTTTCTGCCGGGCTGGGTTGGTTATGCCTGGGCCTTCCCGCGCGTAGACCACATCTCTTTTGGCATCGCCACTTCCCAGGATGCATTTGCACATCAACCGCTTGACGAGCTGCTTTGGGAATTCATGCTCGGGTACTACCGCAGGAGCGAAGACAGCAAAGCCAAACTTTGGGCCAGCCGAAAAGTTGATCGGGAGCGCGATATACGTTTGCGCGAATTTCTCCAGGCGACGGCCGAACGCTACGCGGCGCGCATTCCCGGGCTGCTTCCCAAGACGTGGGAGACGCGCCGTGCATGTGGCGGTAGCCTTGCAGTTTCCGCAGGCTGCTCGGCGGGGGACCCTCCCTGGGCGCTCCTCGGAGACGCAGCCGGCTTTGCCGATCCGGTGACTGGAGAAGGGATCTATTACGCCCTTCGCTCGGCCGAGTTGTTCGCGGAAAGTTATCTCGCCGGTGCGCCGGCAAGTTACGAGCAGCGCTGGCGTGACGATTTTGGCGGCGAGTTGCGACGCGCGGCCGAGATGCGACGAAAATTCTATGGCAACTTTTGGGGTGCGCCTTTTACAGAAAGAATGATTGAGTTCGCTCGGGGGCACCGCGGTATTAAGCGCGTGCTCGGCGATCTGGTGGCGGGACACCAGGGCTATGTTGGTCTGAAAAGAAAACTCGCGCGCAGCGCACTGCGACCGTTCTGAAGTGGCGTGTAGAGAGTCCCAACAGCTTTGCCCGAAAAGTCCGCGCTCAGCGGACGGCTGAAAATAGCCCAGCGATTCATCGCTGGGAACCGATGCCCCTGATACGGAGAAGTCCGTGAAGCGGACGGCTGAAAAACCTTCGCTTCTCCATTGTTTGACAGCCGTCCGTTTCACGGACTGAGACTCAAGGCCTCCCACCCAGCAGTGAACTGCTGGGCTACTTTCAATTGTGCGCTAACGCGGACAAAGAGACAGCAATTTCGGGCAAGGCTAGTTCCAACCTCAGTCGAGCCGTGGCGCTTAAACCCGAACTGTTTTTGGAAGCCTTCTGAGCCTGGATGCCGGTTAGCCACCTTCTAAGGTGCAAGGCGCGCCAGTTTCCAGGTGCCGTCCGGTAGTCTTTCATAGAGCAGCCGATCGTGGAGTCGTCCCGGACGGGCCTTCCAGAATTCGATCCGCTCCGGTCGTAAGCGATAACCGCCCCAATGCTCCGGTCGTTCCACTTCTCGGTCCCCATACTTCTCTGCAACTTCCGCAAAACGACTATCGAGAGCTTCTCTATCTGCTATTTCCTCACTCTGGGGTGAAGCGTGTGCGCCCAACTGGCTTTCACGTGGCCGGGTCGCAAAATACTCGTCTGACTCGGCTGGCGACGTCCGTTCGACCGGCCCTTCGACCCGCACCTGGTAATCCAGCATCTGCCAATAAAAGACCAGTGCCGCGAAGGGGTTTGCCTCGAGTTCGCGGGCCTTACGACTTCGATAATTGGTATAAAAGACAAAACCTGAGGCGTCGGCTTGTTTCAGGAGCAGCATGCGGGCCGCAGGCCTGCCGTCAGTGCCGGCATTGGCCATCGTCATCGCTTCCGGCATGGGAATACCTGCCGCTTTCGCATCTGCGAACCAGCGATTGAACTGGTTGATAGGGTCCGGATCAACTGTCTTTTCGTCGAACAGTTCATCTCCGGCGGTCGCTCTTTCGTCATTCATATTCTTAAATACAGGCAGCCAGCCTGCGCCTAAGGCGAGTAGTTAATCGAGCAAAAGCGCCGGTAAACCTTCCCTGATCTAAACGATCGGCATGGTGTAGGGAGTCAATCTTCGCCTCAAATCCTCTGGAATAGGAACCGTCTTAAAATCTTCGCGGCTTACTGCAGCCAAAACGAAATGCGCGTCGGCAACGATCTCAGGCTGAAACTTCTTGCGAACCTCAAAGTTCAAGCGCATGGATTTATTGCCCATTGGTCCGACATAAACGGACAGTTCCAGAAGATCATCCAGTTGGGCCACACGACGAAAATCACATTCCAAATGCACGCGGGGCAGCCAGACGTCCAGCTTATCAAACATGTCCCCGTATGACAGGCCCACGGCGCGGAATAATTCTGTTTCGGCGATCTCAAAGAACCGAATGTAAGCGCCATAGAAGATGATGCGTGCCGCATCCACATCGCCCCAACGCACGCGCTCTTCGATTGTGTACTTCCACGGTTCTTTCATTCTTTAAGCTGCGCAACCTGCTGCTGTAGCGGTCTTCCTGGCGGCTGATCAAAAAGTGATTGGTCAGGTCACACTTCCAATTCACGCAGAAACTTTACCAACGCCTGATTAAATCTTTCCGGTTGTTCCAGATTTGAAACGTGGCCGGCATCGTCAATTATTTCCAGCCGCGAACCGCCAATCTCCTTGTGCATGAGTTCCGCCTCGCTCAGTGGTGTAATCGCGTCTTCGCGGCCGACAACGATTAACGCCGGTGTCACCACACGCGAGAGAAACGAGGTTTGATTTCGCCTTTGCGCCATCCCGCGCAAAGCCGCCGCTGCGCCTTCCGGGCTTGTCTGCAAAATCATGTCGCGAACTCGCGCCACCACCGCCGGATTCCGCGCTACGGTCTTGGGCGAAAGCAGCTTTGGCAACATCGCATCAGCCAGACTGCTGATACCCTCTTCGAGGGCTTTCTGCGCTTGTGTCTCCCGAAGCACCTGTGCTTCCTCGGTGTCGGCGCCGGGCCTGGTATCTGCGAGCACCAGTGCGCGGGCGCGGAGCGGGAACATGCGGTACAGCGCGAGGGCCACGTAGCCACCCATGGAAAAACCACAGACAGCCGCGCGTGAGATATCCAGCTTCTCCATTAACGCCGCCACATCGCTCGCCATCTCTTCCATAGTGGCAGGAGAGCTCGTTGCTGCTGTCTCACCGTGGCCGCGAAGATCCGGCGCCAGTACCCGGTGGCGCGGGATTAAAGCTTCGATCTGCTCGCTCCACATTGAACGATTGAAAGGGAAACCGTGCAGTAATACTACCGGGGTGCCGGAGCCGACTTCATCGTATCCAATCTCCAAACCCCTGACCTGAATCTTGCTCATAAAATTTTCTTGACCAACTCGTTTTTAGACTTCTAGCTAACTCTATCATTGCCGTGTTCATTTGTACGCCCTGCCAGCTTAGCCAGAATTGCGATTAACTCCAAAGGCTCCACCGGCTTGGCCAGGTAGTGCTGGTAGCCCGCCAGGAGCGCGCGCTCTCTATCTTCCTCGCGAGCATAGGCTGTGATGGCGACGGCAGGAATCAACGCCAGGGCTTTATCAGCAAGCGCGCGTACTATTCTAATCAATTCATAACCATCCTGCTCAGGCATCGCGATGTCCGAGACAATGACGTCCGGTCTGCACTCCTTGATTCGTTCCAGTGCCTCTGCAACGGACAGTGCCGGGGTTACTCTGGCGGCGCCTTCGGTGAGCGCTGCGACGATCATTTCCAGCGTATCGGGATCGTCGTCGACCACCAGCACCTGCAATCCCAGCAAAGAGCGAAAATTCTCTCGTTCCCTAACCTCAAACATATTTGGCGTCGAGCTTTGATCGCTGCGTGAGCTAACAACCGGCAGTTTCACCGTCAGTCTCGCGCCTTCTTCGGGGCCAGCGCTTTCCGCTCGCACTGAGCCACCATGGATTTCCA
This sequence comes from Pyrinomonadaceae bacterium, assembly GCA_036726305.1. Lineage (GTDB taxonomy): Bacteria > Acidobacteriota > Blastocatellia > Pyrinomonadales > Pyrinomonadaceae > JAOAPY01. Next base: position 24,495 of record DAIMCP010000027.1, on the reverse strand, counting down.
CCAGATGTCTGACAATGGCCAGGCCCAAACCCAAGCCGCCATGCCGTCTTGTGGTTGTGCTGTCGGCCTGGCGGAAACGGTCAAATACAAAGGGCAGAAATTCAGCTGTGATGCCAAGCCCGTTGTCCTGTACGGCTACCTCAGCAAACTCCTTCGAGTGAGTAATTGAGATTTGCACCAGACCGCCCGATGGCGTGAACTTGATGGCATTCGAAAGTAAGTTCCAAAACACCTGCTGCAACCGGCTGGCGTCGCCCGGGACCATGGTTGGTTGTGAATCCAGGTTGGCCTCGATCTTTACCCCCTTCGCCTCCGCCGTGGGTCGCACGACATTGATGGCAGCTTCAATGATGGGCGCCAGTTCCAGCGGTTGCAGTTCCAGGTAGAGGTTCCCGGTAATGATTCGCGAGACGTCGAGAATATCGTCGATGATTTGCGATTGACTACGGGCATTTCGCCTGATCGTTTCAATGGCCCGGGCCGCAGTCTCAGGATCCAGTCCTGTCTCGAGCATCCGCGCCCAACCGAGGATGGCAGTCAGCGGAGTGCGTAACTCATGCGAAACCGTAGCCAGGAATTCATCCTTTAGACGATTCGATTCTTCAGCGGCGGCGCGCGCCTTACTTTCCTGCTCCAAGAGTCGAGTGTTCTCGATGGCGACGGCCGTAAGGTTTGCAGCCATACGCATGGCGGTGAGGTGTTCTTCCTTGTAAGCGGCCCTCTTATAGCTTTGCACTTCGATGGTACCGATGATGTTACCCATTACCGCCATGGGAGCGGCTAGCGAGCTCAGGGGTCGCAAACCGTTCTCCGGCCCGACAATCACCACCGGATGCACCCGGACCGCGCTCGGGTAATCGTCAGTGATGATGATCTCTCCGGTTCGCACCGCGCGGCTATTAGGTCCCACAGCCGTTATTGGCATGGGCGGCAGCTCGGACACATCCAATTCCGCCCCGTCTCCCCAGCCATAGCTGGCCGTGCGCACGTCCCGCAGTGGATCGTAGAGCGATACAAAAAATCCATCACAGGGAACGGCAGCCAGGGAAAAATCTCTTAGCCCACTATAAATTCCGCGTAGGTCTCGAGCAGTGCCGAGGGCCTGGGCCAGGCCGGCGATCCGCTCGAGTAATCGCTCATATTCCCGCAACGCTCGCTGATCCGCTTCGCGGAGTGCTTCTTCAGCGCGTCTACGCTTGGTTATGTCTCGGGCTACTCCCTGAAATCCAAAAGGCTGGCCATCCTGCAAGATCAGGCGGCTGCTGACTTCCAGCGTGACCAGCGTGCCGTCCTTTGCGAGGGCATCAACCTCGTAGTTTGTTCTCTCTTCACCGGCCAGCCTGCGGTCCAACATTTGACGTCCGAATGAGGCGGACTGGGGTGTCAGAAGGTTTGCCAGATTCATCCGGAGGAATTCTTCCTGAGTGTAACCGCAGATTGTCTCACCTGCTCTGTTGATGGAAGTAATGTTACCGCTGAGATCGAGCGTGTAGATGATGTCACTGGCGTTCTCGACAAGTTCGCGATAGCGCTCTTCACTTTCACGCAGCGCCGCTTCGGCGCGTTGGTGATTGCTGAGCGTCTCACGCACCTTTCCTTCTGAGGCGCTCATTTCTAAAGCCGCCAGCTCAGCCGCAGAACGCGCCTTTACCTCCGAGCGAGTCAGGGCGAACAAAAGCAGACTGATCAGGACTCCGCTCAGCAGCGTGAAGTAGACGCTCCAATTGGACGAGTAAAACTCCGGACGCGCAGCGAACGCTATTAACCAGGTACGGTTTGCCACCTCCACTTTTGCAGTGGCAGTCAAACGACCAGTGCGGGTATTTCCCTGGACCTCAGGGGCCGTCTCGTGAACCAGGTTCTGAGGAGCAGGAAGCTCCCCATCGTAAATTTTCAGATCTATGGCTCTCGAGTCCGCGGCGGCCAGGATTGAACCCATCAAGTCGGCGGCGCGAAAGCTGGCATAGACAAATCCCAATAGCGTTGCCTGTCGTTCGGCTACGCCGTCAGGAGTGTCATCGTGCCGGTAGATGGGAACATAGATAAAGAAGTTGGGAGTTTCGTTTCCGGTCCGGGGCACTGGCTTCGAAGCAGAAGGCAGGCCCGTATCCCGAGCGTAGATCAGCGCGTCGCGCTGAATGGGTTCGGTGAGCATGTCATGACCGGGCGCCGGCTGATTGTGAGGGGCGAACGATTCAAAGTAGATTATCGGGAAGGACTCAGACTGTCCGGCCTCGGGCGAGATTGGCAGCTCTTTCAGTCCCTGTCGCCGCATGGCAGCGCTAAAGGATTCTTTTTCGTTGCGCTTGACGCGTGCCAGAAACCCGATGCCATCGGCGCCGGGATATTGATGGGCCAGCTCCAACCGCTCCACAAATCTATGAAAAGCGGCGGGATCAATAGACGGATCCGCGGCGAATAGCCCCGTTGCTGCACGCAGCACTTCAACATACAGCCTCGGTCGCCCGCTTAAATAGGTAGTAAGCCGCTGAACGCTGCTATTGAATCGAGCTTGATCTCGGGCCCGGACGGAACGGTAAACATAGAGCGAGACAATGAGAGTGATCACCAGAGCAAGCGCCAGAATGAAATAAGGCACGAAGGTCCGCTGAGATCCATGGCGATTAATTCTTGACTCAGCCGATAACATCCTGTTTCCCGGGGTTCCCTTGGTGATTGTTGAAGTCAGCGAATCAGTCTCGATCCGGGCCGGATCCGGGCCGGCTTTGCGGCCACAATTGTACATGCTTTAGGCTACGGGCGCCCCCCAGGGATCTCTGGGAAAAGCGACGCCAAACCCCGACGAAGCAATCGAGGATAAAACTGTCAGCAAGCTAACGTGTGCTTCCCGGGAGACGAGAACTCGCATTGAAAAGGAAGTGTAGGCAACCGATTCTCTACCGCCTGCTCGAAGATAACCGCTATTTAACCCGACTGGTGCGGCGGCGCATGAAGTCCATCAACACGAACTGCGAGAGATTGTTTGGATTTGCAAAATAAGCTTTGCCGTTGGTGATGGCGCTCA
>DAIMCP010000027.1:0-21370 GCA_036726305.1 Pyrinomonadaceae bacterium | reverse complement strand
TGCGAGAGATTGTTTGGATTTGCAAAATAAGCTTTGCCGTTGGTGATGGCGCTCATCTGTTTTACGAACTCGACCAGGTAATAATCACTGGCCAGCATGAATGTGTTAATCATAATGCCGGCTTTGCGGCAGCCCTGAACTTCTTTAAAGGTAGCCTCCATGACCAGCGGATCGCCGCCCATTGAGTTTTTGTAAAGCCGCCTTCCGGGAAGCGCTGACAGGCTGCTCGCCGCCCCTGAAATTCGCTCCCGCCTGGAGAAACCCGCACTATTAGCAACCGTACCTGCCTCCACAAAACAAGCCGTCGGCTTGCCATCAGTGACCATCACAATCTGTTTCATTTCCTTCCGTTGTGCTTGTAACAGGCGCCGGGCGAGTCGCAACCCTTCAGCAGTATTCGTGTGATAAGGACCAACTTGTGTTGTCGCGAGTTTGGCCAGCGCCAGTTCTTCAGCGCTGTCATGAAACAAAACTATCTTCAACGTGTCGCCCGGGTACTGGGTGCGGATCAGATGGGCCAGCGCCAGGGCCACCTTCTTGGCGGGCGTGAAGCGATCTTCGCCATACAGGATCATCGAATGTGAACAATCCAGCATGACGACCGTGGCGCAGGACGATTGATAGTCACACTGATGAACGTGTAGATCGCTGTACTCGAGATTGAGAGGAACCGTTAACCCCTCGCGCTTAATAGCGGAAAGAAGGGTGGTATTTACATCGAGGTTGATCGTGTCGCCAAACTCGTAAGGTTTGCTGGCGCTTTCAGCCTCGACGCCGGTGGCCAGGTGTCGCGTATCGTGACGACCAAGCGAACTCTTCCCGGTACTTCCCAGCAGGTTACGCAGCGTCTTGTAACCGAGAAAGTCAAGACCCTTCTCGGTGACTTCGAATTTCACGTTGCGCGGCAGCGACTCGCCCGGCGCGCCCGGTCCGCCACGCCTTTGTTCCTGTTGTTGTTCGCGCAAGGTCAGGTACCCTTCTTCGACCAGTCGTTCGATCAATTGGTTAAGCATCTGTTCGAGCTGCGACCCTTTGTACCGGCCTTCATTCTCTTCGAGCATTTGCCGGATACGCTGTTCGTCGAGCAAGCCCTGGTCCATTAGGGCCTGCAACAAGGCGCGGCGCAGGGCGTCGAGCGAATCGTCAACCTTACTTCGCTCACGAGTCCAATAATAGTCCTCGTGGTAGCCGGACTGGAGCAGTTCATCAGAGAGAGCTTCCATCAACTCGCCGAGATTGAGCGACGAGATGTCGAGACCGTTAAATTTTGAATAGCGGGTAAACTTCATGGCAGGTCGGCCGCAGATGACGAGCGAGTTGCACGGATAGCTTGACGCACCCGAGCGAAAGGAAATCGCTGGAGTTCGCATTTCAGACCAAAGGGCAAAAGTAGCCTGAATCTGTGGGTAGCAGTGTTCATCTGTCCGCCATTAACTATATTTCCCGGACTCCGTCAGGTCGTCATAGATCATGCCGCGGCGGTCTTTCTTAGCCTTCGTTACCGCCTGATATCCGCCCTCTTCGTTGCGGCTGATCTTGTTTTGGGCATACAGGCCTTCGAGGACGAACTCACACGCGGAAATGACCTGGGCATCGTCAGTGGGCTTGAAGTTGAACGGGATCAGAGCGGTCTCGATCAGTTCGGGGACATGTTCGAGGAGGCTGAGGCATTCAGAAGCAGAGGCGGTATCGGCCAGGCGCAAGTTGTGGCCTTCCTCAAACCAGCGGACAGTGCTGGTAAAATCAATGCCCACGAAATAGCCTTCAAAGATTTCGCCGGCGGAGCGTTTAATCAAGTCTTTCGCAATCCGCTGCGGTCCTATCTGCTCGCCTTCATACTCCAACTCCATTTTCCCGGTCATGGAAGGGATGGCTGCGTAGACATCGGCAATCCGAGGAACTATGTCCTCCTCGCCCGTAAGCAACGCCCGGCGTTCGGCATTTGAGACGACCGATTCCGTGACTGTGATGGGCAGTCGCTGGGAGACGCCGGAGTGCTTGTCGACCCGGTTGTCGTCGCGGGCCTCAAAAGCGATTTGCTCGATGACTTCGCGAATGAAATCCGGCAGGTGCAGATGATCACTCAGTTCGTCGCGAGCGATCCATGCCTCCTGCCTGGTAATCTCCACCGCCGTCTGTAACTCGGCCGGGTAATGCGTCGTAATCTCTGCCCCAATGCGATCCTTCAGGGGCGTGATTATTTTGCCTCGTGCGGTGTAGTCTTCCGGGTTCGCTGAAAAGACGAGCATCACATCGAGCGGCAGGCGGACCGGATAGCCCTTAATCTGGACATCACCTTCCTGCATGATATTGAAGAGCCCTACCTGAATTTTGCCGGCCAAATCGGGCAGTTCATTAATCGCAAAAATGCCACGGTTGGCGCGTGGCAAAAGGCCGTAGTGAATCGTCAATTCGTCGCTCAAGAGATGGCCGCCCCTGGCCGCTTTGATTGGATCGACGTCGCCGATGATATCGGCAATTGTTACATCCGGCGTGGCCAGTTTTTCGACGAAACGCGCATCGCGGTGTATCCAGTTGATAGGCGTAGCATCGAGGTGAAGGTCAAGCAATTGCCGGCCATAGGCTGAAATCGGGTGGAACGGATCGTCGTTGACCTCCGAGCCGGCGAGCACTGGAATTCGATCGTCGAGCAGGTCAGTGAGTTGGCGAATGATGCGACTCTTTGCCTGGCCACGCAGTCCCAACAGGATTAGGTTATGCCGCGAAAGAATTGCATTAACGAGCTGCGGCACCACCGTTTCGTCATATCCGACAATTCCCGGAAACAGCCTTTCGCCTGCGCGCAGTTTTCTGATGAGATTCCGGCGCAATTCGTCTTTTACGGAGACGCGCTGATAACCACTCTCTTTTAGTTCGCCCAATGTACTTGCTTGCTGCATTTGCTTGCTTGAGTCCTTTTACCAGGTAGTTGTCACCGCTCACCCAACCGGCTCCGGAGTGCCATCTTCAGATTGCTTGTCCTGCGCGAAAGACAAACCGCAAGCTTGCTCTCGGCACCCCTGTTCGGGAGTTCAAGCTATCTTAATACTATTGCGGGCAAGACTCTAAAGCTCTGACATTTGGGTGGGAGAATCAGGCTTGCCAGCTTTCGCCGTCGCGCTTGACCAATTGATCCGCTTCCAGCTTTTCCAGATGCGCCAGCACGGCCCGTTCGGCCATTGCATGAGCTTTGGGAGAGACATCGGTGTAAACAAGCGCAACGACCTGCTTTGCAGTGGTGGCGCCGTCGCGAACCGCTTGCAGGATCCGGGCTTCACGTTCCAGCCGATGGTTGATGTACTCGTCGATCTTGGGGTAGGGGTTGGCGATGGCCGGTCCATGCCCCCCAAAGATCACCGAGAGACGAGGCAGCGCGCGCATTAAAGCCAGCGATTTCAAGTACTCTCGCATGTTTCCTTCCGGCGGATCGATGAGCACCGATCCCAGGCCTACAATGTTGTCGCCGGAAATCAAGGTGCCTGTGCGGGCTTCGTAAAAACAGAGGTGCCCGCGCGCGTGGCCGGGAGTGTGCATGACACGCAACTCTATGGCCGGCTCACCCGCCAACTGCACGACATCGCCGTCGTTAAGCAGCTTGTCAATGCCGATGTTTCCCTGCAGAGCTGTGGCGGTGGCTGGATGCGCTACGACTTTCGCGTCTCCGAGGTGAGCCCTAAGCGCATTAACACCGCCGATATGATCGGGATGAACATGTGTGATCAGAATACCCTGTACGGCTCGACCTCCCGCAATCAAATCATCGATGGCCGCGTGCAATGCCTGCTGCTCTCGTTCGTAATGAGAGCCGGGATCAATCACCAGCAGCTCCCGGGACGTGTAAATCAGGTAGCAGTTTGTATGTGTGGCCGGCGGCCTGGTGGGCGTGCGAACCGGGAAACAAATGTAGTTCGGGCAAAACTCTATACCCCGCATGGGCTCGCCGTGCGCCTGGGGGATGGAGAGAAAGCGAGCCACCAGATCATGATTCAGGCCACCTGACAATGTCCTCATTGGGTGCATGGTGGGCGGCACTGCGATTACATCCGATTGTTCCCAACGAGCTGACGCGGCGCGAGCGGTAGTCCAGGTGCCACTTTCGAGTTCGCCCGGTATCACCTGTGGTTCCTGTTTGGCTGGACAGGTCACCAGGAAGAACCAGGTGTCGAACCGGCGGGCGTTGAAGGGAGGCGTAACCCAGCGTCCGACAAAGGTAAAATCGCGCGCGTCCAGGTGCAGATCGTAATGGGCCAACAGCTCCGGCCACGCCATGCGACCTGATTCCAGATCGTCAAGCAGCGAGGCACGCTGTCCTTTAGTCAGGGTATGGGAACCGCGAGCGGCAAGCACGCCCAGTTCTTCAAACAATTCCCGCGCAGCGCAACTGATCATAGCCGCGGTTGCGGCATCCGGACTATTTGCCACCCACGTTTGGTTGTCGGCCGGATCCATTTGGCCCCCGGGAAAAGCATAGTAACCACCCAGGAAAGAGAGCTGCTCACTACGTTTGACCCAAAACACTTCAGGATCCTCGGGATCCGTGCCGGCGCGCAGAAGAATAACCGCCGCCGCGTCCTTGGGTGTGACCAGTGGCGTTAATCCGGAAAGTGCTTGATTCATGGAGAACAACTGCCGCGAGTCTCGAGTCGCGGCCTGATTTTGCGGGTCTGTTTGCCTTAGGACCAGCGGAAACGTTCACCGTCTCCACCCACCCAGGGGTTGCCGCGCATGTGATAACCACCCTCTTCCCAAAAACCCGCCTGATCGTTTTCGAGAAAGCGCACGCCCTTGACCCACTTAGCGGACTTCCAGGCGTAAAGCTGGGGGATGATCAGGCGCACCGGGCCACCGTGTTCGGGAGGTATCGGACGTCCGTCGTGCGACCAGGCAAACAACGAATCCTCCTTCAGGAAGTATTCGATGGGGACGTTTGTGCTCCAGCCAAAATCGTAGGCAAAGGCAACCACAAACTTTGCTTCCGGTTTTATTCCTGCCAGGTTGGCAACTTCTCGGGCCGGCACTCCGCCCCAGATATTGTCCAGCCGCGACCAGCGGGTTACGCAGTGAAAGTCGGCATAGACTTTAACCGCGTCTAACTGCATGAACTCATCAAGTGACCAGCTCAATGGCTTTTCGACCAGGCCCTCCACTTCGAATTTCCAGTTAGCCAGATCCACGTCAGGAGTTCCGTGCGCATCGAGGACTGGCCATTTTTTGGTGCGCGACTGGCCCTGGGGAATGCGATTCTCGCGCCTTGTATCCGGACTGATAATTACGTCAGGGTCATTAATCTCTTCCGGCTTACGCGGAGCGACCTGCTGGTAGTTCGGATCGTTGAAAAGATTGTTCAGGAAACTCATGGCGAACCTAAGCTGCGTAAGTCAAAAAAGTGGACCGCTTCCGGTTCCGGGAGCCGGTTGAATCCGGCGCCGTGTTTATTCCTTTTTGGGACTTCGGCTTTCAGCCAGTTTGATCAATTCTTCAGGCAACCACTTGCCGACACCCTTTTCGGTCGCTTCACTGATGCCGACAGAACGATCGTGCCAGGCATCTTTGCTACCTTCAGGGCCACGTTGGCGTTCGTAGTTCTCGGTCTGCTCCAGCGACAGAACTATGCCTTTGGCGACTTCTTTCCAATCTTCGAACTGAATGCCGCGGCGGACCAGGGGCAGACCAGCGGACCAGTCTTCTTCGGGAGCTCGGCCGTCTTGTTCTGGTATGGTCAGGTTGTAAAGTGGAGGAAACGGTTTTCCCTCGCACTCCTGCGCCAATTGCGCGGCCATCTCTTTATAGGAGGTCTGCGGACGCTCACTTCGAATTGCCAGGGCACGACGAAAAATATCCGAGACAGTAGGTTCTTCAATCGACATTCAGGGTCCCCTCGTTTTCCTTTCGATCGCGATCTGATTTGAAAATACCTTACAACGCGTCTGGCGGCGAACACAACCAGGTAGCACAACCGCAGGTGCTACGGGCACTCTTTCCGCCATCTACCCTTGCGCAGAATCTCAGTTCGGGTTAATGATCGGACGTTTGGAGCGTTTCCATTTTTCCCTATTGGCCAACAAATAGATGACTGAAGGAACGATTGCCACCGAGCCACCGCCGCATCACGAGGAGACTCATCACCAGCTCTGCCACGTTTGCGGCCGCAAAGCGCACGACAGGGTCGCCCTTTTCCAGGATCTACACCCGGATCTGCAATCTATTGTCGAAGCAAACGCTCCAGACATGGACCGGATGGCCCTCGTCTGTCCGCACTGTCTGGAATTGTTTACCCGCGCCCGGACTCAACTCCAAAGCCGCGCCGCGATTTTCGAACAAAACGATTATGTTTTGCCGACCCCGCTGCGTATGGAGGCAGATCCGCGTTTTACCGGCCGCGGCGTCACCATGGCCTTCCTTGATTCCGGATTCTTTGCCCACCCCGATCTGACAAAGCCAGGAAACCGAATTGTCCAATACCACAGCATTTTCGACGCCGATGGTGATCAAACTTCGCTGGAGACAACGGATGTCGCAAGCTGGCACGGAATGATGACCTCCGGAGTCGCGGCCGGAAACGGCTACCTGTCAGATGGCTTGTATCGTGGGATTGCTTCGGAAGCAAATCTCGTGCTCGTGAAGATAGGCAGGACCGGTCACATTCCCGAGCGAGACATCGAACGCGGGCTTCAATGGGTCCTGGATAACAGGAAGACTTACGACATCCGCGTTGTCAACATCTCTGCCGGCGGAGACTACGAGCAATCTTATCTGAAAAACTCGCTTTGCCAGACAGTCGAGCGGGCGGTGCAGGAAGGCCTGGTCGTGATTTGTGCAGTGGGAAATGCCGGCATGTCCCGCGGGCATCCCGTGTTGCCGCCCGCCTCTTCGCCTTCGGCGATTGCGGTGGGCGGGTTAGACGATCAGAACTCTCTGGATCGAGCGCGGCGCGGTATGTACCGCTCGTCTTATGGACCTACGATCGATGGTTTGCAAAAACCGGAAGTGATTGCTCCAGGAATTTGGGTTGCAGCGCCGATTCTGCCGCACACGCCGACAGCTGACGAAGCCCATCTATATTCCGAATTGGATGCGGCGCCTGATGACGAGTTAGCCGGCATCGTTGAATTGCACAAGGGTATCGATCGCGATCTTGACGAAGCAAGCGATTTGCCGATTCCACTCTTGCGTCAATTAATCACGATTAAGTTGCGGGAAGGAAATGTAATAAACCAACACTACAAGTATGTGGATGGCACCTCGTTTGCTGCCCCGATAGTCTCTTCAATCGTCGCCTGCATGTTGGAAGCGAATCCCGGCCTGACTCCACAACAGGTGAAACGAATTCTCATCGACACCGCTGAGCGGGTACCTTCTATCGAGGTTGAACGTCAAGGTTGGGGCGTCGTTGGTGCAATGCCTGCAGTCGAAGTCGCCCTAAAACTAAACGGCACGGGCGTGATGTAGAGAGCAGGGCTCTGTTCCTGAGGTGGACACACTCAACAGGCGTATGCAACAATCCTTAAAACCAAGGAAAAAGTGTAGTCGCAAAGGAGAGTTTAAGAGTTGATGTCTGAGAACGAAACCGCGCCGACCACGAACGCGCCTGAAGAACAGAAGGATAGTCAGGCCGTGGCCCAGAGCACGGAAGAGATTACTTATCACGCAGTTGAGAAGGACGGCGTGGTCACTGCAATTTGGGAAATGCAGGGACGCAAACATTTGCGTACGATTGACCCTCGATCACGTCAGGGCCAGGACATTCTGCGCCTGTACACGACAGAGCATACCGAGCACCACGAGAACCCTGCCGCCGCTGAATCCGCAGCAGTTGCCCCCGCGGCCGACGTCCCTTCTCAGGGATAACCAGCTTAAACAGGTTGCCGGAGAGAGCAGGAGCCCTACAAGTCTGGGGTGGCTCTTTCGTATTTACCTCATCCTCAGATTCATGAAAATCTGTAGAGTTTCCAGGAAATTGAATTAAAAAAAACCCGACTCCAGTCCACAAACCCGCGTGAGAAGAGCTGGTTTCGGATTACCTCTCTAATTTCATCACTTAGTCGGTTGCGGTTGAATCTCCAAAAATTGGAATGCGGCTTGCGTATTTTTGGATAACGTCGTTAAGAAAGCGTTTCCAAAGTCGGGTGCCTCGACGTTTGAATCGTTTCAAAGCCAACCAAAAGTCCGAAAGTTAAATAAGAGGAGGGAAGCTGATATGCGAAGCTTTTTGCGCTTGCTTGGGAGCGGAGTCGTATTGAGCCTTATGTTGGTGGCTTCCGCACACGCTCAGGCCATCCAGACCGGAGGTATTTCAGGTGTTGTTACGGATCAGAGTGGTGGCCTGGTCAAAGGTGCGACCGTCGATATCATTAGTGAGAGTACCGGCAGTTCAGTGCGAACCTTGACCACAGGAGACGATGGAGGGTTCTCAACGAGCCTCCTGCCTCCCGGGCTGTACCGCGTCGAAGTTACGGCACCTAATTTTAAAAAAGCCGTGGTCGCGTCGGTTCAGGTGCGAATCACCGAACTGACACGGCAGGATATCTCACTGCAGGCGGGGCGCATTGAAGAGACGGTTAACGTTGAAGCCACGCCCTCGTTGATTAATCCGAGCAGCGCGACGACCGGGCAAGCGGTTGACGCCCAACAACTGCGCCAGTTGCCTCTGGCTTCACCCAACTTTCTGTTTCTGTTGTCGCTTTCCGCCGGGACTGCCGGCGAGCCCACCGATGTCCGCAGCGCCGGGCGAGGTACCGCCGATATCAATGTCAATGGGCAACGAACCAGTAACAACAGTATCTCGCTCGAGGGCATTAACGTTAACGACTTCAATCTGGCCCACTTTGACACCGTGCCTCTGCCCAATCCAAGCACGCTGGAAGAGATGAAGGTGTCGACTTCACTTTATGATGCTTCGCAGGGAAGCAAAGGTGGCGGCGCTCTTGGTCTGGTCATTAAGTCCGGTTCCAAAAACTTTCACTGGGAAGGTTATTGGCAGCATCGTAACGATGCGCTTAACGCCAATGAATGGTTCCGCAATGCCAACGGAGTGAGCAAGAAAGCTCGCCTGCTGCAAAATGTTTTCGGCGGCACTGGCAGCGGTCCGGTTCCCAAATTGGGTGGGTTTTGGTTCTTCAATTACCAGGGTGTACGCGCACGCAATGGTCTGGATCCTAACGGCTCGGCATTAACACCGACGATTCAGAATTTCCCGACCAACCCCGATGGCACGACCTCAGCGGCGTTGATAGCACCTGCATTTGGACTTACCGCAGCCCAGATCGATCCGGTAGCGATAAACATTCTGAATCAGAAGAGCACGCTATACAGCGGGAACTTTTGGATTCCCCGCTCCGGTCAGGGCGGATGCAAAACCGCGGCCTCGCTGACAGGGACCTTTACCTGCAGTTTTTCCGGCGTAGCACCCATCCGGGACAACCAATACACGATCAGCTATGACCGAGTGATGCGCGATGGCAAAGACAAGATCTCGGGTCGCTGGTTCTGGGACAACGGCGCGGTGGCCAAGCCGTACGGAACTGCGAGCAGCCTCGCGTTTCCCCGCACCGACACTCAGTTGAATCGTTTTCTTTCCATAAATGAAACCCATGTCTTTGATGCCACTAAAGTGAACGAACTAAGACTTGGTTTCAGCCGCTTCATCTTTGCCAATATTCCCAGCGACACCATCGGCATAGCCGACATTGGCGCCCAGCGCGGCAACAGTTCACAGTTCCCGGGGGTATATCAGTTCTCAATAACTGGCCTATTCTCAGCGGGCACGGGTGTGAACGACGACCGCGGTACCGTGTCCAATCAGTACAACATCGTGGAAACTTTTTCCTGGATTAAGGGCAAGCACAGCTTGCGTCTTGGCGGCGAAAGAATTCAATACCAGCTTAACCGGTTTAATAATTTTGCCGTTCGTGGAGCTCTGACGACCGGCAGCACACCGGCCGGCGGCGGCAATCCAGCCTTCACCGCCTTCCAGAATTTCCTCCAGGGACGCGTGACCGCAATTCAGTCCGCCTTCGGCGATCCGGCGCGAAACTTTGTGGCGACGGATTGGGCGGGCTTCGTTCAGGATGACTATCGCTGGTCGCCACGGGTGACTTTCAATATAGGTCTGCGCTGGGAAGGCATGAGTTTCGGGCACGATAAGCTTTACCGGGCCGGCGTTTTTGACCCGCAGCGCGCTGCCCAGGGACTGAATCCGTTTCTGATTCCGCAAAAAGTTAATCTGGCTGGATTTACCGGATCGCCGGGGGTCTCTGACTGCGCTCTGGCGAGTTGCTTTGACGGCAATAACTTCGCGCCCCGCGTGGGCTTTGCCTGGGACCTAAACGGTAACCAAAAGACGGTGGTCCGCGGTGGCTACGGAATTTACTACCAGCGGTTGTCGAACCAGAATATTCTGCAAAACTCGCTGGCGGCGCCATTCACTGTGCAACCGCTTTCCAGCACCACCACGCCGACTTCATTCCAACTGGCAAATCCGTTTGCGAGCATACCGCCGCCGTCGATTATTGCCTCTGCCTTTATCCCGTCGCGCAGCAGATTTGCCGGGTTAAGGCGAATTAGCGGTACCGGACCTTTGGATCCGAACGATCCGAACGTTGGTCCAATCTTCATCAACGATGACGGGCAAGCCTGCTTGAATTACGGCGGCACAGCTACCAACTGCTCGATCAATCTGGCGTCCTTTACCAGCGCGCCTCGGGATGCTTACACGCCTTACACTCAACAGTACAACTTCACGGTGCAACGCGAGTTGGCTGGTGGGTGGGCGGTGGAAGTGGGTTATGTAGGCACCCACTACATTGGCGGCATAGGCATCTGGGATCCCTTCATCGCCAAGCTGGCCAGTCCCTCGAGTCCGATTGTTGTCAGGGATAACAACGGCAACTCTTACACCATCACCACCAACACGGTGAACAATGAAGAGTTGCGTCACCAGATTCTGGGACTATCGCGCCGGCGTGGTTCTCGTTATTCCGGCAACATAGGGCTCGGACATTACAACTCGCTGCAAGCGACGGTTTCCCGCCGCTTGCATCGCGGACTGTATTTCCAGGCTGCTTACACTTATTCGAAAACAGTCGACAACGTCAGCGGTTCGCAAGCTACCGACGAGTTGAACGCCACTCGCGCCGGACAGGGCGGTGGCAATCTGTTCAATCTTCAGGACAACCCGCAAGCGAATAAGGCGCGCGGCGACTTTGATCGGCCGCAACGTTTGGTGGTGAGCTACTCTTACGATATTCCCGTCGGCAAGAGCAGCTTCATGCAAAACCAGTTCTTCAAGGGCTGGGCCATCAGCGGTATCATTACGTATCAAAGCGGTCTGCCGTTCTCGATCACTGACAGCACGAGCGGTGGCGCTTTTGGCGGCGGTACCGGAACAGGCGTTCTGGTCTGCCGGCCCTTGTCTGAGCAGATCTCAACCATGCCGGGCTGTACCCCAGGTACAACCACGACTCTCGACCAGTTGTTGACCTCGGGTTCGATTCAAAGCCGCCTGGCACATTATCTGAATCCGAATTTCGTGAAAACGGCCGATTTGGTCCCCAATGGCGCAGCGGGCGCGACGGGCTACGGTAACGTACCGCGCAACGCCTTCCGTGGTCCCTTCCAGCAAAATTGGGACTTCTCAGTCCAGAAGAGGTTCAACCTCAAAGAAGGACATGAGTTCCAGTTCCGCATGGATATGTTCAATATGTGGAACCACCCCGTCTTTGGCTTTCCGTCTTCAGTAGCCCTGGGCACACCTTCGACGTTCGGCCAAATCACAACTACCGTGGTTCCGGCGCGGTTGATCCAGTTTGGCTTGTCCTACAGACATTGATTCAGTCTTAGGACTAAGTGCAGACCCTTGACTGGCCGGGCGATTTTGCAATCGTCCGGCCGTTGTTATGCGGCCGGGCGCACTTACTGCGGAGTGCGAGTCTCCTAAGAACCCAGCAGCGGTAATCGCAAAGGTGTCCATCGCTGTGGAATCTAAAGGAAGCCGCAGGTACAGATGCGGCACTTCAGTGCTGGGATCTATGAGCGACCACACTACAGTCCGTTTAAGCGGACGGTGAACGATAATGGCTAGACTATCTATACTTTCAGCCGTCCGCTTCACAGACTCCGACTCACGTTTGCGCTACTCCCCAGCAGTGAACTGCTGGGCTCCTAGCAGCCGTCCGCTAGCGCGGACTAGCTTTTCAAATGACTTCTTGTGCCAACCCAGGCAGGCAAGGCGGCTTGCGAACTTTGGTCTGTGCAGGCAAGAAGGAGAAACGAACATATTGTGTTCCATGTCTCACCTTTTCATTGTGGTTGCTCTGCTGCTGATTGCCTCCTCTGTTTCAGCCCAGAGGGATCGCGACACCTATAACCCCAGTAACCAGGGCTTCGAGGTGTCAGGTCAGGTAAGTCTCATTGACAGCGGGGCACCCGCGCAAAATCTTCCGGTCCGCCTCGAAAAATTCACGGGCGGCCTAATTGATCAAATGAATACGGACGGGCGGGGGCGTTTCCGTTTCACGAACCTACAGCGCGGCTACTACAGAGTCGTTATTAATGTGCCCGGACTGAGACCCACGCAACAGGATGCCGATTTGCAGTTGATGTCGAAGACCTTTCTGGTCTTTGAACTCTTTTCTGAAAAAGCCGACCAGTTGGCGGCCTTGTCGGCTTCCGCGGATGTAATTGATGCTCGAGTGCCGGCTGTGGCTCGAGAAGAATTCGTACTTGGCAGAGCAGCACTGGCGCGAAAGAGTTACGCCGAAGCAATGACCCATCTGCAAAAGGCAGTTTCCTCTTTTCCGCAATTCTTTGAGGCGCGGCTGCTGCTCGCAACCGCCTTCATCGACTTGCGAGAATGGAACAAAGCAGAGACTGTGTTGAAAGCGGCGCTGGACCTAAAGCCGGAGAATGCGCCCACTCTGCTTTCACTGGGCGAAGTTTACTGGAGGCAAAAACGGTTCAAGGACGCTGAAGAAACTTTGCAGGCCGGTCTGAAAGTCAATGATAAATCATGGCACGGTTACTTTACCCTGGGAAGACTCTACTGGGACCAGGGTGACGTGGCCAGAGCGGGGGCAGCCATTGGCAAGACGCTGCAGTTGAGGCCCGATTTCGCCGAAGCTCATCTGCTGGCAGGAAACATCTTGCTGCGCTTGAACCAACAACAACGAGCACTGTTTGAGTATCAGGAGTATCTGAAGCTGGCGCCCAAAGGTGAGTTTGCTCCGCAGGCGAGAGACCTGATACAGAAGCTGCAAAAGGCGCTGTCCGATAAAACTGAGAGGGAGAAAGGCTGAGGCCGAAGCGGTTCTTTAGTTTTCCATTTGTCAATGGACACCTCCCTTTTGTCATTGAAACCGGGAATTCTTGGTCAATAATTAATGAGAAACGTCCAATTAGGTCCAATGACAAATGGAAAAAGCTTTCAATTCCCTTTATGACCTGCAAAAGGGCACAAATGCCCCCGCGTCTTTCCCCGTGTCACCCTTCTCCGCCCTCCGTTTTTACTGGCAATCCACATTGGTCCTTCTCAATTGCGGACCAAAACGCTCCTGGTACTCTCGTGAAGTAATGAATGCGCAGACCATCGCGCGATAATTGTTTGGGATGCGGTTATCAAGCACATTCAGCCAGAAGTCATAACCCGCCTGGTCCGGATTGCGACGCAAATAGCCGAAGTACTGCATCAGCACGAACGAGGGATTGTATTCACGCGTCTTGAAGGCCGAGATTTCAGTCACTTCGCGTAATACCTGCGCGCGCGTCTTACCGTTTTGCATGTCAATAACGAACTGCTGACGCTCGGCGGCAAAGGGCACCAGAGCGGCCGTGTCAAATAGCTTATTTACGAACTGCTCTGCCGTCATCCCACTTGGATACAACGCCTGGAACGCCGTGCGCGCGACCCAGTCATTGGCGAAGGTTTGCTTCCTGGCCTCCAGATTCGCGCCGCCGATGACAGCGCCGCGATCGGCTACAAATTCCGCATTCGTCGGTCGACGGCCGTACGATGCTTTGTAGAACCGATACACGAAGGACCCTGTATCCTGAAACTCCTGTTCAATGAAGAAGGCGGCGGATACAGTAATCCGCTGGGCCTTAATGCAGGATTCGTTATCGCCGCATTGCGCGATTTGACTGGTCCAGTAGCTCAACCCGGACGGGTCGGGGTTGCGATTAAGAAAGTCGAGGTAATGCTGGCGCACAAAGAACTGCGCCTCGTTGATCTGATTTGGCTGGGTGTTCCCCAGGGCAAGCCCTGAAAGACCCTGCGTGCTCGGATTGTCAGCGGCAAAGAAGATCGCTCCATCTCTCAGAAAACCATCCATTCCGGGATCGGGAAAGGCATCGATTCGAGGTGGGCCACCATTACCCATGGCGCCATCGGCTGGACCACTCGCATCTTCGATCACATAGACATTGCCCAGGCGGTCAACCGTCAACCCGTGGAGCAGCAGGTTATCGTCAATGGAAAGCCCGGCAACTACCACTTCATCTCGATCCCCGCGCCCATCAGAATTGTCGTCATAGATGGCGAGCATTACAACATCGTTACCGGCGGTGTGCGAGAAAACGACCCCACGTGAATTGACCGCGATGTCGAGCGGCGCGTCGTCAGCATAGCGATACGCGTAAAAGGGTGTGGTACTGAGTTGGTCCGGAAGGCCATCGGCATCGCTATCGCGAACAATCCGCAACTCATCAGAGTGAAAGTCGGCAATTAATAGATCGTTGTTCGGCAACAGGGCAAGGGCATTGGCATTATAGAGCCGGTTATCACCGACACGAACCAGGGTGCGCGAGCGCGAATCGTCAAAGAGTCCGGTTAATGGATCGCGCACCAGCAATACGACGCCCGGGGAGGGCTCGTTATTTGGATCGTTGGGATCGGCGGAGTTGTAGTAGCCACTCGACGAGACAATCACAAACTCTCTTCCTGATTTGGCCATTCCTGTAACCACGGCGGCCGCAGACGGCAGGCTGAAGTCGCGCTGCAAATCAAATGTAGTCGAACTGTCGGCAACGTAATCGCCATTCGTATCAAGGGCGAGGATTAGTACTCCGACATTTCTCCCCTGCCGGGTAGCGGAAAACACTTCATAGCGAGCGCCTGACTGGCCCACCGCCAGGTCGAATGACCCACCCAGGTTGTCGAACATAGTGCGCTGATCCTCGATCAAGTTGCTGTTGGTATCAACCAACTCTTCATCCGAACCGGCCGCAGACGTCAGGCTGAGTTGAGATGTATGCAGGACACGATGCAATGCCGTGCCGGCAGCGATGGGACCGAGAGTAGGTGCTTCGGCCCGTTCCGGTGACACTGTTGAAATTGACTTTGCACTCGTGACATGGACCTCATCACGGGCCGGCGAGCGCATTTCTCTGCGCTCGGCCGCGCGGGTGGGCTGATAACCGCCCTGGCGACCGTTGTTATCCAGGATACTCTGGCGGTAAGCGAAAACGACGCGACGGGTATCCGGCTGTAAGTGTTCCTGTGAAACTGTCTGCGCGCTGCTGGCGACGGCAAAGACATAAGCGCCGATGGTCAACGCGGCAATCAAGAGGATTAGATAGAGACAGAATTTGATTACTGACATCACAGTGCTCCTGGGACCGCACGCTTCCAGCGTGCTCGGTTGCAAAGGAGATTGGTTTTAGATGGGAGGTCGATCTTCCGACGGCTTATGGGGCCGTGCAGGTTCATCGTGCGGCGCCGGTGCTGAACGCGGTGGCGGCGATTCGCGTCGCTGCGGAGGTTCCGCGCGCGGCGGTGGTTCATGTCGCTGGGGCGGCTCGGAGCGAGGAACTGTGGAACGCGCCGGGGCCGCCGGTCTCTCACCATCACCGTTCCGCTCCGGCCGCACGGGACTCTCATCTCGCGATGGTCGTTCTATCCGTTCCGGCCGAGCCGGGGAATAGCTCCGGGGTGGACGTTCCCGCTCTTCGGATGCCGGAGGATTGTGATCCACCTCCTTGCGGTCAACCGGGCGATCGCCGGACGGCCGGATCGGTCTGCCAGGGCTGCCACCGCCACTCGGTGACGTGGGTCGCTCGTCTTCGCCTCTGGCCGGAGGATTGTGATCCACCTCCTTGCGGTCAACCGGGCGATCGCCGGACGGCCGGATCGGTCTGCCAGGGCTGCCACCGCCACTCGGTGACGTGGGTCGCTCGCCTTCTTCTCTAGCCGGTGGATTGTGATCCACCTCTTTGCGATCGACAGGACGGTCTCCGATTCTGGGTCGCCCAGGGCTATTTGCGGCAGGCGGCCAGTTAATCGGCCCGTCCTGATTACGCCTTAGCTCTGAGTTGGGGTTGGACGGAACATTTGCCGGACGCGCCGGTCGGGCCACTGCCCCTGTAGGCCGGTTTTCAAAGGAGCGTCCCGCGTTCCCGACTGGGGTTCCTACCGGTTCACGTCCATTGAAAATGCGACTGCGCCGCAGTTCATTATCCAGCGGTACGCCGGGTGGGCGCAGGGTGGCACCAGTGGGCCGCAACGCTAACGCCGACGCGGGCCGGACACCGCGGCTTTCATTGCGCTCGCCCGCCCCACCGGTTGGCCGCAGCGGGAGATCACCGCGCAACTGCTGCGCGTCGAGCACGCGCCGCGCCAGGTCGCTGCCAGCCGGCTGGCCACGACCGCGACCAAAGTCGCGTGCCGGCAAAGTGTTCAGCGCGCGCAGGTAGGCCGGGTTGATCCGGCGCAGACTCGCTAACTCATCCGCACGCAATGGCCTTAGACGTTCCTGATGGAAGTAGGTTGAGCGCGGATCGCGTTGCCGATACGGCAGCGGGTACCAGCAGTAGCTCGATCCAAAACTGAAATCGAGTGAAATAAAGGCCACCAGGGCCGGACGCCACCAGTTGCGATGCGAACGATAGTAACTGTGCGGAGACCAGGCCCAGTAATTGTCATAGTAGACCCAGCGACCGTAGTGATACGGCGCCCAACCCCAGGGTTCGTCTCCAACCCAGGTCCAGCCGTACGGAGCGCACCAGGTCCAACGACCATACCGGTAGGGCGTCCAGTTGCTGTAGTTATTGACAACCAGAAGGCTGGGCCGCCAGATCCAGCCGTAATCATTTGCATAGGTCCAACTGCCGTAAGCATCCAGATCTTCCGCACCCCAGATATCCGCATCGTAATAGCGCATGTGCTGGTCATAGTTAAAACGTGAGGCCAGATACTGTTCGCGCTCATGAACCCAGTCGTCCCAGCCGTCTCTTGTGCCGGCATAAGCCGTCTGCCACTCACCTGCTTCATCGCCCTCGAACGTCAGGGTCGCAGTGCGTCCATCCTTGACGGTGAAACCAGCGGTATCGGAATAGACGCGAGCTCGTCCGCCGTCGCGAACCGTCAACTGCACGGTGCCTTTGCGCCCGGCGCTGATGCGATATAGACCTTTGCTCTCCGCGGCGATGGTCGTCTTGGGTGCGTCAATCTCAAACCATTCTTGATCGCGGTCAAAGCGGGCCAGGCGCAGCGTGGCCGTACCCTCCACCAGACTGAGCGCGATGCCTTCATCTCTTAAGGTAACTATGCGCAGCACCGAGTCTGAAGCAAGTCGCACAAAATTGCGCGCATCAATCTGAATCTCCAGGCGGCCGTCGGCCCCGGTTGAAACCGTGTCGCCCTCCACGAGCGGAGTATTCAGGCGCGCTGACTCCCAATCCTCGGTATCGTGGCGTTTATAAGCGGCCTCGCCATGAATGAGACTGACCCGCACAACGCGTGCCTTTACGTCATAATCATCACCGTCGGTATCATCCGCAAGTGCGATCATGGGCAGGAAAAGAAGAGTTGTTGAGAGAATGAGAGATGGCAATAGCAGGAACCTGTTGGGACGCATGGAGAAGCTCCTTCGTTTTGTCAGATTGCGTGAAACCCGAGAGAATTCCAGTCGGAGTCGCAATCAGATTGTGACGCCCTCGAAGAGAGAGTTCGCTGATACAGACTCGGGGAAGAGCCCGTGGCGGGTCTGTTTCTTCAACTCGTGTTTGGGGGCTCAACTCAGCTGAGCTGCGCTGGTGCAAACCATGTGCCCCCCGTCAAGAGCTGCGAATTGGTTGCATGGAACGGCGGTACAGCGATGATTCTTCACCGCCTTTGCTGGACAATTGCCTGGCTGCAGACCGACCTTATGCCAGATGGTGCAGGGTTGACACTATATGGTATGAGATGTCTTGCGGGTTCCCTTCAATGGCCGGTCCCGCAAACAAGATTATGGACAATGCCGGCGACAACGCCATCTCTGAAACCAACTTCGATCTAATCGTTATCGGCGCCGGTATTAACGGCAGTGGCATCGCCCGTGACGCAGCGTTGCGTGGCTTGAAGGTGTTGCTGCTGGATAAAGGCGATATCGGGGGCGGTACTTCGAGTTGGTCAACACGGCTGATTCACGGCGGCTTGCGTTACCTGGAGCATCGCGAGTTCGGCCTCGTTCGCGAATCCTTGCGTGAGCGTGAAATTCTTTTTCGCCTCGCTCCTCATCTGGTTCGGGCGCTGCCGTTGCTCATTCCGGTGTACGAAAGTTCCCGACGAGGGCTGTGGACCATTCGTGCCGGGATGCTGGCTTACGATGTGCTGTCCTATGATCGATCCTTACCGCATCACCGCATGCTGACCCGGGCGGAAGCCCGCAAGAGGGTTCCGGGGCTGGAAGCCACCGGCCTGCTCGGTGCAGCCTTGTATTACGACGCTCAGGTTGAGTACGCCGAGCGGTTGGTGCTGGAAAACGCGCTCTCGGCAATCGAGGAAGGCGCAATCGTCAGGACGTACGCGCGAGTAAATAATTTCATCAGCGACAGTACTGGCATAAAATGGATTGAAATCGAGGATGTACTTTCCGGCCAGACCTGCTCGGTGCGGGGTCGCATGGTAATCAACGCTGCCGGTCCATGGGTTGATCAGGTCGCGAGGGCGTTGGGGACGACGAAGGTTCGAACGACGCCCATGATAGGGGGCACGAAAGGCAGCCACCTGGTGGTCGACGCTTTTCCCGGCGCGCCTGCAACGGCGCTTTACGTCGAGGCCCAAATCGACCGCCGGCCCTTTTTCATTATCCCCTGGAACGGGCTGACGCTAATCGGAACTACGGATCTGCGTTTCGCGGGCAACCTCGACACAGTGCAGATTGACGATCAGGAGATTGACTACCTGCTTGCGGAGACCAACCGGGTTATTCCCACGGCGCAACTCACGCGCGCATCAATCCTCTTTACCTATTCCGGCGTGCGGCCGCTGCCGTTCACGTCAAACGATAGTGAATCAAAAATTACACGACGACATTTCATTCATGATCACGGGCCGGAGCTGAAGAACTTTCTTTCGATAGTCGGCGGCAAGCTAACAACTTATCGCAGTCTGGCGCAGGTGGCCGTCGATCTCGTCTGCCGCAAACTTGAGATAAAGGCCCCTCCCTGCACCACCCAAAGCAAAGCACTACCGGGGGGCAGAGTCTCAGATTTCGCGGTCTTTCGCAAAGAGTTCACAGGTCAAGCCAACCTCGCCGGCAACACCACGGATCATCTGCTGCGCGTCTATGGGACACGCGCGCCGGAGGTCATGCAAGTTGCTGCCGCCGATCGTTCGTTATTGGAAGTGATTAGCCCAGAGACCGGCGCGATTGCGGCAGAAGTGGTTTTCGCGTTTCAGCATGAGTTGGCGCGCACCCTGGCTGATTGTTTATTGCGGCGCACCATGATTGGCCTGAGTTCCTCGGCCGGTATTGGTGATGGAGAAAAGATTGCGCGCATTGCTCAGCAAAAGCTTGGTTGGTCCACGAGTCGGGCTCGTGCAGAGATAGACAACTATCGCACTCTACAGTCGCTGCGAGTGACGGCTAAAGTGGCGGCCGAGCGAGAATTCTAGCGGCGTGTTGCATAAATATTCTGTACTGAATTCCGCGAACTAACCGGGGGCTTATCCTGAAACTGTTTTGTCCCTTCGCCCCGCGCCGCAAGCAATAATTTCATCCAACTTTTTGATATTCATTCCATTTCGCGTAGTAAAAATGCAACGGCTGAGACAGAATAGGCAACGCATAGTTGCTGGTGATACCTCTGAGGATCCGTTTGTATTTTCTGGTGTCGAACGCTTGGAGAAAAACACATGCCCATCCCGCGCTTTAGACTGGCCCTGGTACTAACAGCGACGGCACTGCTTGTGACGCCTGCAGTTGCCACACCCGACACCAAACAGCCGAAGGTAGAGGTGAAAAATCTCGTTGCTTATGATCCGGCGCGCGCTCTTGATTTGCAGGAGGTGTCCGCCAGAGAAGTTGATGGCGTGACGATCAAAGATTTGAACTACGCCGCTTACGCAGCCAGTCATGGACGGATCAAGGCTTACCTGGTGAGACCTAAAGGCAAAGGACCGTTTGCGGGTGTTGTCTTTTTTCACTGGCTGGGCCGGCCCAAAGGTGATCGGACTCAATTCCTGGATGAGGCAACCGCACTGGCCAAACAGGGAGTTGTGTCCGTCTTGATCCAGGGATACTTCCCCTGGTCTGAGCCGCCAGTCGATGGCCCGACGGATCGGCAGAAGATCATTGATCAGACAATTGAAGCGCGGCGAGCGCTGGATCTGTTGTTGACCCAGCCGGGTGTTGATAAGAAACGCGTAGCCTATGTAGGTCACGACTATGGCTCAATGTACGGCGGCATCATTGCGGGTGTGGAGAAGCGTGTGAAGGCCTACGTCATGATTGCCGGTTTGGGTCGTTTCAGTCCCTGGTCGCTCAAGTACTGGCCCAAGACTGCGGCGCACGGTAACGAAGCCTACGAACGGGCGGTTGCAGAACTCGACCCGATCAATCATGTCGCGCACGCGAAGCCGGCCGCATTCTTGTTCCAGTTCGCCGACACTGATGAGTATATAACCCGGGAAGAGGCGACTGCTTTCTTTGCTCGAGCCAGCAAACCGAAAGAGATCAAGTGGTATGACGCCGAACACGATATGAACGTCGAGGCCGCGCGTCAGGACAGGAGAAAGTTTCTCGCGCGACAGTTGCGCCTGGCGAACACGCCCTAGTCGCCCAACCGGGCAAACCAGTCTTTCTTTGACGCGGTGCTTGATGAGCGCAACTGAACACGCGCAGCCCAGCCTGCGAACTGAGGCCGTTGCCGGCATCACCACGTTTTTTACGATGGCCTACATCCTCGTGGTCAACCCGGCTATTCTTTCCACGCCGGGCACGGGCATGGCCTTCAGTGGGGTACTGACGGCGACCGTGCTGGTCTGCTTTACGATGACGATGTTGATGGGTCTTTACGCGCGGTTACCGTTTGCGGTGGCGCCGGGGATGGGTCTCAATGCTTAATCGCATGGGCCACCGGGTTGGTAAAGGCGCCCGACAGCCTGATCAGCAGA
>DAIMCP010000026.1:9717-63972 GCA_036726305.1 Pyrinomonadaceae bacterium | reverse complement strand
GGGAATGTGCTGGAGGTAAGGATTGCAAAAAGTGCCGGCGCCGCGTTTGATAATCAGATTTGCTGTTCCCAGCTCCTGCGGCATCGGAGTGGTGATGGCGTCGGCGATGATGGGCACGCGACAGGCGAGCGCTTCAAAAGTTGTCAGGCCACCCAACTTGGAAATCATGACATTGGCTGCAGTCATTAACTCTTCCACATGGTCGGAATAACCAATTACCTTAATCGGGAAAGACGCCTGCAAAGCCAGCGATTGTGCGGTGGCGCGCAGCTCTTCATTTCGACCTGCGAGAAAAATGGCCTGGATGTCCAGTTGGCCGTGAATCAATTCCCGGAAGATCTCCGGGATGTTGCCGCCGCCCTCCCAGCCGGCATTGACAAAGACGGTGAACTTTTCCGGATCCAGGCCGAGGGCGCGCCGCGCCGCCTGGGCGGCAGCTTCGTCCGGAAAAGTAAACTTGGGGTGGATGGGCATCCCGGAAATCTTGATGCGCTCTGCCGGTACACCATAGTCGAGCAATTGGCGACGCGCGTCTTCGCTGGCCACGAGGTAGAGAGTCACGTCGTCGCAGGCCCAGCCCTTCCAAAAGCCATAGCAGGGATCAGTGACCACCGAGACGAGCGGAATTCGATCCGCCAGTTTTAATTCTTTGAGAACTCGCGCGAAGATGTGCTGCGTCAGCGGATGGACACTGACTACGATGTGCGGGCACCAGCGTTCGAACAACTCGCGCACGTAGCCAATACAACGCGAATGAAAAAATTCGCGCGTCTCCGGCCGCACCCGGTTCATGGCCCAGTAGAAATACTTCATCCAATGCTGCCGGTTGCGCAACATCCAGTTATAGAAACGAACCAGCCGGGCACTGAGCTCATGAGATTCCTCAACTGCCCGAACGACCCGGACAGCGTAGGACTCCCCTTCAAAAAACTTTTGCACGCCAGCGACGATAGCGGCCGCCGCCGAGCGGTGTCCGCCACCTGTGTCGGATGAAATGATAAGAATCTTGGGGACTTTGGCTTCCTTCATAACAAGCGCGCCTGGCGGTTACACGCGCACGGTTGCGCCATCGAGCTGTTCCTGAGTCAGATCCATATCGCGACGAGCCTTTTTCATCTCCCGCTCGAGCTTCTTGATCTTGATCAAGTGCGTGGGATTGAAAGGCAGCGATGGATAATAGCTGTTTGATTCGTGGGTGCAGAAGCAACCGGCGGCTGCTTGCTTGCGCCTGGCGGCCATCGCCGGCGAGGCCCAAAGCTTTTGAAAATTCCAATCATAGTCACGCAGATTCGCGATCGGCGCCAGATTTTCGCAGGACGACACGGTACCCTCATCGTAGATGACACCGCCCGCCGTTCCGGCATAGCAGGTCATTTGCGCCTCTTGTGTTTCCTGTGTTTTGGCAATCAAGCCATGCATGTAAATATCAATTGCCGCCTTAAAAAACCCGGCGTCGCCGCCGTAATTATTCTTGATGGCCGCGTGACGTGAATCGTCGTCGATCATCCGGGCCAGCTGCGTATAGCGCGAATGATCGATCTCCAACTCCCGCGGATCCGCCGAAGGCGGGCGAATGTAATTGAAATTCACCTTGTCGGGCTTGAGGTCATACTTCAGAAAATCGTACCACTCAAAAATCGTGTCCTGGTTGGTGTTCATAAAACAGGTACACGTTTGCACATCGAGCCGCTGGTACTCTTTCTTAATGCCTTGCAATTGCCGCGCAGTATCGATCGCAATGTCCCATGAGCCTGGCTTCTGGCGGATTTTCTCGTGCTGATCTTTAAGGCCGTCAATGCCCAGGGCAACAGTGACGTTAAGTCCCGGACACTCTTCCAGAATTCGGGTCACATCGGGGAAGATTCGTTTTTGAATCTGGCCATTCGACATGATGTAGATCGACTCGAGCTTGTTGTTTTCGTAAAAGGCGCGCGCGATTTCCGGCAGATCCTTGCGCGTAAATGGTTCGCCGCCGGCGAGAATCAGAACGCCAAGATTACCACCGAGCGTCTCCGAGATTTTTTGCATCTCGTGCGTCTTCATCTGCAGCTTCTTGCGCGGCCGGTCATCCAGCTCGTCCGTGAAAAAGCAGTGCGTGCACCGCATGTCGCAGACGGAGGTAACCAGAATATTCAGCAGGATTGGGGAAAAAGGCTGGCCCACTGCCAGGCGTGCATACCGCTTCAACAATTCTTTCGTAGTAAAATCCATTATGACCTCAAATAATGCTTTGAAAATTCAACAGGCTAGCAGCCCGGGGAGTTTGTGAAAAGCTGGTCCAACGCCATGGACCATTCGGGCACAGCGGGTTCTGCTTCGGCGCTGTCACCGCGCCGATAGACGTTTTCCTCCAGGCTACTCGCGCGGTAGACCTTCACGACCTCGTCGCTCAACAAATCCACATCCCAAACTACCACAGTACCGGCAGCAAAATAGTCGGTTCGCTTGCGGGCCAGCTTGATTTCAGCCGCGGGTCCGTAATCGCTTTCGCTGCTTACTTCAACCGCAAATGCCGGCGCCTGAATCTTACCACACCGCCATGCGCTGCGGCAGTTTGATGTTACGACGCCCCGGAACGCTCGCCGCGATTTAAGATACCCAGGGCCCGCATGCGGCGATAGAGGTGACTGCGGTCCACGCCCATCAAATCCGCGGCGCGCGACACGTTGCCCTCCGCTTCCGCAAGCTTATTCTGTATGAATTCGCGGTGATAGGCGTCAGTGGCTTCTTTAAAGGAGGGGAAGCGGAAAGAGGCCGCGGGCGGTTCTTCTTTGCCGTGAGGCGGCAGGTCGGCTGCGTCGATACTTCTCCCGGAATGCATGATCACGACGCGCTCAATCGTATTGCGCAATTCGCGCACATTACCCGGCCACGAATAGTCCTGCAAATCAGCCAAAGCGGCGTCCGAAAACTCTTTCGGTTCCCTGCCGTAGGCGTGCGAGAACTTGAGGTTAAAATGCTCAACCAGCAAGGGAATGTCCTCAAAGCGTTCCCGCAGGGGCGGTAATTCAAACGGGATGACGTTCAGACGATAATAAAGGTCGGCGCGAAACTTTCCCTGCTCGATTTCGAGGTCCAGTCGCTTGTTAGTGGCCGCGATAATCCGCACGTCAACATCGATGGCTGAGCTGCTGCCCACTGGCTCGAACCGCTGCTCTTCAAGCACGCGCAAGACCTTGGCCTGCAGACTGCCGCTCATGTCCCCAACTTCATCCAGGAATAAGGTAGCGCCGTCAGCAAGCTCAAACTTTCCCTTCTTGGCGGCCGTGGCGCCTGTGAAAGATCCCTTTACGTGTCCGAACAATTCAGACTCGATCAGCTCTTCGGGTATGGCTGCCGAGTTGACCTCGATAAAGGGCGCACCCGAACGTCGTGATTGCGAGTGGATGGCGCGCGCCACCAACTCCTTACCAGTCCCGGACTCGCCGGAAATAAGAATCCGTCCATCGGTGGGAGCGGCCACCGCGATCTGCTGTCGCAGGGCACGCATCGCTACCGACTCACCAATCATTACGTACTCTTCCGCCAGTTCAGCCGTCAGCTCGGCATTCAGAAGTTCAAGCTGGCGCTGTCGTAGGGCATTGCGCACGACCAGGACTGTTTTCTCAATTGAAAGCGGCTTTTCGATGAAGTCAAAAGCCCCTAGTTTGGTAGCGCGCACGGCGGTCTCGACGTTGCCGTGCCCTGAGATAATGACGACTGCTGCGTCAGAGCCGCGAGCGCGCAGCTGCTTGAGCGTTTCCAGGCCGTCGATTCCCGGCAGCCAGACATCAAGCAGCACACAACCGTACGGTTTGCGCTCCAGGGCTTTCAGGCAGTCTTCGCCGGAGGCGACCGCGTCGGCCATGAAGCCTTCGTCAGCCATCACGCCCCGCAGCGACTCACGGATGCCGCGCTCGTCGTCAACGATCAGTATAGAATCAGACATATCTCAGGGGCCGAAAAAGGAGGTGCAACGGCACCCCTGACTCGGCAATCATGTATTGAGCGTGGGCAATTCAATTACAAATTTTGCTCCCTGCGGGAAATTTGCCCGGGCCTGAATGCGTCCCCGGTGCTCCAACACAATCCTCTGGACGATTGCCAATCCCAGCCCGGTGCCGGTACCACGCGTTGAGAAATACGGCTGAAATAATCTTTGAAAGGCCGCGGGTTGAATGCCATGGCCAGTGTCGCCGACTTCAGCAAACAAGGCGCTGCCGTCGCTTTTGCAGGACGTTGAAATCGTAATCAAACGCTCGCCTTCCTGATCCGACAATGCAGCCAATGCATTATCAATCAGGTTTACAAAGACGCGGCGAAACTGCTCGCTGTCGAGCAGGGCCAGCGGCAAGTTGGGATTAAGCTCCATTCTGATGCTGACGCCCTCGAGCCGCTCCTCATATAGTCCCACAGCCTGGCGCACGACTTCGTTGAGATCGCCCGGCTCCAGCCTGGCCAGCGGCAACCTGGCAAAACGCGAAAACTCATCGACCATCGCTTTCAAGCCGGCGACCTCGCGCGTAATGGTCTCTGTACATTCGTCAATTACTGCACCCACATGCGTCTCCTCAGCTTGTGCCGGGCTTGAGCGAGCGGATTGGCTGCCGCTGCCATTCCCCTTATTGGCGTTGTCGTTTCCGTCCAACCGGTGAAAGCTTCTGGCAATGCGTTCAGCCGACAATTGAATCGGCGTTAACGGGTTCTTGATTTCATGGGCCATGCGCCGGGCAACCTCCGACCAGGCGGCCGCTCGCTGCGCTGCCAGGAGTTCGGAGAGATCCTCAATTACCAGCACCACTCCTGCGCCTCGGCCAGGAAGACCATTTAGCGCTGTGGCGGTCAAGGCCACCGGAATTGCCCCGCCTTTCTCAGGCGAGGCGGTTCCCAGTTGCGTCTGTTCGCTCGTCTGCCCGGTGCGGCGCGCCCGGCGCAGCAACCGGCTAAGCACGACTTGATCATCGTCGCAGAGCAATTCCTCAAAGTGAGCCTGTCCAGTAGCAATCGCTCCGACTGAGAGCATCCGGGCAGCGGCGGCGTTGATGGTCGTGACGCGATTATTCTCGTCAAGTGAAATCACGCCCGTCGACAGCGATTCAAGTACCGTCTCGATATAATTGCGACGTTCCTCGAGCGCGAGATTTTTTTCGCGCAACTCGGCGGCGCCCACTTCAATCCGTTTGCGATTCTCTTCCAGCTGGGCCGTCATTTGATTAAACGAATGGGCCAGGAGGGCGAGCTCATCTTCGGCAAATGTTGTCACCCGATAGGAAAGATTCCCTCTCGCAATCTCGTTTGAGGCTTCGGCCAAGGCCTTGATGGGCGTAGCGATGCCGCGCGCAAGATATATCGCTACCCAACTCGAGACGAACAGCAGGATCAATGTCAGGAGCCCAAGCGTGGAAATTCCCAGCCAGCGGACTTTCTTTTGCCGGCGCACCAGGTTCTGATACTCACTTTGCGAGCCCGTTATTTTGTCATTCAGATCCGTGTCATTACGCCGAGCAGGCGAGATCAACAGGCTCTCATTCTCCGAAAAGCGTACGGCGATCACGTCGAACCCTTTACCGTCAGCCAGACTCTCATTGGCGCCACTGACATTTTGGCGCGCTTTTTCTAATAATGGTTCGAGCAGGACGCGGTCGCTATCCGCCAGGTTAGCTTCGCTCCTCAGGCGCACCTGCCCCTCGGAGGTCACGATCTCGACTGCGGAAAAATGGCTGGCGGTCACGATTTGGTCCAGCGTTTGTTGCCATGCAGATTCGGGTTGCTTCTTGAGCAGTACCGCGACCAGGGCTCCCGTATCACGAAGGTTGCGAATCTCTGTCGCAACTGCCTCGCGCTGCACTTCGCGCGCCTCCCGCACCACTGCCTGTGGAAACGGATTAAACCACTTTTCCAGGGAGCGATTCAGGAAGAGATAGGAGAAGACCGCCATCGCGGTAATGGGCAGGAAGCTAATCGCAATAAAGTAAACCAGCAACCTCGTCTTGATCTTCGATCCCAGCTCGCGCTCTCGACGTTCGCGGCGAAGTTTCAAGAGGCTGCGAATGAAAATAAACGAAAAGACCACGAACGCCACGAAATTCAGCGTCGAGAGCGCATAAAGAACCAGCGTATCGGAAGCCGTGTCGGGTCGGATCACGGTCCATAGCCAAAGCTGCTGCGAGGCAATCACCGATAGCAACAGGACCACGACCCCACCAAATACCCAGGGCACCCAGGGTCGGCGGCGTTTCCTGCTTTCTGATTCAGTGTTTGAGGTTTTGTTCATCAAATGTGTGCGAAAGTTTATCATAGGGCTGCCGCAACTCTTGCCTCCGCAGTACAACCGGGTGGTACCCACTGGAGCGCACTCCTGCTCTCAATGGTTTGCCTGCTTGACTGTCGGACGCGACGAACCATTCGCAAACCAGGTTTCGGTCGTTTAGAATGCGCACCATTCACTTCCTTTATCCTTTTTATGAACCCATACGCTCCCTTCGTAAATGACGCCGGTAGATTGCGCAGCGGTTGGCGCCTTGGTCTTTTCATCCTCGTATTTGGTGGTTTGATGTTCAGCTTGGGCTCGCTGGTAAGGCTCCTGGTTGTCCTCAGTGAACACCTGCATTTCACCTTTGGCAGTTTTCTTGAAAACATCATCTTCAGATTCGTCTTTCTTATTTCGGGTCTGCTGGCAGGCTGGTTCTGCAATCGCTGGCTCGAAGGGTTGCCGTGGCGCGCGCTGGGTCTCGGACTGCACGCGAGGTGGGGAAGGGATCTGCTCATGGGATCGATTGTTGGCGGCGCTTCGCTGGCTCTTGCCGCGGCAGTTGCGGTGGCCGGCGGCGGATTGCGGTTTTCCCTTTCGGGCAGAGATCTTTTGCCTTCAGTTCTCCAGGCATTGGCGACGACCGCCGTTTTATTCATAGTTGCGGCGCTGGCAGAGGAAGCTCTCTTCCGCGGATATCCGCTGCAGACGCTAACCCGGGCCGGTCTCGCTTGGCTGGCGGTGCTGATCACTTCGTTGCCATTTGCTTTGGCACACTTGCAAAACCCCAATGTGGTGGCAGGCTTCACATTTATAAATACTGCGCTGGCCGGACTCTGGCTGGCGATGGCTTATCTGAAAACGCGCAGTCTCTGGTTTCCACTTGGAGTTCACTGGGCCTGGAATTGGACCCTGGGGTCAGTCTTTGGATTACCGGTAAGTGGACTGAAACTCTCAGCCTCTCCGTTGTTGCAGGCGGTGGATCGCGGTCCTGCCTGGTTGACTGGTGGAAGTTATGGAATCGAAGGCGGGCTCGCCTGCACTGTGGCCTTAATCTTATCCACGCTCTTCATCTGGCGTACCAACCTTGTGGTGGCCACGCCGGAGATGAAGCGATTAACTTCTGCTGAGAATCCGCGCCGCGCTGAGTAGACAGATTCGGTCAGGCGACTTCCCTTTGGGAAGCAGCTGCGCCGACGACAAATTACCTGCTGTCGATTGGCAGATAGGGAAGATCTCGGGCGCCGATGTATTCGGCGCGCGGGCGAATCAACTTGTTGTCGGCATACTGCTCAAGGATGTGGCCCGTCCAGCCACTAATGCGGCTGACAGCAAAAATTGGCGTGAACAGATCGAGCGGAATGCCCATCGAGTAGTAGGCCGAGGCTGAATAGAAATCGACGTTGGCAAACAAGCCCTTTTCCCTCATCATCACTTCCTCAACACGCCGCGACATTTCGTGCCACCTACTGTCGCCCACCCGTTCGCCCATCTCTTTCGAAAACCGCCGCAGGTGCGTCGCCCGTGGATCCTCGGTGCGATAGACCGCATGGCCAAAGCCCATGATCTTTCGCTTGTTGGTCAGCGCCTGCTTAATAAAACTGTCAACCTTATCGACCGTGCCGATCTCCAGCAGAGTCTTCATCACTGCGGTGTTGGCGCCGCCATGTAGTGGTCCGGACAGCGCCGCGATTGCGCCCGTGACGCCGGCATACAGGCTGGCAAGTGTACCGGCAATCACACGCGCGGAGAAGGTTGACGCGTTTAGCTCATGATCCGCGTGCAGGATGAGACACTTATCGAATATGTCCGCGTCATGCTCTGAAGGCATTTCGCCTCGCAATTGGTAAAGAAAATTCGTGGCGATATTTCTGGTGTAATCGGGTTCGAGAGGCGCCAGCCCGCGACGTAATCTATCGTTGGCTGCTACCAAAGCGGGAAATTGCGCCGTCAGGCGGGTAGCGGTCTTGAGTGCCTTGCTGCGCGATAGATCTCGCGCGGAAGCATCGTAAAACTCGAGTGCCGAAACGGCCGTGCGCAAGACGTCGATCGGATCCGCCTCGCGAGGAAAACTGCGCATGAGATCAACAACTGGCGCAGGCAGCTGATAGTTTTCCGCGAGCTCCTGCTTCAACGCTGCCAGTTCACTGGTTTTCGGCAGCCGTTTGTGCCAGAGCAGGAAAACTACTTCTTCGAAGGTGGATTTAGTCGCCAGGTCGTGAATGTTATAGCCCTGATAGATGAGCTCGCCCTTTTCACCATTGACGTCCGAGATTGAGGAGCTTGCCGCTGCCACACCTCTCAGTCCGGCAGTCGTTGGGGCGGCAGCTTCCTTTGGTTTTTCCATGCGATTCGTGGGTCCTTTGGAACAGTTTTATCCGAAGATAGCAGAGTGCCCTATACGTGACAAGCGAAGGAAATCTGTCAACGCAGAAACGCGGCGACCCGATGTCAGTGCACCGTGTCCCCGCGTCTCCATGTCACTCTCTTTCCTGCTTCCGCTGCCGGTTCTCTACTGGAGCTGGGTGTCGGTCGAGGTGCGAATCATGAGCCGTTGTCCACGAGCCAGGCGTACGTCTTTGCCGCGCGAGCTTAAGACTCCAGCGGTGCCAACTGACCCGCCAATCGCTGCCCCAATCGCTGCGCCTTTACCTCCACCAGCAATGGCGCCAATGATGGCTCCGATGCCGGTGGCGGCCCCGACCTTGGAGATATCGTCTTTGGTCGAATCCTTCCCTTTGACGCCGCCTTCGCGATCCACATCGCCAATGCCGCTGCTGCCAGCGTCTGGCAGCACGTCCACAACCTCAGCGTGCAGATTGGTTGAGCGGTTGTCGGGCATTCTGAGCTGCTCGAAGGAGAGCTGGAGTTGCGCAGTTCCCTTGAGTTTTCCCGCTCGCTCTACGTGTGTCACGCGTCCCTCAATAATGCCACCCGCATATTCCCGAGGTTCAATCACGCGCGCCTGGAAGCGATCGCCGCGCTGGCTGACGTCGGTGGAAAGCGAGTTTTCCAACTCGATTAAGAAGACCGAGTCACGCGGTATCGATAGAATGCTGCGGGTGCCCGCGGGTGATGTGTCGCGCGGATCCACCGTCGTCGAGTCGGACGTCGCTGCCGGATCAGTTGTCGCAGGCGACGAGTCAGAAGTTGGAACAGGCTGGCTGTCGCCACTGCCCCGTCTCTTGAATCCGGAGGGAAGTGACGAATTGAAAGACTGTCGCTCGAATCCGTTCTGGTAACCAATCTCAAAGCCCTGCTGATAACCATCGCGATAATCTTCGATGGGTCCCCAGGCATCGACATAGGCGCGATCGGCCCGCTTGTAATCTTCCTTGTTGGCATAGTCTCGCGCAGCACGCTCGGCCTGGTCGCTATATCCGGCCTGATAGCCGTCTGAGTAACCAGTCCGGTACCCTCTTTCCAGAGCTGTCGAACCCTGACTCTCTGCGTCGCGCGCGCTGGTGGTCGAGATGGCCACCCAGGACACTGCACTTACGACCAACAGAACCATCGTAAAAGACTTCATCATTCTCATAATTTTCTCTCCGGAGATGTCTGCGTTGACGGTCCGACCGTCGCGTCCGGGATCCAGCCTCGTGCGAGGGGATGCTACCACAATAATTTGCTCAAGCGACAAACTTTGTATCCTTGACGGGTCCCACCGTGCATCCTAGACTCGCAACGTAAGTGGATGGGGCCCGGCGTGCTGTTACGAGCACTGTGGCTCGGGGCGACCGGCCTTGATTCTTGATTCTGCCTAAATCGACTTGTCGGCACTTTCGGGAGAGTCACGACTTACCCTGGGAATGAACGGTTAGCGTTCGTGCCTTCAGATGCCTGGAATCGGTCTGTGGTTGGTATGAAACGACCGGACACTATTTTTTCTTCGCAGAAAGTCTATCTGGACCATTGCGCCACCACGCCTGTCGATCCACGGGTCGTCGAGGCAATGATGCCCTACCTGGCGGATCGATTTGGGAATCCTTCAAGCGTCCACTCCTTCGGCCAGGAGGCGCGCGCCGCGGTTGACCGGGCCCGCCGCAACCTGGCGTTATTGTTAGGAGCGCGGGCTAACGAAATAGTCTTCGTTTCCGGGGGCACCGAAGCCAATAATCTGGCCATCCGTGGTCTCTGCGAAGCGGCGTCGAGCCATGGAAACCACATAGTCACGTCCGAAATCGAACATCCTTCAGTGCGGGGCGTCTGCGATGCGCTGGAGAAGGCAGGCTGGGAAGTTACACGTCTGCCGGTCTACCAGAATGGAATAGTCCGCGTAGAAGACTTGCGTGAAGCACTCCGGCCAGACACTGTGTTAGTCAGCGTAATGTTCGCCAACAATGAGATCGGAACCATTCAACCTATTGCCGAGATCGCCCAGTGTATCTGCGAGGTACGTGCGGCTGGGAAACGGCAGCTTTGGTTTCATACTGATGCGGTACAGGCGGCGGGACGCCTGAACATCGATGTCGAGAAGCTGGGCTGCGATCTGCTTTCGGTATCAGCTCATAAGCTTTACGCTCCCAAGGGAGTGGGCGCTCTGTTCGTGCGCCGTGGCGTGCGGTTGGAATGGCAAAATGTCGGCGGCCATCAGGAACGCGAACGTCGCGCCGGGACGGAATCGGTTCACGACATCGTTGCTTTCGGCGCGGCCGCGGAGCTCGCTCGCAGCGAATGGCAACCACAGGTCGCCCAGGTGCGGGCGCTGCGTGATAAGTTTGAAGCTGCGGTTCGCGCGCGCATCGCAGATATCGTGTTTAATGGCGATCCAAGTGAGCGCCTGCCGCACGTTTCCAATATTTCATTTCGTTTTATCGAAGGCGAGGGACTACTAATCAATTTAGACCTGCAAGGGATAGCGGTCTCTACCGGCTCTGCGTGTTCGTCGGGAACTCTGGAACCATCGCCTGTGATACGCGCGCTCGGTCACAACGACGAACTGGCACGTGGGTCGATTCGTTTCAGCTTCGGGAAAGATAATACTGAAGCGGAGGTCGATTATGTCATTGAAAGCCTGCAGCGAGCCGTAACAAATCTCCGCAGCCTTTCACCGCTAACACGCAAAGCGCTGCTTGAAGCAGTCTAAGAAAAGCCCCGGACTCAAGGTCCCTGCGCAGATGGTCTGACTGTGGCTTGAGTACTCTTGCGGAAGGGGGCCGCTGCTAAGAACACTCTTCATCCTTCATCCTTCATCCTTCATCCTTCATCCTTCATCCTTCACCGCTCAGTCGCCAAAGCTCCGCCGGAAAAGGTATGACATTTTTATGAAGAAGGTGCGGCCGTTCCGCCGAAAGCCTGGCTCCAATCGGCCGCTGAAGGGACTGTAACCATTGCGAGTCAGGTCGTCATTGTAGCCTACATAAAATGCCGTGCCGGGATTCGGCGTCCAGCCCAACAAAAATTGCCCTCGGACGTTGGCTGAAAGTGAATCATAGTCGACCCGCCCCCGCGCGAAAAGAAAGCGCGTGAATTGATATTTTGAACGCAGTACGTAGATGTTGTCATCAAAGGCCACCCGCCCCGTATCGTAGCGACGCAAACGGCTCTTGTTGTAATCGAGCGAAAAGCTTAATTCATTGGTCGGCTGTAAACCCACCTCCAGCGAAATGTCCCATTGGCCGCCCGGCCCGGGATCCAGCGGTGCTGCAGGGTTCACCAGGCCGATTGGACTCACCCGCTGATACTTTGGCCCAGCGCCGAAATCGAGGTCGAAGGCATTTGTGGAGTGCAGCACAAAGAGATTGAAGTTGTACTTCTTACTCGGACGGCTGCTCGCGAAGATGTAGGGACTGACCTGACGCGCCGATCGTTCAGGATCTGGCCCAAAAAATGAACCAGGCTGGGTCGCCGTGCGAGCGGCGCCAAACTCTTCTTCAAATAAGCGCTCGTAGCTGCCGACAAAGCCAATGCCGACCTGGGTACTGCGTTGAAGATTAAGCTGAATCTGCGCTTCGTCTTCGATATTCTGGCTGCGGCCCTGCCAATCAAAGTTCGTCCGCATAGAATTATAGACGCGCCACGAAATCACTTGTGCCCTGGGTTTCGGTTCAGAGTTGTAGCTCAGAAACAGATCATGAAAGTTAGTATTGCGCCGTCGCGTAAAGCCGACGTCGGCACGATAGTCGATCGTCCGGCCTTGTCCATTGAGTTGATAGCTAAAATGGCGGCCTCCCCTGGCGTAATTATAGTTGTAACCAAAGCCGTTGCCGGTTCGATAGGTACTCCTCGTAGCAAACGAGGTCCCCGAGAGATCTGCTCCGTTGAAACAAGGCGCGGTCGAAGCAGGCCGGTACCAATCGGCGCGCGGATCGGAAAAACAGCGTCGCGAGTTTGTGCCGACCACCTGAAAAGTCAACGTCTTCTGGGCGCCAAACTTGAACCGGCCGTCGATGCTGAGTAGTTGATTGTGTTTCTCGATAAAGTTGTAGCTGGTGGCTAACATCCCCAGGCTCGATTCTCGGCCCACATCATGCTTCAGCCGCAGGACAGCTATGTAAGCATTTTTGTTGACGAATCTCTGGATTCCGGAAAGCGTAGACGGATCGGACCGCTCCTCTGCGCTAAAATTTCCTGGGGCGTTATCGCTGGCGAGTAGCAATCCAAAAGTATTGCGGCCACGCTTGCCCGTGAGCTTAACAGCAACATCGGGATCGACAATAGCTCTTGTGTGCACGACCTGCAGCGGCGTTTGAAAAATATCGATACCTTCCAGGAAGAAAGGTCGCTTCTCCTGGAAAAAGATCGGAAAGCGCTGATTTGCAGTGACCACAGTCTGATCGGCCTCAACCTGAGCAAAATCCGGATTGACAGCCAGATCAAGAGTGACTGTCGGGGTCAGACCGAATTTCAAACTAAATCCCGGATCGAACTTTACTGGTCCGTTGAGCATGCGGCCCGGATCGACCAGCGCCGGATTGGCGGCGAGCGCCGCAGCCGAAACGGCGCTCACGCGTTTTCCGGTTTCTGAGATCGTGAGACTCGGAATAACTTCCAACGTTCGTTCCGTGGAAATGCCCTCCAGCCCGGTAAGATGCGCGGCCTGCCTCAGCGTGCCGGAGATGTCGCGGCTGATCGGAACCCACGAATCCAATTCGTCATTGAAACGATCAATGTTACGCCAGATGTGAAATCCCCAAAGCTTCCCTTTTCCGGCTTCATAGCGCAGCGACTTAAAGGGAATGGCCACCTCCAGTGTCCAACCATCGCTGGTTAGCCTTCCTTTTGATTCCATGACAATATCGACGCTGTAGTCTGTATTGGCACCTTCGGTAGTAATTCCGTCCTGCTGTACCCCCAGGGGATTCCAACCGAGGATGTAGGCCTTGCGCTGGTCGTTGAAGGTGTCGAGGTAAACTCGTACGTTGTCCTCGCCAAACACCTGATCGCGCGCAGCGACGCTGGCGCGCACCTTATCGGGTTCATCATAGGCATGAAAGGCAAAGTAAAAGAATTTAGAGTCATACCCGAGAAAGGCTTCTGACGGCCTCGAGGGCGCGATGTTGTCGCCTGGATTGATCTGATAAAAGTCGCGCAGTACTGCGGCCTGCTTCCAAACCTCATCATCAAGTTGGCCGTCGATCA
This sequence comes from Pyrinomonadaceae bacterium, assembly GCA_036726305.1. Classification (GTDB taxonomy): domain Bacteria; phylum Acidobacteriota; class Blastocatellia; order Pyrinomonadales; family Pyrinomonadaceae; genus JAOAPY01. The sequence goes on along the minus strand of DAIMCP010000026.1, from coordinate 50,162 downwards.
CGGGCGGTTTATCGAAACGAGGCATACGAAGTGGTCGGGTTTTTTCAGCCGGCACTGGCAAGCCGGCAACCGCGGACGGAGATGGCGCCAGCGGCGCGGGTGAGCTTGGCGACTGGGGTATGGGGGTGGCGGCCGGTTTCTTCCCGATGCTCGCACCGGGAACGCCTATTTGAGCCGCCATGCGAGGCGTCAAAGTGAAATGAACGGCCCCCAAAAGCAGGCAAGTGAGCAAACGCAAATGCCGTCGCACGACCCTGCTAAAAACTGAAGGCACCATTCCTAACCCCCAAAGCTCTTCCGGAAAAGGTACGACATCTTTACAAAAAAGGTTCGTCCGTTGCGTCGAAAGCCAGGCTCCAATTCGCCTGTGAACGGACTGAAGCCATTGCGCGCCAAGTCGTCGTTATAGCCGACATAAAATGCTGTGCCGGGATTTGGCGTCCAGCCCAACAGGAACTCGCCCTTGATTTTTGATTCGAGCGAACCAAAGTCGATGCGCGCTCGCGCAAAAGTGAAGCGACTGAACTGATAGGTCGATCGGAGCGTGACAATATTGTCGTCAAAGGCAACTCGATTAGTATCGTAGCGCTTCAGGCGATCCTTGGAGAAACTGAGACTGTTTCGCAAGGCGGCACTGGGTTGGTAGGTGATATTTCCTTCGATATGAACCTGGCTGCCGGGGCCCGGATCCAATGGCCCGTCGGCGTCGAGTAATCCTACAGGACTAACGCGCGGGAATCTGGGTCCAGCGCCAAAGTCGAAATCAAACTGGCCCCAGTTGTGCGCAGCAAAGAAAAAGAAGTTGTACTTCTTGCTGGGAGTTGCCCCCGCGTATGCATAGACCGTTCTCTGCTGAGAGGATCGTTCGTTGTCGCGGCCGGCGAAGGCGGGCGAGCAGCGCCCGCTGATCTCAGGCCTGGTAATGCACGGCGCGTTTCGCGTCGTACCAAACTCCTCCTCGAACAGGCGCTCGTAGCCACGCTCGACACCCAGGCCTACGAAAGCTTCGTGCTGAAAGCCAGCCTGCAACTGCGTATTCTCATTCCAGCTTTGCATGCGACCCTGCCAATCGAAGTTGTGATTGCCGGCAGTGAAAAGGCGCCAGCGAGTCAGCGCCGCTTTGGGTTTGGGCTCGGACCTGTACTGGATAAACCAACCGCCGTTGTTGGTATTGGTGCGGCGTGTGAATCCAACCTCGGCACGATAAAAGCGGGTCCGTCCTGTCTCTTCATAATTTCTGGTCCAGTGCTTCGTCTCATTGTTGAACTGAAACGTATAGGCAAAGGCATTGCCGGTACGAAACACGCTCTGGCCCAGCTCCGGTTCGAAAAAGAAGCGGCGTGAGTAAGTGCCGATGACTTGAAAGTTGATGGTCGTTTGCTTGTTTAGTCGCACGCGGCCATCAAAGCCTGCCAGCCGGTTATGCTTTTCCAGCGGGGCCTGGCCCAAACCCGTCTCATTAGTGCCACGGTTAAGATTACCGAAGTCGTAGGTCGTAAAGAGCAGGCCAAAACTGTTCTCAGCCCCATAGTCGCGCTTCAACCGAATCACTCCGACCAGCGCATTCTTGCCCGCGAAGCGACTTTGCGTCGGGTCTTTGCGTTCGTCGGGACTCAGATTGCCGGGCGCGTTATCGCTGGCGAACATGATACCGAAGGTGTTTCTGCCGCGTTTGCCAGTGAGTTTTGCGGCCACATCGGGATCCACGATGGATCTGGTATGCACCGCCAAAAACGGAGTGCGAAAGTAATCGATGCCCTCGAGGAAGAATGGGCGCTTCTCTTCAAAGAAAATCGGAAAGCGCTGGTTGGCAGTAACCACGGTCTGATCAGCTTCGACTTGCGCGAAATCGGGATTGAGTGCCAGATCAAGTGTGACCGTAGGCGTGACCGTATATTTGGCGGTGAGGCCGATATCGGCCCGCAACGGGCCGTTAACAAATCTGCCGTGCGGCGAGTCAATGAACGTGCCGGGTAACGGTCCGGGCAGCAATTGCGCCACACGCGTGCCCGTCTCCGAAACGGTCAGGCTCGGGATCACTTCCAGCGTACGTTCAGTTGAGATTCCTTCGAGACCGGTGATATGCCCGGCTTGATTGAGTATCCCGTTCTGGTTCTGGCTGATGGGCATCCACGAGTCCTGTTCGCCATTGTAATGTTTGATCTGTCTGATTAAGTGCAGGCCCCACAGCTTCCCCTTCCCAGCTTCATAGCGCAGCGATTTAAAAGGAATAGCTATTTCCACGACGTAGCCGTCAGCGGTTAAGGAACCCTTTGAGTCCATCACCACGTCTACACTGAAATCGTCATCGCCGCCTTCCGTCAGGATCCCGTCCTGCTGAATCCCAAGGGGATTGAAAAAGAACTCGTAGGCACGACGCTTGTCATTGAAGGTATCGAGGAGTAGTCCGACGACATCATCGTCGAAAATGGAGTCGCGCTTCGCGACGGTGGCGCGCACCTTGGCGGGATCATCGTAAGCACGAAAAGCAAAGTACAGGAAACGAGAGTCGTAGCCGGCCAGAGTCTCGGTTTGTGCCGAAGCCGGGGCCGAATCGCTGGGCCGCCATTGATAGAAGTTCTTAAAAACTGCCGCGTGCTGCCAGACCTCATCGTCGAGTTTGCCGTCAATCACCGGTGGCCGGTCCAAACGCGGTAGCTGGATCGGCTGAGATTTTTCGGGAGGCAGCGCGCCCTTGATGGCGGAATCTCTGGAAGCTGCCGCTGCGCCGAACGCCGGCGGTTTTATGTCCTGAGCGCACGTCAGCCCCGGGAGAGACAGGCACAGCCAGGACAGCAGCAGAGCAACAATCGTAAGGCGCCTTAAGAGAATGACTCGAAGAACGGGACCAAGACCGTAGCTCCCCATGGTCATTGCGAGGATCACTGGTCGTGAACACGGCTCCAATGTCAGGGCATTACGGCGTAGTCTCAAATTCATGACCATTTCCCGTGATTGATACCTGCTTGTCTTCTGCCATTGCCACGGTCGGATCCGAAGCCGAAAAACCGGTTTCTTTGACGCCAGCGCTGCAGCCTTGGTTCTGCCGTTCGATGTTCCGTCTGGTTAGAGCCGCGCGACAGTGCTGTGTCGCAAAAGGCCCGGTTGTCCAATCACCTGGGCCGCAGAATTACATGACCGTCTCCAGTGTTTACTGTGAATACTGCGCCGCCACGGCCAATTCGCCATCGCTTCATACGGGTAGAGGAAGCGGTCTCCGGAAAGATGGCCAGCCCCTCATTGCTCACTGACTCGGTATTTGTCTCGATGAAGAAGTTGGAATCAAGGGGCACCCCGAGCACTATGGAGCCATCGCCTGTATGCGCCTGCAGGCCGGTAAAACTTCCCTCGAGAGTGATCGAACCATCGCCAGTTCGGGCATCGACCGCGCCCTGGAAACCGGCCACGAGGATGCGGCCATCGCCCGTAGTGGCCTTCAAGGTTCCTTGGCCGCCTTCGACTTCGATTGATCCATCACCGCTCCGAGCTATTAACTCGCCCGAGACTCCCTGCACAATCAGGCGTCCGTCGCCGGAAGAGAGATCCAGGTTCGCTGTGCGCGGCACGAAAATTTCAAGCGCCGTCGAGCCTTCGTCCTGCGACGACTCGTTAATTGGTTTCGCCACAATAGAGATTGACGAACCCTGCTGCGTTGCATCGATACCGATATTCTTCAGCGACTCCTGCTGGTTGGCTCGCTTGACTGCCGTATAGCTGACCTCGGCTTTATCCCAGGCGCGCACGGTTACAGCGCCATCGAATGTCGATACTTTGATATTTGGGGTACCTTCTACCGGAAAACTCTTCGTTTCCCGGTCGATGAACCTTCCCCAGTCGTTCTCGCCCCTCCCCGGCCTTTCCCGGTTTCGAAGCGGCTCCCGCAACTGGCGCTGTACGTCACGCTGCATCTGTTGTTGCGCTCGTTGCATCTCGCGCTGCGACTCGCGAAGCGCGCGCTCGACCTCCCGCTTGATCTCGGCTTGCTCTTCTCTGGACAAACGCCCGGCTTCGACCTGGGCACGCGTTGCTTCACGGGTAGCTGCCCGCACTTCTTCCCTGATTTTATGCATGTCCACAGCCGACTTGTCGGCTTTGAATTTGTCCTTTGCGGACAGCAGGTTGGTTGCGGGGCTCAGCGTGCGGCCGTCGCTGGCTCTTTTAATCGAAATTCCTCCGTTGACGTTTCCCAGCTTGATACGCGGGCCGCCGGTGCCAATTTGCCCATACAGTTCATGGCCCACGTAATCGCCATTACTGACTGGTAAGCCAAAATCATTACTGACCCCTCCGTGCACAGTGCCCGCACGCACTTGCGCATTGCTGTCTGACGGAATGACCAGCGCTACAGTGCCATTGACGGAATTAAGAGTCACCGGTTTGTCTGTGGTAAGCCGTGTGAAACTAGCTTCCAGGCTTCCATTTACTGTTGATAACCTGACTTCCCCCGTCAATGCACGCGCTTTGACGTGACCATTAATTGAGGAAGCCTTAACGTCTCCTTCGGCACCGTCAATATCAAGTGAACCATTGACCACCTCAACCGATTCGAGGCGCGCCTGACGTGGGATCGTCAGGCTGTATTCAACGGAAGCAAAGTTACCGTAGCGCCCGGCATCTTCATCGCTGAACGTCTGGTAAGAATCCGGGTACTTAGTGCTGATGCGGACACTGTCAGCGTTCGCGCTCACTTCGATCTTCGCTTCATCAAGACGCTCGCGTTTGTAGGCGCGCTTGACAGCGTCGACCTTGACTTCGTTTTGGTCCCAGACTGCAATCCGCACTCCCCCGTTGAGGTTCTCAAGTGTTATCCGACCAGTCGCTGAAAGTGGATACGACTGATGAAACTCCTCGCGAATTTCATCGCCCCTGCCTTTTTGCTGCTCGGGAAAATCCCAGCTCTGCAGGACAAAAGAAGGCATGATCGATGCGGCATTTCCCCGCTTCCCCGCCTGAGTCGCTAAGCCGATAGTAATAATCACTACTGTTATGAGTAATCTCTTCATCTGATTTTTCCTTATCATCTTTAGCATCAATAATCCGCTGACTTCACTCTGTCAGGCGGGGGCAATCACAGGCCTCCGCGCCAACGAAGCCAACAACTTCAAGTTTGTCATTCCCCAGCCTACGTCGCCTCAGCGGAAGGTTTCCGTCGCGAGTCCGGAGCGACAATTCCCGGAGGATAGACCGGATGGCCTCCCTAACCTGTGGGCGATCAACCTGGCCCGCCATTGTGGGCGGGAATTCAGAGCCCGCCTGACTATGCAATTTCTCGCCCTTTATTTGCCTAACAAGAAGCGCGAGCCGGCCAAGATCAATCTGACAACTATTCGACCTGGCCCGCAGAGTTGTCTCAATCTTTGTTTTGCCACTGGCGGAACGACGAGTCCGTCTTACCTCTGCCACTCTGATCTTAGTGGTGACGTTCTCTGTGGCGACAGGTTCCATATTTGAACCACTGAGGTCGAAGTTCTCATTGGACTCAGTTACGGCAGTTTGGAAAGAGGGATTTTCTTCATCTCCCGGCGCGACCGCCGTGAAATCTCCCGGCTCCAGCGAGGTTGCCTCGGAATAAATTGTCGAGCCAGCCCTGAGCGAGGACGCGATCCATCCATGCATATTTTTCGTTACCGTCTCCAACCTTTCGAAGTCTCGTATGACGCCAGAGAGCGAACCCAAAATAAGAATAAGAACAAAAAGAAAGTTTTGTCCCTCGCGTGCTTTTTGAGTTGTGCCGGCGTTAGTCATCATTGCGTCCCTTCCTTGTTGCCGGACCGAAGCCGGACTCCTTCTTGGCAAAAATGCTGCCGGCCTCGGCCCGTTTGCGTTGCTCTATTACGAAAACACCGTCCTCAATTGCTTTGTGGCAAGTAAATGAACCTCTTCGAAATGAGTCTTGTCGTCGGGGTACAAGGATCTATTAACCGGGGTTTAGCAGATCTGTCGATACGGCGCAGGGCGCGCTCCCTGCCCAAGGAATGGTGCGCTGAGCGCCCAGCTAAAAAGAGTGAGTGACTAGTGGGTTCCGGGCTGGCAGACTCGCTACTGCTTCTGCAGGTGGATGGTTCCGGAGAATGAGGACAAATCGAGTTTTGCGTCACCACTCCCGTACACACCCAGCAGCCGGCGCAGGCGAGCGCCTGGGACTTCAACCACAACCTTCGTCTTCACCTTGGTGACGGTATCGGCTAGATTTCTTTTTGCCATCGGATCCGGCGGCGGCACGGGTTCGCTGGGGGTCACCGCAACCGCCGGCGCCCCGCTTGGCGACGCACTCGATTGACTGAGCAAAGTCAGCGGGAAGTCACTGACAATCTCGGAGTCTTGAGAGAATTTAGCGTTGAGCTGGAAAGACGAATCTGCCGGCAGCGACAGGGTCATGTCACCTGACATTGTTCGGAGAGAATAACGACCGGTGCGAGCCAAAGGCCCAGTGACCCATAAACTTCCATTCAATGTATGGGCATTCAATCGCGCATGTGAAACCTGGGTCAGCCTGATCTCTCCGCCGAGGCTGCGCGCCTCGAAGGAATCACCTGGCTCAGCAGGGCTAACCGCGTCTGCTTCGATGCTTCCACCTGCCGAATGAAGATTGATGCGCCCGCTTGAATTCTGCAGAGTGATGCCGCCACTGAGGCTGCCGGCTTCTACCAGTGTAGTAGCCCGCTCAATCATCACGTCCCCGTTCTGAGTGTTCACGTAGGCCGTAGCCACCCCGTCAACATTGATGTCGCTGTCGCGCGTACGCAGCTGAACGGATGCGCCGCGGGGAACATCCATTTCAATTTCGCTGGACGAGTCACAAAATCCGGGCTGGTTTGGGCTCCGCTCCTTATCGAGAACTATGACCTCCAACTTCTTCAAGGAAGTGCCGTCGACGCCATCGTCTCGCCGTTGAAATCTAATCTCCGCAGCTTCGCTGGAACGAACCCTCACCTCGTTGCGCTCCCAACCATGGACCGTGATACCACCCCAAATTGAACAAGCCGAAACGGTAACGCGGGAGTCTACCGCGATCGTGCGCTCGATTTGAGAACTACGGCTCCTGGCGTGGCGCTTATCGGTATGCGCCAGGACCGCAGCGGACATGAACAGCACCAGCAGAAGAATTTGAAAGCCTCTAAGAGTCATGATTGCAAGTGCCGACTCACTCTTTAGCGACGCCGGTTCGAAAGCCTTGAATCAGCGACCTGATTCAGGAAGTCAACTTTTGTCTGATATGCCGTATACATGAACTCCGCTGCGTCCGGGTCGTTTGGATTGCTCTTGGCCGCGTTGCGGGTGGCGGCAATTGTTCGATCCAACATCGCCAGATTGCGCTCGTATTCTGACTGCAACGCAGGGCGCATAGGTAGATTGCCATCTGACTTAAGCGACGTATCAAGTACGGCGATCGTCTTCAGATAACTTCGCTCACCTGGGAGGAGCTTGACGTGGTCTGACTCGACTGTACTGTTCGCACGCGACAACGGTGCCCGCTTTGGCCTGTAAGAGATGGCAACATGCCTCGCAGCTGGCTCCAGTTTCCCGGGGACTGAGCCGGGCTTCATCGCTCTCGGATCATTCGGACTTTCGCTGGGTAACGCTGCCAGAGCAGGCCGGCTCGTTGCGGCAATTTCGCCGGTATCACTGGTCGGGGCAGTAGTTGACCGCAACAAAGCAAATGTAATGGCGAAAAGGACTACCACTGCGAGACCTGCATAACCGAATGCCCTGGGGGGCGAGAGCGTCAAGTAATCGGCGAGCTGTCGCGCCAGCCGGCGCATAATCGATACAGCCGAGCCGGCCAGCAGATCTGTTCGAACCGGACTGACAAGGCGCTGCTTTGCGATTGCTGCATCGATCCGGTGGCGCAAACGCTCAGTCGGCACGCCAAGAGAGAATTCCGGTCGCAATGCTTCGGCAAGCAGCTGGCTCTCGCTTTCAATCTCGTGCGCTGCGCGCCGGCAGGCCAGACACGAAGAGATGTGTGCGCTGACGGTTTCCATCTTTGCCCGGGAAAGCTCGCCATCGAAATAGCTCTGCAGAATTTCTTCGTCGACACACTCTTTCATCGAACTCCTCCGATCTTGCCGTAAACCCTCGCGAACTGCATCCTGCCACGTGCGACCAGGCTGCCGACGTTTGTTTCCTTCAGCGAGAGAGTGGCGGCAATTTCGCGATAGGAAAGTCCCTGCTGTTTTAGCAGCAAACAACTGCGCATTGGTTCTTTTATTTTGTCCAGCGCGCGTCGCGCCTCTTCAAGCTCCAGGCGTCGCTCGTAATCTTCTGCCGGAGCCTGCCAGCCTTTGCCGAGAATCTCCTGCGAATAGACAGTATCGCGCACAATCGCCCGGCTTTGACCCCGAATCGTATTGCGCGCCACATTCAACGTTACCCTGAGCAACCAGGGCCTTAGCAGTTCCTCGCCAGGCGTCAAATCCTGGTTGCGATATAGTCGCAAAAAGACCTCTTGTGTCACGTCCTCTGCCAAAGCGGCATCGCGCAATACAGCGCGAGCCGTCCGAAAAACAGCCCGGTGATGAAGCGTGAACGCCTCGTCAAAGCTGAGCGAGGACGCCCCAGTCGCGATTTGGTCAGGCATGGAGTCCATCAAGGCTCTAGCTTGTCCGCTCATTCATTCACCGCTCTCTCGAAAGTGTAAACACCACTAAATCGTCGTTTGTGGCAATTTTCTCATGCGGCTGGTTACCCTTTTCCGCGCGGTGTATTGTAGTCTGAGCAGTGTGACAATCCAATCAGAGTACCTCGGCGTTGAACGAGTGGCGGCGGTGGAAAGTTCGCAACCGCCATTACCAGCAGATTAGCGGCTATGAGTGAAGACAACACCATGAATCTAACCGAGGAACTTTGGCAGAGCCCCTTCATGCGCGCCTGTCGCCGCGAATCGGTGCCTTACACTCCTGTTTGGTTGATGCGCCAGGCGGGTCGATACATGCCCGAATATCGCGAAGTGCGCTCGCGCCTGAGCTTTCTGGATTTGTGCAAGACTCCGGATCTCGCCGCCGAAGTGACGGTGACGGCGGTAGAGCGACTGGGCGTCGATGCGGCAATTATCTTCGCCGACATTCTGCTCATTATTGAGCCAATGGGTATAGATCTCGAATTCGCGAAAGGTGATGGCCCCGTAATACACAACCCGGTGCGCACGGCAAAGGATATCGAGCGATTGCGTGAAGTGGAGGATATCGCCTCACTCGGTTTCGTTTTTGACGCGATTGCCCGGACCCGTCAGGCGCTCGCCCCTAACATCCCACTAATTGGGTTTTGCGGCGCACCCTTCACGCTCGCTTCCTACATTATCGAAGGTGGCGGCTCGAAGAACTACATCAATACAAAACGCTTGATGTACAACGACAGCGGCGCGTGGCACGCGTTAATGTCGCTTATCTCACGGGCGCTGGCCAAATACCTTGAAGCGCAGGTTGAGGCCGGCGCGCAGGCCGTTCAACTGTTTGATTCGTGGGTAGGTTGTCTCGGACCAGATGACTACAGGGAATATGTTCTACCCCACACGCAAAGCGTTATTAAGAGTGTTCGGCCCCAGGTTCCAGTTTTGCACTTTGGCACAGGGACCGCGGCCCTGCTGGAACTCATGCGGGAAGCTGGCGGCGATGTGATCGGTTTTGACTGGCGGGTTCGCCTTGACGAGGCCTGGGAGCGCGTGGGAACTGAGGTTGCGGTGATGGGAAACCTGGACCCGGTTTCGTTATTTGCGAATTTTGCACATGTGCGCCAGGCAGCAAATAAGATTCTACTGGCCGCCGCCGGACGGCCGGGGCACATTTTTAATCTCGGTCACGGCATCCTGCCGGAAACTCCGGTTGAGAACGTAATCGCGCTGGTTGAGGCGGTGCATGATCTGAGCGCACAATAAAATGACAAATTACGACGCTATCTTACTCCTGTCCTTCGGCGGGCCGGAGGGCCCGCAGGATGTACTTCCCTTCCTGGAAAATGTCTTGCGCGGTCGCAACGTGCCACGTGAGCGGATGCTCCAGGTCGGGAAACACTACGAGTTGTTTGGGGGCGTCAGTCCCATTAATGGTCAGAATCGAAATCTGATCGCCGAGCTTGAAAAAGAGTTGGCCGAAAAGGGGCCGAGGTTGCCAGTCTATTTTGGCAACCGCAACTGGCATCCGCTGCTCGCAGACACCCTGCAGCAAATGGCAGACGATGGCATCAAACGTGCGCTCGCGTTTGTCACTTCCGCTTACAGCTCTTATTCAAGCTGCCGGCAATATCTCGAGGACATCGAGCGAGCACGGGAGGTCGTAGGACCCGGGGCCCCGCAAGTAGACAAGCTACGTGCCTTCTACAACCATCCGGGATTTATCGCGGCGAATGCCGAGCACTTGCGCGCAGCCCTTGAAGAAATTCCCGAGCCGAGGCGTTCCGCAACTGCCGTCGCCTTCACGGCCCACAGCATTCCCCTATCGATGGCCGACAACTGCAGCTACAAAGCGCAGCTGCTGGAGACAAGCGCGCTGGTCGCGGAAGCAGCAGGGAACAATTCCTGGCGCCTGGTTTTTCAGAGTCGCAGTGGTCCGCCTACGCAGCCCTGGCTGGAACCCGACATTTGTGATTATCTGAAAGAGTTGCAAGCGAAGGGTGTTGCGGACGTGGTTATTGCGCCGGTCGGTTTCGTTTCAGATCACATGGAAATCGTTTACGACCTGGACACAGAAGCGCGCCAATTGTCACAGGAACTCGGGTTACATATGGTGCGGGCGCGAACCGCAGGCACGCATCCGGCCTTTATTAAAATGATCCGCGAATTGATCATGGAGAGGATGGACGGGGCATGGCCGCGAAGTTTTCTGGGCAAGCAGGGCACTTTGCCTGACCAATGCGTGGAGGGGTGTTGTTCAAAAGGAATTGCCTCAGCAACTAGCGGGGGCAGACCATCCTCCCCGTCTGTGACTTGAGGCCCGCTCGTTTCAAGCCCGGCAACATTAAGAATTCTCCAGGACGGGCAGAGGCTTGCTCCCAACTCCAGGCAAACGAACCATGCAAGCAGAGCGGAAGCCAACACGCATAGTGATCATCGGCGGGGGCATCACTGGCCTCGCCGCGGCAAATCACCTGCTTGAAATCGAGGACAAAAGTGGTCAGACTTTCGAGGTAATCGTACTCGAAGCGGGTTCCCGAGTAGGAGGCGTTCTCAAGACGACGGAAGCCGATGGCTTTTTGTTCGAGGCGGGGGCCGATTCCTTCATTTCGGAAAAACCCGAAGCCATTGCGCTGGCCAAGCGCCTCGGCATCGAGTCGCGCCTCATCGAAACCAACCAACAGCACCGGCGCAGCTTCATCGTGCGCAGCGGAAAATTGAGTCCAGTGCCGGAAGGCTTTCAGCTATTGGCTCCAACGCGTTTTTGGCCGTTCCTGAGCACAGACATTTTTAGTTGGCCGGGTAAGGCCCGCATGGCCCTTGATCTGGTCATCCCCCGTCGCGCAAACGACAATGGGGATAACGATGAGAGTCTGGCAAGTTTTGTGCGACGTCGCCTTGGCCGCGAAGCCTTCGAGCGGATGGCCCAGCCGATGATTGGGGGCATCTACACGGCCGATCCGGAAAAACTCAGCCTGCGCGCCACCTTGCCGCGTTTTCTTGAAATGGAACGCACAGAACGGAGCGTTATCCGCGCCATGTGGAAGGCAGGAAGGGAGGTAACTGCTCGAGGGACTGGCGCGCCACAAACGGGTGTCAGCGGGCCTCGCTATAGCCTGTTCCTGTCCTTTGATCGCGGCATGCAAGTGCTTGTCGATGAACTTTTGGCGCACCTGCATGGCAGAATTCGACTCAACACAAAGGTAGAGTCGCTGGTGCAGAATGCTGCGAAAACCAAATGGAATCTGCTGCTGAGCGATCAGACGGTGCTCGAAGCCGACCACGTTTGTTTGGCCATACCCGCTTATGCCGCTGCCTCATTGTTGCATAACATCGACCCGGAACTTGCGCGGCTGCTGAATCGTATTGAGTACGCCTCGACCGCTACAATTAACCTTGCCTACCGGCGCGCGGACGTTCCGCACTTGCTGGATGGATTCGGATTTGTAGTACCGTTTATTGAAAACAGGACATTACTCGCGTGTACTTTCAGTAGCGTTAAATTTCCCGGCCGTGCCCCGGAAGGCCATGTTCTGCTGCGCGGCTTTGCCGGGGGCGCATTGCAGCCTGAGCTATTGCAGTTGGACCAGGACGACTTAGTGAGTCGCATTAGAACGGACTTGCGCGACTTGCTCGGCATCTCGAAACCTCCACTCTGTACCAGACGGCAAACGTGGGATCGATCCATGCCGCAGTATCATGTGGGGCACCTGTCGCTGGTGGCCAGAATCAGGTCTCAGGCACAGACTCTTGGCGGTTTACAGCTCGCCGGAAACTCGTTTGGGGGCGCCGGAATTCCTGACTGTATTCGCAGCGGCGAGAACGCGGCCGCCGCGATCGCAGGTCTTGTTGGCGCTAAGGTAGCAGAATAAGAAGCCCAAAATATCGATGGCTTCGCTGGAGTAGAACCAATGACAGCAAAACCCTCCCATTTCGAGATCGAGCAGCAATTGCGGCAAATGAACGACGAGTGGGTGAAAGCCCTGGTGCGAAAGGATGTGCACACCCTCGATCGCATTATGGCCGATGATTTTGTTTTTGCTTATCCGATGGAAGGCGATGATAAGACGCAGTTCATCGATGATGTCATATCAGGCGACCTCAATGTCCAACAGCTGGTTCGAACCAACGTCACCGTTCGCATCTGGGGACAGACGGCACTCCTGACGGCAATGGATTCAGCTCAATGGCTCTACCAGGGTCGAGACTTCTCCGGCCATTACAAGATTGTCCACGTTTATGCCAATCGAGATGAACAATGGCGTCTGGTCGCGGTCCAGGCGTGCCCCATCCCTTGATGCCGTTCGCCATTCACTGCGGTTGCACGAGGTTTTCGATCCAGGCCTCGTTGGTTTTTCTCAAGGGCAGGAAAGCTTGCCGCGGGGTAGTTGTTTCGACGTGCATATTATCATCGGTATTAATCACCGCGCCGGCTGCCGCCGGATTCAGCCGCTGCTCGTCACAGACGTACCATGCTCGCACATCGGCCTCGCTCTTAATCCCCACCCGCGCCAACTCGGCGGCAATACGCGGGTCGCGCATCCGTTGGCCAATTCTATCCAGGGTGAGTGGCGCTTGACTGCCTGCTAGTACCAGGTCTTTGCCCTGCGCATTGCCGCCCACCCGAAAAACCATCACATGCGGGAAGACTTTTTGAAAAGTTAGCAGAACTGATCGCAGGCTCTCGTTTGAAAGTTGATATACCTGCAGCCACTGGACGAAGACTCCGCCATCGTTCAGGCGCTGTCGCCCCAGTTGAAAAAATTCTTCGGTGAAAAGGTTGGCCACCCCCGGCACCCAGGGATGACTTGGTTCGCTCATAATCAGATCATAACGATCCGGGCTTCCGCGCAAATAGGTGCGCGCATCATCAATGACCAGTTGAAGCCGAGGATCGTCTAAAGGACGATTGTTGACATGTTCAAAGAAACGCGACGCCGCGACTGTCGCCGGCTCCAGTTCCACGCAGGTAACCGTTTCAATAGGTGACTGCAGGATTGCCCCGGCACTCACCCCGGAAGCGAAACCCACGATCAATCCGTTTTTGATTGATGGCGCCAGGAGAATTGGCAATTGCGCCAGCATCACCTGGGTAGCCATGTCTTCGCCGTCTGAAGCATTAGTGCGTCCATTTATTGCCAGCGCGGTAATGCCCCAGTCTCGGCGCACAGATACTGTCGAAGTGGGCCCCTCTTCATACATCAACAGCTCGTGTCGCCCCGCGCGCGCCTTACCTGCCTCGTTATCATTTCCTTCTTCTCGCGACCTGGCGAGCACGCGCACCAAACTGTCATAAGCCCCGATAGACAGTTCGTTCAGATTAAGGCGTGGCGCCAGCAAGAAGGAGCAGAAAATGAGAATCACCGAGGCCCCGACAGCAAAGGCGCGGACGACGTCACGATCTCTGCTCGGGAACATTGCCGGGAAAGCGATGCCGGCAAGCAGAAAGGAAAGTGCAGCCGCCAGGAGGATCGTAAAACGTGTGCCGGTGCGGGGGATCAGAATGAAACCTGCGCAAAAGGCCCCGAGGATCGCGCCTATCGTGTTAACGGCATAACTGCGACCAATGAGTTTTACGGATACAGCTGCGGGTGCTCCGCTGGCCCACACGAGCACGACCGGCATGACCGTTCCCATTAGGATGGCCGGCAATAAGATCAGGAGGGCGGCGCAGATTATTTGTAGCGCAAGCAAGCCGCCCCAACTGGCAACGTTTGTCTTTAGACCAAGCTGGACCAGCAGAGCCGGCATCAGATTGATGACTCCCAGACTAATTAAGAGGGCAGCTCCCGTAGCCATCTCCACTTTGAAGATGGTGCGTCGCAGATCCCTGATGCGCACTTTCCGACTAATCTCATACGCTCCCAACGATAGACCAACCAGAAAGAGCGCGACCACGATGCTAAAGGCATAGGTACTCGAGCCAATTACCATCGTCAGTACGCGGGTCCAGGCGACCTGCGTGCTGATGGTTACGAATCCCGAGACAACCGCACAAGTGAGCCAGAAGATTCGCCCCTCATTCATGGGGCCAGTATTTACCGGTCCAGGTTGTACCTGTAACTCGCTAAGGATAGCGGCATGATCCTCAGATCTGACGGACCCATCCGGCTTAGCCCCACGGTCGAGAAGCATGGCCACCAGCCCGATAGAAACGTTGACGATGGCTGCGGCGTAGATAGTCCTTCGCAGTCCCCAGGACGGTAACAGAAAAAATCCGGCAGCGATTGTGCCCAGGATCGCTCCAAGCAGATTAAGAGTATAGAGACGAGTAACCGAGGTTGCCTGGAATCTGCGAGTCCTGAACATGAATGCTGCCAGGACCGGCAGTGTGGCCCCCATCAGCGTGGTGGGCACCAGCAAGGTGACTCCTGACAGGACAAAGCGCCAGACACTAAACACATAGAAGTTGGGATGGAGTTGCTGCCAGACGTGGGCATAGACTTGATCGACCAGTCGAAACAACGGCGGTACCAGCAGAGCGTACACGGCGATGCCAACTTCGATCAGGCCATAAGCTCGCAGCGGTCGCCGTAACCTCGCGGCCAGCCGGCCGGCGAGAGCGCTGCCCAGCGCCAGCCCTCCCATGAACGCCGCCAATACCGTGCTTACAGCCAGAGTCGTGGCGCCAAACACCAACCCCAGCATGCGGGCCCAGAGTACTTCGTAGATTAGGCCGGTCATCCCAGAAAGGACGAAGCAGATTGCAACAGCTGTGCTGGCGCGCGAGGAATACCAGGAAGTATTGGCTTCTGGTTTATCCCCTCGCGCAACCGTTCGCAGGTTTGTCATGATCCTTTAGTTATGCAAGTGGTCAACGCGAGAATATTTCGTCGCCGCCGGTGGGATTGAAGGACAAGATGATTATTCGCCTGGGGCTATCGAACCGGAGTCAACTGGCACTCTTGAATATAACATAAACAGGATGGCCACTTCCCTCAGGCTCTGACCGGGCCAATACAGTCGCGTTGTCTCTCACTTACAGGTAGATGACGTGCGAGCTACGCCAGAGCTGGGTCGGTATCGAGCCGGGGACCGAGGGGGTGAGCAGAATCCCGAAATCCCCCGCCATCGATGCTGCCGGGGATGCACTCCCTTCAATTTCGGGCTGGCGAGAAAAGAATTCCGGCGACTCGGTCTGAGGTTGGGCCAGCGCCAACCTCCGCAAACATTCGTAGAGATGGTCAAGTCCCGAGCCAAAGCGACCGCCTTCGTTGCCGATAATTATTCGCACTTCGGCCCGCTCGTCTATGAAGTGCTTGACGAGTGAAGCTGCGAGCGTAATGCCCCTTTCAAAGGAGGCCCTTGCCGCGTCCGTTTCCGCGGCCAGGCGCGTGTCAAGCAGGATCGTGATGCGACGTTCGTCTTCAGCTGTGAACTCGCGGACCGTTAAGCGTCGAGACCGGGCAGTCGCCTTCCAGTCGATATGCCTGAGATCATCCTGTGGCTGGTAATCGCGCAGGGAAAACAAGTCGTGCCCAACCCCTCGTCGCAGCGATGCGCTTCGTCCGGCGTACATTGGCAACAAGTGCAGTTCATCGCCAATGGGCTCAGGTTTTGGATAGACAATCAGGTCGACATTGCGCGCCCCCAGGCGGCGGCGGCGGCGCAGGAAGCCAAAGGGAAATCTCGTTGATAACTCAAAGCCTGTAATCAGAACATGCCCTCGCTCGGTAAACAGCTGCTCAACCCTTTGTTCGGCTGCGGCGGCGTGCGGCACGTAGACGAAATAGGCCAGCGCTCGCTTTTGAAAGCGGCTGCGTTTATTTCTCTTATGGGTGCCTTCCCGGGTTTCAATTGGTCCCCGGGCTTCGACAACTGTCGAGAACGATGGCAGCAGGCTCTTAGTGTTTCGCAACGTCACAATCACCGGAGCAGCTTCGCCGGCAAAGATATGATCTGGAAAGCGAGCCGAGACCGTGAGTTCCCGCAGTGAAGCACGTGCGGACATCCAGCCAACAAAGAGAGTGGATACGAGCACGGAAAAAACCAGGAACAGCAGGTTGTTACCAGTATTCCATGCGGCAAAGCCCACTACTGCAACGAGGATCAAATAGATCGCGCCCCCGGATGTCAGCTCAATCGGCAGTTCCAGCCGGCCTAACTCCAGGCGCGCGGATCGCGCCAGCGGGGGCACGATGAAAATCACAATTAAGCCGGCCACCATCAGCGAGAGAATCGCAGCCGCAGCCGCCAACCCGGCGTTGTCTGTGCGGCGTGCCAGTACTGAAACAAGGGCAGTAACCAGACCGAAGACTACCAGGAACGTTCCGAAGATGGCTTTGCGCCAGGAGACTGGAGGACGAAGTCGCAGGGGTGAAACATGCAGTTCGGATCGGCCAGCTGCTGCTTCATGCTTCATCCTTGAACGACATCCTTTTAGAGCGGGACGCTAACGGTCTTGACGATTTCCGTGAGCACAGCTTCGGCTTCCTCGCTGCGTCGTAACGAGGAAGAGAAGCGCGAGCTGACCAGAATGCGGTGAGCAAAAACCGGCAGCACCAGGCGTTTGATATCATCGGGAATGCAATAGGCCCGGTCCTCAGTCAACGCCAGGGCCTGGGCCGCCCGGAACAGGGCAAGAGTGCCGCGCGGACTCACACCCAAATCGAGCATTTCGGAATCTCGCGTGGCTGTCACTATTCTCATCAGATACTCCACCAAAGCATCGTCGACTGCGACTGCGGAGACACTCTGCTGCAGCTCCAATACTTCCAAATCCGACATCACCGGATTAAGCGCCTCCAACGGATCCTTATACTCGCGATCTCGCAACATCTGCATCTCTGCTCCGGTCTCCGGATAGCCAATGCGCAGGCGCAGCATGAACCGATCAAGCTGCGATTCCGGCAAGGGATAGGTGCCATGATGTTCAATGGGGTTCTGGGTGGCCAGCACCATGAAGAGTTGCGGCAGCGGATGAGTTATACCTTCAACAGTCACCTGCCGCTCAGCCATTGCTTCAAGTAAAGCTGACTGTGTCTTGGGCGTGGTGCGGTTGATCTCGTCGGCCAGCACTACATTCGCAAAAACCGGCCCCGGTTTCCACTCGAAGACACCCGTGTGCTGATTGTAAATTGAAAGACCGATTACGTCCGAGGGCAACAAATCTGAAGTGAACTGCACTCTCTGAAAGGTGCAATCCAGGGCCCTGGCAAGAGCATGCGCGAGGGTCGTCTTGCCCACCCCGGGCACATCTTCAACCAGCAAGTGTCCCCCGGCTATAAGGGTCACTATGGCCAGGCGTACCGATTCAGGCTTACCTTTGATTACTGTTTCAATCGCGGCCTGCAGCCGGTCCACGGTCTCCACGGCCCGCTCCGAAATTGCGGCAGGGGCACCATTTATTGTCTCGATGTTTCTCATCTGAAGTTTCCTAAGCCGGGGGTCATTCTACATGTTCGATGTCCCTGCCGCACCTGAAAAGTAGGCTGCCAGCGCAGCATGACTATGCGCAGCCGATGTAGTAAACTCCCAATGTCCGCAGAAGATTCCAGATAATTCTGGGAACCGTTGCCGGTCTGGCACGTGTATTTAGAGCTGCGAGGAGTGTCATGAAAAACGACCACATTAGACGTTCAGACGAGGCGGGTTTCTCACTTATTGAGCTGATGATCGTCATTGCGATCATCGGAATTTTGATTGCCGTGGGTGTTACCGGTTGGAAAGCAGCGGTCAAGCAGGCCAATGAAGCTGCCGCGGTAAAAACTATTCGAACCATCTCAGAACAGCAGATGCTTTACTATAACGGTCACAATCGCAGCACCTTTGGCACTTTTGACCAGATGTTGAAAGATGGCATGCTCGATAGCCGCTTCAATGGTAGTACGCCGGTCGTTGAGGGTTACGTCTTCAATATGAAGGTGATCGCAAAATCGAGCACACAACCGGCCAGCTACACGATAAACGCAGATCCTCAACAAAGCGAAGGTGTTGGTGCCACTGGCAAAAATCACTTTTATGCAGACTCTAACTCCAGCACCATTCATGTAAACAGTGACCAACCAGCATCGCCCAACGATCCGCCGCTGGGGCAGTAAGAGCACTGAATAACTAACGAACTTGTTGTTTTTGGGACCAAGACGACCTCGGTTACGCATCTCGGGGCCCGGGGTCATTTGTGCCGGCGCGACGGCTCGGCCGAGGTAGCCCTGTTTGATCCGGGTCTAACCTTGACAAAAAGGCAATTGTAACTATAATTGTTACAGAAAAAGGTCCTGAAGTCGTCATATGTCAACTAGTAGCCGATTTGCGGTGGCAACTCATATCCTGACGCTGATGGCATGGTCTGAGGACGAAGCCCTGAAGTCCGAACAAGTAGCCGAAAGTGTAAACACCAATCCCGTCGTGATCAGAAGGATGTTATGCGAGCTAGCCGACGCTAATCTCGTTGTTTCGCAGACAGGTTCCACGGGTGGCTCTCGACTGAGTCGCAAACCTGCGGAAATCAGTTTGCGGGACGTCTACCGCGCGGTCGAATCTCCGAGTGTATTTTCTCTGCACCGCCAACCGGCAAGCCGGCAGTGCCCTGTCGGGATGGGTATTGAATCGGTGCTTGGCGCCGTTTTCGCAGAAACGAACTCGGCAGTTGAACAAGTTCTGGCGAAAATCAGTATTAAGGACGTGATGATGCGGCTTAAGCCTGGCGCGGCCGGCAGTAGGCAACATGCCCGGGCAGAAAAATTGCCGCAGGAGATCCTTCACGAGGCAACTCGAAGCATAAATAAACGGAGTAGAACTGGAACTATCGCGAAAGAGCAATAACGCATCTATACAAACGGGACCGCAAACAGAGAGCTCACGGGCGAGAGGCTTTCTGCAACTTGGAAATCTCGCACGAAAGGCGGAGTGAATTGAGTAGGCTTAAGAAAGACCAGGATGTCGGCTTAATGAATTCGGGCAAGGATGAGTTTGCCGGCCCCAACGAAGAATTGTTGGAGGACGCAATCTCGATCGAAGATATTGATGACGTACTGCTCAAGCTGCAGACGGCGGGCATCGTCGGAACGGAATCTGACGAACCGCTGATTGAGCAGGATTCATCGGTCAGCGCCTCTTCCGAAGACGGCGATGAACCGTTGGCTGAGGACGTAGAACTGGATCTATCGGCCGGAGCTCTCGATAAGACATCGGACCCGGTACGAGTTTACATGCGCGAGATGGGAATCGTTCCCCTTCTCAAGCGTGAGCAGGAGGTGGCGATCGCGAAGCGGATTGAGTGGGGTCAAAAGCGCGCTCATAAAGCCATCGCTCGATCTCCAATCGCTGTGGTAGCCCTGCTTCAAATTGGCAGTGAGCTCGAAGCGGGCAACTTGAACATCCGCGACATCGTCACCTTTTCAGATCAGATGGAAGCTGACGAGCACGAAGATCGCAGTGAAGAATATTTGCAGTGGACAATCGAAGGGATTCAAAACATCCGCAAACTCTACAAGCGGGGCCTGAAAGAACTGGCAGCCATGCGTGCGGAGCAGAAACTGGCGCACGGCCGGGGTGCGAAAAAGACCTCAAAGAAGTTGCTGCGCTGCAAGCGCAAGCTTTCGCGAACGCGCATCGAGATTGTTTCCGAAATGGCTGGCTTGCATCTTAAGGAAGCGACCCGCCAACGATTGATCGAGGCGATTAATGTGCGGCACAAAGAAGTGCGCACGTTGGAAAGAGAGATCGAGACCTACACAGAAAAACTTGGCAAGAAACGAATCAAGGCCGACGAGAAGAAGGAATTCAAACGCCATGTAACCGCGGCGCGCCGTCGCTTGAAGGAAATTGAAGCCGAACACTTCGTATCACCGCTGGAAATCAAGCGCTCATACCAGATGATTGTGGCTGGGGAAGCCCAGGCGGCCCAGGCCAAGCACGAACTGACTGAGGCCAACTTGCGTCTGGTCGTCTCAATTGCCAAGAAGTATCAAAATCGCGGGCTGCAGTTCCTGGATCTCATTCAGGAAGGCAACCTGGGATTGATGAAGGGTGTGGACAAGTTTGACTGGCGCCGGGGGTACAAGTTTTCAACTTATGCAACCTGGTGGATTCGCCAGGCCATCACGCGCGCAATTGCGGACCAGGCAAGAACCATCCGCATCCCTGTGCACATGATTGAAGTCATCAACAAACTGAAGAACACTTCCCGCGAACTGGTACGCGATCTGGGACGCGAACCGACAACGGAAGAGATCGCCAAGCGCATGGATACCTCCGTAGAGAAGGTACGCAAGGCGTTTAAGTTAATGCAGGATCCGATCTCGCTGGAAACACCCATCGGCGAAAGCGGCGACTCGCAACTCGGGGATTTGATCGAAGATAAATCAACCGAAAGCCCCGCCGCGCGCGTCATTACTTCCAACCTCCGCGAGATCACCGGCGACGTATTGCAAACACTCAGCCCGCGCGAGGAAAGAGTGATACGTTTACGTTTCGGACTCGATAATGAGGGGCACGAACGTACCCTTGAAGAAGTAGGTCAGAACTTCAATGTCACTCGCGAACGCATCCGCCAAATCGAAGCGAAGGCGTTGCGAAAATTACGTCATCCTTCGCGAGCGAGAGTGCTCAAGAACTTTATTGAAAGCGAAGCACGCTAAGCAATAGGTTGGCAGGCAACCCCTGGTAATAAAGGGCCACGTGCTTGAACCACGTGGCCCTTTTCATGTGCGGATTCGGTTTTCAGCGAGTCTAGCCCTGCGGCTTTTATTGTTCCACGGACTCAGATCGCTCCATGCCGCGGAGCCGACCGTCTATCTTTGGATACGCGCGGAACCGCCCGTCGCGAGGGTCCGGACTTCCTCAAGCGAGGCCATGGTTGTGTCGCCCGGATAGGTTGTCAACAAAGCTCCGTGCGCCCAGCCCAGCTTCAGGGCTGCCGCCGGCAACTCGCCTTCGAGCAGGCCATAAAAGAAGCCGGCAGCAAATCCATCGCCACCGCCGACACGATCGAACACGTCCAGTTCCGCCGTCGGCGAGACATAAGTCTTACCGTTGACCCAGGCCACCGCAGCCCAACTGTGCCGGTTGGTCGAGTGCACTTCTCGCAGCGTTGTAGCAAAAATTTTGACCTGCGGATATCTTGCTGCCACTTCAGCAATCATTGCCAGGAAGGTGCCCGGATCAAGCCCTGAACGGGAGGTTATCTCCGGGCCCTTGATGCCGAGGCTCTTTTGCAGATCCTCTTCGTTCCCGACCAGGACATCCACATTCTCAATAATGCGCGCAATTACAGCGACCGCCCGGCTGGCGCCGCCGGAAATGTTCCACAGTTTTTCGCGAAAGTTTAGATCGAACGAGGTCACGGCGCCGGCGGCTTTGGCTGCCTTCATAGCAGCGATGATTACCTCAGCCGTTGTCTCCGAAAGCGAGGCGAAAATGCCCCCACTATGAAACCAACGTACGCCTCTCGCAAAGATTTCGTCCCATTCAAAATCTTCCGGTTTAAGTTGTGCCGCTGCTTCGTTGGCGCGATTGTAAAAGACCACTGGCGGGCGTACGCCATAGCCTCGATCACTGTACACAGTTGCGATATTTGGTCCATTGACACCGTTGTGCCGGTACCATTTGAAGAAAGGCTTCACTCCCATGGCCCGCACTCGCTCGGCAACCAACTCACCGACCGGGTAATCGACCATGGCGCTGGCAATGGCGGTCCGCAGGCGAAAACAGTCCGCCAGATTCGCAGCTACGTTAAACTCTCCCCCGCTCACATGGATTTCGCACTGCCGCGCTTTGCGAAATGGAAGGATGCCTGAATCAAGTCGTTGGACCAGCGCGCCAAGCGCCAAAAAGTCCAATTCGCCACCGGGCAAAATCTGAAGACCGTTGTCCATTCGTCCCTTTCCTCGGCCGTGAAGACCCAGGCATTGCGGCGCTTTATATGCGAACCGCTACCCGGTAGGCAAGCGAATTTCACGTGTGCCAGCCGCATCGATGCTATCACAAGCTTAGCGTGGCGTTCTTCTGGCATTGAGAATGTGTCTGGACTGGAATATGTTGTAGAGTGCAATAACTCATTTTATCAAGGCGAGCCTCAGACTTGCTGCAAGGTTGGAACAGGCGATGGACAAACAAAAACTCCGCGAACAACTTCAGGAACTACACAACGAATTGCAACAGGCTGAATCTCTCGACACCGGCGAACGCGAGATGTTGAAACAGCTGGCCAGAGAAGTGCAGGAAGTGCTCCACGAGGACGGCGAGCAGAAACAATCATACGAGACCCTTGGTGAACGGCTGCGAGAGGCTGTAGCGCAGTTCGAGGCTTCCCATCCCCAGGCGACGATGCTCATGCGGGAGATAATCGATCAGTTGGCCTATATGGGTATCTGATAACGCATGATTTTATCTCTGTGAGGCGTGATGAGTTGCTTCGCTCCGGATTGCTCGTGCAACTCAGCTCGCCAACATTAGTTTTCACCGATGACTGACCGTCCACTGAAACCCAATAGGTTAGTTTCTGGTGCCAATATTTTTTCGCGCTTAGCCGCAGGTTTTGTGATGGCAGTGGGCACGCTCGTGCTGCTCGGCTGGCTGTTTGATCTCAACCAGTTGAAGAGCGTCTATGCCGGCATAACCATGAAGGCTAATGCAGCCCTCTCATTGCTGCTGGCGGGCATTTCACTCCTGCTGCTCGCTTCGAACAAGGAACACAGGCTGGCACGCAGGATCGGACAAGTGTCCGCTGCCCTTGTAACCGCTTTTGGGGTACTTACCCTGAGCGAGCACTTCGCCGGCTGGAATCTTGGCATTGACCAGTTCCTTTTCGCCGAGGCTCCAGGCGCGCTGGCCACGTCCAGCCCGGGGCGAATGGGTTTACCGGCCTCGTCGTGCTTTGCGATGTGCGGCCCCGCCCTCCTCTTACTATATCGACGGCAGGCCGAGACATTCGCCCAGGTGCTGGCGATCTTCGTAGGGTTGTGGGCTCTGCTGGCTATCGTGGGCTACGCCTATCAAGCCGAGGAACTCTATGGCATAGCTCGCTATTCCGGCATCGCCCTCCACACCGCGGTAGCCCTTTTCGTGCTCAGTCTGGGTATTCTGGCAGCCAACCCCAAGCGGGGACTCACCGCAATCATTTGCGACGAAGGGCTTGGCGGAATGACGGCACGCAGACTCCTATTCACTGCCATTACCGTGCCTTTTCTCCTCGGCTGGTTGCGCATCTCACTGCAACGCGCCGGCTTTGTCGATCTTGGTTTTGGTACCGCCCTCTTAGTCGTCGGGCTAATCGTCATATTGGCTGCCGTCGCCTGGCAGGGTGCGCAGCGGGTCCGATACCTGCTTGCGCAGCAGGCGGCTGAAATCGACGAGCGCAAGCGCGCGGAAGAGAGATTGCGGGAATCGCAGCGACAATATGAAGCACTGGTCCAGGCCTCGGCGCAGATTGTTTGGGAGATGAATGCCAAAGGCGAACTGGAAGTGGATTCATCCACCTGGCGGGAATTTACCGGACAAACCAGCGAGGAATCGAAGGACTTCGGCTGGCTCGACGCTCTGCATCCAGACGACCGCGAACGCGTTGAAAGCGAATGGCGGCGGGCAGTGTCAATGAAAAAAGGTATTGAAATTGAGTATCGACTGCGGCACCAGAGCGGCGAATGGCGCTGGACCACCGCGCGTGCTACTCCCATGTTTGATGCTGCCGGTTCGGTGCAAAAGTGGGTGGGGATGAATGCTGACATCACCGACCGTCACAAAGCTGAAGAGGAACGCGAGCGCCTGCTGCGGCAGGAAAAATCACTGCGTGCCGACGCTGAACAAGCCGCACGCCTTAAGGACGAGTTTCTCGCTACCGTCTCACACGAGTTGCGCACCCCGCTTAACGCGATCCTGGGCTGGGCGGCGATGCTGCGGAGCGGCAAGCTCGACGGAGGCAACGCGGTTCGGGCCTTCGAAGTAATAGAACGCAACGCGAAATTGCAGGCGCAACTGGTCGAAGATTTGCTCGACATATCGCGCATCATCTCCGGCAAGGTACGACTTGATGTGAAACCAATCGCGCTTGTGCCGGCAGTAAAAGCAGCTATGGATTCGCTTCAGCCGGCTGCGGACGCCAAGGCAATCCAGTTGGAGATGATCGACGATTTTGCCGGAGAGGAAGTCGAAGCGGACGAGGCGCGTCTACAGCAGGTGATTTGGAATTTGCTCTCCAACAGCGTCAAGTTCACGCCAAACGGTGGACGGGTCATGGTCAAAATTGATCGCCATGATGCGATGGGCCAGATCACGGTAACCGACAACGGTGAAGGTATCAGCGCAGATTTCATGCCGTCTATTTTTGACAGGTTCAAGCAAGCTGACGGATCGATCACGCGAAAGCATGGCGGCATGGGACTGGGCCTGGCCATTGCGCGTCATTTAATGGAAATGCATGGTGGGACGATAGAGGCTGCCAGCCCGGGCCTGGAACAGGGAGCCACCTTCAAGATCCGTCTGCCGCTCGTGGCAGTAAGGAGGAGAGCACCGGCGCCGGCTGATTCTGCAAAAACAGCGCCACCTCTCCGGACCCCGAGCAGTATGAATTTGGCTAGCCTTCACGGGATCCGAGTACTGATAGTTGATGATGAGATTGACGCGCGCGAGTTGCTACGAGCGGTGCTTGAGGGGTTGGGGGCCGACGTTACCATGGCCCTATCCGCAAAAGATGCTCTCGAAGTCCTCAGCTCCTGGAAGCCGGACTTATTGGTAAGTGATATTGGAATGCCGGAAGGGGATGGGTACTCGTTGATTGAAAGCGTCAGAAGGTTGCCCGCTGCGGAGGGCGGGGACATTCCCGCGATTGCTTTAACCGGTTATGTCAGGGTCGAAGAAAGAATGCGAGCGTTGGCGGCCGGCTATCAGATGTTCGTCCCCAAACCCATCGAGGTTGCTGAACTAGCGGCGCTAATTGCCAGCTTGATGGAGCGAGCCGACCAACCGCCGGCTGGAAGCCGTAAATCTTACCTCGCTTGAAGGATCTGCCACCTGCCGCTGCCCTCCTCACTTGGTCCCGGCAACGCGTCCGCGATCACTTCTTGCCTGGTTTACAGGAACGAGGCCGGCTCACCCGGCACTTTTCGCACCGGCAGCCCAACGGCTTAATTATCTGATCGTAGTATTCCTCGCCGTAGTCATAAGTAATCTCCTCTCCAGCGCGAATCTTCCGCTTCGACCAAATCCAAACCCTTCGTCCGGAAACAAACGCTGCGGCGTTTGGCTTGCAGGAGTGGTTGGCGTAGCGAGCGATGTTACTACGGGGGCTCCCATCAATTGACCATTTTGTGTTTACCCCAAAAAAATACTTCCCCGACCTTTTTTCAACTTCTTCATTCGGGATTAGGGGACCGGTGTATTCGATAATGCGCTTACCCCTGGGAATCTCTGTGAGCGCAAACAATCCCAGACCGGTCTGGCTGCGTTTAATTTTATAGACAGGTTTCATTTATTTGCTGAAGTGTTGCTGCTGGGTCAGCGTTACAAGACGTGCTCGCCTTGAGGGATTATTTCGAATCCTGAAGTAAGGTGGGCTTTTCGCGTAGTGACCCAGCTCGACTGGAGAGCTGGGATGAGCGGCTCCCTTGAAATGTTTGGCCCCTTTGTTTTTTTATTCTTGACAGCCTTGCGCACTACTTCCCAAAGCAATACAGAGCGCTGCGGGTCCTGATGTAGATGTGCCCGTCGGCAATGGCGGGGGTGGCATAGCACTCATCGTCCAACTCGTTGACCGCCAGTATTTCCCACTCGCCGGCGGCTTTCACTACCGACACCGCTCCCGCTTCTCCGATTAGAAACACTTTATCGTCGGCCGCAACGGGTGACGAAAAATATTTGTCGATGGCGCCGCGAAGACGTCCCTGCTTGATCACTTTGCCGGTTGCCGGATCGAAGGAGATGAGAATCCCGCTGTCATTGATCATGAACAGTACGCCTTTATAGAGCAAGGTCGAAGGGACCTGGGGCACGGGTTTCTGATAATGCCAACGAACTGCAGTAGCTGTTTGATCTCCCTGTCCCCCAAGCTTAATTGACAGTAGACCATTCTCTGAAGCCATCATCGCCCGAAACACTTCCCAGTCTTTCTCGTTCAGTTTCTCATCACGGTCAGTATCAAAGGCTTCAAATGCGTCAACCAGCATCTTATCCATCGCCTCGGTTCCCACGACTTCTGTTTTTGCGATTTGATGGTCATTGTCTTTGTCATACCGGGCCAGTCCTGCCTCAAATCCAATCGTCTTCACCTGCTGTCCCGGTTGATTGGTGGGAAACCCCCAGCCGTTGATGTAAAGATACTCAGCATCATAGCTGGCAATCGATTTCATCTCGCACGCCAGACCGCGGACCCACCAGACGCGCTTACCGTCGGCCACAGAGTACGCGGAGAGCTGGAATGATTCGGGGATGACGATCTGCTTCGGCCCCTGCGGCGGTTGATAAATGATTGGCGTTGAATAGCCAGAGATAACTACCGGGCGATCCACCTTCCAGCGCACCCGTCCGCTGTTCTTATCTACCGCGATTAGATATGAACTCGGGCTGTCCTGGTCAACCGGCAGGATTACTTTATCGTCAACCAGAATTGGCGAAGCCCCGAAGCCATAGAACATGTTGAAGGGTCCCAGTGGCAGCTGCCATCGCTCTTTACCGGTTCTGTCAAAAGACATCAGTCCAAAGTCCTGAAAGAAGACATAAACATTCGAGCCGTCCGTGACTGGGCTGGGAGACGCCGGCCCATTAACCAACTGCAAGCGACCAAGGCGCAAGCGCGGCACTTCGCGTTGCCACAGCAGCTTCCCTGTTTGCCGATCCAGACAGATGACCAGTAGTTTGTATTTTTCTTTGTCCTGGGTATGCGCAGTGACAAAGATGCGATCGCGAGTTAGCACCGGGGAAGAATGGCCGGCGGGAATTGGAGTCTTCCAAACAACGTTCTTGTGCGGGCCGAATTCAACGGGGAGCCCGGTACTAGCCGAGACACCGCTCCCGTTTGGCCCGCGAAATTGTGACCAGTCTTCGGTTACAACCTTGCCTCGCAGTTTGCGCGACGCGAGCGAGGGGAGGGTCGACGCCGTCGACGCGAGTACCAGGGCAACCACCAGGAAAGTTATTTTGGACATTGTTTTGCAAGATCAGTGAGCTTAGAGCTCATCCAGCCAACTAGTTTTTAGATTTGAAGCGCTGCGTGATTCTAAATGATGGGGATTGGAAAGAAAATGCTGGACTGGCCAGCCTCGCAATTAGGTCCCACATTTTTCGCAGGTTGAACTTAAGCAATGGCGAGCCTGAAGTCGCATTCACTTCTGCATCTTCCCGCTCGAGATGAAGCGCCATCGTTTAGCTTTGCTGCACCCCCTGCTGTAGTTGTCGATATGCAGCCGCGGCATCATACCCGGCAACACGGAGGAATATGAAATCACTGACGCCCTGGCCGAACTCCCGCGCATTTCCGAAGGACAGGAGTCTTCCGTCACCGTGCCAAAGTCTTCAATTACCCGGGGCCGGCCGTTTCGAAATTCGAGCAGCGCCGCCATCTCGGTGAGTATGCCCTGATGCATGTCGCCGCTGGCCATTACCAGCTCGTCGATGCCGTCGGCGTTAAGATCCGTCTTACGCTCAATGCTGCTTCTAAAATCCAGATCCAAATCGGCGACCAGACGCTGCCCGGAAAAGATCGCAATCCGCTTCGTCCCGAAGTTATCGGCATGCGAAGCGTTACACTCGCTGACAGAAATAACGTAAGCCGTTTGCACCTGCCCGGCGGCGGTAAAACTGCCGGTTGCCATGTCCACTATGGCCGGCACCATCTGTCCGGCAGCACGAGCCGCCTTTAAGGGGTCAGCGCTGCTGTCCCCAATCAAGTCCGGGTTGCATTGGCTTTCGTCACTCAGATATCGCCGGAACACTTTCGCCAGCACAGACTTCTGCGTAGCCAGGGGAATCTTCGGAGTCGGACGCGCTCGGTCGCTCCGGAAGTCAATGAGTATTTCCCTGGGATTTTGCGGCGTCGAGAGACTTGGCTTTTGGGCGAGCCCGGTACAGCAAAGGGCCAGCGTAACCAAAACGAGACCAATTATTTTCATAGTTTGGCTCCGAATGTTCTTGAATTGCGGGGATTGTGAACCGCACGACCACCAAAGGCAAGCGTGAGAGGTTCCCGGGCGAAGAAGTTTCGGTTTGTGTTTACGAGTCGACGGAGCACTCCGGCGTTCGCAGCCCAAATCTCGGCGTCATCATTTCCTGCCTGCAGAAACCGGCAGCAGCCACCGCGACCGCGGCGCCTCCTTTGTTAGCCAATGAAGAGCGAGCTATTTCATCCCAGATTCATGAGCCGGACGCATGCGCACTATTTCGACGGAACACGGCGCGTGGTGGACCACACTACTTGATACCGAACCCAGGAGTAGGCGGTTCCAGGTCCCCAGCCCGCGCGAGCCGATGACGATCAGATCTGCCTCCCATCTCTCAGCTTCCTCGGCGATCACTCGTCTGGGCGAGCCCGGGATGATCTCACTGCTGACCTTTAGCGACGTTGCTGTGTTCAATTTCGAAAGAGCGGCCTCAATTACGGCCTGGGCTCCGTCGCGAACGGCGCGCTCCAATTCTGCAAGGTAGGCAGGGGTTACAGCCCAGTCCTCCATGCCAGGCAACAGCGGGATCTCTACCGCGTTAATAATTTTGACTTCAGTTGGTGGGGGCCAGGGTCGGCGAGCGACTTCTTCAATGGCTGCATCACTGTAAGTTGAGCCATCGACTGCCAAGAGGATTTTCATTGCTTTCTCCGTCGACGCTCCGGTTTTGAAATATAACTCGCGTCCAACCGTCCTACTTCACGAAGTCAATCCGAAGGCCTGCAACCAACCTTCGCATCAGGCGTGCCAGTGAGTCTGGAGAGACTCTAAGGCGATTGCTGCTTATCTTCGCGAGAAGTTGCGCAGTTTCACACATTGGATTTGCATTTTGACCCAGCGGGCAGCGAGAACGCGCGCTGCGGAACTCATCAGGCTACAGCCCTCCGCCACGCCACAGAGCATCAGGTCTTGGGCGCGGCCTCCCTGGGCAGCAGATTTCCCGCCTCATGAATGGCCCGATCCGTGTCAGTGAGATAGAGAATAATGGTGCCCATCACGAAAAAGACGATTAGCGACAGCAGGGCCTGGCGGTAGGAATTTGTGGCGGCAGCTATAGCCCCGAACGCAAGTGGACCCAGCCAGGAAACGCCACGATCTGAAAGCTCATAGATACTGAAGAACGATGCCTCTCTTCCTTTTGGAATCATCAGGGAAAAGAGCGATCGCGAAAGAGCCTGCGAGCCGCCCAGTACCAGCGCGATTAGCACCCCCATGCCCCACGCTTCGCTGCGGGTATGAAGGAAGCCATATCCGTAGATGACGACAATATTCCATAACAGCAGGGAGATGAGAATTGCCGTCTTGGTACTTATGACTCGCGCCAGACGCTCAAAAAATAAAGCGCCAGCGATGGCCACAAACTGCACGAGGAGAAAGACACCCAGCAGGAAAGATTGATCGGTAGCCATACCGCGCGCGATGAAGAGTTCCTGCGCAAGGAAAACCGAAGCCATGCTGATTACGGTCTGAATACCGTTGTTGTAACAAAGATAAGCAATAACATACCTCAGAGTATTGGGCAGCTGAGCCAGCTCGGTAAAGGTGCGAATGATTCCGGCAAAGCCAATTCTCAGGTAACCCTCTCCCACTGGCAGCGATTGCGCGCTGGCCCGCGTCCTGAGCGTCGCAAACGTAATGAGCGCGAACGCTCCCCACCACAAGCCTGCTGACAGGATCGAAAGTCTCACTGCCAGGTGCGAGCTCAGTCCCAAGCGAGGCGCTTCTCTCAGCAGCAGAAAATTTAGTCCCAGCAGGAGACCGCCTCCGAGATAGCCGTAGGCAAAACCCCGGCTCGACACCCTATCGCGTTGGTCCTCTGTAACGATTTCTCCGAGGAATCCGTTATAGAAGGCATTTGACGCCGAGAACGCCACCGTGGCAATGATAAAAAGAAGGCCGCCAATCAAATAGCGTGAGCCGGTGACAAAAAACATCAGACAGTTCGCTGCTACTGCAACATAGCAGAACAAAGCCATCAGCTTCTTCTTAAGATTTGAATAATCGGCAATTGCGCCAAGCGTCGGCAGGATAAGAATCTGCAGCAGCACCGAGAAAGAGACACAAATGGGGAAGAATGATTTGGCCGTTACCAAAACTGCCGGACCAACCCTTAGCACCACGCCGTTTTGGCCAACCACTTGCTGGATGAGTTCGGTCAAGTACGGTCCATAGAGCGTGCTGACGACCGTGGTATAGAATGCGGAGTTTGCCCAGTCATACATTTCCCAGCCAAAAATTTCCCGCGGATTATTCTTCGGGAAAAGTTTGGTTATTCCGGGCGCTGGGGATACACCCGGTTGGGTCAGGTTGGTTACCATGCTTGAGCCTTGACGATTCACGCCCGGATCTCAATCCCCGCAGACGGAACCAGCTACTGACAACACGGCCTTCCACCCCGCAGTCTCCCCGCAGGGAAGGCCCGGGCCCGCGCGATACTCTCCCCAATTGCCTCGGCGAAGTCTCACGCACTAGTCGCGGACCAGTCTTAAGGTGCGCACCCGCTGTTGGCAGCGCACCAGGCGAAGATTGCCCCTCGTGAACTAAGGTGCAGGAAAACGCCCGCACTCAACGGCGTCTGACAAAAAACCCGCCGAGGAATCCAAGAGTGAACCCGACACCTAAGGCCACGGCCACCGACTGCCAGGGATTATGTTTGATGTAATATCTCGATTCATCCAAATAGTCTTCACCGGCTTCGTAGCCGCGCCTGATAGCCCTCTGTGCCTTGCGCTTGCCAATCTCCACCAGATCTTCAGCCAGCATTTTTCCTTCCGCCGCCTTGGCGGTCAGCTCAGCCAGCCTGACTGCGGTTCCTTTGCCATTTTCAACTGTTGTGGTTTGCATTTTTTTCTCCTTTGACTCGATGCTTGACCCTGCGCTGTGAATTCTCTACTGCGGGCATTCCGCATTGCTGTGCGTCACGAACGAGCTGAATCTTTGTTGATATTCAGTCGAGGTGACGAATGAACAGACCATCGCGTGCTGTTTCGGCACGTCCCGCAATGGGGCGCTGTTGACCTGCCCCAGCCAGAACAGGAAGCCGCCAATGTCTGAGTCACGACGCAGATAACCGAAGTACTGTGTCGCGACGAACGCCCGGTTATATTCGGCGTCAATGAAGGCGCGATTGTTTATCGGATTTGCCTGTGCGTTGTCATCAGCCAGGCGATAGAGCACCGCGCCGCGCCCCGCAGTACCGCCGCCAGCCTGATTGTAAAGGTCGATCAGCGCCGCCCTCTGAGAGTTCAGATCGACGCCCAGATCATTTCTGATTGTTGCCAGTAACGCATCAACGAAGCCTGGTCCAGTCAACGAAACTGGGTACTTGTTCGTGAACTCGCCCCGCTGTACAAAGGCGCTGGCGAAAGACAATTGTCCCTGCGCCAGGTTCGCGCCACCCACCACGCGCGCGCGATCGAAGGCAAACTTCAAATAGCTCGGCAGCTTATTCGCCTCCGCAGGGTTGGATTGATCAGGATTCGGGAAGGGTTGATTATTGCCGAAGGCAGCACGGTAGACGCGGAAAACGTAGGAGCCCGTCTGTTGAAATTCCAGTTCGTAGTAGAACGCATTCGACACATCTACCCGCTTATTGTGAATACAGGTTGTATCCAAACCACACTGGGTAACTTGCTGCGCCCAGTAATCCCACCCTCCCTGGTCGGGATAGCGATTAAGAAAATCGTAATAGTGTTGCTGGACGAAGAAACGTGCCTCATCCAGTGGATTGCCGCTGGGCGGCTGGGTGTCGTTGTCATTGATCACGAGCACTGCTGTGCTCGGTGTTCCCAACCGATAGCCGGTTGATGGATTGCTCAGATTGATGCTCAGACTTCTGCTGCCGTCCATGTAGGTATTGTCCACCAACAGCAACGGGAAACTCTTGCTCGTCTCGCCGGGCGCAAAATTGAGCGAACCAGAAGCGATAATGTAGTCGCGCTTTTGTCTGGCGGAGCCGTCACTGGTTGCGTAGTCAACCGACCCGGAAAGAGAGAGATCCCCCGAGCGCGTCACGCTCACCATGGTTCGGCCGTCGCTTTCGCTGGCGTAATAATTCCAACCGGAACACTGGAAGGTATTGGACCGAACGATTACGAAGGGCGAGAGCGTGTTGACCTGGCCGCACAGGGAGCTCGTTGCCGGATCGGAACTGCGGTTAGCGACCTCCTCCCAGCTGGTACTCCCGCCGCTCACTATCCCATGCAGAATTGTCATCTGGTCCAGTGTTGCAGCGCTCGTAATGGACGGCAGGTGGAAACAAACGTTAACGGGTGTGCTGTAAGCGGCTGACGTGCTGAGGTCCTGGGCCAGGCTGTCGGCAGTGAAGCTGTAGCTGTTGGGCAAAGAGCCCAGCAGGTTGGGATCAATTGGATGTTCGACGAAGCTGCCCACGCCAGGGGCATTGCCGAAGGTTAGCGTGACATCGCCGACTGCAAAAGAATTCGTTGCCGTCGACTTGCACTTGCCCGCACTGCCAGCGTCGTAGATCCCTTGTACCTCGGATGGTGAAAGCGCGCGGTCGAACACTTCTGCTTCGTCGATCAGGCCGTTAAAGAACCGTGGCCCCCAGAAAGGCTGATTGCCGATTTGAAGCGGTTGTCCACTGGGGCTGCGTGTAAGCAAAGTCGGGTTGCTGGCTTCGAGGTTGCCGTTCACATACATCTTCAAACCGATCATGGCATCCCAGGTTGCCGCGACGTGATACCACACACCGGGCTGAATCTCTGTTCTCGACCCGACGCTTGTACCGGCGGCAATATAAAAGCGGAACCTGTTGTCCGGGTCGGCTTGTAAATCAAAATCGGTACCAGCTCCTCCCTTGCCTATGATCTCCATGATATGACCGGCGTCCGAAGGTATCTGGTTAAAGTAAACCCAGGCGTCCTGACTGCCGGCTGTAGTTGGATCGAGGGCGGCGCTGTTGGCGGCTTGCACAAAAGCGCCCGCGCCATTAAAAGCGAATGCCTGCCCAACCACGCCCGGGGCATACACCACTCCACCTTGCAACGTGCCGTTGTTACCGCTCTTGATATCGTTGGGGTTGCCATCGCCCGGCCACCAACCCACCAGATTTGCCGGCGCCAAGGTGCATGAGTGTTTACATTTTCCCGCTAAGTCAACTCGGGCGAGCGCGGAAATTTCAGCGTCTGAGAGCACTCGGCCGTAAACAGAAAGCTCGTCGATGCGCCCGGCAAACGCTCCGGTGCCATTGCCGCTGATACCGATCCTCGCCTGTCCGGTTGCACGTGGAGAGCCGCCGCTGTCAAACGCGCCCTGATGACTCGCCGCAACGTTGGCGCCGTTGAGAAAGAATTTTATCTTATTATCCGCGCCGAGATTTCCATCGTAAGTCATTACCACGTGTTGCCAATTCCCTGCGCTGACCGGTGAGTTGGCGGTGATGTACTGGGTCCTGCCGTCCGCAACGTTGACAACTGTCCCCTGCAACGCGCCGCCAGCGAGTGAAAAGTAGTAGCTGAACAAACCGGCGCCATCATCCCTGGAGAGGATTATCGGATTGTTATTGAGGTTATTCGGACGGATCCAGCCTTCTATCGTGAAGGTAGAAGGCAGAGCCACATCACCGACATTGACGAGTTGATTAGAGCCGTCAAGACTGAATGCCTGGCCCGTCTTGCCGCCCGCATAGGCGGCGCCGTTTTGCAGCGTGCCGGGATGGCCCTGACCAGAGATGTCATCGGCGTTGCCATCACCGCTCCACCAACCGAGCATGTCAGTCGGCGCCGGTGTGCAAATCGGCTTGCATTTGCCAATCCTGCCGGCATTGTAGATTGCCTGAATCTCGGTTGGCGCAAGTGCCCGGTTGAATATCTCTACCTCGTCAAGTGTGCCGCTCAGGAAACCGTTGAAACACGCTCCTGTTGAACCGAGAAAGATCGGCAGAGTGCCGTAATCCGGCGCTGTTGGCGCCGGCGATTGATTCTCGAGTACTCCGTTAACGTAGATGCTGATGTTGGCCCCATCGAAGCTGCCGGCTACATGATAAAACTGTCCCGCCGCTACCGTCGTGTTCGAAGAAACTATGAATTGATTCTGGTACGCGTCGGAGATGACAAAAGTAAATTTGTCAGGTCCACCTGAACCGCTCGGCCGGCTCTTTATTAAGGCGTAGCCTTCAAACCTGGTTTCGAAAGGCGTGCGCCTGTTTGCTTTAAAAACCAGCACTTGCACGCCGGGGATTTGGCCTCCCACACAATCGGACGTCGTAGAGGTCAACGAATCAAATTGCACCCAGGCATCGACTGTCAGGCTGGCAGGTTTTAGTCTGGTTGCATCGGGGATCTGAACAACATCGTCCTGCCCGTCAAAGTGAAATCCCTGCCCAACCATCCCGGGAACAAAGCTCACCCCATTCAGAGCCACACCATCGTGGAGGCCAACAAGGTCAACAGCATTACTATCACCGGGCCACCACGCAACTAACCCGGCCGGCGGCGATACGCAACTGGACGGCGGCGCCGGCGCATTGGGTTTGATTCGTTGCGCCGAAATTGGTTGATCAGAAACGAAGGCAAGGAAGGCAAAGGCGATCGCAAGCGCTGCAATCACAAACAGGATGGACGAACGCATGATAGCTCCTCCGCACGAAGAGTCGCGTACCCGACCGTGCACGTCGTGGGTGGAGGGTCTGTGTTCAAAGAAACTGCCCGACTGACAATTGTGTCCCGGGCGCTGTTTAAGTTCGGATGACCCGGCTATTTAATAATTTACTGTTAAAGACCATGATAAAAACTGCAGACCGCCACCCAACGTCAATGAAACAGGTCTGCCGGAATCACTTGAAAAAGAGCAA
The DNA here is from genome assembly GCA_036726305.1 of Pyrinomonadaceae bacterium. GTDB lineage: Bacteria > Acidobacteriota > Blastocatellia > Pyrinomonadales > Pyrinomonadaceae > JAOAPY01. The sequence continues at coordinate 14,650 of DAIMCP010000026.1, read as the reverse complement.
GCTGCATGCCAGCTGAATAGGACTTCTGAAGGCAGTTCCTGCGGAGTGTTTTGCCGAGCACCAGTTGCCGGGCAACGCATGTGCGAACTTTCACTTGCTGGTGTGTGGAAGTTTGCGCTGAGCTGAACGTGGCCATTAAGTGGGCAGAAAGTGCTGGACCGGGCCGGCAATGTTGGGCACAACTAGCGGGACAATTACAACTTAAGTTCCGGCGAGCGCATGGCCGTGGTGCCGACAACGGTGATTCAATTATCAGACCGCAACGTCACTCCGATCGCCTGAGCGGGATAACCAGATCTGAAATCAGCTACGACTTTGCCGTTCGTCCCAAACGTCAAATCCAGATCGCCAGCGGTTGCGGCCACTTTGACGAGCCCCAGCAAAGCAATAATCGCTATGACCGCAGCCAGTATCAGTAGCGCTCTGATCCATGAGAATGAAGCCCTTGTATGAACCTGGTTGTTGAGCAGTACTCCTGAGGGGAGATGTCTAAATGCGTGCATCATAAATTCCTCCTCGCCGGGCCCGCAGGTGCCTCACTTTAATTTTTGCTTTTGAGAGGTACGCAAACGGATCCGCACACTTAATCGTCTAACTTAGTCGCAAACCACATGCCGCTTGAGTGGCAAAATTGACGGCGAGTAATTCGAACCAGTTTGGTAACACGCGCGGGCTTTTGCGTGATTCTGCTCACTCAGGTTGCGAGAAACCTATCCCTCCTTTTCCCGCGTTGAGCACGCCGCCGCTGGTCCAAGTGGTCGCAACACTGCGCGTCATTCTTTTGTAAGGCATGAGCATTGCAATCGGATGTGTTGGCTTAGTTCGACGTCGGTTCGGATGGAAACGAAGTTTGTCAGTACTTGACGCCAATGCGGCCTTGGGCTGAGGAATGAGATGCTTGACCAGCGGATGGTGGCTCTGCTTATGGGAATGCTGCTGGTACTCTTGATACCCGCAACACAATCGCCAGTCGCCGGCCAGGAGAAGCAGAAGGAATTAACAAAAGCAGCGATTTTCGATGTCGAGCGGCGGCTGTCGGAACTTGGTTATTGGACCGGACCAGTTGATGGCGTGCTCGATAGTGCTTCCCGCCAGGCGTTGATCGCGTTCCAGAAGGTTGAAGGACTCAGGCGAACCGGGCGTCTCGGCCAGATTGAAGTCATCGCTCTCCGATCAGCCGAGCGCCCGTTGCCACAAGACGGCGCGCCGGCCCATATTGAGGTCGACCTTGGTCGCCAGGTTTTGTTCTATGTCGATGACACCGGGACAGTGGTAAGGATCCTTCCCGTTTCAACCGGACATGGCAAACCCTATAACGAGAATGGGCAGAAGGGGGTGGCCCGGACGCCCGAGGGCAGGTTCCGCGTTTATCAGAAGATTAACGGCTGGAGAAAGGCCCCCCTCGGTTTGTTGTATTATCCGAGTTACATCATCAAGGGCTATGCAATTCACGGGAGCCCGTCGGTCCCAACTTTGCCGGCGAGCCATGGCTGCATTCGCATTCCAATGTTTGCCGCGGCAGAATTCAGCAAGCTTGCTACAATAGGAACCGTCGTCACGGTCTACAGTAAGCCGCACCTGGACTTGAAAGATAGCGTGACCAATGAGCCCCTTGCGGTTAGTCGCGGCAATGATAAGGAGCAAAGTCAATGAGAATTCTGTTGGCCACAGATGGATCGGAATATAGCGATGCAGCAGTAAGCGAAATCGCGGAGCGCTGGTTTCCAAAGGGCAGCGAGGTCCGCCTGCTTTCGGTATTTGAACCGCCGATGTTTCCTGTCGTCGTACCGTGGGCAGGCGTGGATTTCGACGCCGAAGCCCAAAAGCAGGGACAAGCCCAGGCAAAGAAGATCTTAAAGAAAGCGGAGCGCAAACTGCGCGCCGGCAGGGAGGGCGCTAAACTGAAAATCTCATCCCGAGTTGTCGCGGGATCTCCAAAGCAGGCTATTCTTGATGAAGCTGACGAGTTCCAGGCCGACTTGATCGTATTGGGGGCCCACGGTCACGGCAGAATTGAGCGTCTCCTGCTCGGTTCGGTTTCCCTGGCCATAGTCACTCACGCCAAATGCTCAGTTGAGGTTGTGCGCGCCCCAATAAAGTAAGATCAACCTAACCTCGTTCACAGTAGACGCGGCTACCCTTTACGTTCCGGTAGTTGAACGCAGTGCTTCCCTTCTCACTTTTGCTCATTTCAAGCGAAATGAGCGGGCAATAGCGTCTATGTCCTGACGCAAACTGTTGAGCCGGTTCGCAGCTACCGTGAAGTGAAGTATATAAAAAGTGCGGCTATCCACCTGCAGGTAATAGACTCGTCCGTACATTGCCGTGCCATCACGGATAAACTCGTAAGCGAAATTGGCGCCCTTTAGATTTGCTGTAAAGCTCTCACCCTTACCACAAGCCACATAACCGGGCAGGAAATGTAATTCGCGCTTTTCGTCTTCACGAATAAGGTCCGCCGGCTCGGTGCCGGCTATCACGAACCTTTTTCCCAGTCTTAAGTAACCGTTAAGGGAATCGTCCGCATACATAAAATCCAGGTGGTCATGGGTATCCAGTCGAGGCACTGCGTGCCATGACGATGACGGAAGTTCTAACGTGTACGCAACGTCATCTTTCGCAAACGTCCACGTCTGCGCGTTTGCGCCCAATGTTGTTACCAGGAGAAACAACACAATCCCCGCTTGGGTGTTGCGGATGATTTTTCTCGCCTTCTGCATTTGATCACCAGCTATTGTTCTCAACGGCCGATGGTTGTTAATACTCAGGCCGTGGCGTCAACCATCTCCGGCAACATTGCCGAGCTGAAACGCAACAGGGCAGTCGTCCCATCCGCTCCCTTGATCGCCAGCGCCAGGTCCGCGCCTTCGTCGCTTTGTTCGAGAGCGACCTGGGTGGGAGCATTGATGGTATGAGTAAGGTGGTCGTCCGGTTTGGCGCCCATCATGATTTCAATCTTATCCCCAGTGGGTGCGAGCTCGGTAGTAACACCTTCCAGCGCAAGTTCCCGCTCTGAGATCTGGTCGCCAAATTCGGGCCCAAAAATCTCCAGCGTGACGCGCCAGGCCTCGTGGCGCCGGGTAAAGCTGTCGAGAAAGTCAGCCCACTCGTTTCGTTCAATCACTTTCGTCTTCATGGTACGACTCCTTAATCAAAGACCACTCGGAAATGTTTCCGGCACTTCACCGGTTTCCCATTCTGAGGTTGGTTCCAGGGGCTCAACCGCCCGCGTTTCTTCAAAATGAATCACCGCGTCAAACTGCTCTGACAGGCGGGCATCAAAATAATGGCTCTGCCGCTCGGTCTCGGGACGGTAGATTACGCCAATAGCTCGTTCCAGCAGCGGCTCTCGCAGCGCGGTTGCCAGATGATCCACCTTATTGTCGAAAGTGAGCAGAAAGCGCGGTATTCCGGCCTCGTGAAAGAGAGACTCGTAGCTGTTGGGCAGTGCCGGTCGTACACGCATCCGTTCTGCCGGTCCGTCCCAGTTTGAGGCTGCGGTGACCGTGCCGTGGTGTGTCGTCTGGCCCACCAGTATTGCATCACGGCCATGGCGCTGGCGCACCAACTGGCCCACGTTCCACTCACCATCAGCACCCATTCGCGTAGCACGAGCATCCCCCAGATGGGAATTGTGTTCCCAGACCACGATTTTCGCCTGCGGCTGCTGGCTGCTGAGGAAGTCGAGCAGCAAATCGAGTGTCTCGGCCATGTGACTGTCTCGCAGATTCCAGGATGACGCTCGGCCGCGAAACATCATCCGGTAATACCTTTCGGCATTCATCACCAGTCGAGCATTCTGAGAGGCCCAGAAGTAATCGTCGGCCGCAATGCGCCCGTCTCGCCGTGCATATTCCATGGCGTGGTGGTGCAAATCCAGTACCTGACGAACAACTTCCTCCTCGCAGCTCTCCGCGATCCCCAGCCCAGTGGCGTATCCATACGCCTGTTCGTCTTTCCCAAAGTGATCGAAACAGGCGTAACGTTGGCGCGCCTGCTGGGCAGCCTCAGGATCTACTTTCTCGAGATAAGTCAAAACGGCGGCAATCGATGTGTGCAGGCTGTAAAGATCCAGCCCATAAAACCCAACCCTTGGCCTGCCCGGCGGGAGATCATCGTTGTGAGCGCGTAGCCAGCCGATGAAATCAAGCACGTCCGCGTTGCGCCACATCCAGGCGGGGAATCGCTTGAACCCACCCAGGGCTTCTACCGCGTCTGCGTCGTCGCTCATCCCACTCACGTAGCGATTGACCCGATACGCATCAGGCCAGTCCGCCTCGGCAGCAATCGCAGTGAAGCCCTTCTCGAGGATTAGTCTTTTAGTTATTTGCGCTCGCTCGCGGTAAAACTCGTGCGTGCCGTGCGAAGCCTCCCCGAGCAATACGAGACGGGCATCTCCAATCAGCTTCAGCAGAGGATCGTAATCTTCGGCGCTGCCGGTTAGCGGGTGGGCGCCCTCATGGACGAGGTCCGCCAGAAGAATTGTTGACTCTTTGAGCATTACCATCGCATACCTCCAGACTGGCGTGGCTGCGTTCGATTTTCAGGCGACCTGAAACTTCTTCATTTCATCAGCACGGGCCAGGAGTCCGCGAACTTCTTCATCGGTCGTTTGCGAAAAATCCTTGTACCAGAGTCCGACCGCCTCGAAAGGTTCCGGCGTCGCAGCGCAGACACAGACGGTGTCCACTTCCTTCCTGAAGGAATCACAGGTGGCTTCCGCACCGACTGGTACGGCGATCACAATTGAGGCGGGTTTTTGCTGGCGCAGGGCGGAGACAGCGGCCCGCATCGTCGAGCCGGTGGCCAGCATCATCCTGGCCCCGGGTGGCTCGAACCCAGACCGGATTCCCAATGAGGACAGCCAGGATTTCGAGTTCGACGACACGAATCTGTTCAGCCTCAACCGGTTTCCCGGCATCGACCGCGTCGA
>DAIMCP010000026.1:0-9707 GCA_036726305.1 Pyrinomonadaceae bacterium | reverse complement strand
GGCCAAACCATCGTCTACGATAATCACGGTCAGGCCACGCACATTTAAAGGAGCGCGCGCGCCACGATAGAGTCGCTCACGCCGTTCGAGTTCCGCCTGTTCCCGGCGTGCAACCTGATCAATCAAATCAGCGGAAATGTAAAGGTAGTCAACCACTGCCTGGTTCAGCACTCGTACACCACCAGTTGCAATTGCGCCCAGAGCGAATTCTTCGTGCCCGGGCACGCCCAGCTTCCGGACCACGAAAACGTCGAGCGGCGCCTGGAGTGCCTGAGCAACTTCAAAGGCAACGGGGACGCCTCCTCGCGGTAAAGCGAGCACCACGACGTCCCGGCGATTTGCATATGCAGCAAGCCGCCTGGCCAAAACACGGCCGGCTTCGGTTCGGTTCTTAAAAAACTGAGTAATCATGATTTTTCTTCCCACCCTTTAACCAGCAGTCTCCCGGGCAATACCGTAGGTTGCAGCGCATACTTCCCAGGAGCTAGTGGAGGTATTTCAGGAACCATGCGGCGGCTAAACGCGCTACTTCATCGAGTGTGCCGGGTTCCTCGAACAAATGCGTCGCGCCGGGAATGATCTTGAGTTGCTTAACACATCGCAGTTGGGAGTAAGCATCCTGATTCATCTTGATGACCGGGAGGTCATAGCCGCCGACGAGCAGCAGCGTGGGCGCCTTAACATGGGCCAGCGCCTCCCCGGCCAAATCAGGTCGTCCTCCGCGAGAGACAACGGCCTGGACCTTGTCTTCCAGCGCGGCAGCTGCCACCAGCGCAGCCGCGCCTCCCGTACTGGCTCCGAAATAACCCGCTGGCAATCCACGCGAGTTTTCTTCTCTCCCAAGCCAATCAGTGGCTGAGACAAGGCGGCTGGCAAGCAGCCCAATATCGAAACGCAAATGTCTGGTCTGCAAATCGATTACTTCCTCGTCGCCCGTGAGCAAATCCAGCAGCAACGTGCCGACACCGGCGTCACGAATCACACTCGCAACGTACTGGTTACGCGGGCTATGGCGACCGCTGCCGCTTCCGTGGGCGAACAACACTATGCCCCGGGCTTCTTTCGGCACATGTAGCTCTCCGATTAACTCCTCTGAGCCACTAAGAATATGCACCTCTCGTTCTTCCAATTTCGCTTTTGCTCTCGCAGGCATCATGACCTTGCTCCTCGTATCTGCTTCGGCTCATCGTGGCCTCGGCAGACGCTGTATAGTCCATGCTTCTTCTGTTTCAAAGACGCAACGGATGTGCCGAGCAGCGATGCAACAGAGGGGAGAAAGCCGACGGATTCCTGAGGAAAGCGGCCATAAAAGCCGAGTCGCAAACACTCCCCAAGGGCTCCTGGCAACGGCATGAGCGCGCTTTCACACAACGGCTGCGCAGCCTTGCTCAAACCCCTCCAGACAAGCCCGTCCCATCGTGCGGATTGGACTGAATAAACTGCCCCTTAGTCGGAACGCCGATTGCACATATTTTTATTGATCAGAGGAACGCAGGAGGCTGGGTTTGCAATGTATATCCACGAGATGACCCTGGCGGAGTGTCAGTGCGCGCTGGAACGGGCCACTCTCGGCAGATTAGGTTGCGCGCACGACAACCAGCCATACGTTGTGCCGATTTACTTCGCGTGCGACGGCGGGGATCTTTACAGCTGTATCTACGGCTTTGCGACTCTGGGACAGAAGATTGAGTGGTTGCGAGCCAATCCCCTTGCGTGCGTGGAAATCGATGAGCGCACCAGTGACGACGAATGGTTGAGTGTCATTGTTAACGGCCGTTACGAGGAGCTGCCCGACACGGTCGAGCTTGCCTCGGCGCGTTCATACGCTCACGAACTTCTACGCCAGCGGGCAATGTGGTGGGAGCCAGCTACCATCTCCGCGGAACACCGGGATCAGCCGCACTCATCCGTTCCGATTTTTTACCGGATCCACATAGATCAGATGACCGGCCATCGGGCCACGCCTGACAAAGATAAAATCAGTTGGCCACACTCCAGACTGGCAACGAGAAGCTGGCTGACGAGAGCCCTTAAGCACCTGCACCTATCGAGCCGGCAACACTGAAAGGGCAGGCCGGAGAATAGAGTTATGAGAGCGAAGATAATCCAGACGCTGAATTTTGCCGAGATAAATTCCAGGGACCTGGCGCGTGTCGGGGGAAAAAACGCTTCCCTGGGCGAACTTTTCAATGCTCTGAAAGCTGAGGGCGTCGGGGTTCTCGACGGTTTTGCGACCACAGCCGATGCATACCGAGCCTTCCTCATGCAGGGAGATCTTGAATATCGCCTGCGTTCTCTGATGGACTTTGATGCGGAAGACGTAAAGGAACTCGCGCTTCGTGGCCATGCAGCGCGCGCGGCAGTACTCGAGACGCCGCTGCCTGTTGAGCTCCGCGATGCAATTCTCCTCGCCTACGAACAGCTCTGCACCAGACTGGGGCGCGCTCCGGAACTGGCGGTACGTTCCTCAGCAACTGCCGAGGATTTGCCGGAAGCCTCATTCGCCGGCGCTGCCGAGACTTTCCTGAATGTGAAAGGACGCGAGGCACTCCTCGTCGCGGTCCAGCAATGCTTCGCTTCTCTTTTCACTGACCGCGCCATCAGCTATCGCGCACGCCTGGGCTACGATCAACTGCAGGTGGCCATCTCCGTAGGTGTGCAGCCGATGGTGCGTTCCGACTGCGGCAGCTCGGGAGTGATTTTCACGCTCGACCCCGAATCCGGATTTCGCGACGCCGTGTTGGTTTCCAGCTCCTATGGACTAGGTGAGTTTGTGGTCCAGGGAGTCGTCACGCCTGACGAATGGACCGTTTTCAAGCCGACCTTAAAACTCGGCTTTAGCTCAATCGTGGGACGTCGACTCGGCACGAAAGAGGTCCGCCTCGTCTATGGTGACGGCAGTCGCACTACGCGCAGCGAGGCTACGCCTGCAGTTGAACGTCTCAAGTTTTCGCTCACCGATGATGAAGTTCTGAAACTGGCGCGCTGGGCCTGCCGCATCGAGGAACACTATTCCGAATTGGCCGGCCATCCACAGCCAATGGACCTCGAGTGGGCCAAAGACGGAATCACCCGTGAACTCTATGTTGTTCAGGCCCGCCCTGAAACCGTCCATTCCGCCAAGCCGCGAACTGCCGTTGCTGAAATCTATCGTCTGCAGGGCAAGCATGGTCCGCCGCTGTTAACGGGCCAGGCGGTAGGAGAAAGGATAGGCACCGGACGGGTGCGCCTTGTGCGTGACGCAAGCGAACTGCAAAAGGTCGAGCGGGGCGACATACTGGTGGCGAAAATCACCGATCCGGACTGGGAACCAATCATGCGGACCGTCTCGGCCATCGTCACGGATCAAGGCGGGCGCACAGCGCATGCGGCAATCGTTTCACGCGAGTTCGGCCTTCCCTGTATCGTCGGCTCAGGAAATGGTACGGAGATCCTGCACGATGGCGACGAAGTGACTGTCTGTTGTGCGGAGGGGTCTGAAGGTCACGTTTATGAGGGTCGCCTCCCATTTGCGATCGAAAAGCTCGATGCAGCAAGCGTCCCGAAGACGCACATCGCGGTGATGCTGACAGTCGGCGATCCCGGCCGGGCCTTCGAACTTTCGTTCATTCCCAACGCGGGTGTCGGGCTCGCCCGCACAGAGTTCATCGTTACTAATCACATCGGCGTTCATCCGATGGCGCTGGCCCATTATCCCGGACTCAAGGATCAGCAGGCGGTAAAGGATATCGCGGCGCGCATCGGCGACGAGGACCCGCGTGAATTTTTCATCCGCAGGTTCAGTGAAGGCGTCGGCCGTATTGCTGCGGCCTTCTATCCAAAGCCGGTAATCGTGCGCACCAGCGATTTCAAGACTAATGAGTATGCGCGTCTGCTCGGCGGCGCGGAGTTCGAGCCGCCTGAGGAAAATCCGATGCTCGGTTTCCGCGGTGCTTCGCGTTACTACGATGCCCGCTACGCGGAAGGCTTCGCACTCGAGTGCGCGGCGCTGCTTCGCGTGCGTCGCGACATGGGTTTAACCAACGTCAGGATTATGATTCCGTTTTGCCGCACAGTCGCCGAGGGTAAGCGGGTGATTGCCGTGATGGCCGAGCATGGTCTTAAGCAGGGCGAGCAGGACCTGGAGATTTACGCGATGTGCGAACTGCCCGCCAACGTTATCCGAGCGGCCGAGTTTCTCCGGATCTTCGACGGGTATTCCATCGGCTCGAACGATCTGACCCAGCTTGTTCTGGGATTGGACCGAGACTCAGGCACCGTGTCTCACCTTTTCGACGAGCGCGATAGCGCCGTGCTGGAGTTAATCGCGGAGGTGATCGATGAGGCCCGGCGGGCGGGAAAACCAATCGGCATTTGTGGCCAGGCTCCCTCGGACTTTCCGGACTTTGCGCGCTGGTTGGTGGAACAGGGTATCGACTCAATCTCGCTCAATCCCGACGTTGCCATTAAGACGCAATTGATTATCGCCGACGCAGAAGCAGGTTCAATTGGCGCCCCGGCTGCGAAGCATGACCTGCCGGTCGCGAAACCTGAGACCGGTGGCCTGCAGAGTCATGTCATGTAACAGGAGACGAGGATGACCTCGGTATTATTACTGGCCCTGGGACTGATACCCTCGATGCTCTTCGCCTATCTCATTCTGGCGACGTTTTATGGCGCGAACCGGGCCTACTTCGCGATCTCCTGGGTGCCGGTCGCGTATTATCTGATCATTTGGATCTTCCAATCGTTGCTCCACTTTCAACACCTGACTGACGACTGGTGGAGTGAGCTTGCTGTCACGATCGGCTGGGCCAGTTTGGTGCAAGCAGGCCTGGGCCTGGGTTTGGTTGCACGTTCTCTGGTCAATCACAAGGGAATATTCGGCCTCATCGCGGCAACATCGGCATCTGCCTCTCCTTTTCTGCTCCGCTTTATCAGGTGACTTGAGAATGAAAGCCTGGACTCTGGACGAACCCGCTGTCGTTACCGAGCGTTTTTTGCGATTGAATGAAGTGCCGGCCCCCGTCCCTGCTGCTGACGAGCTATTGCTGCGAGTCAACGCGTGCGGCATTTGCCGCACAGACTTGCATGTCGTTGAAGGCGAGCTACCGGTGCGCCGTCCACACGTCGTTCCCGGGCATCAAATCGTTGGGCGGGTGGTCTCGCTTGGCTCCCGCGTAACAGATTTTGTCATTGGAGATCGAGTAGGCGTGGCCTGGTTGAACCGTACCTGCGAGACGTGTGAGTTTTGCGTCGAGGGCCGCGAGAACCTGTGCGAACGGGCAATGTTTACTGGTTGGACCGTAGACGGCGGTTATGCCGAATTCGCAGTTGCGCCCAGCGCATACGCTTACCACCTGCCTGACGAGTTCGATGACATTCAGGCTGCACCGCTCCTCTGCGCCGGCATCATCGGTTATCGCTGCCTGCGTTTGACGGGACTCGAGTTGAAAGATTGGAATGGAGTCCGGCTCGGACTATACGGCTTCGGCGCCGCAGGTCATATCTGCATTCAACTGGCGCGGGCAAGAGGAGCAGAAGTCTACGTATGCACTCGCGATCGCAGCAGGCATCAGGCGCTGGCCGGCGAACTGGGTGCCACTTGGGTGGGCGATGCCGCCCAGGAACCGCCAGTGAAACTCCATGCTGCGATTATTTTCGCGCCGGCCGGCGAACTGATACCAGTGGCACTCAGGGCACTCAGGAAGAGTGGCGTAGTGGTGCTGGGCGGCATCCACATGAGCCCGATCCCTGCGTTTGACTATTCCTTGATTTATGGAGAGCGCGTGATTCGCAGCGTTGCCAACAACACCCGCCAGGACGGTCGCGAATTTCTCACTGAAGCGGCGCGCATTCCAGTGCGTACCCACACGCAGAGTTTCTCTTTGGAGCAAGCGAACGATGCCCTAATCGCTCTCAAGACGGATTCGATTCGGGGCGCCGGCGTGCTGATAACATAATAAGCGGGAGAAACGCCCAGCAGTGGGGTATGCAGTCTTCCAGCTGCCCTGCTCACACGGCAGGCTCTGCCAGGACGGCAGCCATTACATCACCATGAGGCGTTTCCCTTGAGGGCATTCGCGCACACCAAGGGAACTTTCCTCAGCCGGCAAGCGGGCTCCCCGGTAAAGGTCCTGAACAGCGTCCGATACTCATCGGAAAATCTCCTCCGGCGAGAACGGCACATACATTGCACCGGATTGCGTGGATGTGTGTCGCAAGAACTTTCTCCGAGCCGTTGACTGAGGGTGAACTCTGCGGTCCAAGTGAAAGCAGTGTTCCAGACGAAGCGCAGAGGAATGTGGCGGATGCCATCATGGTTGCTGACGACCCGTTCGCTGCCCCAGCAACCGGCTTTATCATGTCGAACCTTATTAGGCGCCTTCGTCGCCATGGTTCCCGTTCGGTTTTGAGGAAAAATAACCAGGGATGAAGTTTCCCGGGAGGTGTATGAGGGATCAGGTAAACCAGGCTCGTTGGATAGGGATTCTCGCTGCTACTGGAATCGCACTCTACGTTTGCTGGCTGATGCTGCGCCCTTTCATAAACGTGCTTGAATGGGCGGCGGTCCTCGTAATCGTTTTCTATCCAGTTCACAAGCGGCTGGCCCAAAGAATCAAACGCCGCGGACTGAGCGCTTTGCTTTCGTCTTTGCTGGTCATCTTCGTCGTTGTCTTACCATTGACTTTCCTGACCATCGCTCTCACCAGTGAAGTGGCGGGAGCGATCCGCATCCTGCCGGCGCATGTTGAACAACTGATGAATCCCGACTCAGCAGTTGCCGGAAAACTTTCCCGCTGGATCCACGCTCGACTCGGGGTAGATGCTGCGCTTTCGCAGGCGTTTGTGGTCGAGCAGTTGAAAACCTTGGGCGCGACTTTGCTGGGACGGTCTCTCGGACTGGTGGGAAATATCGTCAGCTCCGTCGCCAGAGCATTCTTCGTCATCGTCACTATGTATTACCTGTTCCGCGATGGCGATAAGATTGTCCACGCATTGCCCGCAGCCCTGCCGCTCAATGCGTTTCAAAGCAAGGCGATAATCGAGCGGATTAGCCAGGTAGTCAGCGCGAGTGTTTATGGCGTGGTTACCATTGCCACGCTTCAGGGAATGCTCGGAGGACTCGCTTTTTGGACGCTGGCTGTTCCCTCTCCAGTGTTATGGGCCGTGGTGCTGGCGTTCGTGTGCATGATTCCGATTGCGGGCTCTTTCTTCGTCTGGCTTCCTGCGGCTATTTACTTAATGCTCTCAGGGCACTGGACCAGAGGCATCCTGCTCATTCTTTGGGGAGCGCTGATTATCAGCATGATCGACAACTTTCTGCGTCCGAAATTAATTAAGAATCAGACAAAGCTGCACGAGCTTTTCGTCTTCTTCTCAGTTCTTGGGGGCATGAGCGTCTTTGGCTTGCTGGGGATCGTGCTTGGCCCGGTGGTGCTGGCCATTACTCTCGGCCTTCTCGACACCTTCAAGCTCGACCAGCACAGCGGTGAGAAAGAACAGGCGCCGGAAACAGAGCCCTGCCCCTCACTGGATGTCTATCCGCTTGACGGTCCGGCCGCCGCCGCATCACCGCCCGTGGGCTAGCCGGGAGCCAGCCTCTTAACCGCGCGATTGTGCGGAAATATCCCCACGAATTACCGCCTTTTACGCATTCCCGGCAGACTTGTCGGGGAAACACTTGAGAGACAGGAAGGCACGAACATTGCAAAGGTACCAAACGGGAAGTCGGAAATGATCAATATTCAGAGGATTGTTTGCCCTACAGATCTGTCGCCAGAATCTGACGAAGCGTTGCGCTATGCCGTGGCCTTATCCAGGGCATACGATGCCGAGCTTCTGCTTCTGCATTGCACCGAGACTAAATCTCAGACACCTGAAGCGGAAGGCGGGCAGCTTGGTGTTGAGGTTGCCTGTGCTTTTGAACAGGCTCTGAATAACCACCTGGGGCTTGCGGAGCTCTGCAATCTGAGATGGAAACCCCTGGTAGTCGACAACGTAAAAGACATCGGACAGTCAATCGCCTTCCAGGCAGCCCGGCATGAGGCTGACTTGATCGTGATGCGCTCCCGGCGGCGACCTCGCGCTGCCGTGTTACTCGGCTCGACGGCCGAGACGGTTTGTCGCGTCGCTCCGTGTCCGGTGCTTGTCACCCACCCCGGTGAGCGAGAATGGATCGGCTTATCTACGGGTGAGATTGATCTTCACCGTGTCCTCATAGCCCATGATTTCTGTGCTGACTCAGAGCTCGCGTTGACTTACGGGATTTCGCTGGCGCAGGAATATCAGGCTGAGTTACACGTGCTTCACGTTACCGGCGCCCCTGAACAAAAGGAACCGGCAGTTGCCTGGGCTTCTTTTGGAGCCGAGACGGTCCCCGGGAGCGTAACGCAGAAGCTCCAGGCAGCGATTCCCAAAGAGGTATTGCTGTGGTGCAACGTGCATAACGAGGTGCGTTGCGGTAAGCCCTCGCAACAGGTGCTGGCCTACGCGGAGGAGCAGAATATCGATCTAATCTGCATGGGCGCCAGCGGTAGTGGCTTTGGCGTGGGCAAACTGTTTGGTTCAAATGTGGATCGTGTCCTTCGTCAGGCCCACTGCCCCGTGCTGGTAGCCCGTCCCGTCAAATCGACGGAGCGTTGCGCCTGCAAGGTCGTTGAAACTCACCCTGAGCAATTCCCAAAGGAGAAGGCAAATGACAACACTCAGATCCTACATTGATCCCGATGAGCAGGTTCCAATGGGCCCTACTTCCTTCCAGACAGAACGTAACGAGCACGCCATTCGCTGTGGAGCTTGTGCCCGGATTGCGTATGTAGATGAAGAGACTTTTCAAACGGTCAGTAGTGCGCTGGAATCCGGTTTGGAAAACCCGTTTCTGTGCGAGATCTGCGAAGAAGAACTCAACAATCAGAACAGTGAACGATAAGCCATAACAAGGTTTGCCGCACTTTGATCGTCAGTGACGGGGTTTAATCGACAAGGTCAGCCGATAATCCCAGGGACTGAAAAAGCATGAACAAGAAATATACGAACGCGACGTTCACGAAACGAGTCGATCACGAAGCTGGGAGGCACCGGCCGCTCCGCGCTCAACCGGAACCAATGGTCTGCGCAAGGTGTAGCGCTGTTTATCGAAAACGCCGTTGGCTGGCAAATGGGGACGCAAATATAGACAGAGCCAAACTTGGCCTGGCCCGGGTAACGGTCTGTCCGGCCTGTCAAACCAGTGAGAGTGGCGTGCCCAGCGGTTATCTTCAGGCCTCCGGTGGCTTTCTGGCCGCTCACCGGGAAGAGGTCGAGCAACTGCTGCGCAATGAAGCGAGCCGAGCCGCGGAGGACAATCCACTGGCCCGGATCATCGACTGGAAGGGCGAAGGAGCCACACTGGCTCTAACGACCACAACCGAGCATCTGGTTCAGCGCCTGGGACATGCGCTGGAGAAGGCATTTGACGGCGACCTGCGCTACGAATTTTCACATGAGAATAAACTAGCCCGCGTCGCCTGGCACCGCGATTGAGGACCTGCCTAGCGAATGACTTCGACAGAGCAGTGTGCTCGCGCCGAAATTGCCGCTGAGACGCTACCGAGCACCAGACGCTCCAGGCGCCCACTGTAGCCGGTGGAGCCGACGAAGATGCAGTCTGCGCGCCAATCTTCCGCGGCTTTTACCAGCTCGTGCCGCGGATCACCTTCCCTTAGTTTAGTTGCGACCCTGACACC
>DAIMCP010000025.1:0-64426 GCA_036726305.1 Pyrinomonadaceae bacterium | reverse complement strand
AAGTTTTGATAACCACCAATATTCGTGTCGGGCACGTGCACATAAGCGATCCTGCCCCCACTCATCTGGTCCACCTTGCGCCGGTTGTCCTCTTCCCAGGCTCGATTGCGCAGCGCGAATTCGCTGCCTACCGGAACCACGGTAACCTCACGCGCATTCTGGCCGTCGGCACCTGCTGAGACTTTGATTCGAATCTGTGTGTCGGCGGTGTTCTCGAAATATTTATAGACGTCGACTGCCGGCCGCACCTCGACTCCATTGACTTCGATCAGATAGTCGCCTACCTGAACTTCGACCCCGGGTTGAGTCAATGGTGCACGCAGGTCTGGATTCCAATTTTCTCCATTAAAGATTCGGGCAAAGCGATAGCGCCCGTTCTCAATACGATAGTCCGCGCCGAGCAAACCACCTTTGACCCTTCGGGGCTGGGGTACATCGCCACCTCCCATGAACATATGCCCGATGGTAATTTCGCCCAGCATCTCATCGAACAAATAATTAACATCGTCGCGGCCACCCGCTCCTTTGAGATAGGGCGCGTATTTTTTCTCAGCCGCTGCCAGATCCAGACCGTGATGGCCGGGGTCGTAAAGGAAGTCTCGCTGAATGCGCCACACTTCGTGATACATCTGGTTCCATTCAGCGCGCGGATCGACATAGACCTCCATCGCGCCCAGCTTCAAGGCGCCTTCGCCAGGTTTGGGGGCCGTCCCGGCAGCGGCAATAAACCACGCCGGGCCTTGCCGGTAGAGCACCTTTTCTCCGTTCGCTGAAACAGTGAAGCCATTAATGCCGGCGAGAAACGGTTCAGTTTTTCGCGTGCTCAACTCAAACCTTGAGACTGTCGCGGGAATGATTGGCTCGAATCGCGGCACGTCGGGGAATTCGCTCAAATAGAGCACGCCGGTTTTCCCAGCGTCGAGCGCGATGTAATTGGCGGGCTTGATTGGCAGCGAGACAATGCGTTGCCCGATTCCCTCCAGGTCGATGGTAACTGTGACGGGCTCCTCCTTCTTCTCAACTTCTTTACTTTTGTCCGCTTCTTTGGTCGTGTCTGCCTGTCCGGCTTTTTCCGCCTCGGCCTTCTTGTCGTCCGCCTTCTTGTCGTCGGCCTTTTTCTCTTCCTCGGTTTTCTCTTCGTCGCTTTCGGGCTCGACTGGTGATTTGTCACCCTTCTTCAGGACCACGGCATAGACGCTGCGCAGGACCGGATGCTGGTAACTTGAAAGATCCAGCCAGCCGGATGAAAGTCCCACGTCCGTGCTGGCAGCAAAGAAGAGTACCTTTCCGCCTTTATCAAATACCGGATAACGAGCGTCCCCGAGGGCCTCGGTTATCCGCGAGGCCTGCCGCTGCTCGAGCGAATAGACAAAAACAGCGCGCAGGTGGTTTTCCAGAAACTTCGAATAGGTTAGCCACCTGCTATCCGGCGACCAGGAGACGGTCAACAGGACGGTAGGGTCGTCATAGCGATCTGTATCGACTTTCACGGTTGTGCCCTTTTCGACATCCGCATACCAGATATTCAGGCGCTTATCGGTAAAGGCTATCTTCTTGCTGTCAGGCGACCATACCGGTCCGTAGAAGAATGACGGGGGATTTCCCAGGTTGATCTTCTTCACCGCTCCAAGTCCGGACTGATCTTCCAAATGCAGCGCATACTCGCCGGATTCGTCTGAAAAATAGGCAATCCATTTCCCATCCCGCGACCAGGCTGGATCGCGCTCGGCTACAGCGGTGGTGCGTGTCAGATTGCGTACGTCACCCTTTTCGGCCGGCACCGAAAGAATCTCACCCCGAGCTTCAAATACCGCGCGAGCGCCGGTTGGCGAGATCGCCGCGCTTTGAATGCGCTCGCCGACCTTCTCGTAGTGTGGTCTGGTGGCCGGCAGGTCCGCGGAAATTTGAATCGGCACCTTTCTCGCGTTCCTATCTTTGAAATCCCAAACATAAAGGCCGCCAAACTGCTCGTAGGCCAGTGCGTCGGGGCCTGCGGAAACAGACTTCAGATCCAGTCCTTTATTTTCCAGCACCTGGCTGACCGCCTTTGTCTTCGTGCTATAGGAAAACAGCGAAACAGCGCCGTTGCGATCGGAGAGGAAGTAGACATTCTCGCCAACCCAGACCGGGTTTGAATCATTGGAGTTGGCCCGCGGGATCTTTTCGAGTTTCAGGTCGCTTAACTGCAGAAGATAGATCGGGGTGGTCTGACCGCCGCGATAGCGTTTCCAGGATGATTGCCATTTCAAGTTAGGAACGTAGGCGATGCGAGATCCATCGGCTGCATATGAGCCGGTCTCGGCCCGCCACATCGGCAAGACCTCCGGCCAACCGCCGGCGAGTGAAACAGTGTATAGGCGATTAAAGTCCGCATAAGACTCTCGTCCTGAGCGGAACAGTACTTTCTTTCCATCGGGTGTCCAGCCCACAGCCGTGTCCGCACCCGGGTGCCAGGTTAATCGTCGCGGCTCGCCGCCGCCTGCAGGCATAATAAAAACATCGATGTTGCCGTCGTATTCTCCTGTGAAAGCGAGCCACTTGCCGTCCGGGGAAAACAGCGGCAGATCTTCATGCCCGCCGGTAGTTAACTGCCTTGCTTCGCCGCCCGCACGCGGCACACTCCACAAATAACCCCCATAAACAAACACCAGCTCCGTGCCGCTAATCGTGGGCGAGTGCGCCAGCAGAACTGCATCGTCCGCGGCCAGCGCAAAGCTCGTGGTTGCCAGGAAAATCGCGGTCAAAAGTAGAGATCGTCGTAGATGCATTCTTCCTCCCGAGTGGCTGATTGTTTTCTTTGTGTTCGAAGATCTTCAGGGTCAGGTTCGGTCTTACTACGATAGAAACGGGCACTGAGTTTCCGAAAAGCCCTCTGCATTGTACGAGCTGTTTTTAGTGGTCGGCGCTCCCTCGAGGCGACGGGGACATCTTAGTCACCGGCACAAATGATGCGGTATCGGTGCCGCCAGCCAATTTCTTCTTGACAGCTTTTCGCGCAGCTTACTATAGTGTGTAAACGCTTCTGTCAATGGACGAAGACGAGCAATCGAAAATGACATCGACCACGCGCACTTTTTTTTACTTCGCCTTTACCTACCGCTTCTTCTTCAACGGGGAGAGCGGGCCGGCAAAATGTGAGCGTGAGGTGCTGAACAACTAAGCAACAAAGCACAAAAGCTTCCAAGAGCCAGCCGCGACCCCAAAAAAGGGAACGTCGCGGCTGGTTTTTTATTGCAAGGAAACAAATCCTATGAATATTCAATACTGGCGCACGGAAATTGACGAAATCGATCGCACGCTGTTGCAGCTCTTAAACCGGCGGGCCCGCCTGGCCATGAAAGTCGGC
Organism: Pyrinomonadaceae bacterium; assembly: GCA_036726305.1. GTDB lineage: Bacteria > Acidobacteriota > Blastocatellia > Pyrinomonadales > Pyrinomonadaceae > JAOAPY01. Next base: position 61,080 of record DAIMCP010000025.1, on the reverse strand, counting down.
ACCTTGAAGCGAGTGGCGGGTTTACCTTGTTGCGATCCGCACCGCGAACAGACGGTGCTGATGACGCTGCAGCAAGTCAACAGCGGACCGCTCGATCAGCAGGCCGTCGGCAGGCTCTTCCGCCGCATCATTCTGGAAACGCGCCGGCTCGAGGCCGGCGCCATCGAATCAGCAAACGAACTCCTGCAGGAAAGCCAGGCATGAACCACTCAGCACCAGGGACGAGAATTGCTTTTCAAGGAGCACCCGGCGCCTTCAGCGAGGATGCCGCGCTCAAGATGCTTGGGCCCGAGATCGTCTTGCTGCCGCAGTCGACGTTTGCCGAGCTTTTCGCCAGCCTGTCGGATGGTGTGGCCAATTATGCCCTGGCGCCAATTGAAAACTCGTTGATTGGACCAATTGAGCCCGTTGTTTCGCTCCTGCGCTCCACGCCCACGGAGATTTGTGGCGAGATTTCCCTGCGGATACAGCAGCAGTTGATTGGCTGTGCCGGAGCGGTGATCGAAGAGATCGAAATTGTGGAATCCCATCCCGCGGCTCTGCTGCAATGCCAGCGCTTCTTCGCTGCCCGCCCGGGCATCAGTCGAGTAGTGGCGGACGATACGGCGGCCAGCGTAGCGCGCGTCATACAACGCGGCGACCGCCGCAGGGCAGCGATAGCCGGCAGACGGGCTGCCGAACTCTATGGCGGCTTTATCATCAGTGAAAACCTGGAAGATGATCCCGAAAATTATACTCGCTTCGTCTTGCTCGGCCGGCCTTCAGCCAGTTGACTTTTCGCGGCAGAAAAAACAAGTGAATAACTAGAAACAGCAATGCTCATTCGATAAGAGGAACGCAAATTATGATCGTCAATATGTCCACCAACGCAACCACTGATGAGATCGATCACATCATCGCCAGAATCAAAGAGTGCGGCTATCAGGCGCATGTCATCCAGGGCGCGGAACGCACGGTCATCGGCGCTGTGGGCAACAGTGGCCGGCGCGCCGAAATTGAGGCTCTGCGCGCTGCGCCGGGCGTGCAGGATGTGATTCAAATCACCCATCCCTTTAAACTTGTAAGCCTGCAATTGAAACAACACCGCACCGTCGTAGATGTTAGCGGCGTGAAGATCGGCGGCGGCGATTTAGTGGTGATTGCGGGTCCGTGCTCCGTCGAATCCAGCGCGCAGCTTCGGGAAACTGCCTTCGCAGTCAAGTCTGCGGGGGCTAAATTGCTGCGCGGCGGCGCCTACAAGCCGCGTACTTCTCCTTACGATTTTCAGGGCCTGGGCGTTGAAGCCCTGCGCCTGTTGCGGGCTGCCGGCGATGAGACGGGATTGCCGATCGTCACCGAAGTAATGAGCGAGGCAGATGCGGAAATTGTGGCGCAATATGCCGACATGCTCCAGGTGGGCGCTCGCAATATGCAGAATTTTTCGCTGCTCAGGAAGCTGGCCACCTTTGCGCGCCCGATTCTGTTGAAACGTGGTCCCTCAGCCACAGTCAAGGAATGGCTGCTGGCCGCCGAGTATCTGTTGGCTGGCGGCAATGCGAACGTCGTACTTTGCGAGCGCGGCATCAAGACTTTCGAAACCGCTACTCGCAATACGCTGGATCTGTCGGCCATTGCCCTGGCCAAAGAGTTGTCGCACCTGCCCGTGCTGGCCGACCCATCACACGGCACCGGCATGCGCAGCCTGGTTCCGCCGATGTCAAAGGCAGCAGCGGCTGTGGGAGCCGACGGCTTGATGATCGAAGTGCACCCATGCCCTGAACGTGCCCTTTCGGATGGACCTCAGTCGTTGGACCTGCCGGGCTTTGCAGCATTGATGCGAGAACTGGGAACCCAACCACTAAAGGAAGTGCGAGCAGCGTAGTTGGTGTCCAGCATGTGCTCGAGACAGTCAGGTCAGCCTCGCTTGCGCGCCGGCTTATCCTGATCATTGCGACTGAACTGAGTGTAGGCCACGCGGAACAGCTCTGAGAGGGCAGCCGCGGTTTCCGGTGTGAGATTCTGATCGGCGCGCAGGTGGGCCTCGACAATTTCAGGCGTCGACTCGTGCGGATAGTAAATCACCGCCGCAGCTTCGTTTGTATCTGGATGGCGGCCAGCCAAAATCCGCTCCATTGGCATATCCAGCCAAGAGGTCAGACGCGCAATGTTGTCGGCGTCAGGCTTGCCCGTCCCATTTTCGATGCGCGAAAGAGTGGAAGCCGAAACGCCCGTCTTGTTCGCCACGTCACGCAGGCTCAAGGTCAGTTCTTCACGGCGGCGGCGTATGGCCCGTCCTAACTCTTCCGTATTAACCAAAGTTTTCGAGCGAGTCATCAGTATTCCTCCACTCTGTCTCTCTCCTGCCCAGTTTTCAGGGTGACGATAGCATAGGCTGGTTTTAGTCGCAAGACCTTGTTTTACCGGTGAGACAAGGCATTGATTAATGGGCCAAACTGCTCTTCACCGAGTTTTGTGTTAGTGGCTAACGCTGGGCGCGATGATGAAGCGCCATTTTTGCCAGATCTCGGGCGCGCGGCAGTGCGTCGATGGCCCTTGACACCTGCGGATCATCGGTGGTGATGAACACCCGTTCCGCCATTACGCGGCCGTAAGCTGCGGTCACCAGGTTGAAACGCAACTGTGTGGCAATGAAGTTCCGGTTGTTATCAAGTTGCGCAGGGCTGAATTGCAACCCGGGTTGTCTGGATACAAACTCTTTGAAAGCCTTGAAAGTGGCATCAGTGATCTGAAAGTCGGTTGGTTCCAAACTGTGATGGAAATCGATTCCGCCCGGCACAGCGCAGGTGGGAAAACCAGCGACACGCTGATTCACCAACTCGCGCGCAAAAGCGAAGATTGGACTCAAGAGGCGCCGTTGGAAAAGCGATACCGTGCGCCCTTCGATATTTTCATCCGGCTCGATCCCTCCCCCGCCGTAAACGGCGCGTCCTGTATCGGTGCGCTTTTCCGGACCCGTAGGTTTCGGCGTCTGATCTTTTTGCTCGAGCCGAGTTGAGCCGCCATGGGTGTAGTAGTCGTAGAAGCCTCCGTTTGAATAGTCTCGCTGAATCAAACGGCCGGATGGTGTGTAGTATTTGGCAGAAGTCAGAGTCAGGCCGGCGCCCTGTTCCAGCTGGATGATGCTCTGTACCAGGCCCTTACCGAAACTTGTCTTGCCAACAATGACCGCCCGATCGTGATCCTGCATGGCGCCGGCAACGATTTCCGAGGCTGAGGCTGTGAACTCGTTGATCAGAATCACCAGTGGCGTCGAATCCGGATTCGGGTTATGGGAAATGCGAGTGTTGTCTCGAAAGCCATTACGTCCTTTCTGGGTCAGAATCAACTCTCCGTTCGGCAGGAATGTCTCAGCTACTTGAATCGCCTGATCTAAGAACCCGCCCGGATTGTTGCGCAGGTCCAATACCAGTGAAGTCATCCCCTTGCCATGGAGCTCTTCGAGCGCGCGTTGTAATTCTTCCGTGGTGGTGTAATTAAATCCCCGCGACATATCTACGTAGCCGATGCCGGGTCCAATCATGTAAGCGTCGGGAATCGACGGCTGGGGGACAACCTGGCGCGTGATCGGGATGACTTCTATCCGCCCATCCGCCGCGCGCTCGATCGTTACCTTGACCAGTGAGCCACGCGGACCGCGAATCTTATCGCGCACCTCGATTGACTGTTTGCCGGTCATTTCCACTCCGTCGACAGCGACTATCCGGTCGCCGAAGCGAAGTCCCCCTCGTGCGGCGGGCGAATTTTCGAATGTTGCTGTGATGTACGTATCGCTATTTCCGTTAATGACATAGTTCAGGATCGAGGCGCCAATGCCGAAATATTCGGAACGCTGATCCGTTTTCAGCTCGTCAAATTCTTCCCGCGTAAAATAATTCGAGTGCGGATCCAGCGATCGCAGCATCCCGGTGATCGACGACTTAAACACTGCGTTGTAATCAAGCCTGGCGCCTTCAACATAGTGGTCTTCCACCAGCTTCAGGGCCTCCTGAAAATCTTCTTCAATCGCAGCCACCCCGCGCCCGCGTCCGTTTCGCCGCGCGCTGGTGCCCGCGCTCGTCGCCGGCTTTGGAGCAGTGGTTGTTCCCGCGGATGATGTCCCGGGCGTTTTCTGCTGCGCAAGTGAAGGGCCTGGGAAAACGAGCGACGCCGCGAGGCCCGCTGCCTGAAGCCATACAACTATTTGCGAATATTTCTTTTTCAGCAAAGCAAACCCCTGAATAAACCGATACGTGCCCATTAAGCGAGGCGACCCGAACTTGATCACCGCGCAAACAAGAAAATTATAGTACACGGACGCCTGCGAACGGAGCAAGGTTATGGCGCCGCGCGCGCTGAAGCTTGTTTAATCGCCCGTGTTTGCCGGGGTCCACCTGAGCGAAAGGAACGGGACGCTTTTCCGTTAGTGGCAGCCCTTGTCTGAATTGTTGGATCGCGGTGTTTCGTTTTAGGGACCTCGTTGTTCTGACCCATGCGGCCTGTTTAGCTGCGCACTGGCCTACCTCGAATCGGCTGGCTTGACGAAGCTTTGAAGCCATCCGTAAAATGACTTTCAGGTAATTCCCGGAATCATTAATGGAATAATTTTCTTTTGCCCGGCAAGGAGTTGAATCATGAGCAGTCCCTATCAACGGCCCAACCCCGAACCCGAGGAAACGGTGGACGATCTCATTCTGCACGATGACGATGCAGACGAGCATTCTGAACGGACGAAATCTTCCGTTCGCGACCTGGCCTCGCGTATTCCCGAATCGTTGAGCGCCATTGGTCGGGACATCAGCCGGACAATCGAGCGGGCGATGTCTGCCAAAGACGAATACGTGGTAGCAGTCAAGGTTTCGCCTCAAGCCCAGGACAAACTCGAACATCTGGTGCAGGCCGGCGTGTTTCACAGTCGCGCCGAAGCTGCGGGTTTTCTTATCGATGAAGGTATCAAGACTCAAGCGGCCCTGTTCGAACGGGTCGAACAAAAGCTTGCCGAGATCGAACGGTTGAGAGCTGAGTTGCGCGGATTAATCAACGAGAAACCCAGTTAAAGCGGCACAGGGCTGGACATTCCTTTCAGTCCCTCCTCTACTCTAACCTCGCAACTGCTGAGAATCGTCCTCTTGAGCCAAAGCCAATAACGAGAACCAACAACGTGCCAGAAAACTTTCAACTCCCAAAGACACCAATCGAACAATTCACTCTGGACAACGGACTTCGGGTCGTACTAAGCAGAGATCCGGCTGTTCCGGTCGTATCAGTGACGGTCTATTACGACGTCGGATCGCGCAATGAAAGAGAAGGACGCACGGGCTTTGCGCATTTGTTCGAGCACATGATGTTTCAGGGCTCGGAAAACGTGCCGAAGGCCGCCCACTTTCAATATATTTTCAACGCCGGCGGCACGATGAACGGCACCACTTCAACTGAGCGCACTAATTATTTTGAGACCCTGCCGGCAAATCAACTGCCGCTCGCCTTATGGCTGGAAAGCGACCGCATGCGTTCGCTGAAGGTGACGCAGGAGAACCTTGATAACCAGCGCCAGGCAGTCCAGGAAGAAAAACGCTTACGATACGACAATCAGCCGTACATAAATGCCTTTTTGCTGATCAATGAACTAATCTTCAAGAACCCAGCGAACGGTCATTCAACCATCGGCTCGATGGAAGACCTGGATGCGGCTACCATTGACGACATTCGCGAATTCTTTCGCGTCTACTACGCGCCCAACAATGCCGTGCTGACAGTCGTCGGCGATTTTGCCTCCGATCAAGCCCGGCAACTGGTGGAAACTTATTTTGGGAGTATTCCCCGTCAACCGGATCCGCCGCAGGTCGATGTCAGCGAACCCGCCGATGTCGGCAGGGGTCAGGATGCCTACTACGACAAACTAGCCCCTGCGCCGGCGTTTATCCTGGGTTGGAAAATTCCGCCGCGCCGGACTCCGGATCACTATGCTTTGGCATTGGCCGGAGATCTGCTGTTTGCTGGCGAAAGCTCACGTCTTTACCAGCAATTGGTCAAGGGCGACGAGTCGGTGGTTTCCATTCAGGGTGAAGTCGATGATCGGCGCGGTCCTTCGGCCCTCTATGTGTTTGCCTTACCTAAGCCAGGCGAAGACATTCCTTCGATTCGTGGTCAGATATTCAATGAGATAAAGCGACTGGCCACGGATGGACCAAGCGATGAAGAAATGGAAAAGCTCCGCAACACGCTCTCTAACGATGCGGTCCGTGGACGACAATCAACACTCTATCGGGCGCAACGAATAGCCGAGTACACGCTCTATGATGGTGATCCTGAGCTGTTTGATCACGAGCTGGACTTTTATCTGCAGGTAACGGCTGGCCAAATAAGAGACGTTAGCGCGAAATATCTGGACGTCGACAACCGGGTGGTCCTGGATGTAATTCCGGCGATGCAGGCCGAAGCGAGTGAAGCGCCTGCATCCACAGCGATTCATGCAACCGGTGAAGTGCCGCAACCCACGGCCCCCGCGCCGCAAGTGCCCGCTGGTCCCACTGCCGAGCCGCCGCCGCCGAATCAGCTGGAAAGCCCGCTTGGTGATTCCGGCGCAAGCGAAGCAGAGCGACCACTGTCAGAGCTACCCGCTCACGTTGAACCTGGCTCAGGACCAGTACATCCGTAATATGAATCAACAGGACGAATTTCGCCGCCATGCGCCGGCTCCGCTTCCCTCAAGTGAAATAAGAATTCCAACTCCCTACCAGAAGGTGTTGCCCAACGGTCTGACCCTGGTGGTTGTCGAGGACAAGCGTCTGCCGCTGGTCAGTTACCGGCTGGCTTTTCGTACCGGCGACGCCCATGACCCGGCGGAAATCCCCGGTCTCACCGATACCATGGCCGGTCTTCTGACCGAAGGAACACTCTCGCGAAGCAGCCGGCAAATCGCTGAAGAGGTCGAGCGTATGGGTGCGACCCTGCATGCTGGCGCCGGCTCGGACTTCACGACCCTCTCAGCGTCTGCCCTCTCGGTCTTCGGCGACAAGATACTTGAGCTGATGGCCGACGTGACACTGCGACCTTCGTTTCCGGAAAACGAAGTCGAGCTGATTAAACAGAACACCAAAGAGAGCCTGAAACAACAGCGCGCACAAGCATCCTTTCTTGCCAATGAGATGATCTCGAAAGTGATGTTTGGCCCTCATCCATACTCGCGAATTTCTCCCACTCCGGAATCGATGCAGGCGATTACGCGTGAGCGACTGGTGGCTTTTCACCAATCTGTGTTCGTGCCGAACAACGCAGTATTCCTGATTGTGGGTGATGTAGAACGAACCGTGGTCGAAGAAAAGGTGGGCCGGCTGTTTGGAGACTGGCCGCGCCGCGAAGCCATCCCCGATGGATTTCCCGAACCTCCGACCAGAACCAGGCGCACCGCTTATGTTATTGATCGGCCCAGCTCGGCGCAATCAAACATCGTCATCGCCAACCGCGGCGTCCATCGCACCAGTCGCGATTACTTTCCGCTGCTCCTGATGCATACAGTGCTCGGCGCCACAGCTTCCTCGCGGCTCTTTATGAACCTGCGCGAAGAGAAGGGTTACACCTACGGCGCCTATTCAAATCTTGATACCAGACGGACTGCGGGAACGCTGCGGGCAACCGCTGAAGTGCGTACGCCGGTTACTGGTGACTCGCTTAAAGAGTTCTTCTACGAACTGGACCGCATTCGCAAGGATCCCGTTACTGAAAAAGAAATTGCAGATGCCAAATCCTACCTGACTGGAGTGTTTCCCATCCGCCTGGAGACTCAGGAAGGCATGATCGACCAATTAGTCCAGATAAAGATGCTTGGTTTGCCAGACGACTATTTACAAGTCTACCGGGAACAGATTCAGGCCGTGACCAGGGAAGAAATTCAGGAAGTGGCGCAAAAGTACATCCGGCCCGACGAGGCCGCAATAGTAATTGTCGGTGACGGCGCCCAAGTTATTGAACAACTGGGTCCCTACTGCACTGATATTGAAGTTTATAATACTGCCGGAAAAAGAAAGGATCGGCCGGCGGCTGAAGGAGCAGTGCAGCCGGCTGCAACAGATTTGGCCGGCACCTGGTCACTCGAGATACAGACGCCTTTTGGTCAGGACATACCTGCCGCGCTCACGATCGAGGAATCCGCCGAGGGCTACAAAGGAACAGTGGAATCGGCAATGGGACGAGGCGACTTGACCGATGTCAGCCTGGAGGGGCGACGATTCCAGGCAATTCTGGCCTTCGAGATGGAAGGCAGCGCTATGGATGCCAACATCAGCGGCAGCATCGACGGATCAACCATGGAGGGGACATTCAGCATGAAGAACCTCCCTGCCCTCCCCTTTAGTGGTAGCCGCGCAGAATAAAAAACGCCCGGCACCTAAGAGCGTGCCGGGCAATTGACAGGAGGAACCGAGTGTTATGGCCGTCGCTTGATGTGCGGCAATTCCATTAACCTCAACCCTCTGATGTACGTGGGCAAGGCAATAGTTGCTTGCGCCTATCGTTCGTAACGCAAAACCATTCCATCGCCTCCCACCGCCCAGCCGATCTTCTTTTGAAAGTGAAGTGCGTAGAGATTTTGTTTGGTAGCGCTATCTTGTTGCACCCAGGTTTGTCCTCGATCTTCTGAACGCAACACGACACCCCCGCGGCCAACGATCCAACCGTCATCGTCGTTAATAAACTGGACGCTCAAAAGAGTCGACCGCACTCTTCCATCTACCGCCAGCCATGATTCGCCGGCGTCGCTCGTCCTGAGCACGGTGCCACGTTCCCCTATGGCCCAGCCATTCTTGTCATTGCGAAAGTCGATGTGATAGAGCGTCGCTTTACTTCCCGAACGCTGCCGGTTCCAGCTCTGGCCGCCGTCGAAGGTGTACAAAATCGCTCCCTCAGCCCCAACTATCCAGCCATGTTTGTCGTCGACAAAATCCAGATGAATCAATTCGGCGCGACTGGGTGCTCGCTGTCTTTGCCAGGTGTCGCCACCGTCATCAGTAAAGACCAGGATGCTGTCGATTACAAAGTCGTCCTTACTGACCGAGCCAACCACCCAGCCCTTTTTCTTGCTGGAGAAGCGGACGCTATAAAGCTCAACTGCGGCGCCCTGAAATTCGACTGGCAGAAAACGGCGCGTTTCACTCCAGCGATTGCCGCTATCGCTGGTTCTGAAGATCGCATTGCCGGCCAGTAGGAATCCGTCTTCCTTACTCCGGAAATAGATGTCATTGATAGCATCCCGCGTGTCAACCGTTTGTTTGGTCCACGTTCGCCCGCCGTCGTCGGTGCGGCTGAGAAACCCGCTATCACCGGCCACCCAGCCGCGCTTGCTGTCCAGGAAATACACCGTATTGAGGTCCTTGCCTGTCGGGCCAACCCTGGTCGCCACCCAGCCTGACTGTGCCTGTACCGACGCGAAAGCACCGAAAATAAAGACAACCAGCGCGATTGTAATTCGGAGTCGGTGGCCGATTCTGAGCATCATTTAATTTACCTTACTGCATTTTAGTGCCACCTTCAGCAGCCGGGGTACGCTGGAGCTGTGCTTGATGGCTGTTGGGTAACCTGGCCCACCCCCCAACGCAGATGGTACTGATAGGCTTACAGGGGACTATGAAACTTGTACCCTAATTGCGGCAGTTTAGACAAGGGGCCGCACAGCACGCGTAGTGTTGTGCGGCCCCTTGCCAAAACCAGGAGGGCGGCTAAGGCTTGCCGGGAATAACCCGATAGACACGCCCTTCAAGGACCACGACTATCTGCTCACCCAGCGAGAAGAATTGTGCCAGGGCGGGCTTGCGCTTCAGCAAATCAAAGTACTCATTGCTGCCAAAGGTCAGTTTTGTCTCCGGAAGGCTGCCACCAGCCTTGAACTCGGAGTCAGTCCAGACGCCCTCCCGCAAGTAGAAAGTCTTGCCCCCGACGGTCTTTACGGCGGCGGTTGAAGAATCGAGTTCAATCCGTGAGGCTTCCTGCTGTGCGCGAGCTCGCTTGCTTTGTTGTACTGCGACTGCCCCGCTGACAGCCTGGGCATCAGCAGCCTTAGGAGCAGTCGCATATAGCCCCTGTCCGCCCTTGTCGGGCCGACGATTAGCGTTCACACTGGTAACTTCTCTGACCACTGCGCCAGGTTCCAGCGCCAGGTAAGAGGTGTAGGGCGTGACGATCCCGTAGCGCGTCCCAAGATCGACAATCTCATCACGCAACTCCTTCTGCTCGCCATTGGTGCGAACCTGTTCCATCAACCAGCCCACGCGACGCGTTGCCCACAATCGTGGCAGGAAGTCGTTAGCCTCCTCACGAAGTGGAAAGCGCAGCTTGTTGTAAAAAATGCTCCGCGCCTTACCGTTGCTCGACCCGGTCAGAAGCAGCCGGACATTGTCCAGGGTGGCGGCATTGCGATATCTGCCGATCAAGGTCAATTGCGTTCCGCGAAAGAGATCCGGCAGATTACGCGGGTAGATCAAATCAGTTTCCACGTCCGGCATTGCCAGCTTGAGATCAGCCAGGACCGGATAGTTTATTTTGGCAAAGAAGCTTGAGACTTTAACTTCCAGATCTTCTTTTGGCTCGACATAGTCTGCCACGCCGCCATTTTCCGCGGCCAGCTTATCCAATAACGCGGTGTTTACATCATAACCGACGCCGAAGGTAAACAGCCGCATACCCGGTCTGCGGGCCCGGGCTGCGTTTTCGACGATGCGGCCAATATTCGTTTCCCCCACAGTCGGTAACCCATCAGTCAGAAACACCACAATCTTCGGATGGTCGCTTGCCATGAACTGGCTGAATGAAGTCAGTAGCGCCTGGTTGATATTCGTCCCACCGGCCGGTCTCAAGGCCCGGACAAAGTTTTCGCCACGTGTGCGACCAGCGTCGTCGGCAGCCAGTAATCCAGTTTCCATCAGGTGTTCTTCACCTGCAAAAGCAACGACGTTGAAATGGTCCTGCGGACGCAGAATGCGGATTCCATACAGCAGCGCCTGGCGCGCCTTTTCCATCTTGCCCTCTTCCGCCATCGAACCCGACGTGTCCAGCACAAAAACGATGTCCTTGGCGGTATATTCCTGTTCGGACCAATCGTCCTTCGGCGAGATCATGAGCAGAAAGTAACCGTCCTTGCCTGGCTCGCGATTGGTCAACAGTGAAACTCCAAAGTCTTCCTGGCTGATACCATAAAAAAGTTGAAAATCCTGAGGCTCTTTACCGCCCGTCGATTCGAAAGAAACTATAGACCGCCGTTCGCCGTTGCGTTTCACCTCCACAGCATGACTGGGTGAGTAAATATTTCGCAGCGGGTCTTTGCTCTCCAATTCAATCCTGCCGGACACTGATCCAATCTCGGCTAATTGCCGTCCCACGCCCAGCGGATAGCGATAAGCCACCGTTCCGGAATCGGCTGGCAACACCTCGGTATAAGTCAGCTCCAATTTCTTATCGGAGTGGGGTGGAATGGGAAAGATACTCGCTTGAAACAGATTCTTGCCGGCGTATTCGAGCAGTCCCGGATCGCGCTGCCGCCTGACAATCTCGTCATAGATGCGTCGCGCTTCTTCTCGGGACCTGACTTCTCCTACCAGACGCCGGTCGCCGTCCCAGATCGCAAATTCGCTGATCGATGCGGATTCCGGCAGGGGAAAGAAATAGGTGCCTTCAAGCGTTGCGTCAGTATCATTGCGGAAAACTTGTTCGAGGTGTGTCGTAGCGACCTGCGCCGCGATTTTCGTGTCGATCTTGATCGACTTGATTGGCAGGGCACGCGGCAAGCTGATTGGACGCGGCAGCGGCGGGCAGCGATTGCAGGGTCCCGGCACGATCATGCCCTGGGCGTGAACAGTAAGGGCGGTTAGAAACAGGAAGACGAAACTCAAGGCCGGGTTTCTCATGTTCATTTCTCTCTGACTCCTTCAAGCGAACTGAGTTTGCAGGCGGCTTTGCCGCGCTCTCAAACTTAGAACGCGATTCCCCGCCCATCTTGCGGGGTTGGGGTGAATAAGTGCAGTTCCAGAAGCCTGGGACGTTATTTGCACCCGCTCTGGCTAGTGCAGCTCGCGCAGGCGTTCGTTCCTGAGTGCTACAAACACGCTGTAGAGCACGACCAGCAGCCCTCCAAAGGCGAGTGTGCGCGGCGCGCCGAACCGATGTGATGCGACTCCGCCGATCAGGTTGCCAAACGGCATGGTACCGATGAAAGAAAGGATGAACATACTCATCACGCGACCACGCATTTCATCAGTGACCAATTGCTGCAAGAGTGTATTGACCACGCCCACGGAGGAGACAATGGAGAATCCGACGGCGAAGAGAAAAACCAGCGAGGCGGTCAGGTGTTGGGACAAGGCAAAGGCAATCAGGCTGACGCCGAATGCAAATGATCCACCGAGCACAGTCCAGCCTTTGCGTTTAAAGTCTCCCAGATAAGCCAGGACCAAAGCGCCCGTAAAAGCCCCTGCCCCCGCGGTACTCATCATCAAGGCATAACCGGTCTCGCCCAAATGAAAAATATCGCGCGCGAAGATCGGTACGAAGGTTAGATAGGTGGCGCCACAAAAACTATTGACTGCGGAGATTGAAAGGAGGGCCGAAACACGGGGACGGTTTCGCACATAGCGAAACCCATCCAGCAAATCATTCCAGAGGGCCCGTTTATCGCGCACTGAATGGGCGACACCGGCCGCGGCTTTACCCAATCCATCAAACCGAACCAGCGCCAGGGCCACTACGACGGCGATAAAAGAGAAGCCATTGGCATAGAAGCATCCCGCCAGGCCGAAGAACTTGAATCCAATACCCGCAAACGCCGGACCAACGACTCGCGATAGTTGAAACTGCGTCGAGTTAAGGGCGACGGCGTTGGCCACGTCTTCACGCCCGACCAAATCAAAAGTCAATGCCTGGTATGAGGGACCCGCAAGCGACATGCAACAGCCGGTCACAAACGAGAAGGCAAGGATAATCCAGACGCGACTGTCCCAGATGTTGTCGGCGCGGTGAATAACATTGGTGCTGATGCATATGGCCAGGCTAAGCGCTGTCAGCCCGGCCACAGCCTGGGTATAGAGGATGAGCCGGCGACGGTCAATCAGATCCGCAAAGACACCACCCAGAAGAGTCAAAACCAAACCGGGGGAGAGCGCGACAAAACTATCCAGACCCAGCCACAGGGACGAGTGCGTCAAATCATAAACCAGGTAACCCTGCGCCACGGCCTGCATCCAGGTCCCAATGTTGGACAGGAACGCACCACTCCAGAAGAGCCGGTAATTGCGGTGGCTTAGCGCACGGAACATTTGAGTTCGGCGCTTCATAATCCTCCGCGGACGATCTGACTCGGCTTTCTCTACTTTCACGCTTGCTTCGTATCATCGCACGAGGACTTTGGATCGCAAACCAGATGTTCGGACGCCCGCCGCAGAGAAGCTATGCCATCCCTAACGTTCCCGTCGCCAGGCAGAAAGTGGCGTCCCCTTCCCGCCACGTCGCTCGAGAACGATTTCTGCCATGATGGCCAGGGCCACCTCTTCGGGAGTAACGGCTCCGATGTCCAGGCCAATCGGAGCATGAACACGCCGGACACTCGTTTCATCAGCGCTCGCCTGGCGTAAACGCTCTAAAACTATACTGGTGCGCCGCTTACTGCCAATCAGACCGAGATAGTCTACCTGCGTGTCGATGCATGCCCTCATACATTCTTCGTCTTCGTTGTGGCCGCGAGTCACCACCGCTACGGAAACTCTCTGACCGTTGCCGATCACGGCGCGGACCGAGTCGCTCCAGTCAATTGCCAACACCAGCTCAATCTGTTCATCAGGAATGAGTGTTCGAGTAAGAAATTCTGCCCGGTCATCGATTAAGGTCACCCGATACCCTATCATTCCAGCAAGCCGCGCCAGAGACGATCCGACGTGCCCGGCGCCACAAATCACCAGCCGTGGTGCTGCCTCGATCCGTTCAAATAAAACCTTCGCTTCGCTCAGGTGAACAAGTTGCGGCGCAAACTCCGCCACCTTCAGGGTATTCGCTTCCTGCCTTAATTCGAGAAAGCGCGCCGACGCCTGCACTGCAGCGCTATCGAGGGAATGATCACCCAAACTTCCGGCTGCTACGCCCGCCCCGGTTATTAGAAGCTTGGCACCAGTGCCGTGGGGGGCCTGAATCAACGTCGCTAACACGGCCAGGCCGCCTTGCTCGAGCACTTTGTTAATTGCTTCTGTGATCACCAGGGACATAGAGTGTTTGGTGGGCAGAAAGCCGCCCCACCGTCAGCGAACCTGCCATCGGGGTAGTGCCGAATGTCTGGGCCAGGCCCGTCGAGCGGACACTGATGTGTAGCCTCGTAGTTCCTGACTATCGTTGCCCACACTTTGCTCGAATCAGGAGTGCGGTGGCGCGACTGGTTTGACCGTGCCTGATCCTCACTGTTCAGGGAGCCCAGACGTCGATAAAGATATCCATCGTGCCGCCGCAGACCATTCCTTCTTCGCTGGCTTCTTCTGCGGTCAGGGAAAAGTGATGCAAGCCTGGATTCCCGGAGCAATGCGCGGCGCGCGCCTCCGCCCACACCTCAGCTTCGATGCATCCTCCGCCGACGGTCCCCGCGACTCTGCCGTTTTCGAAAAACAGCATCTTGGCGCCGCGCTGCTGAGGCGTTGAGCCGCGCGTGGCTGCGACCGTCGCCACGACCACGCGCTCGCCGCGACCGTTGGCATCGTCGATCAACTTGTATAGTTCACCTGGAGCGATGGTTCCCATGCTATTGCAACGCAGAGTCTCTAGAATTGCGGAGGGCGATCCTCCGGCGGCGGAGGAATTGGCGAGGGCGCTGCCATGGGGCCCTGGCTATTCAATTCGATTTGCCGCTGGAGTTTTTCAATCTCTGCATCCGCGGTTGCGACCGCTGTCTCCAGGCGCATCCGACTCTGCTCAAGCTGACTGTATTGGGCCTGCAAACGGGCCTTCTGACTCTCCAGCTGTTGCCTGCGTTGTTGGCGCGCCGTTTCCGGATGGGTGGTGCCGTAGGTGGCTACCGATCGCTCAATGTTCTCCGGCTGCAATGCAAAATCAAGCTGGTCCAGCTGTGCCTGGATTTCGATCTCTTTTGCCTGAACGTCACGCAACTGGGAGCGAAAAGTTTCGCCGCGTTGCTCGGCACGACTCAAGCGCTCGAGATCGACCAGCGCCCGTTGCTGCTCTTCCATCTGATTCAACTTGTCGGTGAGCTTGTTGAGTTGCCCTGAAAGATCGGTGATTGTCCGGCGCAATTGCTCCTGCTCCGATTCCGGCACCGGAGTCGGTGTGGACCTGGGGCGAGCGCTTCTGGTCGGCAGGTTGACCTGATCGGCGGTGCTGACAATTTTTGGATCGGCAGGATTAGATCCGTCCTCTGGAGTCGGGCTGGGCGACGGCGCCGGCATCGAGACTCTGGCTCGCCGCGTGCGTTTGCGGCGACGCTGGGCCCCGGCATCTACGAAACAGAGTCCGACCATCATCAGAATGGCGATAAAAACTGCCAGGAGGCGCGCTGAAGACATCTGCATTACTAAATTCCTCGTTGCCGTGGACTGAAGTTAATCTAACTCTAAGCCTGAGATGCATTCAAGCCGGGCCTGATTCTTACACGTCAGGAAAAAAGAGGGGTTCCGAAACACATGATGTCATCCACCGCCGGCCAGTTGTATCTGAAAGCTCAAATCCATCGCCCGTGCCGAGTTGGTAAGCGCGCCAATACTGATCAAATCGGCCCCGGCGGCGGCGTAAGTTCTGACACTTTCGACCGCCATGTTGCCCGAACATTCTATAGTCACTCCGGGCGAGAGCTCGCGGGCCAGGGTAATCAGGCGGGCCACCTCTTCAGCAGCCAGATCCGTCAGCAGCAAAACATCCGCTTGCTGCCTCAACGCTTCTTTCAACTCGTGCTCGTTTGCTACCTGGACTTCGATCTTGTGCAACTGACCCAAGCGCTCGCGCGCCTTGCGGACGGCTTCGGCTACTCCTCCGGCCACTGCGATGTGATTTGCTTTGATTACTACGCCATCATCGAGACCGAAACGATGGCTGCGGCCACCGCCCAGTTGCACGGCATATTTCTCCAGCATGCGCAGTCCCGGACTTGTCTTTCTAGTGTCGATAATGTGTGCGCCCGTGCCTTCGATTGCCCTGACGTATTGGTTGGTGAGGGTCGCGATGCCGGACAGTCGCTGGAGCAAATTCAGAGCCACTCGCTCGCCGGCCAGCAGCACATCGGCAAAGCCGGTGGTGCGCGCAATCACCTTGCCGCCTTCGATCTCCTCGCCATCTGAGGCGAAGGCCTCGAGCTGCTGCTCGGAGTCGAGCGTCATAAAGACTTCTTCGGCCGCTTCGAGCCCTGCCACAATCATTTTCTCACCCGCCAGGAACCGGCCCCGGGCCCGCGTGTTACGTTCAATAATTGCCTGCGAAGTGATATCGCCACGACCCAGATCTTCACGCAGAAAACCGCCTATCTGCGAATACAACGCCCCTTCGTCGACCCAGTTCATACGTATTCCCCTGATAACGATTGTATCGGCGCTTAGCCTGAGCACACGAGTCACATGCAACCGTTGGTCTTCAGCCCAGCGCTGCCATCATCTCTGCCAGCGCAGCACTTCGTTGCTCTATATCTACCTGGCGCGCCCGTAATTCCTCGACCTTTTCGACCGGCGCCCGCTCAACGAACTGTGGGTTCGCCAGCTGCGCTTCCAACTTCACTGCTTCGACTCTCAGCTTATCGAGCTCTTTTTTCAGCCGCTGTCTTTCCTGCTCAAAATCAATCAAGCCTTCCAGCGGGACGGCCAGCTCGGCCCCACCCCCCAACGCCGCACGAGCAGATGCGCGCGGAGCGTTGAGCTGTGCCCGGACTGAAACCTCTGCGGCCCGGGCGAGTCGCGTAATCTGATCGGCGCTGGCAGTAAAAACCGCACGCAAAGTCTCGTCGGCAACCCCAATCAGAACGGAAACCCGGTCGGCAGGTTTGATATTTATCTCCGAACGGATATGGCGCACGCGTGAGATTAGATCGATGACCGCCTGCATCTCCGATTCCACTTGTTCGTCGATCAGACCGTCGGCAGCTGTCGGGTAGCCCGTCAACATCACCGTAGGAGTCGCATTCCGGTACGCTGCGTGCAAAAGGTCTCCACTTACTCCTGGCAGCCGCTGCCATAACTCTTCCGTGATATAAGGCATGAAGGGATGCAGCAAACGCAAGGCCTGCTCCAGCACGCTTAGTAACCTGCTGCGCGCAAGTGTCCGCTCCGCGGAAGGCCCTTCCGCAGTAATCGCCGCTTTCGACAACTCGATGTACCAGTCGCAGAAGTCATCCCAGAAAAAGTGATAGAGGGTCTGCACCGCTTCATGAAATTGGTACTCAGCCAGCGCTGCGCGCACATCGCGAGCAGTCCGGTTCAGACGCGAAATAATCCAGCGATCATGCAGGGGGAGCGGTCCAGTTTCCCCACTTATCAGCGTCGGATCAACCTGCGCACCTTCGGAATTCAAGAGACAGAAGCGCGTTGCATTCCAAATCTTGTTGGCAAAGTTGCGATAGGACTCAACCTGTTTTTCATTCCAGCGCGTATCCTTCGTTCCCACCGACGCCAGGGTCAGTCGCGTGGCGTCGACGCCAAACTTGTCGAACACTTCCAGAGGATCGACTCCGTTGCCCTTGGTCTTGGACATCCGCTGGCCGTGTTTATCGAGAATCGTACCGGTGACAAAAACGTCGTCAAAGGGCCGTTCGCCGACAAATTTCAGGCCCATCATCACCATGCGCGATACCCAGAGAAAAATAATGTCACGCGCGGTCACGAGCACCGAGGTTGGGTAAAAAACCTTCAGATCGCTCGTTTCATCGGGCCATCCCAGGGTCGAGAAAGGCCAAAGGCCCGATGAAAACCAAGTGTCGAGGACATCCGGATCCTGGGTTAGTTCGCTGCTGCCGGCCTGGATGCGTGCTTCCTCCTCTGACCGCGCAACGACCACCTCTCCGGTCGCGGTATACCAGGCGGGAATCTGATGGCCCCACCACAACTGGCGCGAAATGGTCCAATCGCGCAGGTTCTCGAGCCAGTCGGTGTAAACTTTCTGGTAAGGAACTTCGGGAAAGAACCGCGGCTTCCCTTCCCGCGTCGTCTGCTCGAGCGCCAGATCGCGCAGCTTGCCCATGCGACAGAACCATTGGGTTGAGATCAGCGGCTCGAGTACTGTCTTACAACGCTCGCATTTCGAAATTGAGAATTCATAGTCCTCGACCTTCTCCAGCAGATCCATTTCCGCGAACCGTTCGATTACCTGCTCGCGCGCTTTGTAGCGATCAAGCCCGGCGAAGGCTGCGCCCGCGGCCGCGGTCATCTTTGCATGCTGATCGATTACGACTATCTGCGCGAGGTTGTGCCGCTCTCCCATTTCATAGTCGTTTGCATCGTGCGCCGGAGTAATTTTGACCGCTCCGGTGCCAAATTCCTGCTCCACGTATTCGTCGGCGATGACTGGAATTTCGCGATCAGTCAGCGGCAAGAGCAAGATGGCGCCGACCAGATCAGCATAACGCTCGTCGCTGGGGCTTACGGCCACTGCCGTATCTCCGAGCATGGTCTCCGGGCGTGTGGTGGCCACAGTTACTACACGACTGCTGTGCTTGACGGGATACTTCAGATAGTAAAGCTTGCCCGCCTGCGGTTCTTTCAGCACTTCGAGATCGGACAACACGGTCTGATCGTTGGGACACCAGTTGACGACGCGATTGCCGCGATAGATCATGCCCTCGTCATACAGACGAACAAAAGCTTCGCGCACCGCGCGCGACAGATCCTGGTCCATCGTGAATTTTTCGCGCGACCAGTCGACCGATGCTCCCTCCCGGCGCATTTGCTTCGTGATCTGGCCACCCGATTCCGCTTTCCATTTCCAAACCCGCTCGACAAATTTTTCGCGACCCAGATCATGCCGCGTCAATCCTTCTTTCTTCAGTTCGCGCGTGACCATCAATTGCGTCGAGATGCCGGCGTGGTCCGTACCGGGTAGCCAGAGCGTGCGATAGCCGCACATCCTTTTGTACCTGGTCAGAACATCCATCATGGTGTGCTGCAGCGCGTGGCCCATATGTAACGAGCCGGTGACATTGGGTGGCGGGATCGCTATTGAGAACGATGGTGCGTTGTGATCCTCATTTATTTCGGGTGCAAAACAACCTTGCTGCTCCCAACGGGCATAGTGATGCTCTTCGGCCTGTTTGGGGTCGTATGTTTTCGGGATATCCATTGGTGTAGGTAATCAGTTATCAGTCTTCGGCAGCTGTCCTCTGGTGGAAACTCCTATGGCAAGGCACAGTGCTGCTGTCTATATTGTGCTCCGCGTCTTTCCCGCTCAAGCGAGATTCATTGTAAAGCAAAGCTGCAGGATTGCCATCCGGGGTCAATTGCGCACGTCTTCGTCGCAAGCTGGATGGTTGGCGGGCGAACCCACGAGGGAACAACTCGCCAGCGAAAAACAACCCGGAGACAAATAAATCGAGCACGCCGTTAACTGTAACGAACGTGCTCGATTAGAATCCGCCGACTGAGTTTACCTGCTTTTTGTTTCCTCTTCTTCGAGCCTGCGCTTAATCATCAGCTCAGAAAGCTGTGGCACGACTTCCCAGGCGATCTCCTGGACAGCCTTCTCTGACATTTGCTCGACAACTCGCCGGGCTATGGCATCGACAACTTCCGGCGCAAGCTGGTCGAGGGTGATCAAACCTGCTGGGCTCATTCCGGGTGCCGGCGCACTGTCGGCTGATAAGAGCGCCGCGGCGCCTGCCGGAAGCGTGGCGCCGACGCCGGAGACAGACTCGTCGACGGGTTCGGCGACACCCAAATCCTCCCTGCTGGCCGTTTCCGGCTCCAGCGCAATGTCTTGCGCGCCAGTCTCAGCAGCGGGAGAAAATGCGGGGCTGGAGGCAGGTGTGTCTAGCTTATTTTCAACTGCTGCGCTTGTCGTCATCTGGGGCGCGTCGGCAACCATGGCGCTTGCGACAGCGGGAGGTGCGGCATCAAAATCGATGTCCAGGACGATCTCGTCGTAATAATCAAAGCCGGCGGAATCGTAGCCCTCAACTTCGAGAAGCCCATCGTCAAAACTATAGGGACCGGCAGTGTTAACTTCAGCATCCAAATTAGTAGGCATCTTTTCTGCTTCCAACAAGGTTTGAACTACAGGAACTTCTACTGCCTGCAAATGCTCCAGTTGACCTTTGGTTTCCATTGAAAGTCTTTGCGTATCGGCAGTGGTTAGCCTTATTTCATCCATCGACATTGGCTCTTCCGGCGGCAGTACCACCTCAGGTGGAGGCAGCTCTTGCGTATCCGCTTCGTCTGCGTCGGCAGGGGACTCTGTGCGCGTCTCAAAGTCCGAAACAGTCTCAGCAAAAGGTGCCGCGTCAACTGCCGCTTCCGGAATAGTGCTCAAAGTTGGTTCTTCAGATGTTGGGGCGGATGGTTCGCGCCCCAGCAACACACCGACTTTGTCCATCAATGTCCGAATAGATTGAAAAGGCTTACTCAAAATATCATCCGCGCCGACTCTGCGCGCCTCCGCTTCGTCAAAGGGTTCAAACGAGCCCACCATCAGCAGCACGGGAATGTGGCTGAAGCGCTCTGTTTGTTTAATATGCTCGCAGACCTGGTAGCCGCTAAGATGCGGCATGAAGACGTCAGCCAGCACAATGTCCGGCGAGGTTTCCTCCAGCTTTTCCAGGGCTTGGGCGCCATCGCTGACTGCGATCACCTCTATCCCTTCCTCTGCAAACGTGAGAGCGACTATCTTCTGAATTGTGATTGAGTCGTCGGCGAGAAGAAGTGTGCGTCCCACTGGCAAATCAAAACCCTTTGACTGAAAAGAGCGCCACTGACGGGGCTAGCGAAGTAGGTACGAATGGCGCTGGGCAAGTGGTTAATTCGGCCCCAAATAGTTCGGAGCCACCTTGAAAACTAACACCCGCGAAAGGTGGGAGTCAAGGGTTTATTCAGGAATGGGGCCTAATTGCCGCCGATCGGGCCGCTTTGCTCACCACAATGTCGTCTCCGGTATTCTCCTTGCCGTCGGGTCCGGCCGAACGGAGGGTGAATTGATCGCGAGTCCCTTCATAGAAATAGGGCCGGTGCCAGGGATCGAGACGAATCACGCGCGAAAGGTAACGCGGGCTCAGAAAGTCAAGCAGTACTCGTTGGCTCCTGGCTTCCACATAAGAACCGCGTCGATTGCGAAAGTCTTCCAGCGCTGAGGCAATCTCCTGGAGCTCAGCTCGCGCCTCTCTGGCCTTTTCACTGTTCAAGGCATTGAGGACCGTCTCCGGATCCAGCCAGGCTCGGGACCCGGTGCGGACACCCGCCACCCGCCACGATTCACCAGGATTCTTGCTGAAGCGAAACTCGGCCCCTATTAAGGAATCGATTACTACCGAGGCCTTTGAACCAAGGGGCAAAACGGGCGACCCGATTTCCTTAATGCGCACCGCATCGGAAGGTAACTGGACACCAAGCAATTCGGCCAGGAGGCAACGCGCCCGGCGATTGCTCGGATCTATTTCCGCTTTCCGCGCCAGCTCGGCCTGATCACAATTGCCAACGCCTGGGGTCACCTTGAGCGAATTCGCCAGCAACTCAATGCTCTGCCACTGATTCGGGGCGGAGCGAAACTCCGCTACGCGCCATTGATTGTTCTGGTTCCTTTCGAACCGAAAGACCATCGCAATCTCCGCCGTCGCTTCCGCGGTAGAAGCATCAACCGAACGCATCGCAGTTACACGTACGGCGCCGACCGGTAGCGCAAATCCGGCCATACCGGCGATTAATCTCCTGGCCTGCTTCCGGCTCAGTTCACCCCTGGCGAACGTGGGCGAGACGAAGCTGGACCCGCCGAGCAGCAACGCGCAAAGTAGTAGAATTTGGGGGGCCGCAGACAGCATATTCGGTTCTTATTCACCGCTCTTGCCAATGAGCATCTGGAGCATTGTCTGAAGTTGGGCGGTCGTGAAGGGCTTTGGCAGGAAAACGACGGCTCCGGCCGCGAAACTGTCCGACGACAGTTTTGGATCCTGCTCAGCGGTCATCATCATCACCGGTATGCGCATCAATCGCTTTTCCGTTTTCATATGCCGAACCAGTTCCGGACCGGAAATTTGCGGCATTATGACGTCGAGCACGGCGGCAATAAAATCCGTATCGCGCTGCAGAATCTTGTAAGCCTCTCGGCCGTCGCGCGCGGTAACCACGCTGTAATTGTCCTTCTCAAGAATGGTTTGCACTAGCCGCAGAATAGCCGGGTCATCATCGGCAACAAGGATCCGCCGCGAGACTTTGGACTCTTTCCCATCCGCATTTTCATTTGTCATAATCACACTTCCACCGCTCGGCTGCTTTCGTCCGCCTGGGCTGATAATTCTGCAGCCAGTTTAATTGCGGCCATCATGCTCGAATGCTCTGCCAACCCCTTGCCCGCAATATCGAATGCCGTTCCATGATCGACAGAGGTGCGAATAAATGGCAAGCCCAAAGTAACATTCACCGCCTCACCAAACGAGAGGCACTTGATCGGAATCATCGCCTGATCATGGTAACAGGCAATCACTCCGTCAAACTCTCCGCGCGAAGCCTTGAGAAACACAGCGTCTGCTGAAATCGGTCCCTGGACATTCAAATCCTCAAGGCCGCGACAGGCCTCAATGGCGGGAATCATCTCGGAGGCTTCTTCGACTCCGAACAATCCGCCCTCTGCGCCATGCGGATTCAGTGCCGCGAGCGCCAGGCGAGGCTTTTCAATGCCCCAGCGCTGCAATTCGCGGTTTGTCAACTTGATTGTTCGTATCAGGCGATCTCGTTCGATGAGGCGGATCGCCTCGGACAAAGGGACATGAGTGGACAACAATACAATGCGCAGGTTCCCGGCTACGAAGGCCATCGCGAATTCTTCAGTGCTGGTCAGATGCGCAAGGAATTCCGTATGACCAGGAAAACTGTAGCCGCCCAAAAACAAGGCCCGCTTGTTTATGGGAGCAGTGCTAATCGCATCGATACTGCCGGCGGCGCACAGCTCGACAGCTGCCTCGATGTAACCGGCCGCGGCCTTACCGGCAGCGCCTGATTCAATTCCGGGCTCGATGAACCCCTCAACATTGTCGAGATGATAGATAATCGGGTCGCGAAGATGTTCCGGGAGATCCTCTCCGCGCCGCACGATGTCATAGCCGCATTGAAGGTTAAGGGTACGCGCCGTGTGCGCCAGCACCTGCGCGTCGCCGATGATCACCGGTACGCAGACGGCGCGAATTTCCGGCTCGGCCACGGCTTTGAGCACAACCTCGGGGCCAATCCCGGCCGGGTCGCCCATGGTGATACCTATGCGCGGCAAAGAGCGTTGCCCGTTGTGAGATGAGCTATTCCCAAACTGTTTCATTCCGGGACCGCGGGGCGAGGGCTAAAGCCGCCGGACGGCGTAAGCCGCCTGGGTCAGCCGGCCTGGGTGGCGTTCTGGACTTTCTCAACGCGTTCGTCAGCTTTGAACATATATTTGATGTTCCGCTTCAGAACGAGCAGATTAGGCGCATCCTGACGGTTAACTTTGAGGGCACCCCGATCGTACCATTCGATTGTGCCTTCAATTTCCTCGCCATCAAGCAGCACGATCACCATGAGTGTGTGAGCGTCGATTTGCTTCTTGTAATAGAAAATTTCCGCGCTCGTTTCCAGCGGCGGTGGCACGCGCTTGCGCACCTGGACCGAGGCCGAGGACGGCTGCGGAGCCCGATGCTCGCGATGCTCACGGTGCCCGCCACCTTCGGATCCTCCGCGTTGCTGATGACCGTTGGCCCGTTCTCTTGGTGGTGGGGTCTCACGCGCCTCGCGCACCTTCCCTTTGACCTCAGCGAGCGTCGTTCTAATAAGCTTCCGATTCACTTTAGTAATCCTCCAAACGAAGACAGATTGGTTTTTAAATTGAAGCTGAACACGTCAAAAACGTTAATGAGCGGGGAACGTGACGCTGATCAGCAGACAAAACTCTCGCAGGCTGCGGCCATTCGAGGAGAGACGTCTAACTTTTTTTACCCGTAATGGAAAACCCTGCAAGGGATTAGCCGACATGCTACACAACCATGAAGGAAAAAGCAAAGGAGAAACGAAGAAAATCCAACGCTCAGACCTCTCCTTCAGGGAGGGCAAATTCGCAAAAAGAATACCCGCCTGGACAGCTCGCCCTGCCCAAAGTCTGAAAGCTTTATCCCCTGGTTTTAGTCGGCCTTCTTGCGAATAAAGGTGGGCACGTCAAGATCGTCGCTTCTATGACTCATCATCGGCGAGCGTGAATCGTCGCCTGGACGTTGAATATATCGTGGAGGAGTCGCCGGCATCACAATATTTGAACTTGCCACAGCCGCAGATGCTCCTTCGCCCGCAAAGCCGGTGGCGATTACTGTGATGCGCATTTCTCCATGCATCTGTTCATCGATGACTGCACCGAAAATGATATTCGCATCTTCGTCGGCAGCTTCGCGGATAATTGTCGAGGCGGTGTTTACTTCATAGAGGGTGAGATCGGGCCCACCCGTGATGTTGATCAGCACACCGCGCGCTCCCTGAATCGTGGCCTCTTCGAGTAACGGGGACGAGATTGCCTGCTGCGTCGCTTCCACGGCGCGATTTTCGCCACTGGCCCGCCCGGCCCCCATGAGGGCCATGCCCATGCCGGACATGATGGTCTTGACGTCCGCAAAATCCAGATTGATGAGGCCAGGTACGGTGATCAGATCGCTGATGCCCTGTACGGCCTGGCGCAACACGTCGTCGGCGACCCGGAAAGAATCTGCCAGAGAGCTACCACGATCGACCGTGTGTAGCAGGCGCTCATTGGGAATCGTAATCACCGTATCGACGCATTCCTGTAACTCCCTAAGGCCCTGTTCGGCCTGCTGCATGCGGCGCCGGCCCTCAAAAAGAAATGGCTTGGTTACTACGGCTACTGTCAGGGCGTTCAACTCCGTCGCCAGAGAGGCAACTATCGGAGCTGCGCCAGTTCCCGTTCCACCCCCGAGGCCAGTGGTTACAAAAACCATATCTGCGCCCTCGAGAACCTCAATAATCTTGTCGGTATCCTCCAGAGCGGCATTGCGCCCCATGCCGGGGTCGGCACCAGCGCCCAGACCCTTGGTCAGACGACTGCCCAATTGAATCTTGATAGGGGCATGTGAACGCTTCAAGGCCTGCAGGTCAGTGTTGGCAACGAGGAATTCGATGCCTTCAATCCCGGCCTCCATCATGCGGTTGACGGCGTTGCCTCCGCCACCACCAATACCGATCACTTTGATACGCGCTCCGGTAATCGGTGGCTCATCATCGATGAACATGTTAATGCCTTTGCCTGGTTCACGAGCTTCTGGTGTCATAGTCATTCCCTTTCTCCCAAAGCGAGATGGCTCCCAAGGACCTTTTCTTCTATGTTGTGCTGCTCGCGCCATAGACCTCGATATATAGCGGACTATATCTTGTGCAACCGGCGCGACAGCATACAACAAGTTGTCACAAAATACTACTGAAACGATTCCTGAATCGAGAAACAAAATGCGTAAGTTTTCCGGACGACGCCCGGCGATTCAAGCCTGAACGCGCTTCCATAGCCTGAGCGCGATGTGCCACCAGCGCCAGACCTGCCGCCGCCGCCCAGGCCGGCGTCTGAATATCCTCAACCAGACCACCAAAGCGGTCGCGTTCCGGAAAGCCGAGACGGACCGGCGCGTCAAATACCTGTTCGGCAATTTCGGTCATACCATGCAACAGCGCGCCGCCTCCGGTGAGCACCACGCCGCTCGATAACTGACGTTCCCAGCCCGCGTCCTTTATTTCATCTGCCAAATGCATCAGCACTTCTTCGGCGCGCGGCTGCAGGATGTCGCACAGGATCTGGCGGGAGAGCTGGCGCGGAGCGCGACCACCGACCGAAGGCACATCAACTAATTCCGCGCGCTCCATATCATTGATGGCAGTGCTGCAGGCGCAGCCCACGGTGCGCTTCATCTTTTCCGCTTCCGGAATTGGTGTGCGCAATCCAAACGCTATGTCATTCGTGAAATGGGAGCCGCCGAGGGGAAAAACCGCTGTGTGTTGGACTGCGCCGCGCTGGTAAATAATTAGCCCGGTTGTTTCAGCCCCGATGTCGACCAACGCCGCGCCGAACTCTTTGTCGTCTTCGGTCAACGAGGCCTCGGCGGCCGCAAGTTGTTCCAGGACCATGTCTGCAACCACCAATCCCGCACGATTCACGGCGTTAATTGCATTTTGGCGTGCAGTTACCGGGCTGGTGACAATGTGAACCTTAACTGCCAGGCGAGCCCCAATCATGCCCACCGGATCGTTTATGCCATCCTGGTCATCAACAATGAACTCCTGCGGCAGACGGTCAACGATCTCGCGTCCGGCCGGCAGTTGAATAGCGCAGGCTGAGTCGATTGCTCGCCGCACGTCCTCGTGGGTAATCTCGCGATCGCGTCCGGACACGGCAACGATCGCCTGGCCATTGAAGCCAACGATGTGCGATCCCGCCAGGTTGATAGTCACCTCTTCGGCTTCAATGCCGCTCATGCGCTCGGCTTCTTCGACCGCTTTCTTGATGGCATCAACCGCGGCGTCGGGGTTTACAATTACTCCCTTGCGCAGGCCGCGCGCTTCAGCTTCACCAATACCCACGATTTCCAGCAGCCCAATTTCGTTGGGTTCGCCCGCGATACACGTCACCCTGCTCGTACCGATGTCGAGGCCGATGGTGTGTTGTGAACGCTTGGCCATTCTGGGTGTGCTCCTCAGTAAACTTGTTGACGACGTTTCATTCAGTGCGCGGTCGACCCTGGTCCTTTACCGGCCTGTCTTTAGTGGCACCCGCGACGCGCGTTGATTTGGCCGGCTCTTTCGCCGCGGATTTGGCGCCCGCGGAGGCGGGCCTGGTCGCCGCAGTTTCAAATTCGTCCGCAACGTTAGCCTGGGCCGAATCGCTGCTCACTTGACGCCCTGACGTAAACCCAACCACGGCGCGCTTGCCCTGGGTCAGGTCAACGTAACTTATGAGTCCTCCACGCGGAGTCCCTCGCTGGCTGTCCAGTACACTCAGGGCCTTCTGCAACCGCGGCCCGGCATCCTTGGATCCCAAGCGCACTTCAATGTCCGAATCATCACCGGCCAACTGGGCCCGAATGTCGCGCACGTCGATCAGGTTGACTTCACTGACGCGCTCGGATAGTCCGGCCGCATCCCAGGCACGCGCCAGCTCCAGATATTTTTGCACTCGCTCCCGGTTATCCTGACGGGCCGTCTCGGAGTTATCTTCGCTCCAGCCGCGCATGAAAAAAGTCGGCATTTGATCCGCCGCAGCCATTTCGCCGAGCATGACCGCATCCTCATCAACCCAGACAAGGCGTCCCGCCGCCGTTCGCACCACGGCGCGCGGCACGCGTTCGGTGACGCGGACACGAATTCCATCAGGCAGCAACCGGGTTACAACTGCCGTGCGCACCCAGGGTAGACGCTCAAGCTGCGCACTCAATCCAGTCAGATCAGCGCGCCAGACGCCTTGCGGAGCGAGTTCGCGCCGCACCACCTGTTGGACCTGCTCAGTTGCGGTGCGGGCAGTGCCCTTTACTTCAATGTGTCGCACCTGAAAAAAAGTGGCTGAAGCAGCCGCACGGTAGCCCGCGAAAATCAACACCCCCAGGACTATCAGCAACCCGACTTTCATCAGCACCGGGAAATAAGCGGCAATTGATCGGAGACGCTCGCCAAACGTTTTTGGGGAGTCGCCACGACTACTGCGTCGCGCCGGACGCTGGGCTACGGCTCCAGCCCGCCTGCCTGCCAGCCCGGCACGACCGCCAACTTTCTGTGGAACTGCGTGTTCTCTCACGATTGCTGCTCCTTCGTCTCTTCCTGGTCATTGTCTGCGGCTGGCCTAGGCTGGGTGGCACGCCACAATTCCACCTCGTACTCAAGCTCGATCCCCTGCTCGCGCTTCACGCGCTCTCTGATCTCCTCGGCCAGGGCGATCGCATCAGCGGCGCTTGCATTTTCCCCTTCCGTCACAATAAAGTTGGCATGAACCGGAGAAACCAAAGCACCCCCGCGCCGCGTCCCCTTCATTCCCAGATCGTCTATGATTTTGCCGGTACCGACTTTTCCCGCCGGTGGATTCTTGAAAAAACATCCTGCCGACCGCGAGCCGTGAGGTTGAGAAGCCAGGCGGCGATCCTTTGCTTCGTCCATTCGCCGTCGAATCTTTTCCGGATCGTCGGGTTTGAGTCTGAGGGTCGCTCCCAAAAGCAACTCGCCTTCTCGAAAAGAAGTATGACGGTAATTCCACTGCACCTCGCTGCCAGAGATCTCAATCACCTCGCCCCGGCGCGCTGTGCGCACTTTTTCAGTGACGGTGCCGATTTCGTGACCGTATGCCCCCGCGTTCATCCACAAGGCACCACCAACTGTTCCGGGAATCCCACCCAGGCCTTCGATTCCCGAGAGTCCCTTGCGAGCCACGTCGATGCAAAGGCGAGGCAGCGAATAACCCGCGCTAATTGAGACCAGGTCACCATCGAACTCTGGCTCGCCTTTCAAATCCTTCACACTCAGGATGACGTAGTGATGTTCACCATCGTCAGCCAGCACATTGCTGCCGGAACCAAGCGGGCGCCAGGGAATACCGGCCAGCTCAAATTGATAGACAAGCGCCGCAGCTTGTTCTTCGGTCTGTGGCGAGACCACCCAATCGACTGCACCGCCGACGCGTAAGCTGGTCAGTTCGGCAAAGCGGCGCCCACGTTCGGCCCGCACGCCGAGGCGCTGGGCGATGAGCGCTACTGCTTCATCGCGTTTGCTGAACTTTGAATCCGGGTTCGCTTCCATCACTAGCGGCATTTTCTCTTTGGTGTCTCGCCCTTCAATTCGTTTGCGCCTCGCTCCTGGCGCGCAGCAATTCCAGAATCTGCTCACCCACTTTATTAACGGTGCCCGCGCCGAGGGTTATGATCATGTCGCCCGGTTGAACGTGTTCGCGAATTGTCTGGGCGGCATTTTCGATACTGCCAATAAAGTGCGCGTCCTTGTGGCCAAAACGGACGATGGCTTCGGTCAGAGATTCGCCGGTGATACCGGCGATAGGCTCTTCGCTGGCCGCATAGATGTCGCTGACGAGCAGCGTGTCAGCGTTATTGAAAGAGCGCGCGAACTCGCCCATCAAGTCGTTGGTGCGCGAATAGCGATGCGGCTGGAACAACACCAGGGTGCGACGGCCGCCGGAACCAATCTTGGCTGCCGCCAGCGTCGCGCGAATTTCGGTTGGGTGGTGGCCGTAATCATCGACAATTAACACGCCTTCGACTTCGCCTTTAACCTGGAAGCGCCGTTGCGCACCGGTAAACGAACCCAGGGCCTCTGCAATCTTTGCAAAAGGAACTTCCAGTTCCAGTCCCACGGCGATAGCAGCCAAAGAGTTGTAGACATTGTGCATACCGGGCACGTGCAAATTGATTTCACCAATGGCTTCATTGCCGCGCCAAACCGTAAAACTCGAGCCAAACTCCTGGTCGTGGCGCACATTGTGCGCGGAAATATCTGCCTGCGCGCTCAAACCGTAAGTAATCCGCCGCCTTTCAATCAGAGGAATAATTGCCTGCACATTGGGATCGTCGAGGCAGAGCACTGAAGTCCCGTAAAAGGGTACTTTGTTGACAAAATTCTTAAAGCAGGCGCGCACGTCCTCCATGTCGTGGTAATAGTCCATGTGCTCGCGATCAATATTAGTCACGACTGCGATAGTCGCAGTCAGCATCAGGAATGAACGATCGCTTTCATCGGCTTCGACAACCATCAGGTCGCTGGTGCCCAGGTGTGCATTTGATCCAAAAGCGCCCACGACCCCGCCGACGACGATAGTAGGATCCAGATCAGCATGACCGAGCACGGTAGCGACCATTGAGGTCGTTGTGGTTTTCCCGTGCGAGCCGGCTACCGCGACCGTATGTGGCTTCAGCCGCATTAACTCTGCCAGCATCTCGGCGCGCGGGATAACTGGAATTGAACGCCGCTGTGCTTCAACCAATTCAGGGTTGTCGTCGCGCACCGCGGTGGAACGAACGACCACATGGGCGCTCCCCACATTGCTCGCCATGTGCCCTTCAGTAAATTCAATTCCCATCTGCTGCAGGCGATCCGTGACTGGCGAGTGTTTGATGTCGGAACCGGAGACATGGAAACCCAGGTTGACCAATACCTCGGCGATGCCCGACATGCCGATGCCACCGATGCCGACGAAGTGTATGTGTTGAATACGACGAAACATTATTTTGGCCCTTGGCCTTTGCTATACCGCCTTGTTTCTTGGGCGTCCGACATCCTTCTCTTACTAAGGAACGTCGCCCAGGAACGAAGTTCAAAGTGCCCTGGGACCGCACGCATCCTGCGTGCAAGTCAATACCGCAAGGAACTATGAATGAATTATCAATTTCTCAAGCACATCAACCGTAGCACCGGCCGCCCCCGGACGCGCCAACGTCCGCACAGCCCGTTCCATTTCTGCCAGCCGCTCCGGGGCGACGGCTATCGCCCCAATCTCCCGCGCCAATCGCTCACCCGTGAGAGCTGACTGCAAAATGAGGCGGGCGCCCCCCGCCGCTTGCAGCACTTCAGCGTTACGCTGCTGTTCGAGTTGTCCCGGCAGCGGAACCATAATGGATGCGCGGCCCGCTGCGGCCAACTCTGCGCAGGTGGTAGCACCGGCGCGAGCGATGATCAAATCGGCATTGGCAAAGGCAGCCACCATATCGTTTATGTACTCCCGAACATCAGCACTGTCCAACCAGCCTGCTCGTTCGTACGCCATCCGCACGCGCTCGAAGTCACCGGGCCCCGTTTGGTGCATGAGGTGCAGCGCGCTGCGGTGCTCAGACAGCAAGGGCAATGCTGCAATCATCGCCTCATTCAACGCCCGTGACCCCTGTGAGCCGCCAAAAAGCAAGAGCGAAAACCGTTCTGGATCGCGACGCTTCTCGGGGATTGCAAAGAATTCCGGCCGCACCGGGTTGCCGGTCACTACCGCCTTGCCGCGAAAGTAGGGCCGAGTCACGTCAAAGGATACGGCTGCCGCTTTCACAAACTTTGCCAGGCGGCGATTGGTAAAACCCGGAATCGCATTGGACTCCATGACCAAAGTCGGAACTCTCATCATCGCTGCTGTCAATAACACCGGACCTGTAACATAGCCGCCGGCGCCCACTACTATCTGCGGTCGAAACTCTCTAATCAGCCGTCGCGCCGCAAGAAAACTCTTTGGCAGAATCGAAAGCCCGCGCATCCGGGCCCCCAGTCCCATGTTGACCAACCCTGCCGATTCAATGAGCGAAAGTTCAAATCCTGCCTCCGGCACCAGCCGAGTCTCCAGTCCGCGCGCGGTGCCCACGAATCGCACCGCAGAAGCAGGGTCGCGGCGTTTAATTTCATTAGCGACGGCGATCGCCGGGTAGATATGTCCACCGGTGCCGCCGGCCGCGATCAGTGCGCGCATGGCCGGCATCAAAATCGCGCCGCGCGAGCTTCGCCTGCCAACTGTCCCCGCTGTCGTTGCTGCCTGGCACCGGCAACCAGCGCCCGCAGCCGTTCCAGATTTCCTGCCCCCCCGGGACTGCCGGAGTACTGCGAAATGTTCAGCAGGATGCCGACTGCCGCGAGAGCAGGAACCATCGAAGATCCGCCGTAAGAAATAAACGGCAGTGGTATTCCCTTTGTCGGCACCAGGGCCAGCACGACGCTGATGTTGAACATCGCCTGAGCAACAATTCCAGTCACCAGCCCCAGTGACAGCAACATGCCAAAGCGATCCGGTGCGCGCAGCGCTGTACGAATCCCACGCCAGAGGAATAAAGCAAACAAGAGCACGACTCCGAGCGCGCCGGCCAAACCAAGTTCTTCGCCAACTACTGCAAAAATGAAGTCGGAATGCGCGAAGGGCAGAAAGAAAAGTTTCTGCTTGCCCTGCGCAAAGCCAAGTCCATGAGCCCCGCCCGATCCGATAGCAATCAGTGACTGAACCACCTGGTAACTGCTGCCCTGTGGGTCTGCCCACGGATCGAGAAAAGCCGTCAGGCGCCGAATCCGCCAGGGCACAAAAAGCAATAGCCCAGCCACTCCCAGGAGGGCCGGCGCCGCTGCCAGCCCCAGATGCCAGAGTCGCGCACCTGCCGTATAAATCACGACAGCAAAGATAACGGCGAGCATCATCGCTGTGCCCAGATCAGGTTCGGCGACCACCAGCACCGCGAGAGCGCCGGTAACAATAGCGCAGGGCAGGAACGTTTTCAGGAAAGCACCCTCCTCGCCCGCTCGCTGCTCGAGGAAGTACGCCAAAAAAATCGTCAGCGCCAGTTTTGAAATCTCTGACGGCTGAATCGAAAACTTACTGAGCTTGATCCAGCGACGGGCGCCATTGATGGGCGAAAACCCAAAGACAGCCAGCAACAGCAAGACCGTGATGATCAGCAATCCATAAACTATGTTCCGATTTCGCAACCAGGTGTAATCCAACTGCATGGCGATGAACATGACTACTAAGCCAATGCCGGTCCACATACCCTGTTTAGCGACGTAATAGAACTGGCTGCCGTTTTCCTTTTGCGCGGTAATCGCCGAAGCGCTGTAAACCATGACCAGTCCGAAGAGGGCCAGGCCCACTGTCGCCAGAAATAACCATTTGTCTGGGTAAAGCTTTCGCGCCATAGTTCGATTTTTGCTATCAGCTCTCGGATCTCAGCTTTGCAGATTTGAGATCCGAAGAATCAAGCGCACGTACTTCTTCCTTAAATACCACACCGCGATGCTCAAAACTGTCGAACATGTCAAAGCTTGCGCAGGCAGGAGCCAACAGGACCGTATCACCTGGCTGCGCGCTGCTGGCTGCGAGTTTGACCGCAGCGCGCATATCACCGGCGCGCTCTTGCGGCGCCAGCGTTCCCAGTTGTTGTGCGATCGTGTCGGCGTCCTCGCCGATCAAGATCAACTTGCGCACCTTCGCCCGCACCAGGGAGCTGAGCGGCTCGTAAGGAGCGTTCTTGCCCCGCCCACCGAGAATCAGAACCACCTTTCCCGGATCGTCACGAAACGCCTCGAGCGCCTTCAACGTTGCATCCACACTGGTAGCCTTCGAATCGTTGTAGAATTTCACACCCTTCACTTCCATCACAAATTCGAGTCGATGCTCGACCGGCTCAAAGCGCCCGACTGCATCACGCAAAGACATCACGTCGGCTCCACAGGCAATTCCAGCTGCCAAAGCCGCCAGTACGTTTTCCACGTTGTGCAAGCCGCGTAACTTCATTTCCTCGCGCCGCATGAGCGTCTGCTCGCCACTGTCCTGGCGCCAAACAATCTCCTGGCCCCGCAAAAAGAGTCCCTCTTTCGGCTCGCTCCTGACGCTGAACCACATCACCCTTGCTCGCAGCCCGCGCGCCCAGGACGAAACTACCTCGTCATCCGCATTCAGCACCGCTACATCAGACGGTGTCTGATTCATGAAGATTCGGTGTTTGGCCGCCGCATAGTCCATAAAGTTCTCGTAACGATCCATGTGATTTGGTGTCACGTTCAGGGCCACTGCAATCTGCGGGTGAAATTCCCTAATTGTCTCCAATTGAAAGCTGGAGACCTCAACTACCGTCCAACCGTCTTCTCGCGAACTTGCAACCAGACCAATCAACGGCTTACCTATGTTGCCGCCCACCTGCACCTGGAGCCCGGCGCCTGTTAACAATTCGCCAATCAGCGAAGTGGTCGTCGTTTTGCCATTCGAGCCGGTGATGGCAACAATGCGACCTTTCAGATAGCGCGAAGCCAGCTCAACTTCTCCGATCACTGCCGCGCCGGCCCGTTCCGCATATCGCAGCGGAATACTCTTTGTCGGCACTCCGGGGCTGACCACCAGCAACTCAAGTTGATCCAGAAGCCACCCGGGAACATCTCCGGCAATCAGGCCGACGCCTTCGCTCTTGAGTCCCAGAGCCCGTTCACTCCATTTTTCAAGCGGCTTCGCATCATTGAGAGCTACAATCGCGCCTTGCCGGGCCAGAAATGATGCGCTCGCGATTCCGCTGCGCGCCGCACCGACTACCAGAACCTTCTTTCCTGCGACGTCCATCAATTCCGCCTGCTGCTCCACCGCACAGCGCTTTTCGTTTTCCGCCTACCCGCCCCGCCGCTGGACGGGTGATGCAATTACAGCCCCGGCTCCTTCATCTCAGCTTCAAGGTCGATAAGCTCAGGAGTGCGAACAAGATTGCCAGAATTAAAAAGCGAAAGACGATCTTGGGCTCCTTCCAACCGCCCATTTCAAAGTGATGGTGCAGCGGCGTCATCCGAAAAAGGCGTCGCCCGGTCCCTGTTGTCCGCTTAGTCATCTTGAAAAAGCTGACCTGCAACATCACCGACAGTGCTTCCAGGACAAATACGCCGCCCACCAGCACCAGCATACATTCCTGTTTTGTCAAAACCCCAATAGTTCCAATTGCGCCGCCAATCGCCAGGCTGCCGACATCACCCATAAAGACTTCAGCCGGCGGCGCGTTGAACCAAAGGAAGCCG
Source organism: Pyrinomonadaceae bacterium (assembly GCA_036726305.1). Lineage (GTDB taxonomy): Bacteria > Acidobacteriota > Blastocatellia > Pyrinomonadales > Pyrinomonadaceae > JAOAPY01. The sequence continues at coordinate 26,446 of DAIMCP010000025.1, read as the reverse complement.
AGGCTGGCCCCGGCCATCGCTCCACAGAAAACTGTCAATTCCGCAGCCTCTGGGCGATGCGTCAAATCCAGGTAGCCGGCCCAGCGCGCGTCGCTGCTCAGGTAAGTGAACGCGGTCATCGCGGTCATGGCGATAAAAGTGACGCTGATTGCCAGTCCATCGAGGCCATCGGTTAGATTCACCGCGTTGGACCATCCCATCAAGACGATGGCGATCAGGGCGAAATAGAGATACGGTCCAATAAAGCTGACGCCTTTGTCGGTGGCCACTGCAGTGGCTTTTAAGAATGGGATAGCGACGTTCCATGAATAATGAGTGCCAAAAAACTTCGTCGAAATGAACAGCACCAACCAGACCCCAATCGCGATCGCAAATTGCGCCAGCAGTTTCTGCTTGCCGGTGAGCCCGAGGCTGCGCTGCTTGGCCATCTTCGCGTAGTCATCGACAAAACCAATGGCCGCAAATAAGAGCGTGGCGATCATGACTGTCCAAACATAAAGACTCGTCAGTCGCGCCCACAACAGCGTAGAGATGACCACTGAGCCAATAATCAGGACACCGCCCATCGTCGGTGTTCCCCGTTTGACATGATGACCCTGCGGGCCTTCTTCGCGAATTTGCTGCCCGATATTCCAACTACGCAACCTTTGAATCAGGTTGCTGCCAAAGATCAAGGGAATCAAGAGGCCCGTGATTGACGCGTACGCGGTGCGAAATGTCACGTACTGAAAAACGTTAAGCGCTTTGACGAGGAACCACTCCTTATCCTTGAAGTGGTTGAAGAGCAGTTCGTAGAGCAGGTAGTAAATCATTTAAGGTTTATTCAATGACCGTCTACGTACTGTTTCCGGCGCCCGCTGGCTTATTCCCCGGCAAGCGCGAAATGCAATTGCAACGCTTTTACGATCTTGTCGGTTGCCACTCCTCGCGAGCCCTTAACCAGGATCAAATCGCCGTCCCGAACCTCGTTGATGATTGCCTCGCCGGCCTCGGCTGAGGAGGCAAAGAATCTCGTTTCCAGCAAGCCGCTTTCCTGCGCCCCAGAGACTATCTCTTGCGCCAGCCCCCGAACTCCCCACAGCACATCAACGCCGGCCGCAGCAATCTCGCGACCCGTTTGCCGGTGAAGTTCGCGTTCGCCGGCTCCCAACTCCAGCATCTCGCCGGCAAGCACAACACGCCTCCGGTTTTCACCTACTTCCGCGAGCGTGCGCACCATGCTGAGTAAAGAGCGTGGGTTCGAGTTGTACGAATCGTCGATGACCGTAAAACCCGCGGCAAATTCAAGGACTTCCCCACGCATAATGGGGGGTGTCGCCGTGCGCAAAGCCGCGGCAATCGCCGCCGGCGGGACGTCAAAACTGACAGCTACTGCCACAGCTGCTAATGCATTCATCAGGTTGTGTCGCCCGCTCATCGGCACTTCTGCCGGAGTGTCACCCAACGGGGTGTGCAGGTGAAAACTAATCGACCCCAACCGGCGAGTATCGATTTCGCTGGCACTGACGTCGGCCGGGTTCTCAATGCCAAAGGTGATTGTTCGCCCCTGGTGCTTACTTCGCATCCTCATTACCAGGTCATCGTCGGCATTCAGGATAGCGGTCCCGCCTGGCTTCAACCCTTCGATCAACTCCGCTTTCGCGGCGGCAATGTTCTCGATCGTACCAAGGTGTTCCAGATGAACTGGCGCAATCAGCAACTCGACTGCGACCGACGGCGGAGTGATCTGTGCCAGTCGTCGGATTTCGTGTGTGGGTGAGGACATTCCCATTTCCAGGACGGCCACGTCGAAATCATCCGGCGATTTTCCTCCGCTCACCAGCCGCAAGACTGTGAGCGGCAATCCGAGACCATTGTTATAGTTGCGCTCGCTCTTTAGCACGCGGTAGCCACTCTCCGAGAGCAGGTGCGCGGTTAGCTCTTTAGCAGTGGTCTTACCCGCGCTTCCTGTAATTCCCACCACCGGCCGGGCCCATGATTCGTAAACGCCGTGGGCCAGGGTTTGTAAGGCGAGGATGGCATCCTCCACTACCAGGAGCCGATCTCTGAACGGCAGGAGATCAGCACTGCTCGCGTGATCGCTCCGCACTACCGCAGCAATCGCTCCGCGCGCAAACGCGCCCTCCACAAACTGGTGCCCGTCTGCAAACATCCCATTAAAGCCCGCACGGACGTAATCCTGTTGCGACAGTGCGAAAAAAAGTTCGCCTGCCGCAATCGAACGTGAATCGATGGAAAAGTTCGTTATTAAATTGTCAAATAGCGGGGCGCTCAAGTCATCAACCCTGGCACCCATCAAACTCGCTGCCTGCCTCACCTTCACGAGCTTAGGCCTCTTTCCTCGAATTCGTCGAATTCGTCGCGGCCAGTTCTGGCTCAGGAGTGTCCCGAGTCTGGATCGAACAATTCTCGATCTCTGCCGGCAGGAAATCCGGCTCCAGGGCGACCTGCGAGCGTTGGCTTGTGCGACTGTAGCGTAGCCTCTTGCGACAAGCACTCACGCGAAAGCGGACACCATTTCCGAGACTGGCTGCTTTAAGGGTGCGAGGGGGGACCATGTTTTGTTCTCTCTCCGTTTCTACAACTGTGTGCCTGGGTATACTCCGATGCTTCACAGCCATTTTCAGTTTCTGCTGAAATCGAGATAAATCAGTTGCCCGTTGGACACCTCAGCGCCCGGGGCGGGATACTGACGCCACAGCCGGCCGTCACCACGGGCCTCCATTTGCAGTCCGAGTTGCGCACAGGTTCGCGCTACGTCGCGCACGCTACGCCCGCGCAAGTCGGGCATCACCATCGCGTTGCGAGTGGCTGCTGCGTAAACAATTTCGCCGTCGCGGTCACCGCCGGTGACTTCCGGTAAAGATGCCCGGCGCGTAATACTTTCCACCTCTGCCTCCTGGCGGCGTTTTGCGGCGACCTCAGGCGTTTCGATTGCCTGGGCAATCAACTGATTAGTAGGCTTCATCTCAGTGTCGGGCGCAACATTAAGGTCGGGCAGGATCTGTTCGGCAATCTCACGGAAAACGGGGGCCGCCACTTCGCCGCCGTGATAGGAACCCGCTGGTTCATCGATCACTACGATAATCACCACAGCCGGGTTTGAGACGGGCGCAAACCCAACAAAGGAGGCCACATACTTACTGGTGGAGTATCCATGAGTTCGGGGATCGATTTTTTGCGCCGTGCCGGTCTTACCCGCTGCAGTGTAGCCGTCCAGTTGGGCTTTCTTCGCAGTTCCGTTCAGCGTTACGTCCTCCAGCATGCCCTTCAGCGCGTTGGCGGTGTCCGTACTGATCACACGATGCTGCTCAGGCTTTGGCCGGTAAACGAGGGCGCCGTTGGCAGAGCGCATCTCACGCACCAGGTGAGGAGCTATCCGGATACCACCATTGGCAACGGTGGCGAAGGCCGCCGCAACCTGCAGAGGTGTAACCCCAATTTCCTGCCCCATGGCGATCGATCCAATCGATGAGGGCTGCCATCGTTTTAGTGGCTTCAGGATCCCCACTGATTCATTGGGAAGTTCAACACCGGTTCGCGAGCCAAACCCGAAGGCCTTGATAAAATCAAACATTGAGCTGTCGCCGACCTTTAAACCCAGTTTGATTGCCCCCACGTTGCTCGATTTCGCGAGTGCTTCCGTCAAAGTCAACAAACCAAATGGGTGGTGGTCGTGTATCAATCGCCTGGCAACCGTGATCGAGCCCATCTGGCAATCAATCTTATCGCCCGGTTTGGCCAACCCCTTTTCAATCGCAGCCGAATAGGCGACGATCTTAAACGTCGAGCCGGGCTCGTAGACGTATTCCAGCGCCTTGTTGATTCTGGCTTCTGATTTGGCCATGCCTGGCCGGTTCGGATCAAATGAGGGAGCGTTGGCCAGCGCCAGAATCTCGCCCGAGCGCGGATCGAGCACAATCGCCGTTCCGGATTTTGCGTGGGCCCGCTGGACCGCTGCTGACAGGGCTTGTTCCGCGCGGTACTGGATCATCTGATCGAGAGTCAACACAATACTTTGGCCGGGCTTCGACGGAATCTCATAACTCTGATAAGCGCGCCCTTTAGAATCCCTTTCCAGAAAAAGCTTGCCGGGCTCGCCGCTGATTTTCTGATTGTAAAACTGCTCAATTCCGCCGAGCCCGGCATTATCGAGGCCGACAAAGCCAAGCACATGCGCGGCCAACGGACCGTTGGGATAAAAACGCTTCGCTTCTTTCTGAGCGTGCACGCCCTTAAAGTGACAGTCAGAAATCCTTTGCGCCTGCTCGGGCAGGATCCGTCGGGCGATCCAGAGAAAGCGGCGCTTATCATTCCTGGCGTCAGAAATCTGTTTGGCCAGTTCCGCTCGATCCATTCCCAGGGCTTTGCCCAGCAACTCGCTGGTGGCGGCGACATCTTCGATTTCATCAGGAGCAACAAAAATTGATTCCGTTTCGACACTGCGGGCCAACTGTCGTCCTTCGCGATCGGCAAGCTGGCCACGTTCAAAGCCGGTTTCAATGGCGCCCTGTTGCTGGTTGTGGGCGCGCTCGGTTAACCAGTCATGCATTGATACCTGCAGATAAACCAGCCGCACCCCAATCGCCAGCATCCACAAAACGATGAAAGCCGCGACAAAGAGCGCGCGGCGAAGTGATGCATCGGGCCGGATTTTTGCTTGAGCTTGGGGACGCGCCAACATTACGTATCTCCGCAGTTAGTCAATTCAGTGCACCTGTAGTCTGAGTCGGCCAGACCGGAAGCAGTCGAGAGCTTGCAATAAGGACCTCTGTTAAGAGCCGCAACTTCCGGCGTTTAAAACGGTGGACTGCTCTAAACGGAGGCCGGGCGGCGGTTTGTTAACGCGGAAGCGATGCGGCGGACTTGGCAACTACCGCGGGGTGCGATTCGTTCCGCTTATCCTGTCTTCCAATCGCAATCTGGCCGGGCTGCACCGGCTGTAAGCCAATCTCACGTGCGGCCGGTTCCAGGCGTACCGGGGATGTAGCTTCTTCCTTCATTAGCAGTAGCCGGCGCTGCTCTTCCAGCAGACGCTGGTGCTCGCGGCGCAAATCCTGACTCTGGTAACCGTAATTGATCGCGGCAAAGTGTTGCTTTGCAGCCAGCAGAAAGCCGAAGGTCAGGGCCAAACCGCAAAACAACATCAGCACCAGCCGGGAAAGGGCGCTGACATCGCGCTCGCGATATATCCTGGAGTTTGTTTGGCTCGGCGGAAGTCTTTTCATGGCTCAACCTCTGGAAAATTTGATTACCTGAATCAATTGCCGGCAACAGCGGCGGCCGGTGACACGGCTAGGCGGAACTGAGTTTACGACAGGCCCGCAGCTTGGCACTGCGCGCTCGCGGATTCTCACGGATCTCGTCTTCATCAGCCGTCACCGGACGGCGGGTCAATATTTCAACCGCACGGCGCGCTCCACAGGAACAGACCGGCAAACGGGCCGGACACTGGCAGGAACCTGACAAGCGTCGCAGTTCCAGCTTTATGATCCTGTCCTCCAGCGAATGAAAGCTAATCGCCACGAAACGGCCATCCGGCCTTAAAAGATCTACTGCGGTTTCAACGAAACGATCTAACCCTTCAAGCTCGTGATTCACCGCGATTCGCAATGCCTGAAAAGTGCGCGTAGCGGGATGAATCCTTTGCGATTTGTCATAACCGACCGACTTTGCTACGAGATCCGCCAGATCCCGGGTTGTTGTCACCGGTGTTCCCGCTTCGCGTCTTGCCACGATCCGCCTGGCAATGCGGCGGGACCTGCGTTCTTCGCCATACCGGAAGATGATCGCGGCAATCTCTTCCTCGGAAAGCTCTTGCAACAGGTCTGCGGCTGTATCAGCATCAGCCTCCGCATCCAGCCTCATGTCCAGGGGCGCGTCAAACCGGAAGCTAAAACCTCGTTCCGGCGAATCGAGCTGCAGCGAGGACACGCCCAGGTCAACCAAAACGCCATTGGGCTCACTCTCTCCTGCTTCCAACAGCACGCGTGCGATTTCGCGAAAGTTAGCGTGCACCGCGCGAAACCGATTGCCGTAGCGCGCCAGCCGCTCAATAGCCAGTTGTCGCGATTTGGAGTCCAGCTCGATTCCAATCACGCGCGTGTCGGGCGAAGCCTCTAAAATCGCTTCGCTGTGGCCACCGAGTCCCAAAGTACCATCGACGAAGAGACCACCGCGTGCCACGTCCAGAAATTCCAAGGTCTTTCTTAGTAGCACGGGGCGATGGGGCGCTTCCCTGCCCCCCAAGGACGCAACCATCACCACCGCCCCGTGATCTCGTGCAAAGAACTACTAACCACATTCATCACCGCTCTCAAATTCCCAACCGCGCTATCGCTGCCTCGTCTTCTTCGGTGTAAGGGTTGGCAGCCAGTCGCTGCTGGAACTTTTCCAACTCCCAGACTTCCAGATACGACAAATATCCGAGTACCACTACGTCGCCGAGCACCTCTGAGCTGCGGCGCAGCAGCGGATGAATCAATACTCGACCCTGCGCGTCCATCGTCTGTTGCTGGCCGTAATAGTTTGTTCTGTCAAGGAACTTGATGCGCGTCGGATCTCGCGAAGGCAGCAGAGACAGACGCTTTTCGATGGACTCCCACTCTGGAAGTGGGTAAAGCTGAACATTGTCACCAGTTATGCTTGTGACGTAGAATTCGTTGCCGTACTTTTCGTCGATTAGGCGACGAAACGGAGTCGGCACTTTCAGCCGGCCCTTGGGATCAATCCGTGCTGTGTAATTACCTCGCAGCATAACTACCTTTGGGAAGAAAGTGGCGAGCGGCCAAATCAGGAAAAGCGTTCAATGATCGGATGCTTTGCTACGAGGTTGGACCACTCCCGACCACTTTTGACCACTCGCAGACCGGATAGTACGCTCCGAGTTTTTACCTGTCAAGTAAAAAACCGAGAAAAATTTAGCTTCCTGCGGCTGGGTTCGTCTGCCGGAATCAGATTCGTACGCCTATTGTCCGCCATCCCTGACCTGAGGGTTGATAGCCAATGCTTTGCTCATGATGTATAGTGACGCGCCAATCAAGGTAATAGAATCGGGTGCGGCTCATTAGGAACCAATGGAAGCGATCTTCGGAGGATTCAGCGGACTGCTTTTGTTCGGCACGCTCGCCGCTCTCGCAAACTTCGTAGGTGGCCTGTTACTCATCAAATCGGGAGCTCATCGCCTTGGTGAGCGCTTCCTCAAATACCTTGTGGCGCTGGGCGCAGGCTTTATGCTGGCGGCGATCTTCATTGAGATGCTGCCGGAAACGGTCAGCATCTGGACTGAGTCCAATAAAGGAGTGAACGCAGCCCGCGCGGTGGGCGGTTCGATGACGCTGCTGTTGGGCGGCTATCTCCTTATCCAACTCTTCGAACACACGATTGCCCCCCACTTTCATTTCGGCGCAGAGACACATCCCGAGTCTTTTATGCGACCCTCGGCAGCCTATACAGCGGTTGGGGGCTTATGGATTCATACGTTTTTCGATGGGGTCTCGATCGCGGCTGCGTTCCTGGTCAATTTTCGCGTCGGCCTGCTCGTCTTCATAGCCATCCTTTTGCATAAGATGCCGGAAGGATTCACCGTGGCCTCGATCATGCTCGCTTCCGGACGCTCAACCGGCAAAGCACTCTGGGCCACGCTTGCCATTGGCGCGGCTACCCTGGCTGGAGTGGTGGCCATTGCCCTGCTGCAGGAACGGGTGGGGTCTGTCGTCGCCTATGCCCTGCCATTTTCAGCAGGGGTTACGTTGTACGTTGCGGCCAGCGATCTGATTCCGGAAGTAAATCAAAAAGAAGAACGGAACCCCATGGTTTCGGTTGTCGTCTTTGCAGGTGTAGCACTTTTCTATCTATTGCACCGCTTGCTGGAAGGTTGACGCGTGCTTTTGGGAGCCCACAAGATCATGAAACCCAGGCGCCTCATAGTGGACGTGCCTAAGAATGCCCTGCTGATTTGCTGCCTGCTTATCGGTCTGGGGTTTGAAAATGTAGACGCCCAGACCGCGACGTCTCCGCTGGGACCGCCCACCGGCTACGTGAACGATTACGCGAACGTCATCGATGCCGCAACCAGGCAGAAACTCGAAACAATTCTGACCAATCTCAAGCAGCGCGCCGACATCGAGATAGCAGTAGTAACCGTACCGTCAACTAATGGCGAGGATATTTTTGACTACTCTCTGGCCGTAGCGCGTGGCTGGGGCATTGGCGCGAAGGGTGGCGACAAAGCGGGCTTGCTGCTGCTGGTCGCCATCAATGATCGCAAATATTTTACTCAGACCAGCGACCATCTTGAGGGCGATTTGCCTGACGGTCTGTCAGGACAAATTCAGCGCGAGCGCCTCGTGCCTCAATTTAAGCGGGGAAATTATAGTCAGGGGATCTATGACACAATCCAGGCGTATGTGGCCACGCTGGCCAGTAAGCGTGGCTTCAGTATTGATGGCATAGATCAAAGCTACGCATACGGTGGACGGCAGACGGGGCCACCAGCAGTCCGGGTGGGTGCCGCACCGTCCTGCTGCACGGTAATCATCGTAGTTTTCGTGATTATTCTGATATTGTCCGCCATCAAGCGTGGTGGCGGCGGACGCGGCGGCGGCGGCGGCCTGCTCACCGGTTTGCTGCTCGGCTCGGCCATCGACTCGCTTACCAGGGGTGGCGGCTCAGGCAGTGGTTGGAGTGGTGGCGGGTTTGGCGGTGGTGGCGGCGGCGGCTTTGGTGGATTTGGTGGCGGCGGGAGCTTTGGCGGTGGCGGTTCAGGCGGCAGCTGGTAACGGGACTATCACCGGCGGCCGGAGCCAATCTCGCTGAAGTTTGCTAATATCGGAAGCAAATCGATGTCCAAGACAATTGTTCAAGAAGCGTTGAATCATCTGGTCGGCGACCTGCGAGCTACGCATGGCGACAACCTGTCCTCGGTCGTGCTCTACGGTTCAGCGGCTGCAGGCGACCACATTGAGTTGCGTTCCGACTATAATCTGCTGATTTCGCTGCACCGCATTACGCCTGAAGATCTGCGCCTGGCCCAGGCCCCGATGCGCGAGTGGCAGCGTCTGGGACATCCTCTCCCGGTCTATTTCACGGTCGAGGAACTAGCGGACGCGGCTGACGTATTTCCAATTGAATTTCATCAGATGGAAAACGCGCGCATAGTTTTGTATGGTGTCGATCCTTTTGCCTTCGTCAAGCTGTCGGATGTGAACCTGCGGCACCAGGCTGAATATGAACTTCGCAGCAAACTGGTCCATCTGCGTCGTTTGTACATTCCGGCATCTATATCCATCGACAAATTATGCGACTTGATGAGCGACAGTCTGGCCAGCTTTGCCGCGCTGTTTCGCGCCGTATTGATTCTGCATGGCAAGGAGGCGCCGGTAGCCAAACCGGATTGCGTGCGGGCCACCGCCCAATTGTTGAGTCTGGACGAGAGTCCCTTCGAACGAATCTTTGAGTTTCGGTCTTCAGGTAATTTACCGGCCACGGAACAGGAGGCGAACGAGATCTTCGCCGCCTACATGGATCAGGTGGAGCGCGTGATCGAAGCCGTCGATGAAATGGATAAACAAACTTAATTCGAGCCCCCTGGCCAGCAGGCGTCCACTTTACGTGTCGCGAAAAATCCAAACAGGAGAGCAAACATGACTAACAGAAGAGCGTTATTATTTTCACTGGTTATTCTCTTATCACTTACAGCCAGCGGCTGTGGTTACAATGCACTGACCACGAGGCAACAGAATGTTAAAGCCAAGTGGGCCAATGTTGAAGTACAGTTGCAGCGCCGGGCCGACTTGATCCCGAACCTTTTCGAAGCTGCCAAAGCAGCCGGCTTCCAGGAACAACAGGTCTTTGGCGACATCGCGGCCGCGCGTTCGCGCCTGTTGAGCGCCACAGGGGCCTCGCCTCAGGGGGATAATGGCGACAAGACGCCCGAACAGAAACAGGCGATCATTGAAGCCAACAACAGCTTCGGCGCCACGCTCGGCAGATTGTTGTCGCTCACTGAAAATTACCCGCAACTGCGCTCATCCGAAAGTTTTCAAAAGTTTCAGGACGAACTGGCCGGCACTGAAAACCGCATCGCGGTATCGCGCAAGGACTACAACGACGCGGTGCAGGATTACAACACCACGCGCGCAAAGTTCCCCACAGTGATCTCTGCGAAATTGTTTGGCTTCAAAGAAGAGCCATTCTTCAAAGCCGACGAAGCGGCGAAACAAGTACCACGAATCAACGCCAATGAAGTGCGGCCAACTCCTAGTAAATAGAGATCCTTGTAGAGCGTTAAGCGGGGCCCTTGTTGCGAGAAACGGTCGCCATCATCAGGATGGCGACCGTTTATGTTCCTGCTGGTTCAGCCAGCTCTCAGAATCCCCTGGAACTGCACATGGCGCAGTGATCGCAGGGCTTGCCGCTTGGATCTATTGAGCACGCCTTCTCGCTCTGAAAATAATCTACCAACTCGTTGACCACCGCTTCCTCGATCCCAAAACGTTCCTCGGTAGGGTGGGACGAGGGCGCATTAACTCCGGCAAGCCAGGGCGAATGTGTAGGGGGCACGAACTGGGCGAACGGTCGCGAGGACGACGGCCACTGCTTCGCCGAGCCGGGTGCTTGTTGGCGGGCCCGGGACTCCAAGTCCACCAGCCTTTTCTGCAAGTCGCTGATGCTCGCACGTACGGCTGCGATCTCTGCATCCAAGCCCGCGGGAGCAGTTGCGGAACCGCCTGCTGATACTTTGCGAGCTATCCGCTCGGCCAGCGCACGGGCCTGATCTGGTTCAGTACTCATTAGTTCACTTCACCGGTTAGCGCACAAGACTCTTGACGTGGGAACACGGACGGAAAGTCTTTGCTAGGTCAAAAGGTCTATCCTGTCGACAACGCCGACGATAGCCGAGTCGATGGCCGCCCCCGGCTTGCCGGTAGCGGCGGTCGAGGCGCCCCAACCTTCCTGGACGATAAGCACTATATCGCCGGCGCCGGCATCGACGGAATCAAGCGCCAGAACGGTCGAGCCCGTGGCCGCACCATCAGGAGTTATTTGTTCGCAGAGCATCACGCGCGCGCTTTCGTAACGCTCGTTCTTTTGTGTAGCGACAACGTTGCCCAATACCTTTGCGAGGATCATTAGCTTTCTCGGTTCCGCCTAATCCTGTGTTACATGCGCGTCCGAATCCACAATCCCAACAATCGTGCAATCGGTCGGCGTGTCATCGCGCTTGAAGGGGAAACTAGCTTCCTTTCCCCGGCACCAGAAGACCAACTCACCGAGACCGGCGCCGACTGAATCCACTGCCACCATTGGCTTGCCCTGGGGGGCCAAATCCTTGTTCAGTGTCTGGACGACGAGCAGCGTGCGACCGGCCAGCGATTCGTTCTTGATGGTGGCGACTACGGTGCCGATTACGCGAGCTAGTTGCATTGCTTGACTACATGAGCAGACAAAGGCTTAGCCCCGGCTTATTCCTGCACGTCAACAGTGTCAATCACCCCGACAATCGCTGCATCGACGGGCACGTCCTTTAGCCCCTGCGCAAGCCGTGCGCTGGAGCCGGCGACGACCAGCACTCGCTCGTGAAAGCCTGCACCTACAGTATCAACAGCGACGACGTAACCCGTGGTATCAGTGCCATCGACATTCACGGGCCGGACGATCAGCAGTTTCTTGCCCAGCAGTCGTTCGTCTTTCTGGCTCGAGACCACCGTTCCCAGGATGCGCGCGATGATCATGACTTACGAGCGCAGGCCGATGGGAAGGGTCTCATCGACACTGCCGTGCGGGCGGGGAATGACGTGCACGCTGACCAGCTCGCCGACGCGGCGAGCAGCGGCGGCGCCGGCGTCCGTGGCAGCTTTCACCGCGGCGACATCGCCACGCACAATTGCCGTCACAAAACCGGCGCCAATCTTTTCATAGCCCACCAAAGTGACGTTCGCGGCCTTGACCATCGCGTCGGCCGCTTCGATCATCGCTACGAGCCCTTTCGTTTCAACCATTCCGAGCGCTTCTTGTGGCATTCAGATACTCCTGTCTATTCGTATTTAGAAAATCATTGATGGCCAGTGGATGGTAAATGTTAAATGGTGAATAGTAAATCCTGACGGCGCATGCAGAGGGATAAAGTTGTGCTTAACCATCAGTAACCCATTACCTGCTATTAACCGCCCGGGTCAACAAGTCGACCAATTCTTCTCGCGAGAGCGAAATCTTCCCGGAACCATTCGTTGATTGGTCCTTGTTTGCGGCGGGCCGATCGCCCGTCGGGCAGGACAAACGGGTTTCATGCAGGTAGCCGCATGCCTGGCAACGAGCGCTCTCACCCAAATACCCTGCTGCTTCGCGCACATTAATCAGTTTTTCAATCGCTTCGGCGGGCAGGTTCCTGGAGCCGCCCAGGGCCCGAGCAAGGATCGCAATCTTAGCCGTGTGCTCCAGTGTCTCCAACCGATCGAATGCCTGCCACAAGTCCGCGCCGTAAGCGACGGCCCCGTGATTGGCCATCAGCAGGGCGTTGTGGTGCTTGATCAATGGCTGCATCGCGTTGCTGAGTTCCTCAGTAGAGGGCGTGCCGTAACCGGCCAACGGCACACAACCGAGGGTCAATATCACTTCGCTCAGTATCGGTTGATCGATGGCCAGCCCGGCCACGGCAAAAGCGGTCCCGTGCGGCGGGTGCGCGTGGCAAACAGCCTTCACGTCCGGCCGCTCGCGATAAATCAAGAGATGCATGGCCAGCTCGCTCGAAGCGCGCCGATCGCTCAAAGGCTTTCCTTCGATGTCAGTAACGGCGAGCGAGTCTTCCGTCATGCGCCCTTTACAGGTCATCGTCGGTGTCGCCACTACGCGGCCGTCGTCCAGGCGCACGCTCACATTGCCGTCGGATGAGACGACATAGCTGCGCTCATACAATAGCCTACCGACTTTGCAGATCTCGCGCCTGGCTGTTAGTTCATCCATGATTCAGTTGTGCCGATCTGATTCCGAGGAGGAGCCTCTTGAGGTCACGCGATCTTTTGTTTCGACAGACTCTTCAGCATTATTCGCGCGTCGCCCGTTGGTCACCGCCCCAGACTGCGGCAGGGCCAGAAAGTATGACAGCGATTCCAGGGAGGTTGTTAAGTCAACTGTCTTGACCTTCACGCCCAGTCGCGCCGTCAACGGAACGGGTGCAAAGTTGAGCACGGCCTTCAAACCGGCGGCCATCATCTGGTTCAGTACCCTTTGGGCAGCGCGGGCCGGTACCGCGATGACGCCGACATCGATTTTCTCCGTCCGGACTATCCGTTCGAACTTTCGTACATCGTGCACGAGAGTCTCGTCCGGCCCGATTCTCTGTCCAATCTTTTCGCGATCATTATCGAACAAAGCGGCGACGGTAAAATTCGACCTGCTGAATCCGTTGTAGTTGGCGAGCGCCGTTCCCAACCTGCCTGCGCCCATGATACCGACCCGGTGCGGGTTATCGAGACCCAGAATCTTGGTGATATGCTCGCTCAGGTCGGCGACAAAGTAACCCACGCCGCGCACGCCAAACTCGCCGAAATAACCCAGGTCCTTCCTAATCTGAGCCGAATTCAGATTGAACTGCTCGGCCAACTCCTGTGATGAAATCGTTTTGATGCCCGCCGCGGCGAGGGTATTCAAACAGCGCAGGTAAATGCTCAGGCGGTTAGTAGTGAGTTCGGAAATTTTTACTGATTTCATGCTGCGGAGGCCTCGGCAGGATAAGTATAGTCCGAAGAAGGTGCCCGCGGAAAGTTGCAGGCAGCGTCAAGCTGTTAATTTGCCCGCGTTCCTCAGCTTCATTTGGAAAGCTTGGACCGCACCCGTCGGGTGCGCCGGTGCAGGTCAGCGCTCAGTCCACTAGACACTGAGTCGACAGCTACGCCTTCTGAACTGACCGGGTTTCCGCGCTTTCATTTGCCATCGAAAAATCGTTACGCGATAATGCGCCCGCATTTCCCCGGCTGGCGAGTTTCAGACAAAAATGATTGCACACCTATCCGGTACCCTTTTGTCCAGGCAGGCAAACTCAGTAATCCTTGACGTCGGTGGCGTTGGGTACGAGGTGACAATCCCCCTGTCGACTTTTTATGAACTGGAAGATTTGGGCTCAAACGTACAGCTGCGCATCTACACTCATGTGCGCGAAGATTCGCTGCAGCTCTACGGCTTCAAAACGGCCCGCGAGCGCGAGCTGTTCATGCGACTGATTTCTGTCAGCGGTATTGGCCCGAAGCTCGGCATAACGCTCCTCTCGGGGATGAGTGCCGATGAAATGATCGCCTCAATCAGCAATAACAATCTGGCCCGCCTGACTCTGATTCCCGGCGTCGGCCGCAAGACCGCCGAGCGCCTGGTAATCGAATTGCGCGACAAGATCACAACTTTGGCCTTAACGGAACCTGCTGAGCCCGGTGCCGGGCGCGGGAGACCGGCGGGACCCACCGAAGACCTCGTTCGCGCGGACGCACTTTCGGCGCTGGTAAATCTCGGTTATCAAAGGACCGCTGCAGAGAAAGCCATCACCGCCGCGGTCGACGAGGGAGGCGAACTCTCAGTTGAAACGATGCTGAGGCGCGCCCTGCGGCGGCTGGCAAAGTAAGTTTTGCTTCTGAACCGATTAAGTCATAGGATCCCGAATTCAATGTCTACGGAATCAAATCCTATCCGCACACAGGACCCGGTGGTCAACGACGAGGATCGCCAGTTCGAGCTGTCGTTGCGTCCCACCCGCTTGCCCGAATACATCGGTCAGCCTCAGGTCAAAGAAAATCTCCGCGTCTATATGAAAGCAGCCCTGCGACGGCGTGAAGCTCTGGATCACGTTCTGTTGACCGGGCCCCCGGGCCTGGGCAAGACGACGCTTGCGCACATAATCGCCAACGAAATGGGAGCCGAGTTGCGTTCGACGGCTGGGCCCGCCATCGAAAAGGCCGGCGACATCGCCGCGCTGCTGACCAATCTTCAGGAAGGCGATGTGCTCTTCATTGACGAGATCCATCGGTTGTTGCCGGCGCTGGAAGAAAAACTATACCCGGCAATGGAAGACTACGAATTGGATCTGCTTATCGGCCAGGGCGCGGCCGCGCGCTCGATAAAGCTCGAATTACCCAAGTTTACTTTGATTGGCGCCACCACCCGAGCCGGTTTGCTTACCGCGCCGCTGCGCGGCCGTTTTGGCATAGTCTTCCATTTGGATTTTTACCCGCACGAGGATCTGGAAGTTATCTGCAAGCGATCGGCGGAGATAATCAACATCGAGATCGAAGCGGACGGCGCTCGCGAAATTGCCCGTCGCGCGCGCGGAACACCGCGAATCGTTAATCGCCTGCTGCGGCGTGTGCGTGATTATGCAGAGGTCGACTACGATGGTCGTATTACACAGCAGGTGGCCAACGACGCTTTGAACCGGATGGAAGTTGATACGTTCGGGCTGGATGAAATGGATCGCAAGCTCTTATTGACCATTATCGAAAAATTTGAAGGCGGGCCGGTGGGCCTGGGCACCATTTCAGCTTCAATCCATGAAGAGAAGGATTCAATTGAGGAAATTATTGAGCCGTACTTGATCCAGATAGGCTTTCTGGACCGCACTCCAAGGGGACGGATGGCGACGCGGCTGGCGTACGACCACTTCGGACTCAAATTTCATGGCGCTTATAAGCCCAGTCTGTTCGAGCAACCGTGAGCTCCGCTCAGCGCGCCCAATCCCCTCCGATGAGAAGGCTGTCTTCATTTACACGTCATTCGTTCGGTGTGCGCAATCGCTCGCCCTGGTCGACCATTGTCAGCCACTCCCTGCACGAGTTCCACGAAAATGATCTGTTCACTTCCGCGGCGGCCATGAGCTATTTCGGTTTGATGGCTTTGTTTCCCGCTTTGCTACTGATGCTGGCCCTGAGTAATCGCACGATGGCCGGAAATGAGATGTTGACCCGCATCGTCGAGATCTATCCGGCCTCGGCAAAGTTTCTGCGCGAGACGGTTCGTTCCCTTTCTTCCCTGAGTCCGGGAGTCATCATAACCTGTGTGATCATAGTGTTGTGGGCCGGTTCATGGGTGTTTTCCGTGATCGAGCGCTCGTTGAATCGAATCTGGCGAACAACCTCGCGCGCTTTCTGGCATGGCCGGGCCCTGACCATCGGCATGATTGGGATCGTAGGAGTGTTGTTAGCATTGTCCGTGCTGATAACTTCGATCCTCGTAGCGCTGCAGGAAATTGCGACGCGGCTCTCGCCCCGGCAACTTGAACGCTATGCACTGCTCCCGGTGCTCGGCAGTGCGCTGCTGCAACTTATTTTTGCCGTAGTCAGTATCCTCGTGACTATCACACTATTTGTGATCGTTTATCGCTTCATGCCGAAAGCAGCGGTGACCGTAGGTGATACGCTGCCCGGGGCTGTCATCGGCGGCCTGTTTTGGGAAGCAGCAAAGTATGTTTTCGCCTGGAGCCTGAACTACTTTCACTACGACGAGATCTATGGCCCAGTGGGCGCTGTTGTAGCTGTGTTGACCTGGAGTTACGTCTCGAGCCTGATACTCCTGTTCGGAGCCCAACTCACCGCCGTCTTCCACCGCGAACATCCGCACGATCCGATGATTGTCCCCAAAGTAATCTGAGCAGCAACCGCCGGGAAGATCCGCAGACAATGCAGCTCTCTGAATTCAACTATGAACTCCCGGAGGAGTTAATCGCGCAAGAGCCCATTAGAGATCGGGATGCGTCGCGCCTGCTAATCGTGAACCGCCAACGGCACAATTGGACTGACGGGAACTTCAGCGCTCTGGATCGCTATCTTAATTCAGACGACGTCCTGGTGCTCAACAACACGCGTGTCTTCCCAGCCCGCCTGATCGGTTGCCGCGACCCTTCAGGTGGCCGGGTAGAAGTACTGCTGATCCGCGAACTCGAGCCTATGCTGTGGGAGGCCCTGGTACGTCCAGGTCACCGGCTCAAAACGGGCGCCCGGCTCACTTTTGCAGCAGGAAGACTACAGGCGAAGGTCGTTGCCGCGTCAGAAAGCGGACTGCGCGTGCTCCGCTTCGAATGCGATGAGCCGTTGGAAGCGATACTGGAAAGTTTTGGAGAAGTTCCGCTGCCTCCCTATATCAAACGTCCCGCAGGATCCACCGCAAAGGATCGCGAGCGCTATCAAACGGTGTACGCTGAGAAACGTGGCGCGGTGGCCGCTCCCACCGCCGGACTCCATTTCACCGCAGCCCTGTTAAGACAACTTCGTGAGCGCGGCCTGACGATTGTCGAAATCACTTTGCACGTTGGCTACGGTACCTTCGAACCGGTCCGGGTGGAACAAGTCGAACAACACCGAGTGGCGCCGGAACGCTTCGTTATTAACCCGGAATCCGCAAGCATTATTAACGATGCACGCGCCAGCGGCCGGCGCATAATTGCGGTAGGAACGACGACGACGCGCGCCCTGGAGTCTGCGGCGCATCAAAGTGGAGAAGTCGAAGCGGGCGAGGGTCTGGCGGCAGTGACGATTACCCCGGGTTATGAGTTTCGAATTACTGACGCGCTCATCACAAACTTCCATTTGCCGCAGTCATCCTTGCTGCTGTTAGTTTGCGCATTTGCCGGCCGGGAACTGGTCCTCGAGGCTTACCGCCATGCCGTAACTCAGGGCTACCGATTCTATAGTTATGGGGATTGCATGCTCATCCTATAGTTTTTCCAACGATGATAATGTTAGACTTTGGCTGTCCCGACGGGGCGTTGTTGGCTATAGAGTTCTTCAAATGGCTGTCCTAAAGAAAATTCGTTCTCGCTGGCTGTCGCCATCGCCTGCGCCACCGCCAGCCGAATACCCAGCCAAGACCGAAAGCGTTGTATCGATGGTTGCTGACCTGCGATACGACGTGCGGCCGCTGAGCATTTCCCAATTAGACGAGTGCTGGCGATTGGATCAGCGTTGTTTTGTCGATGGCGAAGCCTACAGCCGCGACACTTTCGAATATTTACTTACCGCCCCGGAATCTGTTTCTTACCGGGTGGTTACACAGAACGGCAGCATGGTCGGTTTTGTCATCGGTCTAATGGAACCCGACCACACCGGGCATATTACGACCGTGGGAGTTGCACCCGATCATCGCCGTCGCCATCTGGCCAAACGCTTAATGCTGAAAGTGGAAGAGGGATTCCGACGGCGAAATATTAGGATTGTACGGTTGGAGGTACGCGCTTTGAACGTTTCGGCGCAGCAACTCTACCTAAGCCTCGGCTATACAGTTACACAGCGCTTGCCGAAATATTATTCCAATGGGGGAGATGGCCTGTTGATGGTGAAGTCACTGGAGTAATCGGCTGGCAGGCGCCGGCTACCCTTTGCGCAATTCAGTGAGTACCTGCTTGGCAACGGCTTTAAGCGTATCGAAAACACCAGTTCCAACGGACGCCACCGCTTCTATTACCGGCTCACCTTTGCGATAGAGTTCCTCTCTTAGTTCTTCAATCGGAAGAACGTTTGGTAGATCTCTCTTGTTCAGTTGCAGGACGTAAGGAAGCTTCATCAGGTCATAACCCTGCGCGTGCAAATTTTCCTCCAGGTTGGCGAGCGACTCCACATTGGCGTCCATGCGCTCCTCCTGAGAGTCAGCCACGAAAACAATACCATCCACACCCTTAAGTATTAATTTGCGCGAAGCGTCGTAGAAAACCTGACCGGGTACGGTGTACAGATGAAAGCGGGTCTTAAAGCCGCGCACGGTCCCTAGTTCAAGGGGCATAAAATCGAAGAAAAGTGTGCGGTCGGTTTCCGTAGCGAGGCTAATCAATTTTCCTCTGGCCTGCGGAGCTGTGGCGTCGAAGATATGTTGCAAGTTGGTAGTCTTGCCACAGAGCCCGGGACCGTAGTAAACAATTTTGCAATTGATTTCGCGTGATGCGTAATTGATAAAAGTCATAGAAGCGCACGAGTTAGTTGAAAAGACTGTCAATATCCTCTTCGGTGATCTCCGCAAAGGGCGAGTCTAAATCCTCGCAACCATCGCGAATAATCTCGTCGAAAAGGGTCTGTAGCTGCCGGGCGATCTGCCGGCTGCGAAGCTTCACGAGACCAAGTGTGGACTTTTCATCGAAGACTACAACCAGCAGAAGCCTTCCGATGACAGAGATGTGAATGCTCTCCCTTTCACCCTCATGAGACAAGGTGGGGAATTCTTTTTCACCGATCAGCTGGGCCATTCCATCTGTCGCCGCTACATTTCCCGCGACCAACGAAGCCAGACTGGTTGTGTCAAGATTTCCCACCTCACCCTGAACCGCAATTTGCTGACCGTCTTTGTCCACCAAAAAGACGACGCGCGCGCCTGAGTCCAGACGGAGTCTGGCGAGGACGGCCTTGACCTGGTGAAACCGCTCTTCACGTAAAAGGATCGGAGTGTCTGGCATTAATACGGCTCTCTTGGCTTTGGGTGCGAGCGGAGTATGTGCGGACTGAGAGGGCTGGCAAACGGCTTCACCGTGTCCGTTCTTCCTGCGGGGCTCAGAAAAACCCTTCTCAATGTGAATAGAGGCTCGTCTCAAATCAAGAAACCCGAGCCGCAAGCCACTTTAGCATAGCAAACAATGACCATCAAGTGTTTTTCTTTGTTTACCCATGGACTGCAAAGTTTAGTGTTTGGACCAACTTCGGTAAGGCAAAGCCCCTTTATTGCGTTGATTTAGCGACAGACGTATGTTAAGCTGCGCGCGGATTTTTGGTAAGGACTCGCAGCGAATTTTCCTACCCTTGAAGGGGTTCAGATGAGTAGTCCCGTAACAAAAGGAATGCGGAGGTCAGCTTCGCGACGCTCGGCACCTAAGGTTGCCGCAAAGAGCAAGCCTCTTAAGCCAAAGTCCGCTCGGCCAAAATCCCTCAACAAACGCAGCTCAGGGGCAAAGGCTCCTGCGCGGAAAGCTCTCAAGGTTGGGGGAAAATCCACAACCCGAACCAAGCCTGCAAAGAAACAAGTCACAAAGACACGCAAGGCTCAGGCTCCAAAACCAAAACCCAGGAAGAAAACCGTCTTAAGCAAGCCAGCGGTTGTTGCTCAAAAGAAACGACCTGCGGTCTCGCCGAAGAGAGTCATAAAGACTCATACACCTACTCGAGCCGTTAGGGCACGGAAACCACCGGCAACGCCGTTACCTCTGCCAAGACAGCCCACGGTAGATGAAACAGCTGCGCTGCAATCGTTTGATCGAGCTCACCGGGAATTTACCCGCGGTCGCTTTCAGGAGGCGAGAAACCAATTCCGTCTTTTGTTGGAAAGATATGCGCAGGTCGCCGAAGTCGCGGCTCGGGCGCGAACCTATCTCGCAATTTCTGAGGCGCGCCTGCGCACGGACAATATGCTGCCGCGGGATGCGGACTCCCTTTATGACCGCGGGGTAATTGAATTGAATCGAGGCGAGTACGTAGCGGCACAGGAGATGTTCGAAAGAGCGGTCAAGCGTGAGCCCGAAGCAGCTCATATCCATTACGGACTGGCAGCCACGCGAGCCCGTCTTGGGGCCATCGATCTGGCCCTTCAATCGCTACAGCGGGCACTCGATCTTCAACCCAGCTTGCGTGTTAGAGCTCAAAATGATCACGACCTTCACCCTTTGCGAAACGATCCGGACTTTGACAAGCTGGTCTTTGCTTCGCGCCTTTAAACTGCCCCTTGCCCTGCAAACGGCCCCCGACCTTAACCCTAAGTCCAGGTTTCAGTTCCAAACACAAGTTCTTTTAGGTATCATTGACGACCGCACACCGGGAGAAGTGCTAACTTGCCAACAATCGACAGCAGTGATGGATTGAACCTCGTAGCCATAGGTGGGGGAACGGGTCTCTCCACTTTGCTTGCAGGTCTAAAACGCAGGGTCGGCCGGCAGCCCGGCGATGAGATCTGGTTCAGGAATCTGTCGGCAATCGTTACTGTTTCGGACGATGGCGGAAGTTCCGGACGGTTGCGAGAAGAACTGCAAATGCTGCCCCCTGGTGACATTCGCAATTGCATGATCGCCCTCTCAGAAGATTCCACACTCATCTCGCGCCTTTTCCGACATCGGTTTCGGGGCAATGGCGAACTTGGCGGCCATAGCTTTGGCAACCTGTTTTTGGCGGCGCTCACGGAAGTAACAGGCGACTTTGTCGAAGCAGTGCGGCTTTCTTCCGAGGTTCTGGCCAGTAAAGGTCACATCTTTCCAGCCACAATTAATGATGTCCGCCTGGTCGCCGAGCTGGAAGATGGCACATCCGTGCGCGGGGAAACACAAATCACCGCTTCCCGGTCGAGGATCCGGCGGTTGCGGCTTGAGCCAGATCAATGCCTGCCTCTGCCTGAAGCCCTGGCTGCAATCCGTAACGCCGATGTAATCACCGTGGGCCCAGGTTCCCTTTACACGAGCATCCTGCCTAACTTGCTGGTGTCGAGAGTCGCCCGCGCCATCGACGAGGCCAAGGCGATTAGGATCTTCATTTGTAACCTGATGACGCAGCCCGGAGAGACAGACGGGTTTACCGCTCGCCAGCACCTGGAAATCGTAAAACAGTATGCTCCCGAAATTCATTTTGATTTCGTGATCGTAAATGACCGCGCCGTCAGCAGCGAACAGGCGGCCCTTTACGCAGCTGAAGGCGCCGTCCAGATCGGAATCAACGAAAACCTTGGCAAGCAGTTCGATAAGTACACGGAAATTGTCCGAGCCGACCTGCTGCATCCCGGCGAGAAGGTACGTCATGATTCTGAAATGCTGGCGAACGTAGTTACCGGCTGCTGGCAAAGAGCTAAGTCACGACCACTGGCCACCGTTTAGGATGCCAAACGAGATTCGCTTGAACCCGCTTTCCGAACAACCCCTGGACATCCTGGTACTGGCGGCCGGACTGGGCACCCGCATGAAGTCCGGCAAGGCCAAAGTTCTCCACCAGCTCGCCGGCCGGCCCCTCATAACTCATGTCTGTCGCACCGCCAGGGCACTGGAACCAAGAAAGATTCATGTGATTGTCGGCTACCAGGCGGAGCAGGTTGAGAGTGCTGTTCTGGAAACGCTGGAACGGGATCTGGTGTCCTTCAGCAAACAAGAGCAGCAACTGGGAACCGGCGATGCCGTCATGGCTGCGCGGCAGGCTTTGGCCGGATCGCCCGCAACCGTGATGATTCTGTCGGGTGATGTGCCCTTAATCCGAGCCGAGACTTTGCGGTTACTCTTAAATAATCACCGGCAGTACGGCGGCGCCTGCACCGTACTGAGTGTACGATTGGAGAATCCCACTGGCTATGGCCGCATGGTGCGAGATGAGCAGGGACGTTTTCTGAGAATCGTAGAACAGAAAGACGCCACGCCCGAAGAAAAACAGATTCGTGAAATCAACTCCGGCATCTATTGTTTCGACACACGAAAACTGTTCGCGGCTTTAGAGCTCGTAAAACCGCAAAACCAGCAGGGCGAGTATTACCTGACGGACGTAGCCCAGATTCTCGTGGCCGGCGGCGAACAGGTCAACGTGTTTCTCCATACGGACCCGCGCGAAGTCTCTGGGATCAACACGCGCGCGGACCTGGCGGAATTTGAAAACCTTCTGCGCCGCAATGCGGTACGGCAACTAATGCTCGACGGAGGCGTAACCTTCATCGATCCTTCACGCACTTACGTCAGTCCCGAAGCAGAAATCGGACGCGACACTATCATCTATCCCGATGTGCAGATCGAAGGACAAACGATAATCGGCGAAGACTGTGAGTTGCGCTCCGGCACTCGCATCACCGACTCGCGCATCGGACACCATGTGAAGATCAAAGACCATTGCCTGATCGTCGATTCGGACATTGAATCGCACTGTGCGGTTGGTCCGTTTGCGCATCTGCGCATGAACGCTTTTCTGGCTGAAGGCTCTGCGGTGGGCAACTTTGTGGAAGTCAAGAAATCGCGTCTGGGCCGGCGCTCAAAGGCTATGCACCTGACCTACCTGGGCGATGCGACAGTTGGCGAAAAGACAAACATTGGCGCCGGCACAGTCACCTGCAACTACGATGGCCGGCAGAAGCACCAAACGGTTATCGAAGATAATGTTAAGATCGGCTCGGATACAATGCTGGTGGCCCCCGTCAAGGTCGGCCACGGGTCAGTCACCGGAGCCGGCTCGGTTGTTACT
Organism: Pyrinomonadaceae bacterium; assembly: GCA_036726305.1. GTDB lineage: Bacteria > Acidobacteriota > Blastocatellia > Pyrinomonadales > Pyrinomonadaceae > JAOAPY01. The sequence goes on along the minus strand of DAIMCP010000025.1, from coordinate 3,299 downwards.
AAAGATGTCCCGCCAGATACGCTGGTCGCCGGCGTGCCCGCTGTAATTAGGAAACGCTTTACTGAAAGGAACGATGACGGTGAGCGCTGAGGTTTTTGAGTAATCTCCGCCCCTCATCCTTCATCCTTTAACCATATGTGTGGAATTGTCGGTTATGTAGGTAACAAGCAGGTTGTGCCGTTGATTATCGATGGCCTGCGCAAACTCGAGTACCGGGGTTACGATTCGGCGGGAATCGCAGTGGTCAATGAAAGCCATGAGCTGCAGATTCGCCGGGCTGAAGGCAAGTTACGAAATCTTGAAGAAGCAATCCGCCTCACACCCCTGGATGGCACCTACGGCATCGGGCATACGCGCTGGGCCACGCACGGTCGTCCCACCGAAGAAAACGCGCATCCGCACCGCGACTGCACCGGACGAGTCGTAGTTGTGCACAACGGGATCATTGAAAACTATCTCCAGCTAAAAGACCGTTTGCGCCAGACCGACCATCGTTTCGTTACTGAGACCGATACTGAAATCATTGCGCACTTGATCGAAGAATACCTGAGACATGGTGATAGCTTCGAAAAGGCCGTTCGCGAAACAGCTCGCGAACTGCGTGGCATTTTTGCTCTTTCGATAATTAGCGCCGACGAACCAGATACCATCATTGCCTTGCGCCAGGGTCCTCCAGTGGTGATCGGCCTCGGGGACGGTGAATTTTTTGTCGCTTCGGATATTCCTCCCATCCTGCAACACACTCGCGACGTTTTCTTCCTGGGTGATGGCGAGATGGCAGTTCTTACGCGCGACGCAGTCCGGGTCAGCGACTTCGCCGGTAACTCGGTGGAGCCGGCCATCCAGCGCATCACCTGGGACCCGATCATGGCTGAAAAAGGCGGCTTCAAGCATTTCATGCTGAAGGAAATCTACGAGCAGCCACGCGCTGTTCGCGACACGGTTCAGGGCCGGCTTTCCCTTGATACGGGCCGCGTCTTCCTCGATCAGATGGATAACATCAGCGAAGCCGACTTTAAGCGTTTCACAGCGATCAAGATCGCTGCCTGTGGCACGTCCTGGCATGCCGGATTGGCCGGCAAGTACATGATCGAGCAACTTGCCCGGATACCGGTGGAAGTGGACTATGCTTCGGAGTTTCGTTACCGCAATCCGGTGCTCGACGAAAACACTTTGCTGCTGGTGATTTCGCAATCAGGCGAAACAGCCGACACCATTGCCGCTTTGCGTGAAGCGCGGGAGCGGGGCGCCAAAGGGCTGGCCATCTGCAACGTGCAGGGCTCGATGATTGTGCGCGAAGCCGACGGCACTATCCTGACCCATGCCGGTCCGGAGATTGGCGTCGCTTCCACCAAAGCATTTACCTCCCAGATGATTGCGCTCTACCTGCTTGGTTTATTTCTCGGCGAGCTGCGTGGGACGTTGTCGGTGGCCGAGGCTAAACAGCACGCGCAGCAACTCGCCGAACTACCGCTCAAATTGGAACACCTGCTGAACGAATCCGACGAAATGGAAGAGTTGGCGAAAGAGTTCTTTCGCGCCACTGATTTCCTCTATCTCGGACGCGGCATCAATTTCCCCGTGGCCCTCGAAGGGGCGCTAAAGCTGAAGGAGATCTCCTACATCCATGCCGAAGGGTATCCGGCCGGCGAAATGAAGCACGGACCCAACGCGCTTATCGACGAACGTTTGCCGGTGCTGTTCGTCAACACGCGCGAGGCCGGCAATCACGCCTCAGAGCTGCGCTATGAGAAAACACATTCGAACATAGTTGAAGTCAAAGCCCGCGAAGGCATCGTCATCTCAATTCTCACTGAAGGTGACACCATGTCTTCGGCCGTTTCGGATCATGTGATCGAGATCCCTGCGGCCAGCGACCTACTCTCACCCATCCTATCGATCATTCCGCTGCAGTTGCTTGCTTATCACATCGCCGTCCGCCGCGGCTGCGATGTTGATCAGCCAAGGAATCTGGCTAAGTCCGTAACAGTGGAGTAGGACCTTCAGTCTCGGCTTGTTTCTGATGGGCCGGCTTCGGGATCAAAGCTTCGGTACTTTCACGAGTTTTTTTTAAGCCTTCACGGGCTTCCTGGATTTTTCCGCGTCCAGGAGTCGCTTCTTTCGTTCCAGTCCCCAGCGGTACCCGCTTAAGCTCTGATTGCTCGCGATCACGCGATGGCAAGGCACGACAAGGGCTACGGGATTTGTGGCACAGGCGCGCGCGACCGCCCGCACGGCGGTGGGACGTCCAATGGCCCGGGCAACCTCGGCATAGGAACGGGTGCTGCCATACGGAATCGCTTGCAGGGCTTCCCAGACTTGTCGCTGAAATGCAGTTGCCTGCACATCCAGCGGCAATTTGAGGTGGGGACGCCGGCCACTGAGATGCTCGAGGATCTGATCCACCCAGGCGCGCAAGTGCCCTTCATCGTGCTGCACGCTGGCGGCTGAGAATTCACCGCGCAGATCATTCTCAAGCTCAATTTCTGACGAGCCCAGCCTGACGGCGCAAATCCCCTTTGCCGTCGCCGCTACCAGCAGATAACCAAGGTCACATTGCGCCACTGCATAGTTGATGGCTGCGCCGAAACCACGGCGGCTATAGGTAGCAGGCGTCATGCCCAGCTCCGCGTTCGAACGTTCGTAGAGGCGACTGCTGGAACCATAACCAGCTTCGTACATGGCACTCGTGATGGGCTGGCCTTCGCGAACACTTCCTTTGAACTTTTCGGCGCGGCAACTCTCGGCGTACTGACGGGGAGAAATACCGGTAATTTTTTTGAAAGTGCGCTGCAAATAGAACGAGCTGATACCGAGCTGAGCACTAAGGTCTGCCAGTTTCAGGCCCTCATCCGCCCCGGCAATCAGTGTACAGGCACGGCGCACCAATGCGACCCTCGGATCGTCTCCCGGTGCCTGTCCTGGGTGACAACGCAAACAAGCCCTGAACCCGGCCTGCGGCTGCTCCAGACCCGGCAAAGAACGTGACGCGGTCACGCCGTGGGCGACGCGACGGGCAGGACGGCCGGCAATAAACGCCGGTCGAACTAACTGCGAAGACGAACTCACCATCTCGCTGTGCGTCCTTTGCCAGTACCGCTTCCCAAAGTGCCTCTTCATTCATTAGTGCGCTCTTCATTTGTGTTGCCTGTGCAGATTTCAATGGCTCGTCCTCCAGTATCCGTAATCAGGCGGCGATCGTAAAGCACTTATCACAATGAATCTATCCGCTTCTTGCGAGCAAACTAGAATAGTACCGACTTCAGTCGGATTTTTCGCGCAACCCTAACAGCTCTCGT